>DASPNA010000153.1:0-50370 GCA_035626775.1 Thermoanaerobaculia bacterium
GGGCAGCTTCGCGCATTCTTGTGCACGTTCATCCGGGCCCTTCCTGTCAACCTGTTCGTTTGAAGAGCTTTCAGATTGACGAAAGTCGCCCGGATGAGCAACCCGCTCTAAGGAACAACGTCCTGGCACATCACAACTAACCCGTCCACGAAACCGGGGCAGGCTCAAAGTGTGCCGCTCGTTGCGATGCATCCGAGTTTAACGACGAACCGTGCCGCGCCCGGCGGCGCGCGATCGCGCGGGTGGCGCGCGTGAGGCCGCAGTGAACCGTGTCCGGCTAAGTCCGTGTTCGGCTGCACGGCCGCGCCAAATTTGCCTCGCAGCTGTTCACGTGATTGCTTGCGACACCCGAGCGCGCGGAAGCGCGCGTAGCCTTGCAACGGCGCGGCCGTGTCAGACCGCAACACCGACTTAGCCGGCCCACTGGCGAGGGAGATTCAACTCACGAGGATGCGAAGAAGCTCAGGCTGGCGCGGAGGGAACACCATCGAAGTAGATCGCCTCTCTCTCAATGTCGCCATTGCTCGTCCAATAACGCCACCGACCACTCTCTTTGCCGCGCTTGTATTCGCCCTCAGCTGCGATCTGGCCATTTTCATGATAATCCCGCCACACACCAACTTCCACCCCGTCTTCGTATTCACCTTCGCTGGCCACTTGCCCATTCTTGTGATACGCCCGGAACAAGCCGTGTTTGATCCATTTTGTTCTATCGCTTGCAAGATATCTGCTGTACCGAAAGTGGATTTCGCCAGTGTCGTACGGGATCTCCGCGATTTGCAGGACGTCTTTATTGCTCATCGTCCGACAGCCTTAGGCAAAAAGTGATCCGGTGTGTACAGGTCTGTCCGAACAGGTAACCCTGTTGTTGGGTCATAGACTTGAATACCAATCGTCTTGGGCAACCTGCCTTCTCTCGCTTCAAAGGCACGAATGAACCGAATCATCTCTTGGCGATCTTTTACGAGAACGTTTCTACCTAGAGGTTTGTCGTCGACGATGAGCAACCGGCCGTAGCTGACAGCGTCCGGACGCGCGACTTGTGTACCCCTCGCGGTCACGGGCGCACCGGTGCGTAGATCAACTCGTCTCGGCACTCGGATCGCATTGCCGCTTAAGTCTCTGATCGGTTCGTTCACCGCATCAAAGACATCCGTTTGGCGGCGCAGATTCGCTTGCTCTGCATGCACCCGAGTTCCCATTGCAGCCTGAGGTGTGTTGCCACTCGTGGGTGTAACTTTCGTTTGAGTCGTTCGCGGCTTAGCTACCCTTGATATCCCACCTTCTAGAGTTCCCAGCGGCGCCACAACAACCGCCGCCTCGCCCATCGCACCAGCAATGAGTAACGCATCGTCAACGCTTCCATCGAACGCTTGTTCGCCGTGGAAGGTCGATCGTTCCATCCGATAGGCAATCTCACCACCCAACTCACCATTAGCAAGCGCGTAGTTCCCGGGCGACATGGCCAGGCGGACGGACGCTTTCGAATATTTGCTTAGTTTCGCGTCGATCTCCGGACTACCCGTGTCGAAGACTTCGTCGAAACCGATCGACTCAACGACGTCCTCAGTGATCTCACGACCGAGATCACCACAGGACTTCGTTCCGAAGCCAAGGCAGGACGCCTGTTTCGCTAATCCTGTCGGGTCTCTTCCATTGACCGGGTCGCCGCCGGCGAACGCGTAAAGGTTGGAGCTGTCGACGTATCCCTTCGGATCCGGCGAGAGCCAAGTTCCCGTCCCCGGATCGAACCATCTATTGCGAACATAGTTCAGCCCCGTCAACGGATCCGTCAGCGGATGCGCGTGGAAGCGAGCGGCGGCGATGTCGTCCAGTGGGGTGGCCGAGGTGGCGCCGAGGACCGGGAGGATGGGGATGTCGTAGAGGGAAATGCGGGTGGCGCTTGCGAGGGACGCGGTGACGGACGCGAGAGGCTCACGGATTTCGAACGGAAGGGCGGGGGACGCGAAGGCCGGCGCCCAATCGGGGGGCGGGAGGATGGGGGTGGAGGCGGACCATGCGCTGGCGCGGAGGGTATTGGTGGCCGCGATGGAAAGCGCCGTCGCCGGGGGTGCGGCGGCGGCGGTGAACGTGCTCCACTCCGCGGCGGTCATGGTCCAGCGAATGGTGAAGGGGTCGCTGAGGGAGGGGACGGCGGGGGCGAGGCGGACGAGCGCGCCGGTGGCATCGACGAGGGCCAGGCGTGCGCCGGTGGTGATGGTGGACGGGTCGAGCGCTTCGGTGGCGTGTAGCGTCACTTCGATGGTATCGGTCGTCGCCGTGATGTTGACAGCGTCGATGGCGACGCCGGCGAGCGTGACGTCGTCGGCACCGTAGGGATCGTTCGGGATGTTGCGCACGACGAGCTCCGCGCGATCATCGAGCACGGCCTGCAGCGAGCCGGCGGCGGCTTCGTCGTAGATCGGGTACAGGCGGCCGGTACCCGACGTAACTTCGAGCGGGTCGTCGTAGGCTGAGTCGCCGTGAATGATCTGCTTGAGCGGAGTCTCGGTCGCACCCGCGCGATAGACGGCGAGCAAGCGGTCGCTGATCGGGTCCCACGCGAACGTCGTGTCTTCTTCGAGTTTCCACTCGCCAGGAATCGTCGCGTATTCGGCGCGACGGCCGACGAGGCGGCCCGTGCCGCTGTAGCTGTAGATGGCACGGCGCAGTGGCGGGCCGCTTCTCTTCTCCGTCGCACTGATGAGGCGTCCCTTTACGTCGAACGCGTAGATGAACCGGCCATCGTCGATGCGCTCCGCGCCGTCGTACGCGAATGGCAGGACGAGCGGACCCTGCTCCATCCTCGCGATCTTGTGACCGCCACCTGGTTGCTCCGCGAAAGTCGATGTGGGCGGACCGATGGCCGACTCGAGCGCCGGCGTGCGCTCCTGCGCAGTGCGGAAGTCGGCGGGGGTGAGCAACTCTCGCGCGCGACCCGGAATCGCCGCTGACGGGTTTGCCGCCGCGCGCGTTCCGAAGACGGATGCCGCTAGGCGGCTGCGATCGTCGTAGACGTACCGCGTGAAGCGTTCACCGGACGAGATGCCGAGAAGCCGCGATTGCGATTTCTGGAGCCCGTCGTACGCGACTTCGCTGCCAGCGATCGTTTGACCGTTCACGCTCACATCGACGCGTGAGAGCAGTGATGTCGCGGCGTCGTAGTCGTACGTGCGAACGATCGGCGAACCAGCGGTGAACACGCTTCGGACGTCCGGCCGGCCGGCCGCGCGATAGTTCGCCGTCATGACCGGCACACTGGTCGTCGCCGTCTCATCGTCGGCGCGCGCGATTCCGGTCACATTTCCCATCGCATCGAAGGTCTGGCGCAGCCACTTCGTCCAGCCCGCACCGGCGTCGCCGGATGCAGGCATGGAGAACTGTACGCGCTCGCCATGTTCGTTCCAGCGATGCTGTTGCGTCAACTCGTCGAGCACCACGGGCGACGCCGACAGACCGCTTGCGTTCGCGAAACGCACCTGCGTGGTCTGCTTCGGATTGCCGTCGAGGTCGAACTGACCCCACGTGATCTCCGCGTCGGCGTTCTTCCATGACACGAGCCGTCCCGCATTGTCGTAAGACCACAAATCGATCGGCGTGCCCGCACCGTCATGAATCTCGCGGAGCTGGCCTTTTTCGTTGTACCGGTAAACCTGAATCCGGTTCTGGCGATCCGTGCTGGATTTGAGGCGCGAGCCTTCCCACTCGAACTTTTCCGTCGTGCCGTCGGGGTACGTGCGCGTCAGCGGCCTGCCGATCAGATCCGCCACCGTGTTCGTCGCTTCGGACGTCGGATCGGTGAAGTTGGTTTGCGCGCCGATGGCGTCATAGGCGAACTGATGGGTCGCGCCGTCAGGTTTCGTTTCAGTTTCCACCGCGCCGCGTGCGTCGACTTTCCAGTTCGTCGCAGGCCGGCCGGGCACAGTCGCCTGCGTCACATTCCCGAGCTCGTCGAAACGGCGCTGCCATTCCAGCGACGCGACATTCTCGCGCACCACGTCGCCAGTGGTGTTCCGTTCCATCGATGACGTGTATACGGCGCCGCTCTTTTCGCTCGACTCGATCGTAACCGGCAGATCGCCACTGTTCGCCTTCACTACGGAACGCTCGAAGATCTCCGTCAAGGCCCCGATGTTTCCCGCGCCGGCGGCGTGCGACTGCATCCGTCCCGCGAGATCGAACACCGCGGACGACGCGCGACCTCCGACAGCCGTACGCGTGGTGCGGCCGGCGCCGTCCCAGCCATATGCGATCGTCCGCTGTACGCCGGCATCGATCGTCGTGATGATCGCCTTCGCGCGTCCCGCGTCCGTGAATGCGTAGGACGACTCCGCGACCGTCGTCGCCGCGTCATCAGCGAGGCTGCGCACGTTCTTCGGCCGGTTCCATTCGTCGAACGCAGCCGTCGTGAGCGTGCCGTCCATCGCGCGCGTGGCTACCGCGCGGCCGTGCGCATCGAACGCGCTCGCCGACGCGGTCAGCATGTCGGTCGCGAACACGCGATTCCCGGCCAGGTCGTACGCAAACTGTTGCTCGATCGGACTCGAGCCGGTTTGCGTGACGGTGCGTCTGGTGCGTCCGAGCGAGTCGAGCTCACTCCTGGTCGTCGCGCCTCCCGCGTGCGTCGTCGTAATCGCGCGCGAGTTGAGGTCGTACGCCGTGCGCATGGTGACCGAACCGACCGTGGCCATGCCGGTCGTACTCGATGAAGTGCGGCGGCCCATGACGTCGTACGTGTCGCTCGTGACCACGAGCTCCGCGTCTTTCTTCTTCGTCGTGCGCTCGAGACGCCCGGTGGCGTCGTAGTGGAACGACTGCTCGAGCGATAGCGGATCGCCGGGACGTTCGACGCGCACGAACACGGGCCGTTGCCACGCATCGAGATCGGTCGTGGTGATCACGCCACGCGGATCGATTTCACGCGTCTGCGCCGCGCTCGGGTATTCGATCGTGGTGTCGAGCGCGTCCGTGCCGTCACCGGCGCGTAGACGGCGCGGCAGCCCGCGCGCATGCAGCGCCGCGGTGTCATCGAAATACTCGATCGCTTCTTTCGCGCCCGCGCTGGCCGTGTCGGTACCGCCAGTCGATGTCGCCACCGTGACGAGGCCGTGATCGTCGAACGTTTGCCGCGACACGATGTCGCTGTTGGTCGTCGTAGGCGTGGTGTTGCCGCGATGCGGCTCAACCGAGTGGATCGTTTTTCCGCCCGCTTCGATGGACGCGAGGAAGTTCGAGCCGGGCTGATAGTGCATCGTGCGCGCAATCGGCATCGCTGGCGGAATGACGTTCGATGGCGCACTGGCGGCGGGCGTGGTCGTGGTGGACTTCACCAGCATGCCGACGCCCGCGGTCGCCGCTTGATACGCGACACTGGTCTCGACGACGCCGTCCATCTTCGATGACTGCAATGCGCCGTTCACGAACGCGAATGTGCGCGTGCGATCCACCGTCGACAATGCAGGAGCGCCTGCAAGCAAAGATGCCGGCAGTTGTCCGAACGCCGCACCGCTCCACACCGGCACACCCACTTCCGTGATTGCGGTGACGTGTGCGCGATCGGCGCGAAGGTCGTTCGTGACGTTCGCGGTGAGCGTGTAACGTCGCTCCTGGCCGAGGATGTCTTTGACGGTGGCGTGGGCGGGGAGATCGTAGGCGATGGTGGCGAACTCGCCGCTCCCCCACTCCTGCCGTACGACGCGATCGCGATCGACGCCATTCGAGGGATAGACGAACGTCACGCGCGGAGAACCGCTGCCGAGGACTTCCTTCGGATCCTTGATGGACGTGAGATTGGTGGCCAGCTCGAGGCGATCGTTCAGCGACGAGCCCGCGTCCTGATAGCTGTACGCGATGCGCGGCCGCGCGCCGGACGTATTCGTGACCTCCGGAAGATGCACGCGCGTGAGGCGGCGGTGCGCGTCGTATTCGTACGTAATTTTCCGCGCCCGCCAGTCGGCGATCTCCGCGAGCAGGCCGTTCGCGTTCCACGCAAGCGTGGTGCGGCGGCCGACCGGATCGACGATGGCGGCGAGACGCCCGTCGCCGCCGTAGAGATAGTGAATGTTGTTGCCGCTGCCGGGCTTCGCGGGATCGAAGAACTCATCCGACTCGCTGGCCAATCTGCCGAAACTGTCGAACGTCGTCAGACGCTGCGCCTGATCGATCATGGCGTAACCGCGCTCGGTCTTCGTGAGATTGAGGAACAGTCCGATCGGCGCGGAGTAGCGTCCAGCGCCCTGCGGCCGGAAGAGCCACACTTCTCCCGTACCGTCGCGATATTCGACGTCGCCATTGGGCAGTACCCGCAGGCGCTGAAAGATCGACGCGTCCCATCCGGCGCCGAGCGGCGATAAGCCGACGGTGCGCGAGCGATAGGTGCGCGTGATGGCGACGTTCCATCCGGCGCGTCCGCCGAAATCGAAGTCGGTGACGCTGGTCTCGAGCTCGCCGCTGTGCAGATGGGTCGTGCCCTGCAACATGCCGCCCGCCACCGCGGGGTATTGCGCGGCAGTGAGCATGCGCGGCGGATGCACGACGTCAGCGGCGGTCGCGGGCACGACGGTCTCGAGCCGGCGCCGTTCGGCGAGATGCCGATACGGCGAGTTCGCGAACGCGCCGCTGCTCGGTCGCAAGCGGAAGCGGTCGCCGAGCGCGAAGATCTCGCGCACAGTGGAATCATCCGCGATCACCGCAGGTCGGTCGCACGCGTAACAACCTTCGGCGGCCTTGTCGACGCCCGCCGGCCAGGTGTAGTCCTTCGATGCGCGTACGTCCGGCAGGGCGACGACGGGATCGCTGATCCAGCGATTGAAGCCGCGCTGATGGCGCGCCGCTCCGGGAATGGCGCGATGGAACTGCAGCCGCTCGAGATGCGCGCGCGGCCAGCCGTCCGGCGTGTCTTCCGTCTTCACCCCGCGGCGCTCGCTATCGATGTCGAACGTCAGCAAACCCTCCGGCATCGACTCGTTCGCCGCGCCCGGCAGGCTCAACTCGACGCGGAACGCGGCCGGTACCGCGTGCAGCTCGGCACGGTGCGTTAGATCGATGAGCCGCACTCTGGGATCGGTGGCCGCGATCACACTCGTCGCTTTTTCGAGCAGCTTGCCTGCGAATACGAATCCGGTGTTCGCATCGACGCCCGGTGCGAGCGTGCCGCCCGCGAGCGGCCTCGCGGAGCGCCACACGATACGCGGATCGGGCGTGTGGATGTTCTCCTCGAGCACCGACTTCGCCGTCGCGAACAGCTCGTCGGACGGAATCAGCGCGGCGCCGTTCCATCGTTCGTCGATGCGCGTCAGATCGACGAGGAGCACGTGCCCTTCGCCGTCGGTGACGGTGGCGAGGTTGCTATTCGGGATCGCGCGCGCCGCATAGGCGCCGTGCGGAATCCAGATCACGTCGACGAGATGGATCGGCTGCAGCGGGGTGTACGACGGCACGAGTACCGGCGGCGGGTCGCCGGCGATCTCGACGACGAGCAGGCCATATTCGTTCGCCGGAATGAGCATGTAGTCGCGCTGGGTGTCTGCGTTTGCAGGGCGATGGCGCGCGGCGCCGGTGAAGCGGACGAAGGGCGCGCGATTCGTGTGCTGGATGAAACGCTCGCGCAGCTTGGCGAGACGCGCGTCGTCGCGCAGCAGGAGGCCGATCGGCGCGCGCTCGCCGCACGGGCTCGCATCCGACGACGGATCGATCGTCAGATCGAGCACGCCGCGCGACGCATCGAGCGCGAGGACGTGCAACGCGTTCGTGCCGGCGCGCGTGACGATCGTGGCGTCGGGTGAGAAGGTGAGATCGGGAATCGCGTTCGTGTCGGCCGCGCCGCATTCGGGGCGCAGTTGCGCACGCGTCACACGGACCTGCTCGCGCAAGGGCTTGTAGCCGTGCGGCTTCTCCGGCGCGTCGTTGGAGTCGACGGCGTTGAGGTCGTAGACCCCGACGCCATAACCGAACAGCGAGACCACGCCGTAGGTCGTCTGGTTGCGAATGACACGCACCTGGTCGGTCGCTCGAACGACCATTCCGGTGATGTGTGCAGGCTGAGAAACGGTGGCGTCGGCGGACCAGCGGAGGTCGAGCGTCACGTTCTCGACGGTGATCCGTTGCGTCGCGTACGGCCGCGCAACATCGCGCGCGAACGACGCATCGAGCATGCGGAACTCGCCTTCACTCGACTGGAGCGTCACGCCGGGGAACGACTGCAGCTCTTCGCCCGTGAGGTCGATGGTCTCGTCCTGCACGAGGATCTGCAGCCTGCGTGGATACGCCTCGACGCGGTCGCCGGAAACGGAGCGACTGGCCACTTCCATGCCGCTGCTGGAGCCGGGGACGTACGAAACGGCCACGCCGCCCTGCAGCGCGGGCGCGTTGGCGAGAAAGTGCTCGAGACGATAGGAATGAACGACGCCGAAGAGCGACGTGATGCCGGTCGCGTAGACTCGGCCATGGTGATCGGCGGCCAGCGACCAATAGTCGGTCGCACCGTTGGCCACGCGCGCGATCGGCGCGCTGCCCGTCTTCATGCCCGCGGGGTCGGCGACGTCGTACGCGGCGAGGCCGCCCTCGCCTGCCGCGACGAACAGCACGTTGCCGACCAGCGCCTGATCGCGAATGACGCCACTCTGCAGATCGAACGATGCGCGCAAATCGCCAGGTACGCGCACCTGCATCTCGAGATAGAGCGGTTCGAACAGACCGCCCACGATGTTGCCGTTCGCGTCGCGCGTCTGTCCGATGAGCAGTCCTTTCGTATTGGCGAGCTCTCGCGAGATCGCCACGCGATACCGATTTCCTCGAACGAGTGAAGCGGGCGGCTCGATCAGCACGCGACGGCCGTTCGCATCGATGCGCAAACTGAGCGCGCCGGTGATCGGCACGAACGCACCACCGTCGGCGGGAGCGGTCTCGATGCTGATGACGCCGGCGAGATTCTCGGCGTCGATCGGCTCGTCGAAGACGATGCTGATTGCCGCGTTCGGATCGACGTCGCGTTCAGCGATGAGCAGCGCGATCCGATCGCCTTTGTCCGCGGCGAGCTTCAGTCCATCCGTGCGCGACGCGTCGACCAGGCCTCTCGTCACGTTGAAGAGCGTCACATTGACATCCTGCGCGAGCGTGCTCGTGACCACGACGCGCTCGTTCTTCAGCGTCACGTCGAAGTCGCGGACCGAAGAATCACTCCCTTCGGCCACGAGCTCGAGCGTCTCGACGCGGAATGGCGAGGCGAACACCGGATACGGTCCGCTGCGATCGGGATTCGGATCGGCGACATCGACGGGCGCGCCGGGCACGCCGACCGGGATCGGGTCGTAGACCTTCCTGAAGATGTCGAGACCCGACGCGACATCGACTCCGACCAGCACGAATGGTTTGTTCGTAATGAGAGGAACCGCGATCGTCCCCCGCCCCTCCGTGAGATAGAAGTTCGACGCATAGAGCGACTCGGCCGTGTCCCAGAACAGATCGACGCCGGCCTGCAGACCTTCCATCACGCCCCACGCGAGCGTGCTGCCCTGCGGGACTTTGATGTCCACCACCGCGTAGACGCCGCTGCGATTGATGCCGAGGAGATGGTTGCGAAGGTCGGTGGAGCTGGTGGCGGCGGCGCTCAGGCTGGCGAGAGCACCGACGGGCTGAGAGCCCGTCGCTCCAGAGGGACCGGTGCGGAAGGTCGAGCCGTTCGCGTGCGCAAAGTCGACGATCATCAAGCGCGGTCCGCGCATCGATGTGCCGAGGCGGGCGACGAGCCAGTTCCGGTTGGCGGGGTCGAGCGTAGCGGGGATCGGCAGCTCCACGTCGATCCGTTTCTTCGCCACGCCTTCGAAGGTCAGCTCCGCGCTCGTGGCGTATCCGAGCTCGCTGCCGAAGCTCGGGACGTCGACGAATGCCGATTCCGCCGCTGGAGTCGCGGCGGTCAACGTGGGTACGTCGAACGCCCCCTTCGGAACGTTGATGATGATGCCGTCGGCGCTGACGAAGCGCGTATCGCGATCGTGACGGGCAATGAACGCGCGCGCGTCGTCGCGAACAAACGGCGTCAGCTCGACGATGGCGACGACGGCGTGGCTGATCGGATCGACGACCTGCAGATCGATGACGTCATCGATCGTGATGGCATCGCGCGCGTCGCCATGTCCCGCGTCGAACGAGAACGAGCCGTCCGCCGCAACGGTTGCCTGATACCCAACGATAAAGAACCGTCCTCGGCGCACCGCAATCGCTTGCGAGCCAGCGGGCAACGCTCCGGCGGCACCGTGAATGGTCGAGCGGCCGCTGGCGTCGGGGATGGTAATGCGGATGCGGTCGACGTTGAACGCCGTGCTGCCGCGCGGGCGCGCGGACGTCGTGAACGACTTCACTACCGTCTGTGCGAATGGCGCTCCGTTCGCGCCGCGGATCGTGCTGTGGATGGTGATCGCGTATTGCGACGCCGCGCGGAGCGGCTCGGCGGGATCGAACGTGACGACGTTGCCGGCGGCGGAAACGGTGCCGGTCATCGCCTCGCCCGATGTGAGGTTGACGACATGAATGCCGCCGGTGACGGATACGGAGTCGACGGCAACATCGAACTCGGCGCGCACGCGGAACGCGGCGTCGACAGCGACTTCGCCGCCGTCCGGCGACACGCTACGCAGCTGCGGGGGTTGTGCGACGAGCGGCAGGACACCGAACGGCACGAACGCGCGGGCAGCGGGCGTTGTCGATGCGACCGCGGTCGCGCTGTCACCCGTGGACGTGGCACGCGCGACGAGTGAGAACGGCGCGGCTGGAGCCGCAGCGACCGGCAATGCGAAGAGACCGCCGGCGGTGGTGACGCTGGTCACGCCGAGTGCGGAAGTCATCGGCTTGCCGATGCCGGCGGTCACGCGCGCGTTCGCGATCGTCACGCCGTCGACACCTGCGCGGACTTGGCCGTACGCGAACGCGATCGGCGATTCGGCGACGAGAATCACGTAGCGGCCGTCGCGCGTGATGCCGTCGATCGGCAGTTGCGTCGAGTCGATCGCGCGGGTTGTAAAGAGGCGCGCACCCGAAACAGCGGCGCCGGGATCGGCGATCGCGACCAGCTCGAACGAAAGGCCGTGTGTCGCACTGGTCAGCACTTCCGCGACGATGACCTGCGTCGTGACGAGCAGCTCGTTCGCGACCGTGAACGTCGCGTGCGCCGGAATCAGCAATGCGGGCGCCGCGGGCGCGACCTCACCGGCCGGCGGCTCGGTCGCGCGCGTGAGCGCGAGCGTGAAACCGCCGGCGATGCGGAATCCGGCGATCGAGCCGAACGCGCCAAGATCGACATCCGTGAGCGGCGTGGTGGACGCGTGTAACGGTTCGATCGTGGCGCCGGGAGGCACGTCGAGCGTGAAGCCGCCGCCGGTGATGCGGCCACCTTGCGCGCCGAGGAGCGCACCGCGGTCGAGGCGGCCGGGATAGTCGGTGATGCGGATGCGCTCCACGCCATCGCGCAGCATGACGGAAGACGCGGTGGTGGTCGGCGACAGATGGAAGTCCGCGACGCCGCTGCCGCCGTCGAGCGTGCGGTACACGAGCAGGTCCGTGGCGAACGGCGCGTCGGCGATGACGCGGCCATCGGAGAGGTTGAGCTGCTCGTCGATGGTGGCCTGCACCGCGGTGCCGCTCGCGTATGACTGCGTTGCGCCTTCGGTGATGAGCGTGGCGGTGGCGCGGCCGCTCGGGAGGATCGCGCGCGGCTCGAGCGCGAAGCTGCGGCCAGTCAGTGCGCATGGCTGCGATGCGCAGCGGTCGGAGACGCCGGACAGCGGCGCGCCGTTACGCGGCTGCGCGGGATGTTCGAGGTGCGGCGCGGCGTCGGGATAGACGAGCGCGTAATGGCCGGCGTCGGCGATCGAAATCGCGACGCGGCCGTCGTCCGCGATGTTCACCGCGGAAACGACGACGCGCCATTCATCGCGCGCGCGTTCGTAGCGTACGAGCGACAACGTCTGCGCCGCCGCGCGAACGGCATCGTCATCGATGTGGAACGTGATCGTCGCGGCGGTCAGCGCGGCGTCGAGTGAATCATCCGCGACGACTTCGGCGGCTGCGAGCGGCGACCAGCCAAGCGGCAACAGGCCAGCGAGAGATTGCGCGCCGACCGCGGAGACGTGCACGTTCACATTCGGCGACGGCGATGCGAACGCGAGGTCGACACGTTTCGTGACCGTCGTATCGCCGCCGTGTGTGAGGGTGTTGGCGGTGTTGCGGCGCGTGAGGCGGATGTCGATCGGCACCACGCCCGCGCCGGCCGGAACGACGACCTGCCGCCACGCCGACGTGTAGCCGTCTGCGCGCGCTTCGATGGTCCACGCACCTTCGGCAAGCGCGCGCGAGTAGCGTCCGCGATCGTTCGTCGTGACGACCGCGTCGCCGATGGTGACGCTCGCGTTCGCGAGCGGGCGGCCGGTGGTGGCGTCATACACGGCGCCCGCGACATAGCCTCTGCCCTGCTGCGCGCCGGTTGGATCGAGGAGAAAGCGCTGCGTGTAATCGGCGGCCATGGTGACGCCGCTCACATCGCGCGCGTGCTTCGCGACCGTGAGCGTAACCGGCACATCGGGTACGTCGGCATCGAGCGTGACGGTGGCGGTGTTCGCGTCGTACACAACGGCGCCGTGCATCGCGCTCAGCCCGTCCGGCACGATGCGGATGGTGCCGTTCGCCGATGCGATGAGCGTCGACGCGTCCATCGTGCGCGAGAAATCGATGGTCACTTTGCGCGCGGTGCGATGGAGCGATGCGCCGAGGACGCGAGGGAGATCGCAATTGATGCGGAAGCAGAGTGCGCGCTCCGCGGAAAGGCTGCCATCGGCGCCGATTTCGCGAACGCGCGCGACGTGGAAGCCCGGCTCGCCGGAGAAACTGAACGTGAACTTGAACGCGCCGCTTTCCGAGGAGACGGTGGTGAGCGTGATGCCGTCGGCGCCGAGGCGAACGCGCGCGCCTGGAATGCTGGCGCGGCCGGTGAGTGTGATGGCAGAGAGGCAGCCGCTGGTGACGACCTCATCGACGATCGGTGCGGTCGCGGGTGCAATCGCGGCGGTCGTGAACTGTCGCGCTTGTGCGGCCGCGAGTGCGGCACCGGACGCGTCGTGCAGCGCCGTCGAGATCGACATGGTGTACGTCTCATTCGCGCGCAACGGTGCGTCGGGCGCGAACGTGATCGCGTCGCGATCGACGAACACCTGACCGGCGACATCAGTGTTCGACGCGTCGGTGAGACGGATCGCGGACGATGCGGTCGCGGCGTCGAGTGCGTTGTTGAAGAGCGTGAGGATGGCGATGCCGCGATCGACGCCGATGGCGTTTGCGGAAGGGAACGAATCGCGCAGCGCGAGCGGCGCAGCGAAGCGGACGATGCGCACCGTGTCGGTAGCGCTGATCGATTCCGGCGTGGTGATGCGCGCGAGGATCGGCATCGGCGCCGCACCTGTGGAGACAGGAACAGAGGCACTGAACGCGTCGCCGGAAAGCGTCGCGGTCACGCCGTTCACGAGCAACTGCGAGCCTTCGGGCGCGGTGAACGTGCCGCTGACTGCGAGCGGCCCCGCAAACGTGGATCCGAGGAACGAGTTGTCGACAGGTGACGTGATGGCGAGCGATGGCGCGCCTACGATGTGCTGGACCTGTACGCTCGCTGTGACCCCATTCGCGCTCGTGACGATCGTGGTGAGCGCACCGGACGCGAGCGTCGCCATCGCGCGGAACGTGCCGCTCGTGTCGCTGTTTGCAGTCGTCGATGCGGCTGCACCGTTCACCCGGATGCTCGCGGGATCGACGTTCACATACGTACCGGTGACGTCGAGCGACAGCGCGCCGGTCTCGGTGCCGGCGATCGGCGACGTGATCGCGAGTTGCGGTGTGCCGGCGAGATGGCGCACGCGCGCGGTGGCGATGGCGGTGCGGCCGGAGCCGCTCTTCGCGCGCGCGGTGATGATGTTGAGGCCGGGCGACAGCGCGATGTTCGGCATGCTGAAGAACGTCGTGCCCTGCGGCAGCGCGAACGCCACGCCGTTGACGTCGCCGCTCACGACGCCGGCGCTCACCGTGCCTTCGACCGTTACGGTATTCGACGTCACGTTCGTCCCGGTGATGGCAATCGATGGTTCGACGTCGCGCCAGAGCACGAGCGTAACCGGTGCGTCGCTGGTGGGGTTGCCGTTCGAATCGGCGCAGCGCAACGTCACTTCATTGCGGCCGCCGACGAGCGTCGCATCGCCGCAGAACGAGCCGTCCGCGACCTGCGCCGCGTTGCCGTTGATCAGCACGGAGACCGCGCCGCCACTGCGGCCGGTGATGCGCGCGATGTCGGTGAAGACCACGCTGCCGTCGATCGGATCGAGCTGCGTGAACGCGCAGTCGCCGATGGTGAGCGTGGTGCCGACGAAGAGCGTGCGATCGATGCGCGCCTCGTTGCCGGCCGCGTCGCGCGCGATCGCGCTGAGCGCTTGACCGCCGTCGCCGAGAACGACTTCGCCGGTGATGACGGTGCCGTCGACGGTCAACGTGGCCCAAGCGTCGTCGCTGGTTTCGAGCGCGATGCGCGGTGCAATGGCGAAGCGCGCGCCGTCCTGCAGCGGCTGGCCGTTCGCGGTGAGCACGAGTGGCGGCGGTGTAAAGTCGGCGGTGACGTTGACGGTCACGGCATTTACTTCGCCGCGAGCGGATGCGACTTCCACGGTGATCGCGTTCACGCCTTCGACGAGCGGGAACGCGACGTCGCGGAACGCGCCCGCTGCATCGACAGCAACGTCGCGAGTGTTGATGCGCACGTGGCCGCTGGGCGGCGCGTTCAGCACCTGACCGGCGACGACCGTCGTCGCACGATTCGTCACCATCCCGTCCGGCGGCGATGTGATGAGCAACGCGAGGCGGCCCGAGTTGCGCACGACGGCGACGTGATCGCGCGAGGAATTCCCGGCGCGATCGGAAGCGGTGGCGATGAGAACGTTCGGACCTTCTTCGATGCGAATGGTTGCGGCGAACGTCGCGCCGGTGATGACCGCGGCCGTGCCGTTGACCGAAACGCTCTCAGCGTCGGTGTCGACGCCGCCGCGCACTTCCAGGAGCTCGCCCGCCGCGAACGAGCCGTCTGCCGGCGCGGTGATGTCGATGTGCGGCGGCGTCCGATCGATGGTGAACGTGGCCTTTGCTTCGTCCGACGCACGGCCGAATGCATCGGTCGCCTTCGCGGTGAGCGTGTAGCTGGCGTCGGCGGTGATGCTTGCGCCGGATGGGAAGGGCTGACCGTTCAGCGTCGCCACGAGCGTCGCGGAGAGGTCGCTCACGCGAATGACCGGAGTGACGGCGCGATTGAGCAGCACGCCCGGCGCGATCGGCAAACCGTTCTCGACGATCTCGACGGAAGGGCGGGTTGTGTCGACGCGCAGCGTATAGGCGGTGCGCGATGAGTTGCCGGCCGCATCGGTCGCCAGCAAAGCGAGCTCGTTGAAGCCTTCTTCGAACGGCACATCGAGCGAGAACGAGGTGCCGTTCCTCGTCGCGTTGATCGTGGTGCCTTCGACATTGAGCGTGGCAGGCTCGCTCAGCGTACCGGTGACGGGCGGTTTGACGCCGATCGAAGCCCCCGCGGCGGGAGTAATGGAGACGATCGATGGCGGTGTGCGGTCGATGGTGAACGTGAGCTCGAACGGCGTCGCGGAGTTGCCGGCGCAATCGGTCGCGGTGGCGCGGAGGACGTGCGTGCCTTCGCCATTCACGACGTTGCCGCTGGCGAACGGCACGCCATCGAGCGTTACGCTCAGCGTTGCGTGCGCATCCGCATCTGCGACACGAACGAATGGTGCAACCGCGCGCCGGTGCAGCAGGATCGCGAACGGCGCGCCACTCTCACTCGCCGTGATCACCGGCTTCGTGCGATCGACGCGCAGCGGATGCACGAGCGTGGTGATGTGACCGCCGGCATCGGTTGCATTGATGGTGACCGCGATCGCGCCTTCGTTCACCGGCACTGTCGCGGACCATTCGGTACCGTTGAGCGTTGCTACGATTGGCGCAGCGTCGGCAATGCGCACCGTCACCCCGCTCGCGTCCACCGCCGTTCCGCGCAGCGTCACATCGGCGCTCGCCACGCACGCGTTTGCGGCAGGCGACAGCACGTCGAGCGCAGGTGCACGCGTGTCGAGATGCACCCGCAACGCGCGGCTCGCGCCGTTGCCCGCCGCGTCTGCTGCGAGCGCGACGATCTCGTTCGCCCCTTCGAGCAAGTCCGCTTCCGCCGAGAACGTGCCATCGCTTTCAACCGTCGCAGGAACACCATTCACGAGGACGCTCACCGCGTCGGGAGCGGTGCCGGTTACCTTCACGCGACGCGTGCCGAGACGCGCATCCGCCGCCGGCGACGTGAACGCGATCATCGGCGGAGTGCGATCGATCGTGAATGTCGCGCTGTCGCTGCCCGTGTTGCCGGCGGCATCCGTCGCCGTCACTGCGAGTGCATGCGGGCGCTCCTCCGTGATCGTGGATCCCGCGTCGAACGCCGCGCCATTCAACGTCGCCGTGAGCTCCGCGGATTCACTCACCGAGATCTGCGGCGTGACGTTCTCTTTCGTGAGCGGCGCGATCGGCGCGATGATGACGACGGGGTTCGTGCGGTCGATCGTGAACGCGGCGCCGGCGGTGCCGATGTTGCCTGCGCGATCGGTCGCCGTCGCCGCGAGCGCATGCTCGCGTTCTTCCGTGATGACGGTTCCGATCGTGAACGCGGCTCCGTTCAACGTGATCAACATCGTCGCCGGCTCGTTCACCGTGACATCCGGCGTCACGTCCTGGTTCGTGAACGGCGCGATCGGCGCGATCGTAACCACCGGCACGCCGCGATCGATCGTGAACGCCACCTGGGCCGTACCGATGTTGCCGGCGCGATCCGTCGCCGTCGCGGCGAGCGCATGCTCGCGTTCTTCCGTGATGACGGTTCCGATCGTGAACGCGGCTCCGTTCAACGTCATCGACCACGTCGCCGGCTCATTCACCGTGATCTCCGGTGTGACGTGCTGGCTCGTAAACGGCGCGATCGGCGTGATGTCGACGATCGGCTTCGTGCGGTCGATGGTGAACGCCGCAGCGGCCGTATCGGTGTTGCCGGCGCGATCCGTCGCGGTCGCGGTGAGCGCGTGTGCCCGTTCTTCGGTGACGACGGTTCCTGACGTGAAAGCGGCGCCGTTCAACGTGATCGACAACGTCGACGGCTCGCTCACCGTGACGTCGGGCATTACGTCGTGATTCGTGAACGGAGCGATCGGCGCGATCGCGATCAGCGGCGCCGTGCGATCGATGGTGAAGGTCACGCTCGCATCGCTCTTCCACCCCACCTCATCTTCGGCCCGCGCCACCAGAGTGTGTGTCCGCTCCGCGTCGATCAGCGTGCCGACGATGAACGGCGCGTCATCGAGCGTCAGCGTCACGGCGGTCGCGCTGAGATCACGCACGTCGATCGAAGGCGTGACGCTTTGATTCACGAACGGCGCGATCGGTGCGATCGCGATCACCGGCGGTGTCTTATCCACCGTGATCGTGATCTCCGCCTCGCCCACATTGCCCCTTGTATCTTCGGCACGCGCGCGCAGCACATGCCGCGCCTCCGCCGTGATCGGCGAGCCCGATTCGTACGGCTTGCCATCGAGCGTGATCGTCAGCGAACGCACGCCGCTGCCATCGAGAGCCCGCACCTCTACGCGCGCATCGCGATTGAACGCTTCAACACCCGAGATCACTTCGCCCGATTCGCTGAAGACGATCGTGGGTGCGGTGGTGTCCACTTCTTCATCGGCTGCCGCGATCACCATCAGATCGTCAAAGTACGCTGCACCAACCGCGGACCACAGACCGATGCGGCCGGTCGCACCAGTCAGCTCAGGATCGACGAAATCGATCGCCCAGGTGTGCGGCTCCTCCGTTCCTTCGCGCCACACGCGTGCGCGAATTCCCGCGGCATCGGCGCGCACGACAAAGCGATGCCACTGCATCGGCGCCGGCGTGATGCTGCTGCGCGCGTTTTCGCGAAGCACGCCGTTGCTCGAATACAGCCGCATCGTGGCGGCGGTATCGGTCGCGGTGCGCCACAGCGCGAGCATGCGATACGACTTCGACTCCGGCTGCGATGAGAAGAAGGTAATGCCGGCGAGCGACGCATCGGTCGCGCGCAGAAACCGCCCGCGTAGCTCGAAGCCCGCACCCAACGCGAACGCGCGGCCGGAGAGCGTGGTGTATGCGCCAAGGTCGGGGGCGTCGCCGGGAGGACGCCGATACGCGCTGCGCTGGCGTGGCGACGGATGCTTCGCGCCATAGACCATGTTGCCCGGCACGAGCGGATCGTCGAACGTTTTGAATCTGCCTGCGGACGAATCGAGCCACGCTTCCGGTGCGCTCTGCGCCGCATAACGTTCGAAGCTCTCCGTGTACGCGAGCTCTTCGACGGGCTGAGAGCCCGTCGTTCCAGATGTCGTCATGAGGACGAGCGCGAGAACCTGCGCGGCGAACTTCATTGCGGGTTGCTCCCCACCGAGTCGAACCAGGCCGCGCCGTCGTAGAGCGTGAAGCGGACGCCATGGACGTCGCGATTTTCGAGACCGATTGACGACGCGAAGACCGCGATACGCCACCATTGCCGTCCGTCGGGCAGGACGCCGTCCTGCACGCGCACTCCGGCATCGATGAGGTCTTCGCCCCAGAACACGCGGTGGTCCCACGTCACGCCGTCATAAAACTGCAGCATCACCTCGCGCGGCGGGTTGCACGGATCGAGGAGCATGTGCACGTAGATCTGATCGCCGCTGCCGGGTCGCATCGGCGTCGTGGTGGTCATCGTGGTCTGATGCACACCAGCGCGCGGGCCTAGGTACAGGGAACGATTGCCGGATTCGACCTGATCGCCGTTCCACGCCCACGGCATGTTCGTGCCGTCATCGATGGTCGTGATGACGGCGCCGGCGGGGAGGTCGTCATCGAACCAGACCACGTCGTTCGGATCGGTGAACGTCTCACCCGCACGCGGGAGCGAGCAGACGCGTGAGCCGGCCAGATCGATCCACGCCTCGCCGCTGACCATGGTGATGGTGAGGCTGGTGAACGTCGTCGGTGCGGTGATGCCGAAGCGCTTCGCGAGCACGGCAAGCGTGGTCCAGCCATCGACGGTCGGGTGGCCTTCGAACTGCGTGGTCGGTGCGCCGTCGATGAGATCGAAGCCCCATGTCGCGCCGACAGTGCGATCGCCGTCCCACACTGCGACGATCTGATTCGGCGAGAAGCAGAAGTCCATGAGGACCTCGAACACGAGCTCGTCGTCGGGACCGACGACGAGCGGCGCGCCGCCGCTGAACGTCCACGAACGCTGGCCCGCATCGGGTGTGAAATGCAGCGACTTCGTCCCCGATGCGGCCTGCGTGGCGTCGAACGTCGCGAAGCCGCTGGCTGTCGCGCCGGGCGGCGGCGCGTCATCGAACCAGATCGCAGGCGGCACCTGCGCCGCCGGCATCTTCGGCTCCATCGGCGGGCACGGCACGATCGTGAGCTCGGCCGGCTGCGTGACTCCGCCGAATGACGCCGTGAGCGTGACGGTCGTAGACGCGCCGACCGTCTCCGGCACGATCTCGAACGTCATGCGGTCGCTGCCCGCCGGGACGTCGACGAGGTCCGGCATCGACGCGAGCCACGAGTCCGACGTCGTCATCGCCACCGGCACGCCACCCGCGCCGGCTGGCGCATCGAGGACGACCGTCGCGATGACACTCGTCCATCCTTCCGCGCTCACCGGATCGATCGTGAATGACGTGAGCATTGTGGCCGTGTTGCTGGTGACGGTCGCCGCCGCGTCCAGCGCGGTGCGATACGTCGCGGTGATCGTGGCTGCGCCGGTTGCGATCGGCGTGATGGTGAACGTCTGCTGCGTCTCTCCCGCCGTGAATTGCACGGACGCAGGAACAGTGACGACGTTCGTATCGGAGCTGCGCAACTGCACGGTTGTGCCGGCGGCAGCCGCGCCAAGCAGACGAACGGCGCCCTGCACCGCCACTCCGGGAGACAACGGCGCCGGAACCGTGAGCTCGGCGACGTCGTTGGCGTCGGCGATGCTGCCGCTGACGTTCGCGCTCGCGGTGAGCGGCATCGTGTGCGAGTCGACTGCGACGATCGTGAACGTATCGCCGATGACACCCGTCACCGCGATATCGAACGACCCGTTCGGCGGAGCATTCGAGACAAAGGTCTGCGCGGTACGCACGTTCGTCACCGTCATGCGGATCGGCGTCTCCGGATCGCTCACCACTCCGCGCACGGTTGAACCAGTGAGCGTGTTCTGGACGAACGCCGGCGTCGTGAACACCGGCGCCGAATCATTCATCGTCAGCGACGACGCCGCATCCTTGTCGAGCGTCGCGTAGACGATGCGGTCCGCGCTGATGAGGTTCGTATTGCGCAGCTTCACCGCGTTGAAGCGCTGCACGCCGCGATAGCGATCGCCCGGCGCGAGCGCGATTGTCTCGTTGCCGTTCGGCGCGAGCGTCAACGATGCGCCGCTCACCGACGCGATGAGCCACGAGCCCCTGCCGTCGATGGCTACTTCGCGGCCGGCGAGATACGCAGGCACATTCGCGGACGTGATGAGCGTGGCGCCGACAGTGCCCGCCTGCGCGACACCTGCGCCGAGCGACGGCAACTCGGTAGTGCCGAGGCCGCGGTCTTTCGCATCGAGGACGAGATCGCCGAACGTCGCGCCCGGCCCGTGCAGGAAGACCGTGCCGGAGCCTCCGCGGAACCCGCAATGGGAGTGTCCGGCGATTGCGCCGAGCGTTGGCAGCGTGCTCGCGGGATCCGTGTAATGGATGGCGAGCGCGCCGCCGCCGCCCGCCCAGCACGCATGGCCGCCGTTCGCGTCGATAAAGCCGCGGCCGGTGATCTTCCCGGCCGTAATCCACACCGAGCCCCCGCCGCCGCCACCTTCGCCGCTGCCGACGGGACCCCCGCCGTTCGCGCCGATGATGCCGTCGACGATCAGGTTCCCGGCGTCGATGCGCAGCACGCCGCCGCCGAGGTGATTGCGGATGTCGCCCGCACCCGCTTCGCGCGGGCGCGTCACGCTGCCGTACGTCGCGCCACTCAACGTCATCGCGCCGCCACGTCCGATGTGCGATCCGCCCTGCTGCACGACCGTCACATTCCGCGCCCCCGGATACGTCGCATTCACCGCAAATCCTCGGCGCGTCGCATCAATGGTTCCACCGGACGCGATGCGCATCTCGCCCGTCACCGCGATGTCGAGCGCGCCGCCGCTCACGTGTTTGAGGATCGCGCCGCTGGTGATGTCGAGCGTACCTGCGCGCACCGTCGACGTGGTGATGTTCCCGGTGATCGTTTCGCGCGTCGCTTCGAGAACGTCGGCCGACTGCACTTCCGCTTCGCGCATCGTGAGCGAGTCGAAGCGATACACGCCCTGCCAGGCGTCGCCCGGAACGATGTTGATGGTCTCGTTGCCGTTCGGGGCGAGCGTCACGGTCTTTGCCGCGATCGTGGCGATGCGCCAGGTGCCCTTGCCGGCAATGCGCACCCAGTGACCGACGAAGTACGGCCACACGTTGTCGGTGCGATCCGTAACGAGCGTTGCGCCGGACGAGCCGCTGTCCGCGATGCCGCTGCCGAGGGACGGGAGCTCGATGATGCCGGCGAAGCGATCCTTGGAGTCGATGATGACGTCGCCGAACGTCGAATTGGGTCCGTGCAGGAAGACCGTGCCGGGACCGCCGATGAAGCCGCATTGCGAGTGGCCGGCCAGCGCGCCGAGCGACGGCAGCGTGCTCGCGGGATCCGTGTACTGAATGGCGACCGCACCGCCGCCGCCGGCCGAGCATGCGTGGCCGCCGTTCGCGTCGATGAAGCCACCGCCGGTGATCTTCGCAGTGGTGATCCAGACCGAGCCGCCGCCGCCGGCACCTTCGCTGTTTTCGTTGCCGCCGCCATTCGCGCCCATCACGCCGTCGATGACGACGCTGCTCGCGTTGATGCGCACGACGCCGCCGCCCGGATGATTGCGGACGTCGCCCGCGCCCGGCTCGCGCGGCCGTTCCACGCTGCCGTAAGTTGCGCCGGTGAGCGTGGTGTTCCCGCCGCGGCCGATGTGCGAGCCGGCCTGCTGCACGAGCGTCACGTTACGCGCTCCGATGTGCGTGGTGTTGATCGGATAGCCGAGACGGTTGGCGTGGAGCACGCCGCCGCACGCGAGGAACAACGCGTTGGCCGTGATGTCGAGCGTCTTCGTCGCGGGCGGTGCGACAGTGCCGAAGATCAACAGGCGATTGAACGCGTGCGGACCGTCGATCGTGAGAGTGACGCCTTCGCGAACGATGACGTCGAGACCATCGAACGTCGTGTCGAACTGCGTGATGGTGCGGCTGGTCGCGATCTCGAGCGCACCTTTCAGAACGCGCAACGCGGAATCGACCGATGCAGTGGTGCCGGAGATGGTGACGGCGGTTGCGCGCACGGTGAAGGTGCCGTCGACGTCGGGCGTGGCGAAGTTGAGTTCATACGCGCCGGTCACGAGCGTTGCGGTTTGCGTTGTGGCGATGCCATTCGGATCGGTGATCGTGAACGTCACGCGCTCGATGCCGTTGGTCGCATTCGGCGGAGTGGCCGTGACGCGCAGACGCGCGCTGCTGAGCGGCCGATAGATGGCGCCGTCGCTGCCGCACGTCCACTTGATCTTCGGCAGTTGCGCCTCGTCGAGCGGCGCGATGATGACGTCGACCGATGACGTGGCAATGTTGCCGCTGTTGTCTTCCCCGCGCACGGCGATCGGCATCGTCACGTCGGCGGAGCCATCGACAAGCGGCACCGTGAGATCGGCGGAGAAGACGTTGCCGGCGCGCGTCATAGCGACGGTGGTGCCGGCGAGCGTGGCGTCCGCGCGCAACACGCCGGCGTCGGCGTCGGTGATCGTCGCGCGTACCGCGATCTTGTTTGCGGAACCTTCGGTGTAGCGCGATAGCGAGGCGGGCGCGGTGATGGTGATGACGGGAACGACGCTGTCTTTCGCGATGCGCAGCACGGCGCTCGCGACACTGCCGCCATGGCTGGCGGTGACGTTCACATCGGCCGCCGCCACAACGCCGTTCGTCGAGAGCGTGAACGTCGCCGACGTCGCACCCGGTGCGATGGTGACGGACGTCGGAACGACCGACGCGGCGTCGCCGGCCACGTCGATCAGCGCGCCTGCACTGCCCGCGGGCGCGGCCAGCGTCACGCTGCCTGTCGTCGTGCGTCCGCCGATGATTTCGGCAGGCGCGAAGCTCAGCGAGGCGATGCCAATGTCCGCGGGCATGGTCAATGTCACGGCGCGCGATTCGAGCGGCAGGCGGTGGCGATCGCGTGCGCGGACCGAGATCGAGTCGCCCGCGTTCGCGCGCAGCGGCAGACGGAACGAGCCGTCGATGTTCGCGGCGATGCGGAAGCGGCCGTCGTCGCTGGCCGTGTCGAAATCGATCGAGTGCAGCTCCGCCGTCTGCGAGCTCGGGATCGAGACGTCGAAGCGAAGCGGCGGCGTGTTCGCGATCAGCTCGTAGACGCGCACACCGTCGACGTGGAAGCGGATCGCAAACGGCGTCTTCTCGATGCGGAAGACGGTGCGCGAGGTGTAGTCGCCATTTTTCCCGGCGACCAGCACGCCGTTCGCCCACACTTCATAGCGCGCCGTGGTGAGCAGGCGGAAGGTGTGCGGGCCGAGGCCGGCGCGGATTTCCTGATCGGTCTGCGAGGGGGTGAATGCGACGTGGCCCCGCGTGGCGATCGTCTCGAACGTGGAGATGGTGTACGGGCCGCCCGCGCTGCCAACGCGCCGGCCGAGCGACAGACCGCCGCGCGTGCCCGGGTAGATCAGCCAGTGATTGGTCCACGACAGCGTACGCGGCGACGCGGCCTGCGTGTCGACGTCGAGCGGCGATTCGGGATCGTCGACCGTTCCCGCGGCGCCAACGATGACCGGACCAAACAGGCCGCGCTCGATGGTGATGCGCGTGTCATCGATCGACGGCATGGTCGCGCTCGCGGCATCGAGTGACGAGTTTGCGTCGAGTTGCGGCGGCGCGAGTGATTCGATGAGATCGTCGGTGACGACGCGCGCGGTGGCGAGCCTGACGGAATCGAACTGATAGACGCCTTGCAGCGCATGGCCCGCTTCGATCGCGACGGATGTGGGAGCGATCATGAGCCTCGCGTTCGTGCCGTTGGACAAGAGCAACGACCGGCCGCCGCTGTCGGGCCGGAGGAAGAACTCGGCGTTGTCCGGCGTGCCGAGGTCGGTGGGGTGACCCCACGATTGAGTGCCGGCGATGGCGTTGGCCACGATCTCACCGCCCGCGAGCTCGCGCGCCGCAAGATCGTGGATCGGTGCGCATGTCGGTGCGCAATGGAACGTCGAGACGCTGGTGATCTTCGTCGCGTCTTTGCTGAACGTCGCGAAGACCGCATCGCCGCTCCGCGGATTGAAGGCCGTGAAGATCGAGTCGGTGTCGTACTCCCAGCGGTCGTTGGCGCGGCGCGCGGCGACGAACGTGCGGCCGCCGATGCCCTGCGGCGAGTAGACGAGATAGCCGTCGTACGCGGTAGCGTCCTGCGTGCGCACTTCGGCGAAGCCGCCGATTGGGATCGCGTCGTTGGTGATGGTGGCGATGCGAACATCTCCTCGAATCGCTTCATCCAGGCCGAAGACGCGCAGCGTGTGACCTTCGAGTGCGGGATCGATCCATGCGCTGTCGATGGTGATGTTCGAGCCAATGGCGGTGATCGTGTGGCGTCCGAACGAGGGCAACTCGGTGACGGCGCGCGCCGCGGAGAGCGACTCGTTGTCGATGACGAGATCGCGCTGCACGACGACCGTGCCCGCGGCGCCATGCCGGCCGAAGGGGTTGTACCCGCCGCGCGCGTTGACGTGCGACAGCAGCGTGCCCGCGTAGGAACCGTAGGTTATGGCGACCGCGCCGCCGCCGCCCGGGTTCTGAACGCCGGTGGACCCGTCATCGCCGCCGCGCGCGTCAATCGAGCCGGAGCCGGTGAGCGAGCCGGCGGTGGTGAGCCACACGGAGCCGCCCGCGCCCGCACCGGCGCCCATGCCTTCCGTGATCTGACTGGTGTTCGCTTTGGCGAGGATCGGACCGTCGATGGCCATCGACGTCGCGGCATAAAGACGCACGATGCCGCCGCCGGCGGCGGCACGCGCGGGTGCGCCCGGAACGCGCACGTGTCCACCGCCCCCTGCCTGCGCGGGACGCAACACGCTGCCGAACGTTCCACCGGCGCTGCGCGTCCAGCGGCTGCCTTGCCCGATGTGGCTGCCGCCCGAGAGATCGTCGGCAACGCCTGCTCCGGGCGCGCTCTGCACTCTGGCGAAGCCAAGACTGGTGACGTCGATCGTCCCGCCGCAGGCGATGAAGATGCGCGCCGCGGTCACGAGATCGCCGCGCGATAGATCGGCATGCTCCTGCACGAGCCGGCCGCCGCTGAGCACGACGATGTTGCGCAACGTATGCGCGCCCGCAATGGTGAGCGTGCCGCCGTCGCGCACGATCACCGACTGATTCTCGAACGCGAGATCGTTCGCGGCGATGATCGACGCGGTGGCGATGTCGATGCCGGTGACGGCGGTGATCGTGCCGGACAGCACGGCTTCGTTGTTGGCCACGCTGCGCGCGATCGCACGCACTTCGAACGTCGTGCCGTCGGCCGTGCCGATCGGGACGGTGTACTTCGCCTGATAGAGGTTCGTGCCTGCGCTCGTCGCCGCGATTGGTGTGCCGCCGTCGATTGTGAACTCGACCGCACTCACGCCATTCGCCTGGGACGACGGCACCGCGGAGATGCGCAGCAGGAGCTCGTAACCGGGCGGCGCCATCGCACCGGGGCTGGCGCAAACCCATTGCAGTGCGGGCGCGTTCGGATCGACGAGTGGATCGACGAACAACGCGACATCGCGCGTCGACGAGTTTCCTGCGTAGTCGAACGCATTCACTACCAGCGTCTTCGCCACCGGATCGACGCCATCAACGCGCGGCACATTCAACGTTGCGCGATACGTCGTGCCGCCGGCGAAAACGAGCGGATAGTCGGCGCCGTCGAAGGTGACCGTGATGCGCTGGATCGCCACTTCCAGGTCGGCCGCATCGACTTCGACGACGAACGCCGCACCGCTGCCTTCCTGCAGATGAACGTTTGGCGCCGGCTTCAGGATCGCCAGCGACGGCGCGCCGGTATCGGGAAGGATGCGCAGCGTGTGCGTGCGCGTGGTCGGCGGCCGTGACGGGAAGCCGTCGCTCGCGGAGAGCGTGAGCGTGACGTTGGAATTGCCCGGCGTGGACGGCGGGATGTTGACGTTGAGGTTCTGCACGGCACCGACTGTCGAAGCGAGCGTCAGCGACGTCACGGCGACGTCGTCCGACGCGGTCGCGCTCACGGAGATCGTGTGGCCGGCGTACAGCTCGTCCGGCGGCGTGACGACGAACGTGTCGATGACGGGCGGCGTGTTCTCGATGATGTTGAATGCGACCGGCGTGCTGTCGACCACGCGTCCGGCGCGATCGCTCACGCGGACGCGAAGCAGCGTGTTGCCGAGGGGCGCGGTCGCGGGAACGGCAATGGCCGACTGGGTCTCCGGCACGTTCTTCACAAAGCGCGGATAGACGGAGACAGCGTTCGGTAGCGCGTCGAGCAGCAGGCGCACGTGGCGCACGCCGGCGATGCTCGACGCGCTCCAGCGAGTCATGACGGAGCCACCGCGCGGGACGGTGGTGGTGCTCGTGGACACGATCGTGGCCACCGGCGGATCCGCGGGCGTGACGGCGAGCGCGGTCGGATCGACGTGGAGTGCGCCGCCGGGAATCGCGTCGAAGCGCGCGAGCGCACGCGCGCCGACCGTGATCGCGTCGAACGTGCCGGCGATCGGCGTGCCCGCCGTCGGACGCGTCGCGGAGAACGGCTGCACGAGGAGATGGCCGTTTACGTAGATCGTTCCGGCGCCGCCATCGACGAACTGTGGGTCTTCCCACGCGCCATTGCGACCGCCGCGCGCCTGGAGCACGGGAACGGTCGGGTCGAGCTCGAGGCGTTCGGTGGTGACCACGGCGACGCGCCCGCCGCCGCCCCCGCGATCGCTGTCCTTCGACTCGTCCTGATCGGTGCCGTTCGCGGTGATGCGCGTGATCGGCCCGGTGATGAGCGCGCGTGCGCGCAGATTGATGCTGCCGCCCGCGGCCGCGCCCCAGACGAACTCGTTGCTGCGCGGCCCGCCGTCGGCGCGAATCACACCGGCCACGACGAAACGTCCACCGCGCAGCACCGCCGCACCGCCGCCGTTTCCGCCGGAACGTGCGTCGTGGAGATTCGCGCCGCCGCCGCTGCCGAAATCGGTCGGATCGGTGATGGAGCCGTAGGTGAGATTGGTGGCGCCGAAGCCGGAACCGCCGATCCCGCCGTGCGACGCGTCCGCATCGATCGCGCCTGTCAGCCCGCTCATCGTGCGGCCGGTGCGCGAGGTGTTGGTGAAGCTGTTGTCTTCGCGCTTGCGCAGGCCGCCGAGGAAACCTTTGCCGGTGAGATCGACTCGGGAGTCGGCGTCAATGAAGAGGCGATCCGTGATCGTGAGATCGAGCTTCGTCTCCTCCGGATTGCTGAGCACTGCGCCATCGACCAGGATCAGGTCTTTGAGCGTCAGCGGCACGGTGATGAAGACGCGCGCGCCGCGAATGAGCACACTCTTGTTCGCATATTGCGACGCGGTCAACGAGGAGATGTTGATGTCGGCATTGATGACCGGCGCGGCCGCGACGTGTTCGATCGTGATCGGCAGCTCGACGTCGTGCGCGGGATTGCCGTCGGAGACGATGGCGCGCATGACGAATGACGAGCCGTCAGCGGGCATCGTCAGCGCGGCTTTCGTCTCGAACATATTTGCGGCGCCGCTCTTCGGCGACGTCACCACGATCGGTGCCGCGAGCGCGGTCGACTCGAAGCGCACCGACGTGACCTTCACGTCGTCCGTGGCCTGCACGCGCAGCGTGGCCAGCCAGCCCGCGACATTCGACGGCAGCGTCGCTCCATCGAGCGGCGACAGCCACGCGGCCTCCGGCAGTGTGGCATCGTCGACGCGCTCATAGATGACTTCGTGCGTTTCGGCGACGGAGTTGTTGCGGTGATCGAACGCGCGCACGACGATCGCAATGCGCGTATCGGCATTTTTCGGCGGCACTGCGACGGTCTTGCGGAACGTCATGACGCCGGTGTTCGGATCGAACGTACCGGCGCCGTTGAAGACCTCGACGCCGCCGACGGTGATCGTCGCGCGTGCGATGCCGCTCTGGTCATCGCGCGCGACGGCCACGATCTCGTAAGAACCGTTGACGCCGAACCGATAGCGGCTCTCCGCGTCGGGCGCGAACGCGAGGATGCGCGGTGCGATCGTGTCGGTGAGGATCGCCAGCGGTGCTTCGGCGGTGGTGCTCTTGTTGATCGAGTCGGTAACAGTGGCGACTACAGTCGCTGATCCTTCGCCGCTGTCGAGGGGCACGGTCCAGAGGAACACCGCGTCGCTGAACGGCTCCGTCGTGGAGAGCCGCGTGATTTTCTGCGACGCGATCGGCGCTCCGTTCAGCGTGACGGCGACGGTCACGACGAGACCTTCGTCCTTGAACTTCACGCGTGTCTCGACGCGACGGTTCGGGTACTCCGACGCGGGCGTGTTCGTCACCGCCAGCTCGCGCGGCGCTTCGTTCGGCGCGACTTCCCATGTCATCGAATCGGTCGCGCCGGTGTTGAACGAGAGGTCCGTCGCACTGGCTTTGAGCGTGTGACTGGTGGCGCCGGCAGGTACCACGAAGTTGTACGTGAACGGCTTCGTCTTCGCGCGAGCGATCGACACGCCTGCTGCGTCGAGCCAGTCGATGTACGCGACGTCGCCCGCTTCGTCGCCGCTGCCTTCATTCGTGACGATCGCGGTCGCGGCGTACAGCACGCCGGCCACGAGCTTCTCCCCCACCGCGACGGGCGAGACGATTTTCGCGAGCGGCTTCACGCGATCGAATGAGACGTATTCGAGGACGCGCGCATCGCGTTGCACGTTCGGCGGCGTGATGGTGTCGCGCACGCCGGCGATGGTCAGCCGATAGAACGACGACTCCTGAACGGCCACGCCGACCGGCGCGATGACGAGTGTGGACGGATCCACCGGATCGATGGAGCGCGCGATCGGAATCGGCTCGAGGATCGCGCCTTTGTACGACGCGAGGCGGTCGAGCGTAGCAACGCCGCCGTTACCGGCGTCGAACGACGCGACATCGATCGCTTTGTTGAACTTGATGCGGAAGGTCTGGCCGTCGACGAGCGCTTCGCTCTCCGCCGGCTGCACGCGCACGATCGCCGGCTCCGTGTAGTTCACCGTCGTGAAGCTCGTCCCACCGCCGAGCTGCAGACGATGGCCGGTGATGTCGTGCATGTCGCCATCGACGAAGAGCCGGTAGAGCACGTTGCTCCGCAGCGGCGCGGCGGGAATGATCTTGACGATGAACGTTCCGTCGGGACGCACCGAGGACTGCAGCGAAACCGTGGCGCGGCTGCCGTCGTCGGAGGCGGTCAACCGATAAAAGACGGGATTGAGGTCGCGCGCTACGAGCTGCTCGCTGAAGGTCACGCTCGGATGTGCGGTCGGCGAAACGTTCGTCGAGTTCGGCGGCGGATCGAACGATACGATGCGCGGCGGCGTCGCGTCGAGTCGCACGCGCGGCAATGCCACGTTCCCCGTCGCGCCGTCCGCGATCGGAATGACCTGCGTCGCGCCGATGAACGTGTCCGCGTCGCTGTAGTAGAGCAGCGTCAGCGTCGTGCTGCCGACCGGCACGCCTGCGAACGAGTAACCGCCGTCCGTGCCGGTGCGCGTTTCCAGTCGCAGTGAGCCAAGCCGGCTGCTGACGTTGAGCACGACGCGCGTGCCGATGGACGGCGTCGACGGTGAGGTCTCCGCATCGACGAAACCCGATAGCGAGATGTTGGTGCCGAGGTTGAGATTGATGCGGGCGGGTTGCGAGCGGCTGATGACGCGCGTGCTGCCGGCAGCAGTGACGGAGCCTTTCGACGCAGTGGCGCTGATGTCGCCGAAGCGAACGTTTGGAATCGTGACCAGGCCCGAAGGCGGCGTGAAGAGCTCGTACCAGCGGCCGGCGTAGAACCGCACGTACGCGTCGCCGACCGGATTGCCGCTGCCGTCGCGCACCATCACTTCCGCGGTGCCCGACGCGGGCAGCACCACGACGTGATCGTGCTGATACACGCCGGCCGGGAACCAGCCGAACGTGTCGACGGTGCGCCCCTCGCCGCCGATCTCGCGGACCTTCAGATTGTATGCGCGACGGTGGATCATCCGCTCGAAGACGATCGGATTTCCCTGGAACGCGCGCAGGTACTGAAAATCGCCGTACGAAGGGGCGCACTGACACGATTCGACTTCCGCCATCGGTGCCAGCGCGCCCGCCCCGCCGCTGTCGTTGGGAAGGTGCACCTTCACCGTGAGCTTCGCGAAGCGCTCGAGCTCGAGATGGATGTTGGTGCGCTCCGGCACGAGCCGGCTGATGAAGAGGTTCGGCGGACCGAACGCGATCCGCTCGGTCCCGATTTCGTATCCATGGATCTTGAACGGACCCTCGGGCGTGCCGATCAGCTCGAACACGCCGTTCGCATCGGTCGAGTCGCGCATCTGATACGAATGGCCGCTGATCGTCACCGGCAGGTCAGGCACGCGCGCATTCGCGACCGGCTCGCTATCCGGATCGGTGACGTAACCGGAGACGGAGCCGCGGAACTCGAGCTGCACGGTCGCCGCGGAGGTCTGTCCCGCGAACACCGCGAAGTCGCTGCTGGCACCCCCGCGCACGCGCGCTTTCGAATAGCCGGTGACGCGATACGTGCCGGCCGGCACCTGTTCGAAGAAGGCCACACCGTTTTCATTCGTCGACGTGAAATCGAAGCTGAACCCGTTGCGCAACAACGCAACCTCGGCATTCGCGACAGGCTCGAATCCGAGAAGCGGATCGAGGACGGTGACGCTGACCGTGCCCGTGCCGGCTTGACCGATGCGCACTTCGACGTCGCGCTGGCTGGTGTCACCTTCCTGGGCGAGCGTGCCCTGGTAATCGCCGCGCAACTCCTGATTGTCTGGCGCTACCGCGGTGATGCGGAACGGACCGGTGAAGATGTTGGCGAGCACGAAGCGGCCGGCGAGGTCGGCCTGCAACGGATCGCTCGCGGTGCCGATGGTGCGATGTGGCCACGCGAGCTCCCGCATCCAGTAGCGCGCCAGGGGAACCGGAGCGCGATTCGCATCGACGACCACGCCTTCGATGGAGGACTGCTCACGCATCACCACGCGCAGATTGCCCACCGGCCCGCCGCCCGCCGGTGTGCGGCCGTACGCGATGCCGGTGCGATAGATGCCGTCCTGCGAAACGTCGGCGACGATCTCGAACGAAAAATCAGCGGGAATAGCGGCGAAGCGGAACGAGCCGTCGGGCCTGGAGAGCTGCGTCGAATCGATCGCGTTGCGCGTCACGATGCGCACGGCCGCGCCGCTCACCGGCGTGATGCCGTCGAACGCGAAGACGCGGCCGGTGACGTCGCCGATGTCCTTGAGCCTTAAGTGGACGTTGCGCGCGTCGCCGTCGTAGCCGAGGAAGACCTTTTCCTGCGCGTGCCCGAGCGGGTTGCGGACCGTGTCGACGGTGATCCACTGGCGCGCGGGGACTCTGGTGAACGTGACGATGCCTGTGACCGGATCGGGCTCCGCGGTCACGGTCTTCGTCGATACGCTCTGTTGAAAGATGTCCCAGTAGCGATACGTGATCGATGCGGGACCGAGGGCCTGCGCGTAACAAGGGGGAGTGGAGCACGACTGTTCGACTTCGATGCGCACGTTCAGCGTGCCGGAACCGGGCAGGCGAAGATCGGTGACGCCGATCTGGCCGTCGAAGTCGATGCGCACGGAGCCGGTGACGTACTGATCGCCGTACAGACTGTTCGCATTCGGCGCGATGGCGATGACCGGCTCGTTGCGAGGCACACGCACGTTCGCGACCTCGTAGATGCCCGCTGATTTTTCGACGTACTTCTGCGGCGGATAGCCAGGCGTCGACACCTGGAACGCGGAGACCGGCTCGCCGCGCGCGCCGTACAGACGCACGCGCATCGTGCCCGTGGAGATGGTGGTGGTGCTGAGGCGCAGCGGCAGGTGACTGGTGGTGTTCGCGATGAGCGTCGGCACGCGGAACCACCCTTTGCGGCCGGTGATCGGATCGAAGACCGCGATCTGCGCGCCTGAGAGCGCGGTGGGGATGTCGGGGATGACGAACGAGCCGTCGGTGTTCGCGACGATGGTGCCGATGCCTCGTATCGCGAGATTCGCGCCCGGTACCGGCTGGTCGTTCTGCGTCTCGTTCGGCGCGGTGGGATCATCGCGCGTGACCACACCGGACAACGTGGCCAGTGAGATCGCGATCTCGCGAATGTCGAGGACGATGGTCTGCTCGACGAGTTGATCGGCGCGCAGATCGACTTCGATCGAGCTGCCGGCACCGCTGTGGCCGGTGAGGATCGTGACGACGCCGGCGGGCACGTTCGTAAACGTGACGCTGCCGTTCGCGTCGGTGCGCTGATCGGGAAACGTGTAGCCGTCGACGCTGACGGCGGCCGATGCGCCGGGCAACATCTCGTTCGTGTCGGCGCGGCGCACGTGGACGCGAATCGTGCCGAAGCCACCCTGCTTTCCGCGGAGGATCACGAGATCCTGCGTGATGACTTCACCCGCCGTGCGGAGCTGGTTCGTGGCGAAGGTGGTCCGGCCGTCGCGATCTACGACGAAGAACGTCAGCGGTCCGACGCCGACCTCCATTTCGTAGAAGCCGTTCGCGTCGGTGACATCAGTGAATTCGCCTTTGTGAAACGAGCTCGATGCGGAGACGAGGCGCTGCGCGATCGGCGCTCCGTCGTCGTAACGCACGTGACCCTGGACGCGTCCGCGTCCGGCGAAGACGAGGTTGACGTTGTGCACTTCGCCGGGACGGCGCACAGCGCCGGCGAGCTCCGTCGCGCGTCCATCCGCAAGTCTCGTGCGGAGCTCGTATTGGCCGAACAAGCCGCGGTCGATATCGCGCGGCACGTATTCGAAAAGAAAGCGGCCATCGGCCGTGGTGATGTCGACCTGATCGAGGCCTTCGAAGCCGCCGGGACCGCTGGTCACTTTCACGTCCGGCATCGATAGCGAGACCAGCGTGCGCGGAGCAGGCGTGTTGTCGGGGAGCAGAACGCGACCCGTGAGGATCGCGCCGGGACGATCGTTGTCGACGCGCGGGACGACGGTCGTGTTCAATGCGGCGCGTGTGGCGAGATCGAGTACGGAGTCGACCGCGATCTCGTAACTCGCGTTTCGCGAGAGCGTCTTGTCGAAGGTGATCGCGAGCAGCCGTCCGTCTTCCTGCAGCGCGGCTCCGGGGATCTGCAGCTCGGCGGTCGGATCCAATGGCTCATTGCGGCGCGTCGCGGAGTAGCTCGCCTGCGGCACGTCGATGGTCAGCGCGATCCGATCGCGCCACCTCTGCCCTTCTTCGATCGTGACCGGGCGATTGAAGAGCAACGTAACGATGTGGCCAGCGGCGTCGAGATAGAGGTCCTGCGCTGCGCCGATCGCGCGGAGCGGCGTCTGCGGAACCGGCGTGCCCGTCGCTCCAGAGCGCTGCACGTCGAACGTCATCGGCACACCGATGGTGGCGTTGGTGACGTCGATGTCTTGCCGAAGCATCGCGCCGTCTGTCGCGCCGGGATAGAGCAGGTGCAGCGTGAACGACGTTGCGGCAGGTCGAACCAGCACGCGCAGCTCTTCCTGCCAGCGTCCGACCAACGCGAGCTGGCCCGGCTGACCGTTGAGCGTCAATTTCGTGAGCTCGCCTGTTGGCAGCGTGCGCACCCAGCCGGTCGGCTCCTCGGACGGAACATCGAGCAACGTTCCGCGTCCGCTGACGGACAGCGCCGCATCGCCGTGGACATACGCGAAGAGGAATGGCGAGCGATGCGAGGTCGCGACCGCGAACGCGTCGACGAACTGCAACGGAGTGACGGGATTGGCGCGCTCGAGCTCTCGCGCCATCGCGGCTGCGGCTTCGCGTCCGGCGCGCTCCTGACGGCGAAGCTGGTCCCACTCCTCGAGCTGCGGCGTACGCGCGAGATGATCGACGCGCTCGACGTTGTCGAGGAGGTCGAGGGAGAGATGCATCAGAGCCTCGCCGTCGTGGGCATTGAACGCGCGCTGACCCGCACGCGCAATCTGCTGCGCGCGCGTGAAGACGTCACTGCGGATCACGCGCGGCTGCGCGGCCGTGTATTTGTTCAATGGCGCACTGGCGAGGCTGTAGCCGAGGCCGAGGAGTTGGAGATTGGCGTCGACGATGGGGGTGGGGACCCATTGTGCGTAATGCGGCATCAGCAGCGTCGCCGGCGACAGCGGGATCCCGGACGTGCTGACGCCCATGGAGAGCCGCACGCTCACGCCGACGGTCTCGTCGTTCGCGGAGCCCGCGGCGGCGAAGACGCGGCCGGTGACCTTCGATGAGAGCTTGTACGGCACCGGCGTCATCTGGCCGGGTTGCAGGTCGAGCTCGACGACGCCTGAACCGCCGTCGCTCACGCGGCAAATGTTCTCGACGGAGGCGCCGGTCGTACAAGGGGGGATATCGCGCGTGTCGAGCAGGACGTGCTGCGGCTGCTCGCTCATGTTCGTCACGAAGGCGTACGCGGTGTATTGCTGGTCTTTGCGGACCGTGTCGGGATGGGAGAAATTGATCTGGAAGCGCGGATCGCTGACGACGATGGACGCCTGCGCGCGTCCGAACATCGGAAAGTCATCCTGTCCCGGCTTCTGATACATCGCTCGAATTTCGAGACTGACGGTATGGGAACCGGTCTTGAGCGCTTCGAGCGTCCATTCCGCGCTGCCGCGCGCGCCCGCCACAAGAAACGTCGCGCCCGTGGCCTCGTCTGTAATGGGCACCGGTTGTCCGATCGACACCGGCGGCAACACCTTGGCGACACGCATTTGCTGCGGAGCGTCGAGCGTGGCTGTAATGGAGTCGATGCGCACGTTCGAGCCGGCTTCGCTCGAATTCGAAACGTCGAGGATGACGGCGAAGAATTGATGCAGGACTCCGAAGCCGGTCGGCACGACCAATGCGGCGGGCAGACGCGGCGGACTGATCCTCGCCTCCGATTCGCGTTCCGAGGGTGGAGCCAGGTCCGCGCCTGGGCCTAGATCGAAGATCGTAGGCGGCGACGGGACGAAGCGTGGACGAGGCCCGTTGCGCGGGAGCGGCGGCGGCATCTGCACCTGCGGTCCGAGTGGCTGAATGGCACGATTGACCTTGTCGACAATGACCGGATACGGGATCTCAACCTCAGAACCATCGACCATGAAGATGAAGGTGTACTCATAGACGTCGTAATTGCGAGCGTCGACGCTGATGCCACGTTCTCGCAATTCGGCGGCGGTGAGCTGGCGCACACGCACTTTGGTCGATAAGGCGTCATCGACGATGATCGTCGCGAAATCGGGGGTGGCATGTTGCAGGAATTCGCTGTTGGCGCCGATCAGGCGAATATTGCGTAATGTGTATTCGCCCTTGGTGTGCAGAGCGGGAATGGCGAATTTCTTTCCGGGGATCGCGGAGAGCGTGACCGGCGCGTCGATTCCCGGACCCGTGAGCTCGCCCTGTGCGGCGAGACCGGGTGCGACGGGCGCCTGATCGTTCATTGCGCCGCCGAAGATGGTTTGTACGAAACCGGGCACACCGGTCGCCGCACGTACCGGCTGGCGATCGACCCCCAATCCGAGGCCGATGATGGGGAGCTCACCGCGTGCGACCTCACCCGCGCGAGCCGGCATCGCGAACGGCGCGATGAGGATCGCGAGCAGAATCGAACGGCGCAAATTCATTCGGGTAGCCGGTCGAGATCCCGGAGCTCGCGCGCGAGACGGGTGATGCGCGACTCCACGAGTTTCGCGCCAGGCGGGATGAGCAGCGCTTGTTGCGGAACGCGATCCGCGGAAATCGCGACGATCTTGTTCGTGATCGTCACACCGTCGTGCTCGATGGTCTGTTCTACAGGAAGCGCGTAATCGGCGCTCTGCGTTACAACACCGCGGCTGCGGCCAAGCGTGACCTCGTGCTCCTTGCGACGCTGATTCGGATACGCGGCGCCGATCAGCACTTCGACCGCACTACGGGAAAGCGCAATGGCCGGATCGACGCGCACTGTGACGCTCACGTCGTCGTTACTCGTGTGATGCGCATTTGCGCGTGCAATGGCGTCGAACGACGTAATGCTGTACGTGCCGGCGGCGCGATCGATCTCGATCAGCTCCTGTTTCGCATAATCGGCGATGGCCACGGAGTCGCCGCTGATCGTGACCACCTGATTGCCAGCGCAATACTCTTCAATGAGACGCGCGGTGCCGGAGATCGGATCGTCAATGCGTCGCGTGAAATGTCGCGGTTGCCGAAACAACAGCTCCGCCGCTCCGGCCCCGAACGCCGATAGCAAGAGGACACCCGCCCACCCGACCCGTGACGCACCGAGTCCAGGCATGATTGCTCCTGAGATGATTTGGGATGATTTGGGGAGACGAAGGGGATTGACGGCGTGGATTAGATCAGCTTGTGCCGACAAACGGAAGGGCGAAAATCGGAACTTCGGTCTGATTGATCAAACCCGGATGGGCGGTCGGTGGCGGCGGCCTGCGACGGCCGTCAGGCTGCGGAACGCGTACGGCTCGGCTTCCTGGAGCTCTTTTTGGCCGGTGACTTTGCCTTGACCTCGAGCTCCTCGGTCTCCTGCTTTTCCAGGTCGTCAATGATGTCGTTCAGGAACTTGATCATGCGCCTTCTTTGCGCCTTCGGAGTGGCGCTCCACTTATCGGTTCCTGCTTTCTTGTAGGCGATCTTGAACTTCATTCCCGTCATCGAAGTCGTGTAATCATTCGCGTTCAGCTTGCGCACGTTCTGGTGTCCGACGATGTACCAGTGATACTCCGTATCGACGGGCACACCGGAGCCTTCGGGAGCGCGGCCCGCGCGGCGCTTGGTCACCGCATAACTGAACTGCCACAGGTCCGGTGTGACTTTCTTCTCCTTCCACTCGCCCTGGTCGTAATACCACTTGTGACTGCGGCCGACTTTCATCCCGGTGTACTTCTGACCCTCGTACTGCTTGAATTCGTCATACGAGACGGAGACTTCGCTCTTATTCGATGCCGTCCTCGCCTTGCCTTTTGTTCCCATGATCAGCATTGCTCCATCGGCAGATGGGCTGCAAATAGCAGACCGCGGAACATCACTGCTGAGGTCGAAGGAGTGGATCGAAGAAACGCAGCGCCAGTTCGGCTACGGTCCGATGAACGCTTGCCCGATCGACCGTTTCGCCGTCGCGACAGATCGGAATCACCTCACGACCTCGTGGCGTGCACTCATGCAGGAATGTGTAGTGCGACACTTGACCGGCAAGCGTCGTCAACTGTGCGTTCCTGATCAGCGATGCATAGCGCCAGGCATTGGTCCCCGGCGGCGTGATGTCGTCCGCGGCACCGACCACGATGTGGACCGGCACCCGTACGTCACGCAGAGCTCTTGCGCCGAACCCGCCGCCTAATGCCGGCGCGATTGCAAATACAGCCTTGATTCGCGGATCGCGGTACGAGTTACCCGATCGCCTGAGTGATCGACGCACAACCGGGTCCGCTTTGCGCAACTCGGCGAACCGCGCTGGCGCTTCCGGAAATTCGTTCTGTGGGCCACAGGTGAAATCGCGCGCGCGCGATCGACAGAAACGGTCGAACCTGCGCTGGTCGAAACGTCCTCCGGCGGCACTGATGACCGTATACCCGCCGAGAGAGAACCCAGCCGCTCCGATCCGCGTACGGTCAATCCGGTTTTCAAACATCGGGTCCTGTAGCACCTGGTCGATGACGACGCCCAGATCGGTTGCTCGCTCCCAATACAGAAGAAATCCCTGCGGCGCCAGCTCCTTCTCCGCCGCGGTGTTCCCGTGATGATTGACGGCAGCCACGATGTATCCGCGAGCAGCGAGGTACCTCCCCAGCCACATCATCATGAGCGCCGAACCACCGGTCCCATGGGACATGACGATCAGAGGGTAGGTCTGCGCCCTCTGTGAGACGCGCGCCGCGGGAGCGACCACGACCGGAACGAAGAATCGTTGCTCCGGTGGCGCGTCGAAAATGATTTCCCGTTCCGCCGCCTCGTCGACGGGGTACCAGATCGCCGTCCGCAGCGGCCTCGGCGCCGTGCCCGCCCAGTTCAAACGTGCCTGATCGACGTAAGGCCGCGTGACCATCCCCACCACGCCCTCGGCCTCACTGGCAAGGGTGACGCGCGAAGAGACGATGGCGACGGCAACAACGGTGAGGAGCCATCGTCGTAACAGGCGCATTACGGGGATTTTAGCGTGCTTGTTCGAGACGTTGCGATGGCACGCTCGGTCATCACGCATGACAGCGCGAACACCTCTCCGAGCAACTTCCCGATAACCACTCACGAAGTCGCGTCGCTGAATGCCTGGTGGTATCGCGCGAGACCGTGCAGATCATCGGCGACTCCGGATTCGAACTCGAGGAGCATGAAAACGGGGTCGGGCACGTCGTACTCGGAACGCAATCCTCGCGGTGCCGCCGGGACGAAGCCGAAGCGCGGATAGTAGTCGGGGTGGCCGAGAACCACGACGGCCTTGGTCCCAGTCGCGCGGCATGCATTCAGGCCGTGTTCGATCAATTTGCTGCCGATGCCCTGTTTCTGACGCTCGGGCATTACGGCCATTGGCGCCAGGCCGAGGATGGTCGTGCGCGTGCCGTCAGGTCGCTCGACTTCGACAGGGCTGAAGCAGATATGACCGACGATCTCGCCGTCGTCTTCTGCCACGAGCGAGATGAACGGACGCGCCGCGGCGCGAAGGCCATCGACAATGTGACCTTCGAGCGGGCCGTCGAACGCGACATCATTGAGACGCCGGATGGCGTCAATGTCCGCGTGAGTCTCCGGCCGGATGCGCACTGGCGCGAGTGTAGCCCACCAACTCGTCCGCAATCGCGGCGGCATCGCGATCCTGCGTGGCTATATGAATCGCGAACTCAGGCCCGGCGTGCACTGCGCAGCATTCGGCGGCGCGGCGGTGCTGCCATGCTGCATCGCGTACATCGACGCGCCGCGATTGCAAGCGCTCGTGAATCACTTCCAGCGGCGCAATGAGGCAATAGTGCAGGACACGCGGCTCGAAGCGGGCGATGCCCGCGCGCAGTTCGTCGAGATACGCCGGATTCGACATGGCCATCGGCACGATGACATTGGGAAAGAACATCCGCGTCATCCGTAAACCGAGGATGGTCAGACGCCGCCATGAACGCAGGTCCTGAAAATCTTCGACACGCGTAACGCGCTGCAGAAAGAAACCGATGAGCTCCGGATCGAAGAGGATGGCCCGCGGCAAACGCGCGACCATCAACCGCGCGACCGTGGTCTTCCCCACCCCGAAGGCACCGTTCAGCAGCACGATCACGCGTGCAATGATGCCGCGTCGTGGTTTTGCTCGACGCGCGAATGCGGGTGCGCGTCCTCCGACCGTACCGGCAGCGTCACCGTGAACTGCGCGCCTTTGCCCGGTCCTTCGCTCGCGGCCGTGATCTCGCCGTGATGCAGCTCGATGATGTGGCGCGCGATGGCCAGGCCCAGTCCGAGCCCGCTGCGCTTGTTCGAGCCCTCCGCCTGCCGCAGGCGGTCGAACACGTACGGAAGGAACGAGGACTCGATGCCTTCGCCTTCGTCGGTGACGATGATGCACACCGAACCGTCGCCGCGTTCCAGGCGCAGGCCGACGCTCTTCCCCATCGGCGTGAACTTGATGGCGTTCGAGAGCAGGTTCTGGATGACTTGCTGGATGCGGCTGGCGTCGGCGTCGACCACGGCGTCGCGCGCGTCGATCTCCCACGTCAGTTGCACGTCGTTCTCGGCCGCCATCGGCCGTGCCGTGGTCAGCGCCGCCTCGACGATGTCGGAAAGGCGCGTCGGCCGGAGGTCGACCTGGAACTTGCCGAGGATGATGCGGGAGACGTCGAGCATGTCGTCGATGAGGCGGGCCTGCAGGCGCGCGCTCGACTCGATGGTTTGTAGCGCCTCGCCGAGCTCGGCCTCGTCGAAGTGGCCGCTGCGCAGGAACTGCACCCAGCCGAGGATGGAGGTCATCGGGGTGCGCAGCTCGTGCGACAGGGTGGCCAGGAAGTTGTCCTTGGCCCGGTTCTGGGCCTCCGCCTCCCGATACCTCCGCTCCGCCTCGGCCGCATGCGCCGCCGCGCGCCGCTCTGTGACGTCGCGGAAGGTGATGACGGAGCCGAGCAGCTCGCCGCCGAGGTCGCGCATGGGCGAGGCGGAGAACTCGACGGGGAAGGAGGTGCCATCGGCGCGGAAGAAGGTGTCCTCGATCTCGTCGTAAGCGGGCTCGCCGTGCACGACCGCGTGCAGTCGGCACGTGGAGATGTCACACGTGCGCACGCCGGGAAAGACGGGATGGACGAGCGTGTGGATGTCCCTGCCGATGATCTCGCGCGAATCGCGTCCGATCATCCGCGCGGCGGCGGGATTGACGAACGTGGTCGCGCCTTCGAGGCCGACGCCGAATACTCCTTCCGCCGCAGCCTTCAGGATCAGCTCGTTCTGCTTGATGATCCGCGCCAGCTCGAGGGCCTGCTGCTTGAGCGCCTCGCGCTTGCGGAAGAGCTCCACGAATACATTCACCTTGGAGCGCAGGATGTCGGGGTGGAAGGGCTTGAAGATGTAGTCGACGGCGCCGAGCTCGTAGCCGCGGAAGACATTCGACTCGCTGCGCGACAGCGCAGTCAGGAAGATGATGGGCGTGTCGCGCGAACGATCGCGCTGGCGGATCAGGTTGGCGGTCTCGAAGCCGTCCAGGTCGGGCATCTGCACGTCGAGCAGCACCACCGCGAAATCCATGTGCAGCAGATGGCGCAGCGCCTGCGCGCCCGACTGCGCCGTGACGAGGTTCTCGCCGGTCTCAGCGAGGATCGACTCCAGCGCGAGGAGGTTGTTTGGCTGGTCATCCACCAGCAGTATGTTGACGCGATCGTTCATGTCACGTGCTGCTGCGGCACAGCTCGACCAGGAAGGGCCCGATGCGCTCCAAAGGCAAGATTCGATCCACGCGCGTGGCCTCGATGGCCGCCTGCGGCATCGCGGGCGACTCGGCTGTGGCCGGATCCTGCGCGATCACGAATCCGCCCCGGTTTTTGATCATGGCGGCGCCACGCGCGCCGTCGGCGTTTGCTCCGGTCAGCACGACGCCGACCACCGAGGGACCGTACGCAATGGCCGCCGACTCGAAGAGCACGTCGATCGACGGCCGCGAGTACGCGACCGCTTCATCGACGGACAGACTGAGCTCGCCACGCTCGACGAGCAGGTGGTAGTTCGCCGGCGCGAGGTAGACGGTGCCGGGCTTGATCCACTCCTTGTCGGTGGTGTCGATGACGTCCATCTTCGTGTGGCGGCGGAAGAACGCGGGCAGGCCTTCGTTCGACGTCTTGTAGCGATGCTGCACGACGGCGATCGGCACCGGGAAGTCTTTCGGCAGCACGCCGAAGATGATCTGCAGCGCGTTCATGCCGCCCATCGAGCAGCCGATCACGATCAGCTCGTATTTGCGCGCCGCCGCCGCCATGACGCGGCCGTCGCTCCACGAGCGGATGCCGGGCGGCATCTTGTTCGCCGGAGTGGCCATCAGCGGATTCTCCGGTACAGCTTCTCGTCGTTGTCGATGACTTCATAGTTGTCGACGACGGTAGTGAACTTGATCGATTCTTTTCGGCCGAGGCCGAGGACGCCGAACATCTCCATCGACTGGAGGAAGAGCTCCTGCACCCGGTCCTGCAAAGCGTTGTTGAAGTAGATCAGGACGTTGCGGCAGAAGATGACGTTGAAATGATTGAACGAGGCGTCGGTGACGAGGTTGTGCTGCGCGAACACGACGTTCTCGCGCAGCGACGGCCGGAAGATCGCGTAGTCGTAGCGCGCGGTGTAGTAATCGGAGAAGGTGCCGTGGCCGCCGGCGGTGATGTAGTTGGACGTATTCTCCTGCATCGTCGACAGCGGGAAGATGCCGGATTTGGCCTTCTGCAACACGGCCTCATTGATGTCGGTCGCGTAGATGCGGCAGCGGTCGTAGAGGCCTTCCTCCTGCAGAAGGATGGCCATGGAGTAGACCTCTTCGCCGGTGGAACAGCCGGCGTGCCAGATGCGCACGAACGGATAGGTGCGCAGCATCGGCACGACCTTCTGCCGGAATGCGAGGTAGAAGGTGGGGTCGCGGAACATCGCGGTCGTGTTGATGGAGAGGTCGAGCAGCAGCCGCTCCATCGACTGCGGGTCGTGCAGCACTTTCTCGATGAGGCCGGAGATGGTGCTCAGCCCTTCGGCGTAAACGCGCTTCCAGATGCGGCGCCGCAGCGATGGCATCGAATAGTCGCGAAAATCGAATCCGTAGTGCCGATAAATCCCCTCGGTCAGCAGGCCGATCTCGATCTGTTCGAGATCGGCCTTGGTCTGCTCGTCCAGGATCGCTGTCTGTTCGTTTGCCATCGAGGTACTGCCGGGCTAAAGAGCAAATCAGACGCCGAGTTGAGTACCTCGGAGTCCCTCGGGCACCTCGGAGTACCTCGGGGAGCTACCCCTCCGAGGAACTCCGAGGTACTCCGAGGGACCCGAGGGACTCGCTACCGGTACAACCACACCCTCAACAGACTCACCAACTGCTGCGCGTCGATCGGCTTGGTGATGTAGTCGCTCGCTCCGGCCTCCATGCACTTTTCGCGATCGCCTTTCATCGCCTTCGCGGTGAGCGCGATCATCGGGAGGGTCTTGTACTCGTCGATCGAGCGGATGCGGCGCATCGCTTCGTAGCCGTCCATCTCCGGCATCATCACGTCCATCAGCACCACGTCGATGTCCGGCGTGCCCTGCAGGATCTCGATGCCTTCCGCGCCGCTTTCCGCGTACAGCACCTTCATCTTGTGGCGCTCCAGGAGCGAGGTGAGCGCGTAGATGTTGCGCATGTCGTCATCGACGATGAGCGCTTTCTTGCCGGCCAGCACGGGATCGGACTCGTGCAGTTGCTCGAGCATCTTCCGCTTCTGCTCCGGCAGGTTCTCCTCGACGCGGCGCAGGAACAACGCGGTCTCATCAAGCAGGCGATCTGGCGAGCGGACATCCTTGACGATGATCGCGTCGGCGATCCGCTTCAGTTCGTTCTCCTCTTTCCGCGACAGCTCGCGTCCGGTGTAGACCACCACCGGCACATCGGCAACGCCGAGCTCACCCTTCATGCGGTTGATGAACTCGAAGCCGCTCATGTCCGGGAGGCCGAGGTCGAGGACCATGCAGTCGAAGCGGCGCTCGCGCAGGATCTCGAGCGCTTCCTCGCCGGTGCCGACCGCGGTGATCTCGACGTCGTCATCGCCGATCAGCTCTACGATCGCGCTGCGTTGTTGTTCGTTGTCCTCGACGACCAGGAGCGACTTGTTCGGCCGCTCGAGGAACCCCTGGATCTTCGCGAATGCCTCGTCGAGCGATTCCTTCGACACCGGCTTCTGCATCTGCGCGAATGCACCGAGGCGCAGACCGCGGCTGGTTTCTTCTTCCGCGGAGATGATGTGCACGGGGATGTGCCGCGTGATGCGGTCGTGCTTGAGACGATCGAGCACCGTCCACCCTTCCATGTCGGGCAGCGCGATGTCGAGCGTGATGGCGTCGGGGCGATAACGCTGCGCCAGCACGATGGCGGACTCGCCGCGCGTCGCCGCGAGAGCCTTGAACCCCTTGTCGCGCGCCATGTCGATGAGGATGCGCGCGAAGTTCACGTCGTCTTCGACGATCAGCACCGTGCGATCGCCGGTAACGATGGTGTCGCGGTCGTCCGGTACGTGCTCCTCGACGACCACACCGGTCTGCTCGGTCTCGCCCGGCATCCTCGCGAGCTCCGGCAGCAACGGTGACGTCTCCTGATCCCCGCTGCGATCGGCGTGCAGCGGCTCCTGCTCGCGCGGACGCTCGGCGTCGCGGCGATCGCGGCGCGCGTGTGGCGCGACGTACGCCTGCGGCAGGTAGAGCGTGAACGTGGAGCCGGAACCCGGCTCGCTCGACACGCCGATCTCGCCGCCGAGCAGTCGCGCGATCTCGCGGCTGATCGACAAACCGAGGCCCGTTCCGCCGAACTTCCGCGTGGTCGACGCGTCGGCCTGCTGGAACGCTTCGAAGATGATGCGCTGCTTGTCTTCCGGAATGCCGATGCCGGTATCGACGACACTGAACGCGATGACGCTCGGCGCGCGATCGAGCACCTCGTGGCCGCGCGTCCAGCCGCTGGTGACGGCGTCCATCTTCAACGTCACGCCGCCCTTCTCGGTGAACTTGAACGCGTTGCCGAGGAGGTTCTTGAGGACCTGCTGCAGCCGCGTCGGATCGGTGTGGACCGAACGCGGCAGCGTCGGTCCTGCATCGAGGGTAAAGCTGATGTTCTTGTCGTTCGCGACTTGGCGGAAGGTCCGCTCCATCTGATCGGAGATCTCGCGGAACGGGACGTCGCTCAGCGCCACGGTCATCATGCCGCTCTCGATCTTCGACAGGTCGAGGATGTCGTTGATGAGCGTGAGCAGGTCCTGACCGGATCCGTGAATGGTCTTCGCGAAGTCGACCTGTTTGTCCGTGAGATTCCCCTCGGGGTTGTCGGAGAGGAGCTTGGCGAGGATGAGCAGTGAATTGAGCGGCGTGCGCAACTCGTGCGACATGTTCGCCAGGAACTCGCTCTTGTACTTCGAGGTGAGCGCGAGCTGCCGCGCCTTCTCTTCGAGTTGGCGCTTGGCCTGTTCGACCTCGCGGTTCTTCTGCTCGACTTCTTCGTTCTGCGCGGTGAGGAGGCGCGCTTTCTCCTCGAGCTCTTCGTTGGTCTGCTGCAGCTCTTCCTGCTGTTGGCGGAGCAGCTCTTCGGAGGTCTGGAGCGATTTGGCCTGCTGCTCGAGGCGCTTGTTCGTCTCGGTCAGCTCTTCCTGTTGCGCCTGCAGCTCTTCGGCGAGCGACTGCGACTGCGTCAGGAGCTCTTCCGTGCGCATGTTCGCCTGGATGGTGTTGAGCACCACGCCGATCGACTCGGTGAGCTGATCGAGGAACGAGAGATAGGTCTCGGTGAACTTGTTGAAGCTGGCCAGCTCCATCACCGCGAGCACCTGGCCTTCGAAGACGATCGGCAGCTCGACGAGATTGAGTGGCTTGCCCTCGCCGAGGCCGGAGTTGATCTGCACGTAATCGTCGGGAGCGTTGGTGATCAGGATGCGTTGCTTCTCGAACGCCGCCTGACCGACCAACGACTCGCCGATGCGGAACTCCTTGTTGAGGTGCTTCCGCTCCTTGTACGCGTACGTCGCGGCGAGCTTGAGGCGCGCATCTTCGGCGCCGTTGTTCTGATCCATCGTGTAGAACACGCCGTGCGCGGCGCTCACGACCGGCGCGAGCTCGCTGAGGATCATCTGCGAGACCGCCTGCAGGTTTTTCTGTCCCTGCATCATGCGCGTGAACTTGGCGAGGTTGGTCTTCAGCCAGTCCTGCTCCGCGTTGCGCGCGGTGGTCTCGCGCAGGTTGCGGATCATCTCGTTGATGTTGCCTTTCAGGGCCGCGAGCTCGCCCTGCGCTTCGACAGTGATGTTGCGCGTGAGATCGCCCTTGGTCACGGCCGTGGCGACGTCCGCGATCGCGCGCACCTGTGTGGTGAGATTCGCGGCGAGCTGGTTGACGTTGTCCGTCAAGTCGCGCCAGGTACCTGCGGCGCCGGGCACGTTGGCCTGACCGCCGAGGCGTCCTTCGACACCGACCTCGCGCGCCACCGTGGTGACCTGATCGGCGAACGTCGCCAGCGTCTCGATCATGTCGTTGATCGTGTCGCCGAGCTCCGCGATCTCGCCTCGCGCTTCGACGGCCAGCTTCTGTTTCAGATTGCCCTTCGCGATGGCGGTCACCACTCGTGCGATGCCGCGCACCTGCGAAGTGAGGTTCGACGCCATCATGTTGACGTTGTCGGTGAGGTCCTTCCACGTGCCGGCCACGCCTTTGACCTGCGCCTGGCCGCCGAGCTTCCCTTCCGTACCGACCTCGCGCGCCACGCGCGTGACTTCCGAGGCGAAGGAGTTGAGCTGATCGACCATCGTGTTGATGGTGTCCTTCAGCTCGAGGATCTCGCCCTTGACGTCGACGGTGATTTTCTTCGACAGGTCGCCGTTCGCGACGGCGGTCGTGACTTGCGCGATGTTGCGCACCTGGTTGGTGAGGTTGGACGCCATCATGTTGACGTTGTCCGTCAAGTCTTTCCACGTGCCGGAGACGCCCTTGACCTGAGCCTGGCCGCCGAGGCGTCCTTCCGTGCCGACTTCGCGGGCGACGCGCGTGACTTCCGACGCGAAGGAGTTGAGCTGATCGACCATCGTGTTGATGGTGTTCTTCAGCTCGAGGATCTCGCCGCGCACGTCGACGGTGATCTTGCGCGACAGGTCACCGAGTGCGACTGCCGTGGTCACCTCCGCGATGTTGCGCACCTGCGCCGTGAGATTGGACGCCATCGAGTTCACGGAGTCCGTCAAGTCTTTCCACGTACCGGAGACGCCCTTCACTTCGGCCTGACCGCCGAGCATGCCCTCCGTGCCGACCTCGCGCGCGACGCGGGTGACCTCGGCCGCGAACGAGTTGAGCTGATCGACCATCGTGTTGATGGTGTCTTTCAGCTCCAGGATCTCGCCGCGGACGTCGACGGTGATCTTCTTCGAGAGATCGCCGTTCGCGACGGCGGTGGTGACCTGGGCGATGTTGCGGACCTGCGCCGTCAGATTCGACGCCATCATGTTGACGTTGTCGGTGAGGTCCTTCCACGTGCCGGCCACACCTTTGACCTGCGCCTGGCCGCCCAGCTTTCCTTCGACGCCGACCTCACGCGCCACGCGCGTGACTTCCGATGCGAACGAGTTGAGCTGATCGACCATCGAGTTGATGGTGTTCTTCAGCTCGAGGACTTCGCCCTTGACGTCGACGGTGATCTTCTTGGACAGGTCGCCGTTCGCGACGGCGGTGGTGACGTCGGCAATGTTGCGCACCTGCGCGGTCAGATTCGCGGCCATGTAGTTGACCGAATCGGTCAAGTCTTTCCACGTGCCGGAGACGCCCTGCACGTCGGCCTGGCCGCCCAGTTTCCCTTCCGTGCCGACCTCGCGCGCCACGCGCGTGACCTCGGCCGCGAACGAGCGGAGCTGGTCCACCATGACGTTGATGGTGTCCTTCAGCTCGAGGATCTCGCCGCGTACTTCGACGGTAATCTTCTTCGACAGGTCGCCATTCGCGACCGCGGTCGTGACCTCGGCGATGTTGCGCACCTGCCCGGTGAGGTTCGAGGCCATCGAGTTCACCGAGTCCGTGAGGTCTTTCCACGTACCGGCCACGCCTTTCACTTCCGCCTGACCGCCAAGCATGCCTTCCGTGCCGACTTCACGCGCAACGCGCGTGACTTCCGACGCGAATCCGGAGAGCTGGTCGACCATCGTGTTGATCGTGTTCTTCAGCTCGAGGATCTCGCCGCGGACATCGACGGTGATCTTCTTCGACAGATCTCCGAGCGCGACCGCGGTCGTCACTTCGGCGATGTTGCGCACCTGCGCGGTGAGGTTGCCTGCCATCGCGTTGACCGAGTCCGTAAGGTCTTTCCACGTGCCGGCCACGCCCTTCACTTCGGCTTGCACGCCCAGTTTCCCTTCGGTACCGACTTCTCGCGCGACGCGCGTGACTTCCGATGCGAAAGCCGAGAGCTGATCGACCATGACGTTGATGGTGTTCTTCAGCTCGAGGATCTCGCCCTTGACCTCGACCGTGATCTTCTTCGACAGGTCGCCCATGGCCACGGCCGTCGTCACCTCGGCGATGTTGCGCACCTGCGCCGTGAGGTTGCCGGCCATCGAGTTGACCGAATCCGTGAGGTCCTTCCACGTGCCGGCGACGCCGACTACTTCGGCCTGACCGCCGAGCTGTCCTTCGGTGCCGACCTCGCGCGCCACGCGCGTGACCTCGGCCGCAAACGCGGAGAGCTGGTCGACCATGACGTTGATGGTGTCCTTCAGCTCGAGGATCTCGCCGCGCACTTCGACGGTGATCTTCTTCGACAGGTCGCCCATGGCCACGGCCGTCGTCACCTCGGCGATGTTGCGCACCTGCGCGGTGAGGTTTCCGGCCATCGAGTTGACCGAGTCCGTGAGGTCCTTCCACGTACCGGCGACGCCGCGCACTTCGGCCTGGCCGCCGAGCTTCCCTTCCGTACCGACCTCGCGCGCGACGCGCGTGACCTCAGCCGCGAACGAGTTGAGCTGGTCGACCATGACGTTGATGGTGTTCTTCAGCTCGAGGATCTCGCCGCGGACTTCGACGGTGATCTTCTTCGACAGATCGCCGTTCGCCACCGCGGTCGTGACCTCGGCGATGTTGCGCACCTGCGCTGTCAGATTTCCCGCGAGGACGTTCACCGAGTCGGTGAGGTCCTTCCACGTACCGGCGACTCCGGGCACTTCGGCCTGACCGCCGAGGCGGCCTTCGGTGCCGACCTCGCGGGCGACGCGCGTGACTTCCGAGGCGAACGCGCGGAGCTGATCGACCATCGTGTTGATCGTGTTCTTCAGCTCGAGCACTTCCCCGAGCGCTTCCGCGGTGATCTTCTTCGACAGGTCGCCGTTCGCGACCGCGGTGGTGACCTCGGCGATGTTGCGCACCTGCGAGGTCAGATTCCCGGCCATGTAGTTGACGGAATCCGTCAAGTCTTTCCACGTACCGGAGACGCCTTTGACCTCGGCCTGACCGCCCAGTTTTCCTTCCGTGCCGACTTCCCGCGACACGCGCGTAACCTCGGAAGCGAACGAGCGGAGCTGATCGACCATCGTGTTGATGGTGTCCTTCAGCTCCGCGATCTCGCCGCGTGCTTCGACGGTGATCTGTTTGGAGAGATCGCCGTTCGCCACGGCGGTGGTGACCTGAGCGATGTTGCGAACCTGATTGGTGAGGTTCGCGGCCATGTAGTTGACGGAGTCGGTGAGATCGCGCCACGTACCGCTGACACCCTGCACATCTGCCTGACCGCCGAGCTTTCCTTCTGAACCGACTTCGCGGGCCACGCGGGTGACTTCCGATGCGAACGAGCGGAGCTGATCGACCATGACGTTGATGGTGTTCTTCAGCTCGAGGATCTCGCCGCGCACTTCGACGGTGATCTTCTTGGAGAGGTCGCCATTCGCGACCGCGGTCGTGACTTCGGCGATGTTGCGCACTTGGCCGGTGAGGTTGGAGGCCATCATGTTGACGGACTCGGTGAGGTCCTTCCAGGTGCCGGCCACACCTTTGACGTCGGCCTGGCCGCCCAGCTTGCCCTCGGTACCGACTTCGCGCGCGACGCGCGTGACTTCGGAAGCGAACGACGCGAGCTGCGCGACCATGGTGTTCACGGTCTTCGCGGTGCGAAGGAACTCGCCCTTGAGCGGGCGGCCGTCGAACTCGATGGCCATCGTGCGGGTGAGATCACCTTTGGCAACCGCGCCGATGACGCGGGCGATCTCGTTGGTCGGCTGCACCAGGTCGGTGATGAGGTTGTTGACGGAGTCCGCCATGATCCCCCACTGCCCGCCGGTGGCCGGAACCTGCGCCCGCTGATTGAGCTTGCCTTCCTTGCCGACGACGTTCGAGATGCGCTCGATCTCGGACGCGGTCCGTTCCTGCAAGTCGAGGATGTCATTCAGCGTGTCGGCGATCTTTCCCTGCACGCCGGTGAACTCGACCGGCATGCGCACGGAAAAATCGCCCTTCTTCATGGAAGTGAGAGCTCGCAGGAGGAGTCTCTCGAAGTCCTTCGGCCCCAGTTCGGTGGCCTTCTCCATACCAATGGTCGTCATACGCCCGGTCTCCCTCCGACAGGAGTAACGCGCTCAGTGAATTGTGATGAAGCGAGCTCAAGACGGACCGCCCGCGCCGGATGGGCCACGGGGAAAGTCTTGGGCGAGGCCGGATGCAACTCAGAGGCCACGAGGGTTGAGGTTGGTATCAGGAGGGACTGACTACAGATCGACACGCTCGCCGGCGCGTTGGCGGACGTAATGCGCTGGATGACCGAGGAAGAGATTCCCGGCGTCGTGAT
>DASPNA010000154.1:0-55696 GCA_035626775.1 Thermoanaerobaculia bacterium
CCGTGATCGCGATTTCCCCGTCCGCCCCTCCGCCCACCCGCGCGCCCGCCACGGTCACGGCCGCCACCACTGCCGCCACCCGGACGTGGTCCGCGACCACCACCGCCGCCGCCACGAGCGGCACGCGGCGGTCGCGGCGGCGCGTCATACGGAGCCGGAGTGTACGCGGCTGCCGGCGGCGGCGCCGAGGTGTTGACGTCCGCTTCCAGCACGATGCGTTTCACGCCGCCGAGGAAGCCACGCTTCTCGAGCAGCACGTGATAGGTGAGTTGCCAGCGCTCCACGCCGAGCGTCTGTGCCGCGTTCTGCAGCGCCTCTTCCAGATTGTGACCCTCGAAACGTTGGCTCATCGCGGTCCGCCCGAATCAAGCTTTAGCAATCTCTTCCGGATGTTCTTTCCACCACTTATTCATGATCATCTGCTGAACGATCGTCAAGACGTTCTGCACGAGCCAGTAAAGCACGAGACCACTCGGGAAGTCTTTGAACAGGAAGCCGAACACGAGCGGCATCATCAGGAAAATCTTCCGCTGCGCCGGATCGCCGGTCGACGGCGTGATGTACGTTTGGATGAACATCGTAGCGGTCATCAGGATCGGCAGGATGTACGTCGGGTCTTTATCGGACAGGTCGCGGATCCACAGAATCCACGGCGCGCCGCGCAGCTCGATGGCGCGTGACAGCAGATTGTAGAAGCCCCAGAAGATCGGCAACTGCAACAGGATCGGCAGACAGCCGGCCATCGGATTGATGCCCTCTTTCTGATAGAGCGCCATCATCTCGACGTTCATCTTCTGCCGCTGGTCGGCGTCGGTCTTCGACTTCTTGTACTTCGCCTTGATGGCCTCGACTTTCGGCTGCACCTTCTGCATCTTCTTCATCGAGACGATGCTCTTGTGTTGCAGCGGATAGAGCACGATCTTGATGAGGATCGTCAGCACGATGATCGCGAAGCCGTAGTTGAGCGTGTACTGATTGATCCAGAGCAGCGCCTTGAGGAAGAAGCGCGCGATGCCGTCGAGCCAGCCGTACTGAAGCGCGCCTTCCATGTTGTACTGATCGAGGAGCTTCGTTTCCTTCGGACCGAAAAACGCCTCGCCGGCGACGACGCCTTCACGCGTGGCATTCAGGCCGGCGTAGATGTCCTCGCGGTGCGTCTTCGTCTTCACGTCGTCGAAACGAACGCGCTGGAACACACCTTCGCCCGCGCGCGACGGGCGCAATGCCGCGAGGAAGTAGTTGTCCTCCACGCCGATGTACTCGACGCCGGCGACGCTCATCGCGGTCGGCACTTTTTCGCGCTGCACGATCTTGAACTTACCCCCGACCTGGTACACCGCGTTGCCGGTGGTGATGACCTGCGTGTCCTGCTCTTCCGGTGCGAGCGTGCGGATGCCGGGACCGACGGCGATGCGATACGGCGACGGCGGATCCACTTCGATGTTGAAGTCGAACAGATACGGCTGATTCGAGAAGCGGAACGTCTTCGTCGCCGTCACGGTTCCGTCGGAGTAGCGGTACTGAATGATGCGCTGCCCGTTTGCTGCCGTCGTTTCACTGACTGCATACAGCGCGTTGTTGAGCCGGAGCAATGCGCGATCGCCCGGCACGATCGTGAACGGATAATCCGCACGCTGCGGCTCGCGCGCCTTCACGAGATCCTCGGGCTCGGGCCGCTTTTTCTGCGGATACTTTTTGAGCTTGAACGACACGAGCTGCGCGCCGCGATTCGACAGCACCGCGGTGTACTCGGGCGTGTCGATCACGGTGCGCTGCTCGCGCTCGCCTGCGATCGGAGCAGCCGTGGTATCGCTGGAGGGACGGGCTCTTAGCCCGTCCACTTGGGCGGGCTGGGAGCCCGCCGCTCCAGATGGAACCGGTGTTGGCGCAGTCTCGGGTGTGGTCGTCGTCGACGCGGTCGAGGTCTTTGCCGGCGCCGGCCTCTTCACCAGTTCGGGGAAGAGTCTCGGTGCGAGTGCCGCCCAACCCCACAGAAGGGCGAGCGAGATCAAGATCGCGAGAAAAATTCGCTTTTCCATTTCAAGGGACCGGGTCCCAACCTCCAGGATTGAACGGGTGGCAGCGCGCCAGCCGGCGGATGCCGAGCCAGGTGCCGCGAAGGGCGCCGTATTTTTCGACGGCGTGCATCGTATACACAGAGCACGTCGGCTCGAAGCGGCACATCGGGGGGAGCAGGGGCGAGAGGAACCGTTTGTAGCAGCGGAGCAGGAAGAGCGCGACGCTCCGCATCATGATGACTTCCGCCGAGCCGCTTCGGTCACGATGCGCTCCAGCACCCGCGTGAGATCGCGGCTGTAATCCTGGAACGACGTCTGCGCGGCGCCCGGTTTGACATTGACGACGATGTCCAGCGCGTGCGCGTCGAGGCCGAGCGGCTCGCGTTGCCGCCGGTAGACCTCGCGCGTCCAGCGCTTCAAACGATTGCGGATGTTTGCTTTCCCGACTTTCTTCGTGACCGTGATGCCGATCCGCGAATTCTCGAGACCGTTGCCTGCGAAGAAGAGCACGGCGTAGCGGGAAAACTGCTTCTGGCCCGTTTCATAAACTCGAACGAAGTCCGGCCTTTTTGCCAGTCTTCGCTGTTTCGGCAGCGCCTCGGACCGAAGGCGTTCCACCGGCTGTACCGCGAGCGCCCGCTTAGACAGCGAGGCGCTTGCGGCCCTTGCGGCGACGGCGCGAAAGGACGGCCTGTCCATCCTTCGTCCGCATGCGGACGAGGAAGCCGTGCGTGCGCTTGCGCCGGCGGTTGTTCGGTTGATACGTACGCTTCATTGCCATGATGTGCTAACCCTCTGAAAAAGAAAGCGGCGAGTATAGTCGGGCCCAATGAGACGGTCAACGAGCGTCGACGGCAGTCCGCAGGCCGAGCGCGCAAACGCCCTTCCGAGAGAGCCTTATTCCAGTGCAGGAGTGACCAGTTTTTTAGCCTTCCCCACCCCAAAACGCTGTGCTAGACTCCGTCGCCTTCCAGAGACCAAGAATTTCCACAACTGTGGAAAAGCTGTGGATTCTCAACAAGATAGCGGCCGTCGCCCCCACATGAGCACCTGGAGCCAAGTCCTCTCCCGCATCGAGCAAGTCGTTGACCGGACGGAGTATGAGACCTGGCTCGCGCCCGCCCGATTCACCGGCCAGAAGGGCGACACGCTCGACATCTCCGTCCCCTCTCAACGTTATGTGGATGAGATCCGCGAGCGGTTCGGCGCCCAGATCCGCGCCTACCTCAACGAGGTCAGCCCCGAACGCGTGCAGATCAACTTCGTCATCGATCCGAACGGCGGCTCCGATCCGCTGCCGGCGAGCGTCCCGGTCAAAGACGAACCGCCGGCCGCGAGCTTCATCCGCCGCTACACGTTCGATTCCTTCGTCGTCGGCAGCTCGAATCAGCTCGCATACGCCGCGTCGAAGTCGATCGCCGAAAATCCGAGCGGTTCCTTCAATCCGCTGTTCATCTATGGCGGCGCCGGCCTCGGCAAGACGCACCTGATCCAGGCCATCGGCCAGCAGATCCGCGAGTCGCGGCCGAATCTCAAGATCGTCTACATGTCGGCGGAAGCATTCGTCACGGAAGTGATCGCGGCGATCCGCTACGACAAGATGCAGCCGTTCCGCGAACGCTATCGTTCGATCGACGCGCTGCTGCTCGATGACATTCAGTCGATCGCCGGCAAGGAACGAACGCAGGAAGAGTTCTTCCACACGTTCAACGCGCTGTATGAAGCGCAGAAGCAGATCGTGTTCACGTCCGATCGTCCGCCGAAAGAGATCCCCACGCTCGAGGAAAGACTTCGCTCACGATTCGAGTGGGGGCTCACGGCCGACATCCAGCCGCCCGATCTCGAAACGAAGGTGGCCATCCTTCGCAAGAAGGCCGAAGACAAGGGCGTGATCATTCCGCAGGAGGTCGCGCTCTTCGTCGCCGAACGAGTGCGCTCGAACGTTCGCGAGCTCGAAGGACACCTCAACAAGATCGTCGTCTACGCGTCGCTCGCCGGCAAAGCCGTCAGCGTCGACGTCGCCAAGGAAGCGCTGAAGGACGTTCTCGCGAAAGAAGACAAGCCGATCACGCCGACCGAGATCCTCCGCGTCGTCGCCACGCACTACGGCCTCAAAGGCGTGAGCGAGTTGAAGCAGAAGAGCAACGCGCAGACGATCGCGTTCCCCCGTCAGGTGGCGATGTATCTCTGCAAAGAGCTCACGGATCTTTCCTATCCCGAGATCGGAAAGATTTTCGCCGACAAACATCACTCGACGGTCATGTATTCGGTCCAGCAGATCAAGAAAAAGGTCGATGCGGATGCGCAGTTCGCGCGCACCGTCGAGACGCTCGCGAAGCAGTTCAGATAAGGGTCACGGATTCTCCACAGGACCTGCGGAAAGCCCCGTGCAAATCGTGTGGACGAAAATCACGACTCATCGGATCACGCTCGAAATTGCGGAAAACAGGCCGATTCTCCGCAGGTTTCTCCGCCGTGATCCCGCAGGTCGAGAAGTTGAAGACTGCTATACTTTGGAACAGGTTGCGTCGAGTCTCACCGATATCCGCACCACCTACTACTACCACTACAAAGAAAAGATTCTCGGTTTGAAGGAAGAGACCAAATGGAGCTGAGCGTAGGAAAAGCGGACCTTCAGAAGGAACTCCAGTTGTGCCAGGGAGTGGTCGAGAAGCGTTCGACGATTCCGATTCTTTCGAACGTCCTGCTCAAAGCCGCCGACGGCCGCCTTCAGATCGCCGCAACTGATCTCGACGTCACGATCCTCAGCTCCTGCGCCGCGCGCGTCACCACTCCTGGCGGCGTCACCATCGAAGCAAAGCGTCTCTTCGATATCGTTCGATCGCTTCCCGACGAAGACGTGCACTTCACGCTGCAGGAGAACAACTCGATCCTCGTCGAATCGGGCACCGCAAAGTTCCGGCTCCTCGGTTTGCCCGCCGAGGATTACCCGACGCTGCCGACGGTGAACGTGGCGGAGGCGTACACGATCCCGCTCGACGAGCTGAAGACCATGGTCGGGAAAGTGAAGTTCGCGATCACGCACGAGGAAACGCGCTTCCAGCTCAATGGCGCGCTTCTCAAAATCCAGCCGAACAAGATGGAGATGGTGGCGACCGACGGCCATCGCATGGCGCTGATCAACTTCCCGTCCGGTATCACCGGCAAAGGGAAGAAGGGATCCGATCTCACCATCCTCGTGCCACGCAAAGCGCTCGACGAGATCCTGCGTCTCGAGAGCGGCGAAGACGGGACGGTTCGTTTCGGAGTATCGGAGAATCAACTCTTCTTCGAAGCGGGCGATCGTCGCCTGCTCGCGCGGATGATCGACGTGAATTTTCCGAACTACATGGAAGTCATCTCGCGCGACAACGATCGCCGCGTGATGGTCGATCGGGAGCGGTTGCTGTCCACGATCAAGCGCATCTCCATCGTTGCCAACGAGAGAACGCGCGCCGTCCGATTCGACTTTGCGCCCGGCAAGCTCACCGTGTCGTCAACGAATCCCGAGCTTGGCGACGCGCGTGAGACTGTGCCGATCGACTACGCCGGCCAGCCGTTCTTCGTCGGCCTCAACGCGGCGTACGTGATGGATTTTCTGAGCGCGACCGATACGCCGAGCGTGTCGCTCGATTTGAAGGACGAGAATAGCCAGTGCATCGGCCGCCCGGCCACGACGGCCGAGGACCTTCCGTACGATTACCTGTACGTGGTCATGCCGATGCGGCTCGCATGATTTGATCCTCCAGTCGCTGACCACGCAGTCGTTCCGCAATCTCGCCGACGCGGAAACGGAGTTTCATCCTCAGGCGAACATCGTCGTCGGCCGCAACGGCCAGGGAAAGACGAACCTTCTCGAGGCGATCTACTTTCTCGCGACGACGAAGTCGTTTCGCACGACACGCGTCGGCAGCGTGTTTCGCCATGACGTCGCGAGCGTATTCGTCAGCGGCGTCGTTTCGCGCGACGGTTTGAATCGCACGCTTTCCGTTGGCTTGGAAACCGGCGAAGCGAAGAAGCGCGTCCTGATGATCAACGGCGAAAAGGTCACGCTGCCCGCGTATCTGCACGCGCTCAGCGTGTTCGCGTATTCGGCCGCGCGCCTCGATGCCATTCGCGGTACGCCCGAAGACCGCCGCCGCTTTCTCGATCGCGGGATCGCCAGCGTTCATCCGTCGTACGTCGAGCAGCTCTCGCGCTACACGCGCGTGCTCAAACAGCGCAACGCGCTGCTCGCGGAGATCGCACATCAGCGCCAGGCCGTTGCTTCACTCGACGCGTGGGACAACGAGCTGATGGTCGCCGCGGCCGCCGTGCATCGCGCGCGCACCGCGTACGTCGCCGACCTCGGCGCCGTGTTTCGCGAAGTTGTCGAACGTCACGGCTATCACGTCACGAACGTCGAGCTGCGCTACAAGCCAAGTGCGACGGACGACCTCGCGCGGATCCGCCGCCACGAGCTTCGCGCGCGCATGTCGCTGGTCGGCCCGCAGCGCGATGTGCTCGAGCTGGTCGTCGACGAACGCTCGGCTTCCGAGGTGCTTTCGGGCGGCGAGCAGAAGATGATCGTGCTGTTCCTGAAGTTCGCGAAACTCGAGCTTTTCCGGCGCCGCCACGAGGACGCACCGCTCTTTCTTCTCGACGACGTCGATGCCGAGCTCGACCTCGGAATCCTCCAGCAATTGCTGTCAAATCTGCCAATTTCGACACAGGTGTTCGCGACCTCCGCCAAGGAGGCATTTCTCGCCGCGCTGGAGGCGGGTCCACATCGCCGCCTAACTGTTGAAAACGGACGAGTTACCGCCTCAGCCGATTTCGCGTGATGCGGCAATAATTCGAGTACAATTTCGCGTTCTCCCCCGCGGCGAACATCCCCTCCCCGCTGCGCCGCGGGAACAAGCCAAAAGCAGCCCCCGGGACCTCAGCGAGAGCGACCAATCGATGGCAGAGAACTACACAGCAGAAGACATCAAAGTCCTCAAGGGACTCGACGCCGTGCGCAAGCGCCCGGGCATGTACATCGGCGACACCGATGACGTCAGCGGCCTGCACCACATGGTGTACGAAGTGGTCGACAACGCGATCGACGAAGCGCTGGCCGGTTACGCCGATCGCGTCCAGGTCACGATCCACGTCGACAACTCCGTGACGGTCCAGGACAACGGCCGCGGCATCCCCGTCGACATCCACAAGGAAGAAGGCCGCTCCGCCGCCGAAGTGATCATGACCGAGTTGCACGCGGGCGGAAAATTCGACAACAACTCATACAAAGTCTCCGGCGGTCTGCACGGCGTCGGCGTTTCGGTCGTCAACTTCCTCTCCGAATGGCTCGAGCTCGAGATCCATCGCGACGGCAACATCTGGCGCCAGCGGTACGAGCGCGGCCTGCCGGTCGTCGCAATCGAGAAGGGAGAGAAAACGACGCAGCGCGGCACCCGCGTCACCTTCAAGGCCGACAAAGAGATCTTCTCGATCACCGAGATGAACTTCGAGACGCTCTCGCAGCGTCTCCGCGAGCTCGCGTTCCTCAACTCCGGCATTCAGATCGACATCAAGGACGAGCGCAGCGAGAAGCATCACGAGTTCCGCTACGAAGGCGGCATCGTGTCGTTCGTGCGCGACCTGAACAAAAACAAGACGCCGCTGCACGAGAACCCGATCTTCATCAAAGACGAGAAAGACGGCGAGCAGGTCGAGATCGCGCTGCAGTGGAACGACGGCTACTCCGACAACATCTACACGTTCACGAACACGATCAAGAACACCGACGGCGGCACGCACCTGGTCGGCTTCAAGGGCGCACTCACGCGCACGGTCAACAAGTACATTGGCGACACCGGCGTGCTCGAGAAGCTCAAGCTCTCGATCGAAGGCGATGACATCCGCGAAGGTCTCGTCGCGATCATCTCCATCAAGATCCGCGACCCGAAGTTTTCCTCGCAGACCAAAGACAAGCTCGTGTCGTCGCACGTGAAGACGTGGGTCGAGCAGGTCGTGAACGAGCGCCTCGCGGAGTACTTCGAAGAGAACCCGCGCGACGCGAAACGCATCACCGAAAAAATCATCGACGCCGCGCGCGGCCGCGAAGCCGCACGCAAAGCGCGCGATCTCACGCGTCGCAAAGGCGCGCTCGATTCCGCATCACTCCCCGGCAAGCTCGCCGACTGCTCCGAGCGCGATCCGCGCTTCTGCGAGATTTACTTCGTCGAAGGCGACTCGGCCGGCGGCTCCGCGAAGCAGGGACGCGATCGCCGCTTCCAGGCCATCCTTCCGCTCAAGGGCAAGATCCTCAACGTCGAAAAGGCACGTCTCGACAAGATGCTTTCGTCCGAGGAGATCCGCGTGATGATCACGGCTCTCGGTACGGGCATCGGCGCGGACGATTTCGCGATCGAGAAACTGCGCTATCACAAGATCATCATCATGACGGACGCCGACGTCGACGGTTCGCACATCCGCACGCTGATCCTGACGTTTTTCTATCGCCACATGAAGGAAGTCATCGACCGCGGCCATCTGTTCATCGCGCAGCCGCCGCTGTTCAAAGTGACGCAGAACAAGAAGGACACGTATCTCAAGGACGAGGGGGAGAAGTCACGCTTCCTCATGAGCCGCATCGCGGAGCAGGTCGAAGTCACGCCGGAAGGCGGCATCGCCGTGCGCGGCGAGGCGCTCATCAACATGCTCCAGCGAATGGAAGAGTTCCGCAACGCGGCGCGCAAGATTTCCGCGCGCGGCATTCCGCGCGAAGCGGTGGACATCCTCGTGCGCGAGCGCTTCACCGATCGCGCGTCGCTGCAGGATGAAGCGAAGGTCGCGCTTGTCGCGAACGCGCTCACCGCGGCTGGCTACCTCGATGTGAATGTCGTTCGCGATGAGATCACCGAGACCACCACCATCCAGTTCCGCGCCGGCAACAACGGCAGCGGCAAGACGTTCTCGATCAATCACGAGCTCCTCGGGCAGTACGAATTCCGCCAGGTCGTCAAGGCGCACGAATCGCTCTCGAACTTCGGACTGCCGCCGTACACCGTCAAGCACGGCGAAGACACCACCGGCTACACGCACATCGACGATCTGCTCGAGCAGATCTACAAGCTCGCCGAGAAGGGACTCACGATTCAGCGCTACAAAGGCCTGGGCGAGATGAACCCCGAGCAGCTCTGGGACACGACGATGAATCCCGAAACGCGCCGCCTGCTGCAGGTGACGATCCAGGATGCCGTCGGCGCCGACGAGATCTTCACGATTCTCATGGGCGATCAGGTCGAGCCGCGCCGCGTGTTCATTCAGGAAAACGCGCTCGAAGTAAAGAATCTGGATATCTAAGAAACGAACTGAATGGCAGATACACCCGAATATCCGGCTCAGAACGAGCAGCGTTTTCCGGTCAACATCGAAGATGAGATGCGCAAGTCGTATCTCGACTATGCGATGTCGGTCATCATCGGCCGCGCGCTTCCCGACGTGCGCGACGGCCTCAAGCCCGTCCATCGCCGCATCCTCTACGGCATGTACGAGCAGGGGAACACCGCGGGCAAGGCGTACAAGAAAAGCGCGCGCATCGTCGGCGACGTGATGGGTAAGTTCCATCCGCACGGCGACACCGCGATCTACGACACCGTCGTACGCATGGCGCAGGACTTCTCGATGCGCTATCGCCTCGTCGACGGCCAGGGCAACTTCGGCTCGCTCGATGGCGATAACGCCGCGGCGATGCGTTACACCGAAGTGCGGCTCACGCGTCTCGCTGAAGAGTTGATGCGCGATGACATCGACAAGGAGACGATCGACTGGGTGCCGAACTACGACGGCTCGCTCTCCGAGCCGTCCGTGCTGCCAGCCAAGTTTCCGAACCTCCTCGTCAACGGCTCATCGGGCATCGCCGTCGGCATGGCCACGAACATTCCGCCGCACAACCTCGGCGAAGTGATCGACGCCTGCCTGATGATGATCGACAACCCCGCTGCAACGTGGGAAGACCTGATGACGGTCCTCCCCGGACCGGACTTCCCAACCGCCGGTTTCATTCACGGTCTGATGGGAATTCGCGAGGCTTACTCGACCGGCCGCGGCATCATTCAGGTCCGCGCAAGAGCCATCATCGAGACGCAGAAGAAGAGCGAAAAGCAGCAGATCGTCGTGACCGAAGTGCCGTACATGACGAACAAGGCGCGCCTGCTCGAGAAGATCGCGGAGCTCGTGCGCGACAAGCGCATCGAAGGCATCTCCGACCTGCGCGACGAATCCGATCGCGACGGCATCCGTGTCGTCATCGAGCTCAAACGCGACGCCATCGCCGAGATCGTGCTCAATCATCTGTACCGCAACACGCAGATGCAGACCACGTTCGGCATCATCTTCCTGGCCATCGTCAACAACCGGCCGGAGATCATGGCGCTGCCGGTGATCCTCCGGCACTTCATCGAGCATCGCAAAGAGATCGTCGTGCGCCGCACGCGCTTCGATCTGCGCAAAGCGGAAGAACGCGCACATGTGCTCGAAGGCCTCGTGCGCGCTTTGGATGTGCTCGATGAATTGATCACGCTGATCCGCGCAAGCCGCACCGGACAGGAAGCGAAGGACGGTCTCATCGCGCGCTGGCAGTTCAGCGAGATTCAGGCGCAGGCGATTCTCGACATGCGCCTGCAGCGCCTCACGGGCCTCGAGCGCGAAAAGCTCCTCGCCGAGTACCAGGAGATTCTCGCGACCATCGCGCGCCTCAAAGAGATCCTGGCCTCCGAACGGCTCGTGCTCGAGATCATCGCCCGCGAGTTGCGCGAGATCAAAGAGGCGTACAGCGACAAGCGCCGCACCGAGATCATCCCCGACACGACCGAGATCTCGATCGAAGACCTGGTCGCGGACGAGGACATGGTCATCACCGTGTCGCGCGGCGGCTACATCAAGCGCTCGCCGCTGTCGCTGTATCGCGCGCAGCGCCGCGGCGGCAAAGGCCGCATCGGGATGCAGACGAAAGAAGAAGACATCGTCGAGCATCTCTTCGTCGCGTCGACGCATGCATACGTGCTGGTCTTCACCGATCGCGGCCGCATGTACTGGCTGAAGGTGCATCAGATCCCGGAAGTCGCCTCGAACGCGCGCGGCAAGGCGATCGTGAACCTGCTGCCGCTCGAGCAGACCGAAAACGTGCGAGCGCTGCTTACCACGCGCGATTTCAAGGAAGGCAAATACGTGGTCATGGCCACGCGCGGCGGCAAGATCAAGAAGACCGAGCTGGCCGCGTTCTCCAACGTGCGCGCCGCGGGCATCATCGCGATCGACATCGCCGAGGGTGATGATCTTTACGCGGTGCGGCTGTCGAGTGGGAACGACGAGATCTTCGTCGGTACGCACGCCGGTATGGCCATTCGTTTTCCCGAGTCGCACGTGCGACCGATGGGGCGCGGCGCCGCGGGCGTGAAAGCGATCTCGCTGCGCGGCGACGATCATGTCGTCGAGATGGACGTGCTCCCCGGTTCCACCGCGGAAGTCATGCCTGCGCCCGCGGATGAAGATGCGGTCGAGGAAACGGAGCTCATCGACGAAACGCCGGATACGGAAGGCGAAGATGAGACGCCGGTCGCCGCGGACGATCGCGGATACATCCTCACGATCACGGAGAAGGGTTTCGGCAAGCGCACGCCGGTGACGTCGTATCGCCTGCAGCGCCGCGGCGGACTCGGTCTCTCGAACGTGAAGATCACAGAGAAAAACGGCTCCGTCGCCGGCATCGCGCATGTCGGAGACGACGACGAAGTGCTGCTCATCACCGAGCAGGGGATGATGATCCGCACGGGCGTCCGCAGCATCCGCATCGCGGGCCGCAAGACGCAGGGTGTGCGCGTAATCAACATCGACGAGAGAGATACCGTCGTCGCGGCCGTGAAGGTCGTCGATCGCGAAGACGACAAGGAACAGCCGGACGCGATGGACGCCGGCGACGAGACGAGCGTTGAAGAAGGAAGCGACGAAGAACCGGTCCACTAAGGCGGTGGCGGCACCGTTGCCGGTCGGAGAATCGACCGTGACGATCCGCCCCTCCCGCGAGCGCCTCAGCCTTCTTGCGCGAGAGCTCGTCGACGCGCTCGCGCGCTCGCGAGCGGTCGTGCTCCTCAAGGATCGCGAAGTGGTTCGTCAGGCGGTCGCTCAGGCGCTCGCCGAAGAGCTGCGGCGCGAAGAGGACTGCCAGGAAAATGCGAAGCGCCGCATCGCTTCGATGCGCGGCGCCCCGCGGCCGCGCACACGCGAGTACGAAGAGCTCTTCCGCCAGTTGATGGAGGAGGAGTACCTGCGCGAGGGCCTCGACTCGTAGAGGCTACTCCCCGGGCACCGAAGGCGAGTAGAACAGCGCATCGCCCCGGCTGTGGTCGACGGTGGACGCTGAGAATCACGACGCTCGCGCCCGGACGGTCCGCATTACGCGACAGCTGATGATGGGAGCTCGATGTAGAGGAGGGCGAACAGCGCGTTCCGGAGGCGCATATTCCGGAGATACGGAAGATCAACCGACTTCGTTGGTCGTGTCGCCGCCGTGCTCGGGCGGCGCCTGCTGGTCGCCGCGCAACGTCACATCCTCGTCCGCGATCATGCGCCGCAGACGCTGCGCTTTCGTGCGCTCGAAGATGCCGCCGGCATGTCCCGCGGGGATCCAGCTATTGCCCGCGCACTTCGGGCAGCGGCCGCGAAAGGCGATGTTCTTTCCGCAATCGGGACAGATGATCACCAGCGAATGAGAGAGCTCGAACTTCTGCTCTCCCTCCGCGTCCAGGCTGTTCAGGAACGCCGCCAGGTTTGTAAACGTCTCGTCGAGGGGCATTGCGACTCCGCGCGGCTCCTAGTGCACGCGACATGCCTTGTCACCGGGTTCCTCGGGGCCTCGGCGTACCTCCGAGGTACCGAGGTACTCATCAAATCCGCATGACGTCGAACTGTTCGTGGTGTAGCGACTCGTCCGGCTTGAACACCAGGTGAACGCCGAGCGTCCGTTCGACCTCTTCGAAGATCGGATCGCCGGTGTGCATCGTGCCGTACACGATCGGGTTCACGCGCACGATCACATCCTGCCCTTCGTGCAGGTCGCGCAGCTTCATCAGCTCGCGCCACACCTCGAGCGCGATGGTCGTGTTCGACTTGATCCGCCCGCTGCCGCCGCAATACGGACAGGCCTGCGTGAGCGAGCGCTCGAGGCTCTGCCGCACGCGTTTGCGCGTCATCTCGATCAGGCCGAACTCGGAGATCTGCAGGATCTTCGTCTTCGAGCGGTCCTTGCGGATCTCGTTCTCGAGCGCCTCGAACAGCCGCTGCCGATTTGCCGACTCCTCCATGTCGATGAAGTCGAGGACGATGATGCCGCCGAGGTCGCGGAGGCGGATCTGGCGGACGATTTCTTTTGCCGCCTCGAGGTTCGTGCGAAACACGGTCTCCTCGAGATTCTTCTTGCCGACGTATTTGCCCGTGTTCACGTCGATCGCAACCAGCGCCTCGGTCTGATTGATGACGATGTAGCCGCCCGACTTGAGCCATACCTTCGACTTCAGCGCCTTCGCGATCTCGGGCTCGATGCCGAACTCGTCGAAGATCGGCTCGTCGCGGCGATAGAGACGCACGCGTGACACGAGCTGCGGCTGGATCTGATCGAGGAACTCGACGATGCGCTGGTACTGGTCGACCGAATCGACCCAGACGCTTTTGAACTCGGCGGAGAGCACGTCGCGGATCGTGCGCAGTACGAGATCGAGATCGTGATGGATTGCGTTCGGCGCCGACGATTTTTCAGCGCGCCGGCGGATCTGGTCCCACAGGTCGGTGAGATAGCGCAGGTCGGCGAGAAACTCCTCTTCGCCGCGTCCTTCGCCGGCCGTGCGCACGATGAAGCCGCCGTGCGTCTGCGGGCGAATGCGCTCGAGCATGTCCTTGAGTCGCGTGCGCTCTTCTTCGTCCTCGATGCGCCGCGAGACGCCGATGTGATTCACGGTCGGCATGTAGACGAGGAATCGCCCCGGCAGCGTGACGTGGCTGGTGATGCGCGCGCCTTTGCCCGCGATGGTGTCCTTCGACACCTGCACGACAATCTCCTGACCTTCGCGCAACAAATCCGCGATCGATGCCTCGGGACGATGCGTCTGCATGTCGTCCGCGGCACGATCGATGTGCAGCTCGTCGGTCGTTTCGCTTTCGTACTCCTCGAGGTCCTCGATCACGTCGGAGACGTAGAGGAACGCGTCGCGCTCGAGGCCGAGGTCGACGAAGGCGGATTGCATCCCCGGGAGTACCTTGGTGACGCGGCCCTTATAGATGTTGCCGACGATCGTGCGATGACGCGTCCGCTCCACCCATAACTCTACGACCTGCCCCTCGTCCAGGACCGCGATCCGGGACTCGTGCCGGGTCGCATTGATGACGATCTCCCGCGACATGCGCCGCGGATTGTAGACTGCGCCGCGCGCATGATGACCATCTACTTCTCGGGCTCCATCACCGGCGGCCGCGCGGACGTCGAGCTGTATGGAGGGCTGGTGGCGGCGCTCGAGGCGGAGGGCTATCGCGTGCTCGCCGGTGCGGTCGCGGCCGAGCATGTAACGGCGGGCGGCGAGGCCATCTCACGTCGCGAGATCTTCGACCGTGACATCGGCTGGGTGGGCGATTCCGATCTGGTCGTCGCCGAAGTGTCGATGCCGTCTCTCGGCGTCGGCTACGAGATCGCGTATGCGCGGCACGTGCGCAGGATTCCGGTGATCGCACTGTGGCGGCCGGCGCACGTGAAGCGCTGCAGCGCGATGATCGGCGGGGATCCGGGCGTGGAGCTGATCGAATACGACGATCCCGCGGCGATGCTGCCGCGCCTGCTGGAATCCATCCGGCGGCACCCGCGTTAACCCGACCGCTTACCTTGACGGGTCTGGAGCGCGGTGCTATTTTCCGGCCCCTTTCGGAGCAAATACTCCGGCATAGCTCAGTTGGTAGAGCAGCGGACTGTTAATCCGCGGGTCACAGGTTCGAGTCCTGTTGCCGGAGCCAATTTCACTGCGGTTCGGACGCAGCGACTTCCCTACTCACGATCTCGCGGCGGCTGAGGACGCGCTCGACGGCGTCGCGCACGACTCGCGGACCAAGCGTGAGCAGTACGGCAGGAACCGCCTTCCATGCGCCGAGGCCTCCGTGGCGAAGGGCGGCGCGGTAATACGCGCGGGCGATCTCCATTCTTCCCTGCCGCGCATTCCAGCGTCCGGCGGCGAAGAGCAGCCGCGAGCGCGACTTCGAGCATGATTTCGCGAGAGCCGGATGCTCCGCTTCAACCAGCGCGATCAGCGTGAGCGAGCCTTCGAGGAACGCGCGATGCGCGGACTCTTCGCGCATGCTGCGCTGGGTGATGCTCTTCTCGTGAATCCGATACCTCGCCAGGACCTCATCGATGTAGTGGCACGCGCCGCCCCCGAGGACGCAGTCGAGCTGCAGCTTGAAGTCGGACATGATGCCGACCCGCTCGTCGTAACCGTACGCAGGAAGCGCATCGGCGCGAACCATGAGCGAGAGTCCGAGGAACAGGCCGCGCTCGACGATCGCGCCGAGGCTGCGGCGGGAGCGGAGCGAGATCGGCTCGCTCGACACCCAGCGCACTTGGCCGGTGACGCTGTCGAAGCCTTCGACTGCATGACCGCACGCGACGCGATCCGCGCCGCCATGGAGCCACTCCACCTGCTTGCGCACTTTTCCCTGCACGAAGACGTCATCCCCTGAGAGAAAGCAGACGTATTGTCCGCGCCGCCGCGAAAGCGCGCGGTTGCAATTGCGTGTGATGCCGACGTTCGGCTCGCCGACGATCGGCACGAGACGCTCGGGCCATTGCCGCGCAAGCTCGAGGATCTTCTCTACCGTGCCGTCCGTCGAACCGTCGTCGGCGACGATCACCTCGAGATTTTCGTAGTCCTGCTGCAGTGCGCTCAGCAGCGATTCTTCGACGAAGCCGACGTGGTTATAGCAACCGACGATGACCGTCACGAGCGGAGAGCTCACGCCGACACCTCGCGAGCGCGATAACGCGTCTCGCATCGAAAGACGAGCACGCCGTTCCCGATGAAGGCCAGCAAGCTCAGGACGACAGTCGCATATGCGGCGCCATACATCCCGTATCGCGGAATCCAGAGAAAAATGAGGAGCGCATGAATGGTCGCAGACGCAAGCGCGAGCGCTGACATCTGCCAGAAAAGCCCGCGCCCGATCCACTGCGGTCCCATCACTGTCGCGAACGTCATCCCGACCACCGAGAACAGGAGCAAACGGAAGAGCGGAACCGCCGGAGCGTATTTCGCGCCGGCTACGATCTGAATGGCGAAGGGCGCCACGACCGCGGCGATTGCCGCGAGCACGCCCATGAGCAACGGCAGCAGCAGCACGAATTTCCGCTGCTGATCCCACGCGCGGTCCGCGCCGTCCTGCGCCACGCGCGCCGAGAGCAGCATACTCGCAGCAATCGGCACGACGTACATGACATTGATCAGCGACGCCGCGAATTGATAAATACCCGTCTGTGCGGGATCGCGATAATGGCTGATCATCAACACGGCGAGCCACGAGAACACAAACGCCGCTAGCTGATGTACGTGCAGCTTCAATCCGCCAAGCAGGAGTGTGCGCGTTGCTTCACCCGTGAAGCGGATTTTCCCGCCCGCGTGCAGAAAGAGCTGTCGCATGCCACCGGCCGCGACGAGCATCTGCGAGATCAATGCGATCAGCAGTGCGGCGTCGACAGGAAGCTGGAGGCGCCACGCAGCGATCATCAGTAAAACGGCAATCGTTCGCGCGATCAATTGCACGCGGTAATACACGGACACGCGATCGGTAGCTGTGAGCAGCGAGCTTCCATACTGTTCCCACAGTAGAAACGGCACAAGCAGAAACGCCAGCAGGAGCGTCCGTGGTGATAGATGCGTAAACGCGTCGCCGCGTGTGATGACGTGCACGGCCCCCGCGACGATCCAGCTCGCTGCTGTAATGGAAATTCCGATCGCAATCAATGTGCCGAGCGTGTCGCCGAGCCATTCCTGCCCGCGGCGTTCGGTGGCGCGGTGGAGCGCGACTTGGCCAAGGCTGAGCGAGCCGAGGCTAGCGAACGCTGTAGCCCATCCGGTGGCAGCGGCCACAATTCCTTGTCCCGTCGGACCGAGCCAGCGCGCCGTGACCGTCACCGATACGAGGCCGACCACAAGCAGATAAAGGCGCGCGATTGTCGTTGAGACGATGCTCGCCCAAAGGTCAGGCATCCGCCACTCTCCGGACTTGCTCGATGACGAAGTCCGCTTGCGCCGGCGAGAGATGCGGGCCGATGGGGAGACTCAGGACGGAAGAAGCAAGGCCCTCCGTCACCGGGAATTGCCCCTTGCGCCACCCGGCCGCGGCATAAGCATTCGAGAGATGCGGCGGAATCGGATAGTGAATGAGCGTCCCGACGCCCGCGTCGCGAAGTTCTGCCGCAAGAGCGTCGCGGCGGTCGCTGGTGATCACGTACAGGTGCCAGGACGGGTCGGCGCCATCGATTGCGCGCGGCACGCCAACCGGAGAACTGGAGAGCTCGGTTGAATACCGGCGCGCAATCGCGCGACGGCGTTCGTTCCACTCGTCGAGCCGTCGCAGTTTCACGCGCAGCAGCGCCGCCTGCAATGCGTCGAGACGCGAGTTTCCGCCCTGCACCTCGTGCTCGTATTTGATGCGCGACCCGTAGTTTCGGAGCATGCGCACACGATCCGCGAGCCCGGCATCGTCCGTCGTGACGGCGCCGCCGTCGCCGAATGCGCCGAGGTTCTTCCCGGGATAGAAGCTGAACGCAGCGGCATCGGCGAGGCTGCCCGCGCGGCGTCCCTGCCACGTTGCGCCGTGCGCCTGTGCGGCATCTTCTATCAGCAAAAGGCCATGGCGTTTCGCGATGGCGGACAAAGCGGTCATGTCGGCGGTCTGGCCGTATAAGTGAACCGCGATGATGGCCCTTGTGGCCGCACCGGTCGCCGCCTCAACCGCGGCAGGATCGAGGTTGTGCGTCGCCCGATCGGGCTCGACAGGCACGGGGGTCGCGCCGGAGCGGCTCACAGCGAGCCACGTGGCGATGAATGTGTTCGCAGGCACGATCACTTCGTCGCCGGCGCCGATGCCCGCGGCCGCCAGAATCAATTGCAAGGCGTCGAGACCGTTCGCGACACCGGCACAATGCCGCGCGCCGCAATACGACGCAAATTCTGCCTCGAACGCGTCGACTTCCGGGCCGAGAATGTACCAACCCGATTGAAGAACGCGCCGCGCTACATCGTCGAGCTCCTCGCGCAATTCATCGTACGCAGCCGCGAGATCGAGAAACGCGACCGTCACGCGCCGCCTCCGATCAGGCTCCGCCGAAACCCGACGAATTCCTGATAGGTGCGAAAGTAATCGTTCTCGTCGTATGGAAGCGATGCCAAGACCAGGCAAATGGCGCCGGAGGAGAAATTCACCAGTTCGCGCCACATGAGCGGCGGAACGTAGATGCCATAATAGGCGCGGTTCACGGAGATTGTCTTTCGACGCGAGCCGTCGTCGACGATGACATCGAAACTTCCGACTGCCGCCACGATGAGCTGCTGGAGCTCGCGATGCCCATGTCCACCTCGTGCCTCGCCGCCCGGAATGTCATAAAGGTAATACACGCGTGCGACTTCGAACGGGATGTGCGTTCCGGTCTCGATGGCCGTGATGTTTCCCTGCCGCCTCGGAATCCGGGGCAGGTCGATCACCGTACAATCATCAATCGTTGCCGGAGGGAGTCCGGAGACGCTGGAATTCGTCATAGTCACGGAGGTAGTCGGACTCGTCGTAAGGCGCCGACGCGAGGATAACGCAGACGGCATTCGTGGAGAAATTTCGGAGCTGGCGCCAGATCTTCGGCGCGATGTAGAGACCATAGTACGAGCGATTAAGCGGCACGATGCGTTTCTCGAATCCGTCGTCGAGCTCAACGTCGAAACTGCCCGACACGGCGACGATGAACTCCTGCAGCTCGCGATAGGCGTGGCCGCCGCGATATTCGCCACCCGGCACATCGTAGATCCAGTACACCCGGCGGATATTGAAATGGATGTGTTGCGGTTCGATGAACGTCAGATTGCCACGCACGTCGAGAATCTTCGGTAATTGAATGGTGCGGCAGTCTTCCAGTCGCGTCATGCCGTTCCCGCGAGAAGCACCAGCGCCGGCTCGACGTCGAGCTCATAGTGATCGTATGCGATGCCGCGCCCCCCGTAGCTCTCCTTGTTCTGCGCAAGCGGCTCGTTGAGATGCCAGCCGCGATTCTCCGTTGAAATGCCGAAGTCGAAATACCGCACGTCGCGGAATTCGTCGCGAATCAGCCAGTCGATGAGCGGATCGATCGCGCAGACCTCCCGCCCCCGCGGCGTGCTGGCGATGTATTGCGCGTGTGCGACGCGCGGACTGACGTAGATCACCACCCCCGCTTCTATCGCTCCTTCGTGGCGCGAAACGTAAAGGCGAATTGCGTCAGGAAAACGCTGTGCCAGCATGTGCAGTTCCGCGGCCGTGTGCACCGGACGCACCTGATGCCGCTCCGCGAGATTCCTCTCCTCGATGTTCATGAACGTCTCATAGTCATCTGACCGCGAGAAAGTCACGCCGGCCGCCCGCGCTTTGCCGAGGGACCACTTGCGGCCCTTCGTGTATCGCGGCGCATTGCCGGGCTCGACCGTCGCTGCGATCGCTCGTTGAACGAGCCTGGCTCCGCACCGGAACAGCGCGTACAGGTCCTCTTCTGCCGGCAGTCGGTGGTAGATGTGCGGCACTGCCTTATAAACGATACGGCGCACGCCGTTCTCGCGCAGATGCAAGAGGATGGCCTCGAAGACGCGCAGCATCGTTCCCGCGCGCATCCGGGCGTCCGTGATCACGCCGCCGAACGTCAGGCCACCGTGCGTGACGACCGTTCCGTCGTCCTGGCGGCTCGCCGGGAAGATCGCGATCAGCCGTGATCGCTCGAACACGAGCAGCGAACAATCGCGAAAGCGGTCGGCGTGATAATCCATATAAGGCCGCTCGAAAAGGAATACGCCGTTCTTCGAAGCCTGGACAAAGGCGTTCCACGTATCGCGAGCGGACTGGTCATAAGGCGCCACCCGGATCTCCGCGTCGCGCGGTTCCGCGGTGTCGACCACCCTATCGTCGTGCCTGGTTGCGGCATTTTCCGGTGTCATTCGTCTGCCGAATCACTGTACTACACCCCCACGCAGACGTCGTGTACGCTACGCGGCGATGAAATGGAGCAAACGTGGACGCATCTTTGTCGCGGAAGACGCTGGCGGCTGGGCGCAGCGCTATGCGTTCCCCCCGAACCCGCTTCTCCTCGACGAGAGCACGCTGCGGATGTATGTATCGTTCTGTGACGCGAATACAGTCGGCCGGGTCGGCTATGTCGATGTGGATGCGCGTGATCCGTCGCGTGTGCTGCGCGTCAGCAGCAAGCCCCTCCTCGACATCGGTGAGCCCGGCATGTTCGACGAGAATGGCGTGCTGCCGACGTCGCTGGTCCGCGTCGGCTCGGAGCTTTTCCTGTATTACGTCGGGTACCAGCTCGGCTACAAAGTGCGTTATTTCCAGTTCCAGGGCTTGGCCATCAGCCGCGACCACGGTGAGACCTTCGAGCGCTACTCGCGCGTGCCGGTCATCGATCGCAGTCACGAAGAGCCGCTCAATCGCACGTCCGCTTTCGTGATGCAGGATGGCGACGCGTTCCGGATGTGGTACACCGCGGGCGGCCAGTGGACGGTGGGTGCCGGCGGCAAGGCGCTGCCGCTGTACAACCTGCGCACGATCGAGAGCGCTGATGGAAAACATTGGCCGGGACACGGCGCCGTGGCCATCGACTTCGCATCCGAAGATGAGCATGCCCTGGGGAGGCCGTGGATTTACCAGGAGCCGAGCATCTGGAGGATGTTCTTCTCCTCGCGCACGCGGTCGAAGGATTACCGCCTCGGATACGCCGAGTCGACCGACCGCGGCCGGACGTGGGTGCGGAAGGACGAGGAGATCGGCATTGACGTGTCGGACACCGGCTGGGATTCCGAGATGGTCGCTTACGCGAGTGTCGTCGAAGTACACGGGAAGGTTTACATGTTCTACAACGGGAACGGCTGCGGCGCGACCGGTTTCGGATACGCGATCCTGGAGTCGTGGTGACAGTGATGAAACGAGCCTACGTACAAGCGACCGCGTGGCATGTGCCGGAAGGTGAGCTGACCAACGACGATCTCGCGCGCGAGCTTGGCGACTGGACAGCCGAGAAAATTTTCGACAAGACCGGGATCCGTACGCGTCACATCGCTGCCCCCGACGAATGCGCTTCCGATCTCGGTGTCGCCGCCGCGGAGAAGCTCTTCGCCCTCGACGGATGCAACCGAGAGGATGTCGATTACCTCATCTTCTGTACGCAGAGTCCGGACTACTTCATGCCCTCCTCGTCGTGCGTGATCCAGGATCGCCTCGGCCTCCGCAAGAACATCGCCGCGGTGGACGTCGGACAAGGCTGTTCCGGCTGGGTCTACGGTTTGTCGCTGGCGAAGAGTCTCGTCGAAGCAGAGGTCGCGCAACGCGTGCTGCTCATCACCGCCGATACGCACTCGAAAGTCGTCGGCCCGCGCGACCGCAGCGTCCGCACCATCTTCGGCGACGGCGCGGCGGCGACGCTCATCGGCGGCACCGGCCACGACGCTCAACAGGAGCTCGTCGGGCCATTTCTTTTCGGCACGGACGGTAGCGCGTGCAAGACGATCCTCATTCCAGCTGGCGGTTACCGGCAGCCGATGACCGACGCTGCGCGCATCGCCCGCGAAGACAAGGGCGGCAACTGGCGCTCCGACGCGAACATGTACATGGATGGGCCGGAGGTCTTCAACTTTACGCTGAATGTGGTGCCACGGACCGTGCAGCAACTGCTCGAGAAGTCAGGGATGACGCTCGAGCAGGTCGACTACTTCATCTTTCATCAGGCGAACCGGTTCATCCTCGACCGGTTGCGCGCGAAGATCGGCATCGCGCCGGAACGCTTCTGCATCGACATGGACTGGTGCGGCAACACCTCCTCGTCCACCATTCCGATCGCATTCAATCGCGCGGTCGAGTCGGGCACGATCCGCTCGGGGATGAACGTCATGGCGGTGGCGTTCGGCGTCGGGCTCTCGTGGGCCGCTGCTATGATTCGTGTCCCATGATGAAGCCAGCCTTTCGCAGCAAGCTCGCCGAAATCCTCAGCATTGCGCCGGACGAGATCACGGAGGCGACGATACTCGGCGCCGACGAGTGGGACTCGGTGCAGGTGCTCGATCTCCTCGCCACCATGGACGAGTCGTACGGTGTGACCCTCAGCACAGGCGTCATCGGCGCGTCGAAGACAGTCGGCGAGCTGCAAACACGCATGCGCGCTGCTGGCGCGGACCTCTGATGGCTGCGAATAAGCTGGTCATCCTCGGGGATGGCGAGTTCGCCGGCATCGTCCATGACTACCTGACGCGCGACTCCGATTATCAGATCGTCGCGTTCGCGGTCGAGCGCGAGTATCTGCGGCGCGAAGAGCTCTTCGGTCTCCCGGTCGTAGCGCTCGAAGACCTCGAACGCCTCTTCTCGCCGGTCGACCACCAGGCGTGCGTGGCCGTCACGCACGTGCAACTGAATCGCGTGCGTGCGCGCCTTTTCCGCGTCGCGAAGAGCAAAGGCTATAGGATGGCGAGCTACATCAGCTCGCGGTCGTCGGTGTCGCCGAAAGCGGTTCTCGGCGAGCACTGTCTCATCTTCGAGTTCAACGTCATTCAGTACCACGCGACAATCGGGGACAACGTCCTCCTCTGGACATTCAATCACGTCGGCCATCGCGCCGTGGTGGGCAGCCATAGCTTCGTGACGGCGCATGTCGTGGTCGCGGGCTATACCAAAGTGGGCGAGAGTTGCTTTCTCGGCTCGGGCGCCGTGATCGGCGACTCCGTCACCGTCGGCAACGACGCAGTCATCGGGGCGGGTGCCGTCGTGCTAAAGGATGTTTCGGATCGCCAGGTGATGCGCGGCAACCCCGCGACGCACGCGGGCATCGACAGTCTGCGCATCTTTCGCGTGCCTTCCGAGTGACTCACGGGATCGCGTAGCAGATCACGTCCATGCCGTCCTCGCCCTGCGTACGCAGGTATAGGCGGTAGCCGAGGTTCAGGCGATGGAGGTAAAGCGGCAACTGCCACAGATCGTCGGGGCGATGGTAGATGCTGACGGCAAGCAGCGGCGGCGACGCGGCCAGGAGGCGTTCCGTGCCGCGTAGCGCCTCCCACTCGCCGCCTTCGACGTCGTACTTGACGTAAACCTGCGCGCGATCGAGCGGCACGATCTCGTCGATGCGGACCACGTCCACCTCCACCGAGCCCGCGTCGCTGAGGGCCGCGCTCGCGTTGCCGGTCATGTTGAAGCGGAGCGTGCCGCGACGATCGCCGTTCGCGGCGCAGTGCACATGGATGCGCTGCGCCATCGCTTCGGGAAGCGTGTGCACGTAGTCCCGCAGCCGTTCGCAATTCGCCGCGTCAGGCTCGAACGCGAAAACCTGGTCGAATTGTCCGTGCTGCTCCGCGAGGAAGCGGCGGATGGAGTCGCCGTCGAATGCGCCCGAATCGACGAAGACGCAATCGGGACGCAGCGGCGGCACGACGTCTTTCGGAAAGTAATCGGCTTTCGAGTTCACCGGCAACGCGTCGTGATCGAGATGCAGCCGGAAGCGCATGTGCGCCGCGAACTGCCGGCGCGACTCATCGTCCGCGAAGAGGCGGAACGCCTCGACGATGTCATCCTTTTTCGCGAGCACGTCCCCCGGCATCTCGAACTGGATGTACGGGAGGAAGTGAGCGGGGAACGCCCACGCCAGCTCGTTGAACGAGATCACGGGCGCGCTCGTGATCGATTGCAGACGCGCGCGTGCCGCGCGGAACGGAAGCATCGGGTTGAGCATGGTCACGACGAATACGGCGTCGCTGCCGAACTTCGCCGAAGCGTCTGCCGGCGAGAGCACAGGAACGCCGCGGATCGTCGTACCTTGTTTCGACGGCGTGTCGTCGAGGAATGCGGCGGCGTCACGTCCCGCACAGCGCAGCCGCTCGAGCACGTACATGCCCGTCGTTCCCGCGCCGAAGAGGAGGATCTTCGTGTCAGGACCGATCGTCTTCGCGCTCGCGCGTCGAGCGGCGACGGACGGCTCCTCGCTCAGGAGCTGATCGAGCTCGCGCGCGGGATCAGACATGCGTCGCGGCCGCCTGCGGTGCAGCGGCGAGTCGTTTCGCACGCCACTCGTATGCGCTCTCACCGGTCTCGGAGTCGTAGCCGAGAAGACCGCGCAGGAACGGATCGTCGCTGAAGCGCCCGCCGAGCATGCGCGGGAAACTGATCTGCTGCTTGATCAGCGGCAGCGTGTAGATGTGGTTCACGCCGCGCCGCACGTGGTCCGAGTAGTTCACGCCGCCGCGGTGATAGATCATGGCGTCGAACACGAGAATCGATCCCGCCTTCGCGTCGACCGCGATGGCGTGTTTCTCTACATACTCCGGCGATGGAAATTCCTCCGATTTGTGCGATGCCGGCAGCAGCCAGGTCCCACCTGTCTCCGCCCGGAAATCGTCGATGCAATACAACGCGCTCATCGACAACGGCCGGCTGCTCACGAAGTGCTGGTAGTTGAGATCGCGATGCCACGTTGCGGAGTACGGCGTGTCTCCCGGACGATTGAGGATCCCGTTCTGCGACATCAGGATGAAGTGCTCGCCCATCATCCGCCGCAGGATCGTGACAATCGAGGCATGCGCGGCGAGACCAACGAAGAGATCGTCGTACGCGAGGATCGACCGCGCGACGTCCGCGTCGTTGATCCGCTTGAGGTGCTCCTCGCCGCCGATCTCGCGCACCTGCTGCTCGTAGACCTCGTCGATTTTGTCGCGAATCAGCTGCAGATCGTCCGCCGAGAGGCCGCTGTCGATCACGGTGTAGCCGATGTTGCGGATCTCTTCGACGTTCTGATCGAAGGCGTCGGCGTTCTGATGGACTTCGCGGATTCCGTGCAAGCGGAGAGGTGGAGCCATAAGGGTCAGCATGATCCCCGAAACGGAAAAGCATAGTCAACCTCGTCCAGTGACGCGCGGTGGTACCCTTTCGCGATCGGTTCCCAATGACCATTGCCCCCTTTCCGACGACGCGGCGGAGCGTCGTGCTCGCATTGGCGAGCGCGGACGCGGCCGAGCGCACGCGCGCGTTCGACACGCTCGTCGCGTGCTACTGGAAGCCGCTCTACAAATTCGCGCGAGTTGCGTGGCGGCGTTCGCGCGAAGACGCCGAAGACCTCACGCAAAGCTTCTTCGTGCGTGCGTTCGAGAAGGAATCGCTCGCGAGCTATGACGCCGCCAAGGCGAGCTTTCGCACGTTTCTGCGGCTCCTGTTCGAGCGCCACGTGAACAATGAGTGGAAGGCCGGACAGCGGATCAAGCGCGGCGGCGGCGACGTGCACCTCGACTTCGAGTCCGCGGAAATCGAAGTCGCGGGCGAGCTCTCGCACTCGATCACACCCGAGGAGTACTTCCAGCGCGAGTGGGTCCGCAGCGTTTTCGCGGTTGCGATCGAACGCCTGCGCGCGCGCTGCGAGAGCGAAGGCAAGCAGGTGCACTTTGCGATCTTCGAAGAGTACGACCTCGACCACGATCGCGGCGTTTCGTATCGCGACCTCTCCACGCGCTTCGGCATCGCGGAAACGCAGGTGACGAATCATCTCGCCGCGATGCGCCGGCGCTTTCGCGAGATCGTGCTCGATGCATTGCGCGAAGTCACGGCGAGCGACCAGGAGTTCCGCGCCGAAGCGCGCGCGTTGCTCGGAACATCGCGATGAGATTTCTCTCCGACGACGCGGTGGCGCACCTGCGCGTGATCACCGAACAGCCTGACCTCAGCGGCACGCGCTACGACCTCGTGCGCGAGCTTGGACGCGGCGGCATGGGCATCGTGTACGAAGTCCGCGATCGCGAGCTCGAACGCAACGTCGCGATGAAAGTCGTCGAGCAGGAGTGGGGCGCGGAAGCGCGCATCATCGCGGCGCTCGAACATCCGGGCATCGTGCCGATCCACGACGCGGGCATCCTGCCCGACGGGCGCCTTTACTACACGATGAAGCTCGTGCGCGGCATGCGACTCGACGACTGGGCGCGGCAAGGTCACTCGCGCACCGAGCGCCTGCGCCTGTTCACGCGTATCTGCGAACCGGCGGCATTCGCGCACGCGAACGGCGTCGTGCATCGCGATTTGAAGCCGGAAAACGTGATGGTCGGCGAGTTCGGCGCGGTGCTGGTGATGGACTGGGGCGTCGCGGGCGTCGGTACGCCCGGCTACATGGCGCCGGAACAGACGCGACGCGAAAATCCGGACGCGCGTTCCGATGTCTTCGCGCTGGGCGCGTTGCTGGCGTTTCTGCTGCGCGACGATTCGATCCCGCGTCCGCTGGCCGCGATCATCGCGCGCGCGATGTCGACCGAACCCGCGATGCGTTACGCGAACGCGGACGCGCTCGCGGACGACGTGCTGCGTCACCTCGATCAGGAGCCGGTCAGCGCGTATCACGAGACGCTGCTCGAGCGCGCTGGACGCTTTCTCACGCGGCATCGCGCGCTGGTCACGCTCATCGCGGCGTACATCGTCATGCGCGTGATCGTCTTTTTCTGGATGCGGCTCTAAAGGATTCTCACCGGACGGTGAATACCTCAGCGGAGGATGGAACGATGAACAAAATCCTGGTGGGAGTGATCGTGGGCGCGGTGCTCGGGCTCATCGATGGAGCAACGGCGTGGTTCACGCCCGAAGTGCGCTCGCAGATGCTCGGCATCATCATCGGCTCGACGATGAAGGGCGTGATCGCCGGCATCGCCGCGGGCTGGTACGCGCGGCGCGTGCAGTCGGTGCCGAAAGGCATCGCGTTCGGATTCATCGTCGGCCTGGTGCTTGCGTTCGCGGTCGCGGCGATGCCCAACCCGGACGGCACTCATTACTGGTGGCAGATCATGGTTCCCGGCAGCATCCTCGGCGGCGTGATCGGCTGGGCGACACAGCGTTACGGCCGGCCGGCGTCCGCACGAGCGGCGAACTGACGAGCGTCGAGTACCGCGTCACCGCCGGCGGCTCGGTGGTGATGGAAACGATGTTCGCCGGACAGCTGCACGAGATGATCAACATGTACCGTCTCGACGGCCGACTCCCTGATCGCCCACGAACCAGGCGCGGAGGTAACAGATAACCCGAGGGAACTGTGTGACTTCCATGAATACAGAGCGACGTCAAATCGCTTGGAAAATGCTCGTTCGATACCTATACTGCACAACGTACCGATGCAGCATACATTCACTGCTGTTTACGTCGAGGGAGAGTCAGGCCGCTGCGTCGCGTACATCGAGGAACTGCCAGGCGCATTGGCCCAGGGGAAGACAGTTGATGAGGCGCGTCAGAATCTCCGCGAGGCTGTAGAGATGATGCTTGCAGCGAATCGCCGGATCACGCACGACGATTTTGCTTCGGCGCGCGTGCTCCACCGCGAGCGGTTGCTGGTCGGACGTTGAGTGATCGCGGAAGGTCGATCTCCAAGCGCCGGCAGATCGTGCGGATGAGGAGATCGTCGGGCTCGGGATCATTCGCCACGGTCGCGACCGCGCCCGTCATTTCGTTCCGAAATACCGTGCTGGTACGTCCTTTTTCATCGGGGACGCAGTGATGCTCCCTAAGATGTCGGAGCAGCTGTCGGCGCTTCATCGAACCTGAGTGTAGCGCACTTTTTCTGCATACCTCGAGTGGCACCTATATCGCGCTAAAGCGATGTACACGGTCTTGACGTTCACGAACTCGCGGATGCCGTAGACGCCGAGCTCGCGACCGAATCCGGAGTGCTTCACGCCGCCGAACGGCAGGCGCGGATCGGATGCGACCATCGCATTCACAAAGACCTGGCCTGACTCGATGCCGGCGATGAAGCGTTCCGCCTCGCCGACATCGCGCGTCCAGACGCTGGAGCCGAGCCCGAACGTCGTGGCATTGGCGAGCTGAATCGCTTCATCAGCGTCCTTCACCCGAAACAGCGACGCGACCGGTCCGAACGTTTCTTCGGCGAATGCGGGCGCCGAATCAGGAATCGCCGCAAGCACGGTCGGCGCGTAGAAATTGCCGCGCTCGCGCAGGCGCTTTCCTCCGGTGAGCAACTTCGCGCCGGCTGCGACGCTCGCATCGACCTGCTTCGCGATGTCATCGACGATCTGCGGTGTTGCCAGCGGTCCGACGTCCGTCGATTCATCGAGCGGATCACCGATCTTCAACGCCTCCATCGCCGCGACGAAGCGCTGCTGAAACGCGTCCGCGATCTCTTCGTGCACGATGAACCGCTTGGCCGCAATGCACGACTGGCCGTTGTTCACGATGCGCGCTTTCACCGCGATTTTCACGGCTTCGTCGAGATCGGCCGAAGGCATGACCACGAACGGATCGCTGCCGCCCAACTCGAGGACGCTCTTCTTGATGCGCTTCGCGGCGCCCGACGCGACGCTCGCGCCCGCGGGCTCGCTGCCGGTGAGCGTCGCCGCCTTCACGCGTTCGTCGTCGAGCAGCGCCGCGACGTGATCGGAGCCGATGAGCAACGTTTGAAACTCGCCGCGATCGAAGCCCGCTTCGCGCAGGATGTCTTCGATCGCCAGCGCCGACTGCGGCACGTTCGACGCGTGTTTCAGCAGACCCACGTTTCCCGCCATCAACGCCGGCGCAGCGAAACGGAACACCTGCCAGAACGGGAAGTTCCACGGCATCACCGCCAGCACGGGGCCGATCGGATCGAACCGCACGTAGCTCTCCCGCGCTTCGGTCTCGATGCGCTCGGGCGCGAGGTAACGCTCCGCATGCTCCGCGTAATGCCTGCACACCGTCGCGCACTTTTTCACCTCGGCGACCGCCGCCGCGATGGGCTTGCCCATCTCGAGCGTGATCATCCGCCCGAGCTCGTTCGCCCGGGCCTCGAGGATCTCCGCCGCGCGCGTCATTCGCGCGGCGCGCTCGGCAAACGTGCGCGCGCGATTGATCTCGAACGCTTCGACCGCGCGCTGCAGTTTCAGCTCGATGTCGGCGTGACCGAGCGGCTCGAACGTCGCGAACGTTTCACCGGTTGTGGGATTGACCGAGGCGATGGCCATGACTTTTAGAGAACGTAACGCGAGAGGTCCTCGTCTTTCACAATCCCTTCCAGCACGCGTGCGACGTACGGTGCATCGACGGTCACATGCTGGCCGCCCATGTCGCTCGCTTCGAACGACAGCTCATCGAGCAGCCTTTCGAGGATTGTGTGCAGCCGCCGTGCGCCGATATTTTCGGTTTTGTCGTTCACGACCGCCGCGTATCGGGCAATCTCGTGAACCGCGTCATCCGTGAACTTCAGCGTGACGCCTTCGGTGCCGAGGAGCGCGACGTACTGGGTGGTCAGCGCGTTCTTCGGTTCGCGCAGAATGCGCTCGAAATCATTTTCGCTGAGCGACTCGAGCTCGACGCGAATCGGAAACCGGCCCTGCAGCTCGGGGATGAGGTCCGACGGTTTCGAGACGTGAAACGCGCCGGCGGCGATGAAGAGGATGTGATCCGTCTTCACCATGCCGTACTTCGTGTTCACGGTCGTGCCTTCGACGATCGGCAGCAGATCGCGCTGCACGCCCTCGCGCGAGATGTCGGGTCCCTGCGCAGCGTTCTGGCGTCCGGCGATCTTGTCGATCTCGTCGAGAAACACGATGCCGCTCTGCTCGACGCGCTCGACGGCTTCACGCGCGACGTTCTGTTGATCGACGAGCTTCTCGGCTTCTTCCTGCAGCAGGATCTCTCGTGCGTCGCCGATGCGCATCTTCTTGCGCTTCGAGCGCCCGCCGAAGATGCCGGGGAGCATGTCCTTCATGTTCACGCCCATCTCTTCGACGCCCTGCGGCGTGAAGATCTCGAGCGACGGAAACCCCTGCTCTTTGACGTCCACTTCGATCTCGCGCTCGTCGAGCTTTCCCTCGTCCAGCCAGCGTCCCAGCTTGTCGCGCGTCTCCGCGGAGGAATCGGGCTCGGGATCGGGATTGGCGACGAACGCCGGACGTGCGCGAGGCGGACGCGAATCCGGCAGCAGAATGTCGAGGATGCGCTCGCGCGTGTTGCGCTCCGCAGCCTCGCGCACGAGCTTGCTCTTCTCGTCTTTGACGAGCTTCACGCCGATCTCGGTGAGGTCGCGAATCATCGACTCGACGTCGCGGCCGACGTAACCAACCTCGGTGAACTTCGACGCTTCGATCTTGAGAAACGGCGAACGCGTGAGTCGCGCGAGGCGCCGCGCGATCTCGGTTTTCCCGACGCCGGTCGGGCCGATCATGATGATGTTCTTCGGCGCAATCTCATCGCGCAGCTCGGGCGCGAGCTGCTGCCGCCGCCAGCGATTGCGCAGCGCGATCGCGACCGCACGTTTCGCGGCGTGCTGTCCGACGATGTACTTGTCGAGCTCGCGTACGATCTCTTTCGGTGTGAGCCGCTCGGCGTTGAGGATGACGTCTTCGGTAGAGCTGGGAAGTTGGATGACCATGATTTCTTAGAGCGTCTCGACCGTGATCTGGTCGTTCGTGTAGATGCAGATCTCCGACGCGATGCGCAACGACTCCTCGGCCACCTGCGCGGCGGTGAGCGTGGTGTGTTTCATCAACGCGCGGGCGGCGGCGAGCGCGAACGAGCCGCCGGAGCCGATCGCGAGAATGCCGTCGTCGGGCTGGATGAGATCGCCGGTGCCGGAGATCAGGTACGAGCGCTCGTTGTTCGCAACGATGAGCATGGCCTGCAGTTCGCGGAGGTATTTGTCCATGCGCCAGTCCTTGGCCAGCTCGACGACGGAGCGTTCCATGTTGCCGCGGTACTCCTCGAGCTTCGCCTCGAAGCGCGAGAACAACGCGAATGCATCGGCAGCGGAGCCCGCGAAGCCGGCGATGATCTTGTCGTGGTAGAGGCGGCGCACCTTCGCCGCGCCATGTTTCATGACCGTGTTGCCGACCGTCACCTGTCCGTCGCCCGCCAGCGCGACCTGCCCGTCGCGTCGGACACAGATGACGGTCGTTGCGCGAATGACCGTGTCTTCCATCAGGCGGCGGATCGTATCAAAGCGACGGAAAGTCGGCCGGAACCGGCGCAACGAGCTCGCCGCCGAAATACGCATGCGAGAGCTTCCACGCGTGCAGCAGCATCCGCGGCGCCGGCATCGACGAGCCGTAACGCCGGTCGCCGACCACCGGGCGCTCGATCGACTTGAGGTGCACGCGGATCTGATGAGTGCGACCGGTGAGGATGTTCGCCTCGAGCAGTGTCATCCCGTCGAGTTGCTTCAGCGGGCGCACGATCGTGTGCGCGTCCTTGCCGCCGATCGGCGACTCGATCGTCAGCTCGCGCTCGATGGATCCCTCGGCCACCGCGAGATAGGTCTTCTCGATCTCGCGTGCCGCGAACAGTGCCGACAGCTCGGCCGCCGCGGCACGCGTACGTGCAAACACGACCACGCCGCTGGTCTGGGTGTCGATGCGATGCACGAGATGGATGTCGCGATCGCGGACGCGCATCAGCTCTTCGAGCGAGCGAGTGCCGCGATCTCGGGTGGGCTGCGTCGGCATCCCGGTGGGTTTGTCGACGGCGACCCAATCACCCGTTTCGCGAATGATGGTGAGCTCGGGCAGCGAGTCCGCGATGGTGATGCGATCGCGCTCGCTCACTTCACGCGAGGCCACGGCGACGGGACGGTCGTTGATGAAGACGCGCTTCTGCGCGATGAGCTCGCGCGCCTTGCGCCGCGAGAGGTGGGGAAAACGTGCGGCGATGGCCTGATCAAGACGCATCGCCGCACATTATGTGCGTCATTTGCGAACCATGCGCTCCGCTTTGGCGGGGGTGCCCGCTTCGCCGCCTTCGATGACGGTCAGCTCGGGGCCGCCAATGCCGAGGACGCGGCGGACCTTGCCCTCGATCTCGGAGGAAAGGTCGACGTTCTCCTTGATGAACAGCTTGGCGTTCTCGCGGCCCTGGCCGAGGCGGACGTCGCCGTACGAGAACCACGAGCCCGATTTCTCGATGATCTTGTTCTCGATGCCGATGTCGATCAGCTCGCCGGTCTTGGAAATGCCCTCGCCGTAGCCGACGTCGAACTCCGCCTGGCGGAATGGTGCGGCCACCTTGTTCTTGACCACCTTCACCTTCACGCGGGAGCCGACCACTTCGTCGCCTTCCTTGATCTGGTTGGTGCGGCGGATGTCGAGGCGCACCGAGGAGTAGAACTTGAGGGCGCGGCCGCCGGTGGTGGTTTCCGGGCTGCCGAACATGACACCAATTTTTTCACGAATCTGATTAATGAAAATCATGCACGTTTTTGACTTCGCAAGAATAGCTGTTAATTTGCGCATCGCCTGCGACATCAATCGTGCCTGTAAACCTACATGAGAATCGCCCATCTCGCCTTCGAGCTCCGCACGCGGCACCAGCGCCGCGACCGAGTCGATGACGATCACGTCGATCGCACCCGACCGCACCAGCACCTCGGCAATCTCCAGTGCCTGTTCGCCCGAGTCCGGCTGCGAGACCAGCAGGTTGTCGACGTCGACGCCCAGCTTCTTTGCGTACTCCGCGTCGAGCGCATGCTCGGCGTCGATGAACGCCGCCAGGCCGCCCACGCGCTGTGCCTCGGCAATGATGTGCAGCGAAAGCGTGGTCTTACCGGATGACTCCGGTCCGAAGATCTCGATGATGCGGCCACGCGGGACGCCGCCCACGCCGAGCGCCGCATCGACGCCGATCGACCCGGTGGAGATCGCGCTGATCGCGGTGAACTCCTTCGCGCCGAGGCGCATGATTGCGCCTTTGCCGAACTGGCGCTCAATCTGCGAGAGTGCCGTTTCGGCTGCTTTCAGTTTGTCCGTTGGGATATTGGCCATCAGCCTCGCTCCTTCATTCGTTTTTCCCGGGAGTGGCCGCTGAAAAAGAGGCGCGGGAAAGAGTCGTGGTACGGGTCATGGTGTGGTGAGGCGAGTGTACGACGGTGAATACGGTCGGGCAAGAAAGTGCACAAAAGCCTGTGTTTTTGAGACGCTGCGTCTACAACGTGGAGAATGCAATGAAGCTTTCATTGATGGCGACAATGATCATGATGATGTCCTGCGCAGCATCACAAAGTGCCGATGAACCGTGGAGCATCGCGGTGACGTCGAGCGGCGGCTTCGCGGGCAAAGGCGCGGGCTCATACACGATCAAATCGGACGGCGAGATCACGGTCACGACAATGGCCGGCAAGAGCTGCACGTTCCGCGCGACCGAGGAAGAGATGACGCGCTTCCGCGATCTGCTCGCGAACGCGAAGCCCGATACGTGGGCCGGCCATTATGTTCCCGAGGACTCGTGCTGCGACCGATTCGAGTACGAGATGACGATCGATGAAGCGGGCAGGAAGCACAGCGTGAAGTGGATTGATGACCCCGCGCCGATGCCGGCGGATCTGGCGGCGCTGACGAACGCGATCGTCGGGATGCCGCCGAGTTTGCGGGTGACGTATGGAGGGAAGTGCTCGTAGCCCGCAGCCCCTCATCCGCCCTTCGGCAACTCAATGAGATGCCTATGTAGCCTTCTCCCATCCGCGAGGGGAGAAGGTGCCCGAAGGGCGGATGAGGGGTGTTTACGCCGCAATGTCGCCGAGCGCGGCGCGAATCTTCTTCAGGTCATCGACGAAGCTTGCGCGTTCGAGGCGGCGCGCTTCATCCGTCGGCGCGCGGAGGATCGAGGACGGATGCACCGTCGCGGTCACATACTCCGCCATCGCGGATTCGACGAACTGGCCGCGCTGCTGCGTCACCTTGAACTTCGGGCCGAGCAGTGCCTGCGCCGCGGTGGCGCCGAGGCAGATGATGGCGCGCGGGCGGATCACTGCGATCTCTGCTTCGAGCCACGGCCGGCAGGCTGTGATCTCCACTCCGTTCGGCTTCTTGTGAATGCGCCGTTTGCCGCGCGGCTCCCACTTGAAGTGCTTCACGACGTTCGTGACGTAAACCTTCGCGCGGTCGATGCCGGCTTCTTCGAGTGACGCATCGAGCAGCGCGCCGGCTGGGCCGACGAACGGACGACCGGCGAGATCTTCCTTGTCGCCCGGCTGCTCGCCGACGAACATGATCAGCGAGTTCGATTTGCCTTCGCCGAACACGGTCTGCGTGCCGAGCTTCCAAAGATGACACGCCTTGCACTCCGCGGCGACGTCGCGGAGCTTGTTGAGCGTCGGGCGCGGCGGGATGAGCGGCGCGGCGGTTTGAATCTCCACGCTCTCACTGCCGAGCAGAGTGCGTGCCGCTACAATCGAAGCATGCTGGACAGACGCGAGTTCCTCAAAGCCGCGGGCATCGCCGCGCTCGCTCCCACCGCGTGCGTGACGAGCACGAAGCAGCAGGGCGCGTGGGTGAACGACATTCATTCGCAGCTCAACCGCACGTGGGTCTCGGGCGTGCGCAAGCCGGCGTCGATCGCTGAACTGCGCGCAGCGGTGCGCGGAAATGGCCCGGTGTGTGTCGCGGGAGGACGCCATGCGATGGGCGGCCAGCAATTCGCGTCGAACGCGACGCTCATCGACATGAACGGCCTCACCCGCATCCTCGGCATCGACAGCGAGCGGGGCATCGTCGACGTCGAGGCCGGCGTTCAATGGCCCGCGCTCATCACGCAACTCAAAGAGACGCGGTGGGCAATCCGGCAGAAGCAGACCGGCGCCGACCGCATGTCGATGGGCGGCGCACTCGCGGCGAATGTGCACGGACGTGGCCTGACGATGAAGCCGTTCATCGACGACGTAGAGTCGTTCACGCTCGTCGACGCAAACGGCGAGCTCGTTGAGTGCAGCCGGTCGACGAACCGCGAGCTCTTTTCACTCGTCATCGGCGGCTACGGCGTGTTTGGTCCGATCGCGTCGGTGCGCTTGCGCCTCATGCCGCGCCGCAAAGTGCAGCGCATCGTCGAAGAGCAGGACATCGAGACGGTGATGCGTGCCTTCGACGCGCGCATCGCGGAAGGTTTTCTCTTCGGCGACTTCCAGTTCTCCATCGATTCCGCGTCGGACAACTTCCTGCGCAAGGGCGTGTTCTCCTGCTACAAGCCGGTCAGCGACGACACGCCGATGCCTGCCGCACAAGCGGAACTGAGGCCGGAAGACTGGATGAAGCTGCTGTTTCTCGCGCACGCCGACAAGGCGCAGGTCTACAAGCAATATGTCGGCTACTACCTCACCACCTCGGGGCAGGTGTACTGGTCCGACGAGCATCAGCTCAGTTTCTATCCCGACAACTATCACCAGATGCTCGACCCGTTGCTGACCGGCCCGCCGGGGACGGAGATGATCACCGAGCTCTACGTGCCGCGCGCGCGGCTGGCCGACTTCATGACGGCGGCTGCCGAGGAGCTGCGCGGGCGCAAAGAGAACGTGGTGTATGGAACGGTGCGCCTCATCGAGCGTGACGACGAGAGCTATCTCGCTTGGGCGAAGCAGCGGTATGCGTGCGTGATCTTCAATCTGCACGTCGAACATTCGGACGCGGGACAGGCGCGCGCCGCCGATTCGTTCCGCGCGCTGATCGACCTTGCCTCGGAGCGTGAAGGCAACTACTACCTCACCTATCACCGCTGGGCGCGGCGCGAGCAGGTGGAGCGCTGCTATCCGCAGTTCGCGAATTTCCTGCGCGAGAAGAAGCGCCTTGATCCGCAGGGACGTTTTCAGAGCGAGTGGTACCGGCACTACGAGGCGATGTTCGCGTGATGCTCGTCGCCGAGCCGGTGACGCTCGCAACCGACTATCTCCTGGCGCTCGCCGCGGGCGTGTTCGCAGCCCTGTTGTGGCGGACGAATCGTTTCTGGGCGCTGGCGTTTCTGTTCACCGCGTGCGGCTCTTTCTTTGGCGGCACGTATCACGGCTTCGCGCCGGTGCTGGGCCCGCTGACTGCTGTTGCGTTGTGGAAAGCGACGATCTATTCGATCGGCCTGGCCAGCTTCTTTCTGCTCGCCGGAAGCCATCGCGCGTTCGTCCTGCTCGCGCTCGTGAAGTTCATCGTGTACGCGAGCTGGATGATCACGCACGACGACTTCACGTGGGTCATGGTGGACTACGGCTTGACGATGCTCATCGTCGCGATCGCTGTGAGAAACCGGTGGGTGATCGCCAGCATCGCGGTGTCGGTGCTCGGTGCGCTCGTGCAGCAGTCACGCTTCGCGCTGCACCGGCACTTCAATCACAACGATCTGTATCACGTGATCCAGCTCGTCGCATTGTGGCTGCTCTATCGAGGCGGAAAGCTCATGAATCGGTCGACAGGGCCACCGACGAACCGACCCACGTGAACTGCTTGTTGAAGTCGACCCCGAGCATCTTGCCGCGCGAAAGGCGCACGAGATTCTGCGCGAGGATCGGCTTCGGCTCGTCGTCGGGACGGAGGAACATCATGCGGATCTCGATCTTCACGCCGCCGCCGTCGACCGCCTGAAGCGCGGGGTCGTATTCGATCTTCTCCTGCAGGCACCACGCATGACGCTCGTCCGCGGGGATGGCATCGACGTCGGCGCGAGTGGGATCGACGTTCACGCCGCCGCCTGCGAACGAGAACAGCGGCTTGAGCACGTAGCGCGAGAGATCGTCCGGAATGCGCTCGAGCTCGGACACGAACGTCGCGCGCGGCACCGACGCGTGACGGAGGAACGGCAGCGAGTACTTCGACCACACCCAGTACCAGTTCGGATGCGGCGCCCACTGCACGTCGAGCTCTTCGCGGTAGTCGAACGGCAAAGCCACACCTTTGTTGATCAACTCATCGAAGACGACGCGGTTGTAGATGCGCCGCACGGGCGTGCCGTCGCCGCGGAACAGCTCGCGGCCGCGGCGCACGAGCGTGGTCGGATCGACCGCATCGACGTCGAACAGAAGTTTCGTGGCCGCGAAATCCGGATAGGTCTTCTGCGACAACGGATCCAGATCCATAAGGATCACTTCGCGCGGATCGTTCTCACCGACGATGGTGCGGCGCGCGAGATCGAGGAAGGCTTCGCGATCGTAGCCGGAGTACCAGCACGACCACGCCACGTCCAGTCCGTCCATCGTCGCGAGCGTCTCTTTCCACACGTCGCGCTGAATGACCTGCAGCGATGTGAGCGAAGGAAAGCCCTGCAGCTCGATCAGCTTTGGCACGAGCACGCCGTTCTCGCGCACGACCGCAAAGTCGACCTGCGCGAGGTTCGGCAGCGCGTCCATGCCCGGGGTGTTCCAGCGCTCCGGGATCGCGGCCTTCATGCGCTCGATCAACGCCGGATCGGAGAGCTGCTCGATGATCGCGTTCGCGCTCTCGACGGCTTTCTCTTTGAAGTCGTCGGAAAGGAACAGGGGCGTTTCGGCGAGGCGAAACTCGAACGGCGTATCGAGCCTGCGCGAAAGCTCACGCGTGTACTGCTCGTAATGCGCCTGCGTGAACTGGGAGTTGAAGAGCTGGCGGAAGCGCTGGTCCATCGGATCCGCCGCGCTATTTTTTCTTCAGCTCCGTCAACACCAGCTTCGCGACAGCCTTCAGCGTGTCGAAGACGCCGGTGCCGTTCATGGCCACCGCTTCGAACGTCGGCTCGCCCTTGAAGTTGAGCTGGCGATACATCTCGTCCATCGGCAGTGCCGTCGGGAGATCGCGCTTGTTGAACTGCAGGACGTACGGAACGGACTTCAGGTCGTAGCCCTGCTCTTTGAGGTTCTTGTCGAGGTTGGCCATCGACTCGATGTTCGCTTCCATGCGCGCGTCCTGGGAGTCGGCCACGAACACGACGCCGTCGACGCCTTTGAGGATCAGCTTGCGCGAAGCGTCATAGAAAACCTGACCGGGCACCGTGTAGAGATGAAAGCGGGTCTTGAAGCCGCGGACGGTGCCGAGGTCGAGGGGGAGGAAGTCGAAGAAGAGGGTGCGGTCGGTCTCGGTGGCGAGGGAGATCAGTTTCCCTTTTGCCTGCGGGTTGGTCTTGTCGTAGATCCATTGCAGGTTGGTCGTCTTTCCGCACAGTCCGGGACCGTAGTAGACGATCTTGCAGTTGATCTCCCGCGCCGCGTAATTGATGAACGTCATGGAGCTTATTCGCTGAAGAGGCTGTCGATGTCTTCGTCGGTGATCTCGGCGAACGGCGAGTCGAAGCGGTGGGCCATGTTGCCGCGCTCGGCCTCCGATTTCCGGAGGAGCACCTCGAACGTCCGCTCCAGCTCCTGCGAGGCCTTCTTGACCCGCAGCCGCACCAGGCCGAGCGAAGATTTCTCGTCGAAGATCACGACCAGGATCACCCGCTGGGCCACGAGCGAGATGTGGATGTTGTCCCTCTCTCCTTCGTGGAAGAGGATGGAGAACTCTTTCTCGCCGATGAGCTTGGCCAGGCCGTCGGTCGCGGCGACGTTGCCGGCCGTGAGCGAGGCCAGCGAGGTCGCGTCGACGCCGCGCATGTCGCCATGCGTGGCGATCTGCTGACCGTTTTTGTCGACCAGAAAGACGATTTTCGAGTTGGAATCAACCTGCAGACGCTGGAGGATGTCCTTGATCTGCTGGTACTCCTCCTCGAACATCACGAGATCAGGAGCAGCCATGTTTCTCCGTGTTTCTTGCCCGTGGACGGGGACGCAAATGTATAGCACAGGCTGAGTTGGCAGCCTAGAACTCTTAGATTTCGCGCCGCCCTTCCAGCGCTTTCGCCATCGTCACCTGATCCGCGTATTCGAGATCGCCACCGACCGGCAAACCGAACGCGAGTCGCGTCGTGCGCACCTCGAGCGGGCGCAACTGCTGCGCGAGGTACAACGCGGTGGCCTCACCTTCCACGTTCGGATTCGTGGCGATGATCACCTCGCGGATCGCGCCGTCTTTCACGCGCTTGACCACGCCGCCGACATCGATGTCCTGCGGGCCGATTCCTTTCAATGGCGAAAGCGCGCCGAGAAGGACGTGGTAGACGCCTTTGAAATCGCGCGTCTGCTCGATCGTCTGGATGTTGAACGCTTCCTCGACCACGCAGAGCACCGAGGGATCGCGTCGCGGATCGGTGCAGACGGCGCACGGCTCGACATCCGTCATGTTGTTGCAGACCGAGCAGCGGAAGATCTTCGTTTTCACATCAACGATCGCCGCCGCCAGCGCCTCCGCTTCGGCCGCCGGACGTTTGAGGATGTGATACGCGAGCCGCTGCGCCGATTTCCCGCCGACGCCGGGGAGCTTCGTCAGCTCGTTGATCAGATGGGCGAGCGGAGGGGCGGTAGTCAATTCAGAAACCCGGGATCTTCATGCCGCCGGTCATGGCGCCCATCGATGACTGCATCTCCTCGTCGACCTTGCGCGACGCTTCGTTGACGGCGGCCTTCACGAGATCCTGCAGCATCTCGACGTCGTTCGGATCGACCGCTTCCTTGTCGATGGTGATGGTGACGATCTCTTTGTTGCCCGACATTTCGGCCTTGACCATGCCGCCGCCGGCCGAGCCTTCGACGCGGATCGACGCCATCTGGCGCTGCATCTGATCCTGCATCTGCTGCGCTTGTTTCATGAGTTGCTTGATGTTCATCGCTTCTCCTTCACGAGCTCGCCGCCGAGGTGTTTGCGGAACGCGCTGAGGACGGGGTCATCGCGCAGTGGGGCGGGCTTGTCTTCGCTGCGACGTCCGGTGGGAGGCGGTTCCGCGGCGCCTACACGTGTTTCGATGGTGATCTTCTCGCCGTACATTTCGGATGCGAGTTGCGCGATTGCGTCCTTCGCGTCGGCGACGCTGTCGGCATGGAACGAATCGTCAAAAGTAAACGTGATGCGGTTGCCCTCGCGTTCGATCTTCGCGCCTTCGAGATAACCACCGACGAGCGGGCGTTTTTGCTTGATGGTCTGGACGAGGTCGAGTGTCTGGAGCGATGGGCTCTCAGCCCGCCGGCTCGGTTTCGACGCCGGTCGTTCGACGGGCTGAGAGCCCATCGCTCCAGTTCCGGACATCACTGATTCCACGCTCTTCAGCCGCGGGAACGTTGCCGCCTTCAGCAGCGCGATCTCCACCGCGAGGCGCTGATGCTCGGCCTTGTTCACGGTCTCGTCGTCGCGAAGCAGCAGGTTCGCGATGCGCAGCAGGTCGGTGTATGAAAACTGTTCGGCCGCGGTGCGCAACGTCGCCAGATCTTCGGGCGACGCCGCAAGCAGCGATTCGTTCGCGCCGCCCGCGAGCAGCAGGAGATTGCGCACGAAGTTCAGCAGATCGCGGTACAGCATTTTGAAATCGCGGCCGCTGTCGGCTGCTTCCTGCAGCGCTTCGAGCAGCGCGCCGTGATCGCCGTTCGCGATGAGCGTGATGACGCGCGCAAAGAACGTCGTTTCCGACAGGCCGAGGATCGTGGCGACGTCGGCGACGCCGACGGAACGGCCGGAAAAGGCGATGATCTGGTCGAGCAGCGAGAGCGAATCGCGCACGCTCCCTTCGCCGCGGCGCGCGATGATCTCGAGCGCTCCGCGTTCCGCTTTGATCCCTTCGGCCTTGCAGATCTTCTCGAGCTGTTTGATCAGATCCTCGAGAGAGATCTTGCGCAGGATGATCTTCTGCACGCGCGACAGGATCGTGGACGGGACCTTGTGCATCTCCGTCGTCGCGAACATGAAGATCACGTGCGGCGGCGGTTCTTCGATGAGTTTGAGGAGAGCGTTCCAGGACGCGGACGAAAGCATGTGCGCTTCGTCGACGATGAAGATGCGGTAGCGGTCTCGCGCGGGCTGGAATTGCGAGACGTCGCGGAGCTCGCGGACGTTATCCACGCCGGTGTACGTGGCGGCGTCGATCTCGCGCACGTCCATGTCGATGCCTTCGGTGATCTCGCGGCACATCGTGCAGACGTTGTCCGGCTCCGTGGTCGGACCTTTGATGCAGTTCAGCGCTTTGGCCAGGATGCGCGCGGTGGTGGTCTTGCCGATGCCGCGCACGCCGGAGAAGAGGTAGGCGTGATGGATGCGCTGATCCTCGATCGCGTTGTGCAGCGTCCGGACGGCGGTCTCCTGACCGATCACGTCTTCGAAAGTCTGGGGACGGTACCTGCGCGCGAGAGCCTGATAGGACATGCGGCGTGAGTATATCGGGGAGAAAGGGGAAGACCCGCTGAGAAGAGCCCAGGCCGAACTGTGTCACGCAGGGAAGGCACCTTATCGCTGCTTCCTTCCGGACCTGACGAGGTTCGGTGCGCCTGCTGCACAGGACCCGGGCTCATCCCAGCGGGCCTTACTGAATCATCGATGAATGGCGGAGAGAGTGGGATTCGAACCCACGGTACGGGTTAACGTACACACGCTTTCCAAGCGTGCGCCTTAAGCCACTCGGCCATCTCTCCGGCTGTGCCGAATTGAGAATTGGGAATTGAGAATTGAGAATGAAAACCATGAACGTTAATTCTGGCCGGGAATGCATTCTCAATTCTCAATTCATCATTCTCAATTCGCCATTCGAGAGCGCCGCGATCGAATGGCGGAGAGGGAGGGATTCGAACCCTCGATACCCGTGAAGGTATAACGGTTTTCGAGACCGCCGCGTTCAACCACTCTGCCACCTCTCCGTTCGATCGCGCTGGCGCAGCTTGCGGAAGAAATCCTGCAGCAGTTCCCGGGAACGCTCCTCCATGAAACCGCCTTCCACCTGAAGGCGATGATTGAGCCGCGGGTCCTGCACCAGGTTGCCGAGGGAGCCACAGAAGCCGGCCTTGGGATCGTATGCGCCGAAGACCAGCCGTTCGACTCGTGCGTTCACCAGCGCGCCGGCGCACATCGCGCACGGTTCGAGGGTCACGAACATCGTCGTCCCTTCCAGTCTCCAGTCGCCGATGGTGCGGGCCGCCTCCGCGATCGCGTAGATCTCGGCGTGGCCCAGGGGATCGCCCGACTCGCGTGCGTTGCGGCCGCGGCCGATGATCCGTCCTTCCCGATCGACGATCACGGCTCCGACCGGAGTCTCTCCGTTCGTAGCCGCGTCCAGGGCAAGCGCCAATGCCTCAGCCATCGCTTCCGACTGCTGCTGCGCCTGATTCATCTTTCAAAGAGTACGACGGCGGGCCCGGGGAGCCCGCCGCAAATTTTGAATCGAGTTGGTGCACCCAAGAGGACTCGAACCTCTAACCTTCTGATCCGTAGTCAGATGCTCTATCCAATTGAGCTATGGGTGCGAGCACGGAACCTGAACCGCCCCTCCGGGCTGTTCATTCCGCGGCGGGAGGCGCATTCTACTCACGACCAGATTGCCTTTTCAACCACACGCTCCTAGACTATCTCTCCCTGAGCTGCAGCAAGCTTTCACGGCCTCTACGGTTGGCTAACTGCCTGCCCACCCTTCCCCAGCCAACCGTGGAGGCGTGATTTTCACCCATGAAAAAGGAAGACGTCTACGCGCGCATGATGCACACGCCGGACGATCCCGAGCGTGCTGCGCTCCGTGCCGCGATCCGCGAAGTCTGGAAGCAGCTCCTGCCGCTGCACCGCGCGCTGATCGATTCCGCCGGCGCTGATTACAAAGAGCAGGTGGGCGCGGTCTCCGGGCCCGGACATCTCTTGCAACTCCTGCAGGAAGATCCCTTCTTCTCGTGGCTCAAGCCGCTCACGTCGCTGATCGTCGACCTCGATACGCTGTCGCGGACCGATTTCGAGCGGAGCGATGTCGATGCGGTCGTCAAACGCATCGAGCAGCTCTTCGGCACCGCTGCCGAGCCCAGATTTACCGCCTATTACGTGCCCATCCTGCAGCGCGACGTCGACGTCGCCATTGCACACGCGGCCATCCGGCAGCTTGCCGCGCGCCTTCAGAAATAACGCGATAAGTCGGGATAGGTCTCTCGTACAACCATATGCAGTAGTAAAGTACGAGTTACCCCTCTTATGGACTTTTTCGCGTTTGACGACGAGTACGTCCGGCGTCTGCGGGAAGGCGACCGCTGGACGGAAGAGCACTTCGAGCGCTACTTCGACGTCCTGCTGCGCATGAAGCTGCGCGGCCGTCTTCGTCCCGGAATCGATGCTGACGACGTCATCCAGGACGTGTTCATGCGCGTCATGAATGGCTTGCGCAGTGGAGGCGGCGTCCGCGAGGGCAGCAAGTTCGGCAGCTACGTCAACTCCATCTGCAATCACGTCGTCAGCGAGCGCGCGCGCAGCGATCGCCCTTCGGAAGAGCTCAACGACGACTTCGCGTCGGTGGATGACATCCTCGCCGATCTGGTCACGGAGGAGACCAAAGCGCGGGTGCGCCGCATCCTCGATGCAATGCCGCCACGCGACGCCGAGGTGCTGCGGGCGGTGTATCTCGAGACAATCGATAAGGACGAAATCTGCCGCCGGCTCGGAATCGAGCGTGGGTATCTGCGCGTCCTCGTCTTCCGGGCGCTGGAGAAGTTCAAGGCCAGATTCGTCGCCAGTGAAACGGAATCGGCCCGCGCCCCACTATCGCGGTGAGAAACAAACGATGAATCACTCTGAAGCAATCGAATCGAAAGCCGCCGCAGGTTACCTCCTCGGTGAATTATCCGGTGACCAGCGCGAGGCGTTCGAGGAGCATTTCTTCGACTGCCGCGTCTGCGCGGACGATGTGCGGGCGGGCGCCGCGATGTTCGCCTCGGGCCGGGAGGTCGTGAAAAGCGTCCCGGCATACACCCGCTTCCGGCCGTTGAAGTGGGTGGCCAGCACCGCCGTCGCAACCGCCATGGTGGCGGTGTTTGCGTATCAGGCCGTGATCATCCCGCGCATGCAGAACGACCTGCCGATGGAAACGCTCACGCCCGGCAGCGTCATCACCGGCACCATGCGCGCGAGCGAGAACGAGGAGTACGTCATCACCTACCCCGGAAAGCGCGGGCGTTACGACCTCGTGGATATCACCGACACCTCGTGGCCGAAGTATCGCGTCGAGCTTCGCAATGCGGCCGGAGAGGTCGTGGCCTCGACCGATGCGACCGCGGAACAGGCGCGCAATGAAATAGGCGTACCGCTTCTGACCCGTCCGTTGCCGGCGGGCAGATATGTACTGGAGATCTACGGCGTCCGCGAGGATGGCAATCGCCGTCAGATCAACAGCCGCAACATCGTCGTCCAGTAAACCGTGAAGCAGGGTTCAACGAGAGGCTGCGCGCCCTGAGAGAGCGCGCTCGAGGAGGGAGCCATGGCATTTTCGTTTCATGCAAACACGCTCGCGTTCGGCGGGCAGCGCGGCGACGTGACCGGCGCGCGCACCTATCTGCCGAGCCGGGCGTCCGTCACTTTGCCGCCGGAAGGCGGTTTCGGAGAGTCCGTCGCCGAGAATTTCAAGGAAGGCGACGTTTCGTTCTATCGCGCCGAGAGCCGCGTCTACGGCAACTCGTTCCAGAACACGCTGTTCAAGACGCACGCGCAGGTCACGGTGTATGACCTCGACATCGCCGGCATTATCCAGGCCGACGTGCTCACCGCGAGCGTCACGTCGATCAACATGCGCGAGAAAGACTGCACGACCGAGTCGAAGATCTCGTTCGACGCGAACATCGTCGGTCTCGTCATCGACGGCATGCCGTACGACATCGAGCTCGATCTCGGGCCGTTCGCGCAATACGGCACGTTCTCCGAGTTCACCGACTCGTTCACGCGCATGAACGAGGAACAGGTCAACGCGAAAGCGAACGCGTACAACTGGCCGCCGGACGAGTGCAAGACGCGCACGCTCCAGGGCGAGATGCTGTTCCACGTTCCGGCGCGCTGTAACAACGGTCTTCGCGCGACGGTGCTGAAGGACATCCGGCCCGCGCTGCCGGGCATGAAGATGCCGCTGCGCCGCCAGGGCTTCACGCTCGAGATTCCGCGCTACGGTCTCGTGCACCTCGGCGAAGTGATGCTGACCACCGGACGCCGCGGGATCAACGTGCTGCGCGTCGAGCTCGGAAAGACGCTCGACCTGGAGGTCACCGAGCCGCAGCCGGATGCGTTGGCGGGCGAACCGCGGCCATTCGCGCTCGCGCTCGCGCCGGACGCCCTCGGCAGCACCGACGGCGGCTACACTGTGGTCCACCTGACCGGCAATGGCACCGACTTCGGCCCGCCGTGATTTTCATCGACTCGTGCCGCTGCTGTTTCTCCTGCTGCTCGGAGGAACGGCGGCGGCACCGACGCCGGAGGCGGTCTACCAGCAGGCACGGGCGGCCGCCGCACCGCAAGCCATCAGGATCGCGCTCGCGGCATTCCACCGTTTCGGAGAGAGCGATGACGAGTGGGTGTGGCGTCTGCGCGCTCTATGTGCGGATCACCTCACAAACGCCGGCAGAGCGGCCGAAGCGCGCAATGTCCTGAAGCGTTTTCCCGCGTCGAGACGCGGCGCGGAGGTGGAGGTCAAGGTTCTGGAGGCAATGGCCTATGCAGCCCAGCGCCTCGACGATCCGGCCGCTTCGACATTCATCGCACGTGCATACGACCTGGCGAAGGCGAAGCATCCGAAGACCCTCGGCTCTGTCTGCGTGATGCGCGCAATCGTCGATCCCGCGAACGAGCTTCGCTGGGGGCGCGAGGCCGTGAAGTATTCGATGCAGGCCGGCGATGCCGCGACGGAGTTGCGCGCGCGAGGCACGATTGCGTTTGCCTACGCGAAGCGCGAACGCTTCGATGAAGCGATCGCGGACTGGGAACCGCTGGTGCCACTTGCCCGGAAGCTGGGTAAGAGCTCCATGGTGCAGAAAATCGAGGGCAACCTCGGCTGGGCATACATGGAGCTGGGGGACTACGAGATGGCGGCGGACCTGCTCACTCGCGCGCATGCGAAAGCGACGCAGGCGGGTATGAAGTACGACGCCGTGCCATGGACCTACCAGATCGGCAACGTGCGGATGCAGCAGGAGGATCTGGCCGCCGCGGGCAATCAATATCGCGCCGCGCTGCAACTCGCGAAGGACACGAAACATCCGCAGAAGCCGATCGTGCTGGCGTATCTCGCGAACCACGCGCTGCGCAGCGGCCGGCTCGCCGAAGCGCAGCAGTATTGCGATGAGTCGCTGCGCGACGCGAAAGCAGCCAAAGCTGTCGATGATGAACTGCGCGCGCTGTTGATCGCCGGACGGATCGCCACCGCGGCTGGAAAGTACGACGATGCCGAACGGCACCTGAAGAACGTACTGGCGCGCGCGAAGAAGTCGTTGTCCACCACGCTCGAAGCACACGGACGACTGGCGCAGCTCTATGCGAAACGCGGCAATGCTGCCGCGGCGAAAGAACACTTCGCGTTATCGATCGCGAAGGCCAGCGAAGCGCGCGCGAGCATCGACGACCCGGAGCTGCGCTTCTCCTTTTTCACCGCCGTCGCGGAGCTGTTCGATGCGAACGTTGAGTTCCACGTCGCTCACGGCGACGCCGCGGGCGCGCTCGCGGTGACGGAAGCGAGCCGCGCGCAAACGCTCGAAGACGCGCTGCCCGAAGTGGTGAAAACGCGCGACGCGCGGACGCTCGCTCGCGACACGCGCTCCACGATCCTCTGCTACTGGCTGGGCAGCACGCGCTCGTATCTGTGGATCGTGACGCCGCAGAAGATCGACGTCGTGCCGCTGCCGCCGAAGCGCACCATCGAAGCGGCCGTGGAAGCATACAAACGCGATCTCCTCGGCACGCGCAGCACGCTTGCGCTGAGCAGCGAGCGTGGCATCGCGTTGTGGCGGATGCTCGTCGAACCGGCGTCGCGCGCGATCGCACCTCGCTCGCGCGTGATCATCGTTCCGGACGGCGCGTTGCACGCGTTCAACATGGAGACGCTGGTGGTGCCGGCGCCGCAGCCGCACTACTGGATCGACGACGCGGTCCTCTCCACCGCGGCGTCGCTCGGCCTGCTTCTACGCCACGAGCGCAAACGGAGCGCGGCGCCGCGCGTGCTGATCGTCGGCAATCCGCCGCCGCCCGCGAGAGAGTTCGTGCCGCTGCCGCGCGCCGGAATGGAGATCGCGAAAGTGGCGCGGCATTTCCCGCGCGAGCGTTCCACGATCCTGCAAGGCGCGAAAGCGACGCCGTCCGCGTATCGGCATCAGTCGCCGGATCGGTATTCGTTCCTGCATTTCGTCGCGCACGGAGTGGCCACGCGACGGAAGCCGCTCGACTCCGCGATCGTGCTCGCGCGCGAAGGGGAAGGCGAATCGTTCAAGCTCTACGCGCGCGACATCGTGCAGCAGCCGCTGAACGCGCAGCTCGTGACGATCTCGAGTTGCCACGGTGCGGGCAGGCGCACGTACGCGGGCGAAGGTCTGGTCGGCTTCGGGTGGGCGTTCCTGCGTGCAGGCTCGGACAACGTCGTGGCCGCGCTGTGGGAAGTGAGCGATGCCGCAACACCGGATCTGATGGATGAGTTCTACAGAAGCCTGGCGAAAGGCACCGATCCGGCGACCGCATTGCGCGCCGCGAAGTTGTCGCTGCGAGGACGAGGCGGCGTGTTCGCGCGGCCTTTGTACTGGGCGCCTTTCCTCTTGTACGGGAGCTCGTGAGCTTCGCCTGGCGTCCCCGGCAGGGCTCGAACCTGCGACCCACAGCTTAGAAGGCTGTTGCTCTGTCCAGCTGAGCTACGGGGACGGGTGGACGGAATTGGTCGGGGCGAGAGGATTCGAACCTCCGACCCCCTGCTCCCAAAGCAGGTGCGCTACCAGGCTGCGCTACACCCCGACGCGTTCGAACGAACAGGGTAGCGCAGGACGTGCATTCCGCGCCTAGTGTTCCGCGGACGGAACACTAGACCGCGCGAGCCGCGGTCGATTGATCGCCGTACGTATGCGGCGGCAACGCCGCCATCCACTTGTCGCAATCCTTCTTGTCGAGCAGGAACTCGAACGCCGCGCCGTGTGACCGCAGCCGCAGCACGCGGCAACCGTGGACGTCGCGACCGGTTGCGAGATCGTCCGAATATTCGATCTCATCGATCCGGCTGAGCTCGAACGACGCTTCCATGTCCGGATTTTCGTAATAGATCGTGTCCGGCGTCAGCGAAAGCGCCACTGGGATCTGCTCGCGTCCCTCGACATAATCTGCGCGCGTGACCAGCGTCGACGAAGCGCGCCGTTTGTCCATCATGGCGGTCAGATGATCCGTCCGGCGCATCTTGAGAAACACCATCACCAGTACCGCGAGAACGGCCAATCCGACGAGAGTCATGGTCGCAAGCATTTGCTTCCTCCTCCGCGTGATTCCTTTTTTCGGTTGCTGAAAATGTAAGCCTTTTCGCGAAAAAGAACCAGCGGGTTCGCGTCATGAAAGCGGACGCGACCAGTCAATCGCGCCGCACACGCACGCTATCATGCGCTCAAAATGAGCACCGCCAGGAAGAGGACGCGCAGGGAACATTCGTCGGGCGGTGCAGTCATCGCGATGCGCGACGGAGCGCCCCACGTGGCGTTGATCGCGACCCGCAGCCGGACGCGCTGGGGCCTGCCGAAAGGTGCAGTGACGGACGGCGAAACGTCCGAGGCTGCGGCGCTGCGCGAGGTGCGTGAAGAGACCGGCCTCACGGCGCGCATCGTCAAGCCGCTCGACACCATCGAGTACATGTTTCGCGCGGGCGACACCCTCATTCAGAAGCGCGTCGATTTCTATCTGATGGAGTACGTCGAGGGCGAGCTCGAGCCGCAGCTCAGCGAGGTGGACGACGTCGAGTGGGTCGAGCTTTCGGCTGCGCTGAAGCGCGCGAGCTTCGAATCGGAGCGGAAGCTGCTCGCGACCGCTTTGCAGGAGCTTTCCGCGCGGCCGGCTTCTTCGCCGCGGTAGTTTTCTTCCCCGCCGGTTTCTTCTTCGCGCCCAGTTGCGCAGCGAGTGTCGGCACTTTCCGCGACGTCGCTTTGCGGTTGCTCACCCAGATGTTCTCGCCGCCGATTTCATCGATCGTCTTGTTCGATACGACCGATCGCGGCGCCACGGCCGTCACGTCGATCTCATCGTTCGCGAATTCGTCGCGATGCTTGAGCAGCAGCCACTCGTTGCCCTTATCCGAGCCCGACTTGCCGCGGATCTTCACCAGCGCCCACTCGCCGAACATCTTCTTGCCGCGCATGCGGAACGTGAGCTTGCCCGACTTCAGCGCTTTCACCGGATCGTCCCCCGGCTCGATGAACTCCCAGGTTCCCTGGTCCCAGATGATCACGTTGCCCGCGCCGTAGTTGCCGGCCGGGATCACTCCTTCGAACGCGGCGTAATCGTATGGATGGTCCTCGGTCATCATCGCCAGGCGCCGCACCGCCGGGTCGTACGACGGACCTTTCGGCACGGCCCACGACTTGAGCACGCCCTCCATCTCCAGACGGAAGTCGTAGTGAAGATGGGATGCCTGATGCTTCTGAATGACGAAGATCGGCGCGTTCGCGAGCTTCTTCGTCCGTCCCGCCGGCTCGGGCGTGTCGCCGAAGTCGCGCATCGTCTTGTACTTCTTGAGCAGGTCGGGCATCGCCGTTTCACCTGCCGGAGTGATGCCACGGGGAACGGTTCCTCGGGTTCCTCGGGGTTCCTCGGGTGGGCCTCGTGTCGTCCCCTCCGAGGAACCCGAGGAACCCGAGGAACCCGAGGTACTCCGCTGGAACCCGAGGAACCGCTTCACAAACCCCGGGGCTACAATCTTGCAGGAGGGAACCGCCGACTCGGTATGTCTCCAGCCATCCGGCGCATGCTTTGGGGAGCCTTCATTGGGCTCGCTGTTCTGACCGCGGGAAGCGTCGCGCTGACGATTGCCGTGCTGCAGATGGAGCAGCGGCACGAGCAGATCGTCATCCAGGAGTCGCGGCCGCTGCTCGACGCCGTGCGCGTGATGGACGATTCGCTGTTGACCATCGTGTCGGCGTCGCGCGGCTTTGTGATCAGCGGCCGGACCTCGTTCGAGCAGCAATACGAAGACGCGGTCCGCGAGTTCGGCACGAACCTGGAGCTCGCCAGAGACCGCGTTCGCGATGCGCGCGACAAGAAAATCATCGAAGACTTCGCCGAGCACTTCAAGGAAGTGAAGGTGCTGACCGATCGCCAGATGGCACGCGATCCGGAGCAGAGCGATCTCATGCTCGAAACGGCGAGGATCCGCCGCGCCGCACCCGATTTCGAGAACCTGATCACCCAGCGGATCCGCACCGAGCAGGTCTCATCGAGCGACGAGATCGCCAACACCCGCCAGTGGGTGATGATGTCGATGGTCTTCCTCGGCCTCGGCATCATCGTCGTGGCAGCCATCGCCGCCGCGCGCATCGAAGAGCGGCTGAGCAACTCGCTCACGCGCCAGGTGCGGCGTACCGAGGCGATGATTGCGGGGATGTCGGATGGCGTGTTGCTGGTCGACGGCGACGGCCGCACCGTCTTCATCAATCCCGCCGGCCAGCGCCTCCTCGGCACATCCGACATCGGCGTGCCGATCACGAAACAGGCTGAGACCTATCGGCTGCGCCGCGAGGACGGACGCCTGCTCGATCCGCAGGAACTGCCGGCCGCGCAGGCGCTTTCCACCGGCCGCGCGGTGCACGACGTGACCATCCTCATCGCGCGCGAAGACACGGTCGCGGTGTCGATGAGCGCGACGCCGCTGCATGAAGATGGACAGACCTCGGGCGTCGTGGTCACGTTCCGCGACATCACCGAGCGGCGCGCGCTCGAAGAACAGATGCAGATCCAGGCCGAGCGCGCGCAGATCCTGGCTGACGCCGGCGCGTTCTTCTCGAGCAACATCGACCCGAACTGGGTCACGCAAGCGATCGCCGAGCGCGTCGCCGAAGTCCTCGGCGACTGGTCCGCCGTCATCCTGCGCAACGCCGACGCGCGCGAGCTCAGCGTCGCGTCCATCTATCACCGCGACATGGCCTCGCTCGGCCTGGCGTGGTCGTACATCTATCGCCAGCCGCTGATCGTCGGCGAAGGGATCATCGGACAGGTCGTTTCGACCGGCTATCCATCGCTCACCACGAACGTGCGCGCGGTGTCGGACCTCAAGAATCCCGGCACGTATCACCCCTCGCCGGTGAAGCTCGCGTCGCTGCTGATCCTGCCACTGCGCACGCGGCGCGAGGTCATCGGCGCGTTGATCATCGCCGCGAATGATCCCGATCGCGCGATGACGGACGACAAGCTGCCGCTCGCGGAAGTCCTCGCCGAGCGCGCGTCCCTCGCGATCGAAAACGCGCGGCTCTACACCGAGCAGGTCGAAGCGAGACACAAGCTCGAAGATCTGTCGCGGCTGAAGGACGAGTTCCTCTCCATTGCGTCGCACGAGCTGCGCACGCCGGTCACATCCATCAAAGGCTACACGCAGCTCGCGAAGATGCTGATCAAGGAGGGCGATCTCAATACGTCCGAGGAGTATCTCGACATCGCGCTGGATCAGATCGATCGCATGTCGCGGCTGATCCTCGAGTTGCTCGACGTGTCGCGCATCGAGACGGGGCGTCTCGAGATCCGGCGCGAGCCCATCGCGTGGGCGCACTTCGTCCGCGACGTCGTGCATCGCCATCACACCGCGGTCAGCGACCGTCGTTTCCACGTCAGCGTTCCCGACGAAGGCAAGATCGTCACCGGCGACCGCGACCGCCTCGAGCAGGTCCTCGGCAATCTGCTCGAAAACGCGGTCAAATATTCGCCCGACGGCAGCGACGTGACGGTGACGGTGGACGATCGCGGCGATTCGTTCGTAACTGCGGTGTGCGATCGCGGCATCGGCATCCCGGTCGACGAGCTCGCGCAGGTGTTCGAGCGTTTCCATCGCGGCCGTCACGTGTCGTCGACGAACTACGGCGGCCTCGGACTCGGCCTGTACATCACGAAGCAGATCATCGAGCGCCATGGCGGCACGATCTGGGTGGACAGCAAAGAAGGACAGGGCACGACGTTCTTCTTCTCGCTCCCGGCCGCGGAAGAGCCGAGCGCCGCGCTGACGCCTCCGCCCGCGGCCATGGCGCAGTCGTGAAACTGCTGCTCGCGGTACTGGCGGCGGTTCCGCTGCTCGCCGAGTCACGGCTCGAGCTCGTGCGCCACTCGCTGACCGGAACCCATTGCCGCTATCGCGAATACGTCGATGGAATCCCGAGCGACGTCTACGCCACACGCCCATGCCCATCTGGAGCGACGGGCGCTCAGCCCGTCGTCCTCGGACGGGCTGAGAGCCCGTCCCTCCAGAGATCACTGCGCATCATCAACGGCCGTGTCGCGCGCCGCGTGATCGTCGAAGAACGCCCTCTCCAGCCCTACGCGTACGACTACGACCTCGAGACCGGCGCGCTGATCCGCACCGAGCCGCTTTTCTTTCACGCGAAGCCAGCGCGCGTGTTCGATCCGAATCCTGTCGTCGCGCTGAACGATCCATCGCTGCAGGACCGCAACGATTCCGCGGGCGCGGTGCCGGAGCAGGCGTATCGACTCGTGGAACTGCTCGACGTCATGGAGAGCGGCGCGTTGCGCGGCCCGTTCGTGTCGCTCGTCGACAGGCAGGCTCCGAACGTTGCGCCGGTGGATGCCGCCTCGTCGCTGCTGTTCAATCGCGCTGACGACGGCTTCGAAGACGTCAACGTCTACTTTCACGTCGATCGCACGCAGCGGCATCTGCAATCTCTCGGTTATGTCGGCGATCGCGCGGTGGCCGCGTACGCGATCGAAGCGGACGCACACTCTGCCGGCGGTTCCGATAACTCGGTCTTCATTCCGTCGGCATCGGCGTTCGGCGAAGGAACGCTGCATTTCGGCGAGGGCGGCACGGACGACGCGGAAGACGCCGATCTGATCGTGCACGAGTATGGACACGCGATCCTCGAGTGGATCGCGCCGGGCGCATTCACCGGCACATTCATCAGCGAGACGCGCGCGCTCGGCGAAGGCTTCGGCGATTACTGGGCGTACTCCGCGCATGCCGCGCAACGCCTGGCGAGCGGACGCGATCCCTTCTGTTTCGCCGACTGGGATGCGCGCTGCTGGGAAGACGAGCCGTCGCAGCAGTGCGGCTATCCGGCAGGCTCCGATTGCCTGCGCCGTCTGGACAGTACGCGCACGATCGCGGATTTCGAGCGCAACGGCGGCGCGGGCGCCGAACATCGCAATGGCGCGATCTGGTCGTCCGCGTTGCGCGAGATTCACGAGCAGCTCGGCCGCACGATCACCGACACCATCGTGATCGAGTCGGTGTTCGGCGTGCCGCCCCGTCCGACGTTCGCGACGATGACGCAGCGGATGATCGAGGCCGACCGGCTGTTATTCAGCGGGTCGCACGTGCAGACCATCTGCGCGGCGATGATCGCGCGCGGCATTCTCGCGACGTGCGACGCGACGCGGCCACGCGGCGAGCTCACGCTCTTTCAGAGCAGCGAACATGGACTCGCGATCCCGGAGAACAGCGTCGCGGGCGTGACGTCATCGCTCACCATCAATGACGCGCGTGCGATCGAGCGCATTTTCGTACGTGTCGACATCGAACATCCGTTCCGCAGCGACCTGCGCATCGAGCTCGTCGCGCCTGATGGAACGAACCTCACGCTGCTGGAAGGTTCGGCCGAGCGTGGCGCGGATTTGCATACGACGTTCGGACTCACCGCCGAACCCGCCGAGTCGCTGGCGACCTTGCACGGACGCAGCGCCGCCGGCACGTGGAAGCTGATCGTGCGCGACGTGCGCGTGCGCGACATCGGCACGCTGCTTTCGTGGGGGCTGGTGTTGCAGCTCGCGGGTGATGTGCCGCTCGCCGAACGCCCGCGCAGCACGCACGCGCAGATGATCCCGGTCGTCGCACACGTATTCGGAGTCGGCGCGACTCCGTTTGCCTCGGACGTGCGCATCGCCAATCCATCGACAACCTCGGTCACGGCAACGCTGATCTTCACGCGCAGCACCGAGGATGGATTGGTGAGTTTCTCGGCGCTCGATGCGGAGCTCGGGCCGGGGCAGACGATCGCATTCGACGACGTGGTTGCAAGCGCATTCCACACGTTCGGCAGCGGCACGCTAGAAGTCCTCGGCGACGTGGTCCTGATGAGCCGCACGTATGCGATCACCGAGACGGGCACGCTTGGGCAACAGGTACCTCCGGTTCGCGATTCGACGGTATTGGGCGAAGCGCCGCTCGCCATTGCGCCTCTGCCGGAGGAGGGCTCGCGCTACAACATCGGCATCGCTGAGATTGCGGGTGAATCGGGTGTGGTCATGGTGGGCGAACGCACTGTCGCGATTCTGCCGTTCAGCCATGTGCAGTTTCCTGGCGACGACAGATTCCTCGAGATCAAAGTCGTCAGCGGCGCGGCGCGCGTGGCCGCGTACGTGTCGCAGGTGAATGAGCACGACGACGCGATGTTCGTCCCGGCCGAACATCTGCCCGGCACAACGCGCGACATTGTCGCGCCGGCGATCAGCACGGAACGCTGGCGGTCCGACCTCTGGTTCCGCACTGCGGACGGTATTCGCGTGTTTCCCGACGTGCTGCGGACTGTCATCGGCCGCGGTCCCGTCGCACAGTTGTACATGCGGACGGAGCCGAACGAGCTCGCCGGCACGCGGATCGATGGAGGGACCACGGATCAGTTCGTGCCACTCCTTGGTGCGCCTCCCGCCGGCGAGCAGCATCTCGTGTTCATTGAGAGCGCCGCGCCGTATCGCACGAACATCGGGATCGTGGCGTACTCTTCACTCGAGACCACGGCGGAAGTCAGGATCTACGACGCGGCAGGCGCCGACGTGCAGCGCGCGATTCTGCAGACCGTGAATGGCGTCGCGCAGATGCCCGTGCTGCCACGCATCGCGAGCGGCCGCGCGGTCGTGAGGTTCCTCGGCGAGCGCGGGCATGCATACGCGTCGCTCGTCGACAACCGCACAGGGGACGCGACATATGTGCAGGCCAAGTGATCGTGTATTCTTCGCCCGAAATGTCCGAAGAATCGCCACGGCAGGCGCTGCCTGAGGCGCAGTCGCTGGCGCAGCTCCCGCTCAAGATCCTCGAGGAAGTGATCCGGCAACTGCGCAGCACGCGCAACGACATCATCCGTTTCGGCGTCTGGAACATCCGCAACCTCACCGACGACGAGTTCAACAAGACCGACGACCGCAAGCTCCTCGGCTACTTCCGCCAGGACCTCCTCGAGACGCGCTTCCTTTCCAAGGGCCGCCGCATCGACCTCGTCCAGCTCTGGCGCTGGTTCGACGACCAGATGTGCAGCATCGAGCCGCTCCTCATCGGCGAGGAGGAGCTCTTCCTCAACATCCAGGACAAGGACCTCGAGAAGGTCCGCAAGCGGATCGCCGAGATCGACAGCTTCCTCCCCGCGCTCCGCAGCGATGACCTCGAGCAGTTCCGCCGCGTGAAGTACAAGCTCCGGCGCACCGTCATGCGCCTCACCTACGACCTCCACCACATCTTCAAGCGGCTGGAGAAGTACCGGAAGAACATTTTCCTCGCTGGTGGCGGCGTTCCGCGCGTCGACCGCGAGCGCGTGCCGCTCGAGGCGGTGGCCGAGATTCCCGAGCCACCACCCATGGACGATCACGAGGACTAGAGTCCGCGCGCCAGAACGCACCGGCACCGCGACCGTACGTCCCTCGGCGAAGCAACTGACGCTGCCG
>DASPNA010000155.1:0-67848 GCA_035626775.1 Thermoanaerobaculia bacterium
CCCTTGTTCTGCCACGCCAACCCTGCGAACGTCTGCTGTTTCGCCACTTGCGTCTCCACCATTCAGCGTTGACGCAGTATCGAACACGATCACGTTTTCCACAGCATCGCGAAGTCCGTAACTTGTTCAGAGGTTCCCTAGCTAGCGAGCGACGGGGGCTCGCGCGGTCGTAGCACCGTCTTCGACGCGATGGGGGTCCTCGATACGGCTTCTCACGCCGCGGCCATGCAAATCCAGCTTTACCGCGATGGCCGACCATCGCGCCGGGCGCAAATCGCCGCCGACCTCAGTGATGCGGTCCGTGAGACAACGGTCGCGGGCATTCGGTGCAGGAATCCTGGCTACGGCGACGCGGAAGTAAAGGCCGAATTCCAGATCATCAAGCAGTGACAGTCCGGGCGGCGGCTCAAAACGTTGGGTTTGCGATGTTAGATCTCGGACGGAGTGTGCGCTCGCGCCGCGGCTGCCGCGGCTGCAATGAGCGCATCGCGCCAGTGCAAACCGGCTACATCAGGTGGGCGGTGGCGGTGACAGCAGTGTCTCCCGGCGTAGTCGCGATGTACGCCTCGGGCGACGATGCGTAAGCGGTAGTATCGCTCTGCGTATAAGGAGGACATTGATGAACGACATGGGTGCCTTGGAAGCTGTGGTGCTGCCGCTTGCCACGTTCTGGGTGGTTGTGAGCACGATGCAATCCGCCGCGACGTTCGTCAACGGTCTAAGAGAGCAGGTCGTCACCGGCGGAAACGAACGCTGCGCGTACACACTTGCGCACCGTAAGGCGTTGTATCTGGACTGGCAGCTCTCGATGCTTGGAACGATTGCAGCGGCATTTGGTTTCAGCGGATTGATTGTCGCGGTTGCAGGACACATCGCGAGGATGCCTGGCGGCGGCGAGGTCGTGAAAATTTTCTATGTTGTAGCGACAGATCGTGAATACACCCGCGAGCTCGAGTGGACTTCAGACGCAAACGTAAAGCTGCCGCACTCCACATTATTCGGGGGGCGCCGAAACGTCCTGGCCGGTAACGTCGCGGAATTGCGGCACATCTTTGCCGAGGATGTATTTGTCCATCCAGCCGAGGATGGAGCGGAGGCGCTCCACCCGGTGCCATGGCTGGCCGCTGCGCGATAGCTCGTGCGACTCATTGGGGAAGCGCACCATCGCGGTCGGGCGGCGGAGGTATTTCAGCGCGCGGAACAGCGATTCGCCACCCGCCGCCGCCGGAGTGCGATAGTCGGCTTCGCCGAGGATGAACATGAGCGGCGTACGGATTTTCTCGACGTGCGTCAGCGGCGAGCGCTGCGCGAAATCCGCCGGGTCTTCAAACGGTGCCTTGCGGAACCAGTTCGGCTGGAAGAGCGTGAAATCGGCCGTATACCACCATGCGCTCCAGTCCGCGATGTCCCGTTGCGAGACCGCCGCGCGGAAGCGGTTCGTCTGCGTCACCGCCCAGTTCGTGAGCAGTCCGCCGCCGGAGCCGCCGGTGACGCCGAGGCGTTGCGGGTCGGCCCAGCCGCGGCGGATGAGCTCATCGACGCCGGCCATCAGATCGCGGTGATCGTCGCCCGGATAGCGGTACTGAATGATGTTGCCGAATTCCTGTCCGTACGTCGACGAGCCGCGCGGATTCGGGTACAGCACGATGTAACCGCGCGCAGCCATCCACTGGAATTCGTGCGTGAAGATGAAGCCCCATGCCGAGTGTGGTCCGCCGTGGATGTTGAGAATGAGCGGATACTTCTTCGATGGATCGAAATCCGGTGGGCGCTGCGCCCACGCGTGAATGCGCTTGCCGTCGAAGCTCGTGTACCAGATCTCCTCGGGCGACGTCAGTCGCAGTTGTGCGAAGAGCGCGTCGTTGAACGACGTCAAACGCCGACGCTGTGCGCCGAACATCCATAAATCGCCGACGACGGTCGGCGTGGAGATGATCACCGCGATCGGTGCGCCTGGGCGCGACGCGCTGTACGACAACACGGCCTGATCGCCCGTAGTGACGTCGATGGGCGCACCGCCGGCGGTCGGAAAGCGCATCAGATTCGCGCGTCCTTCGCGCGCGACGGTAGCGACGAGCGACTTTCCGTCATCACTCCAGAGCACGCGCGCGCCCGCGTTGCCGCGCGGTGCGCGCTGATCGCCGCCGATGCCTGCGCCGACGTCGAAATCGAAATCGGCCGTCAGATTCTTCGGCGCCGCTCCGCGCGTGAGCTCGAGCACCCACAAATCGGGCTGGCTGTACGAGCGCACCGGCCGCGACACGTCGGCCACGAACGCCAGCATGCGTCCATCGGGCGACAGCGAAGTCTGCCCGATCTCGAACTCCAGCGCGGCGATCTTCTCCGATTCGCCGCCGTTCGCCGGAACCGCGTAGATGTCGCTCTGCGGCAATTCGTAGTACGGCTCGTCGATGCGCGTCGAGGTGTAGTAGATCCGCGCGCCGTCGCGCGACCAGATCGGATCCTCCTCTTCGTACTTGCCATCGGTGAGCTGCCGCGCGGCGACCGGCTCCTCCGTAAGCTCCGGCGCATCGACGACCCACAGATGCGAGCGATGTTCGGGATCCGCATATCCCTGATTGTCGAAGCGATAAATCGCGCGGGTGATGGTGCGTACGTCGCTGTCGCGCTCGTTCTCATCGGGAACTGCTGCGGGCGGTTTTGGCGCACTCTCCGCGGGACGCGGCACATCGACATCCTGCGCGGTCTTGCGCGCAGCCTTCTCGCGACGCTGCTTCTCGAGATCTTTCGCATTCGCGCTGCTCGTGAATGCGATCCGCTTTCCGTCCGGCGACCACGCCGGCGCGGACGCGCCACGCGGCACGTCGGTGAGACGCGACGCCTCGCCGCCCGCAAGCGACAGGATGTGAATCTGCGGCGGCTCCGGCTTGCCGTCGCGCAGCGGCGCGCGGAGGAACGCGATGCGCTTTCCGTCCGGCGACCAGCGTGGCTGCGAGTCGCGCGTACCCGCCGTCAGTCGCGCGGGGGGCGCGCTGCCGTCGGCCGCAACGATCCAGATCGCGGTGTCGTAGCCTTCCCCTTTCTCGTTGACCGTAACGCGCGTGAACGCGACGCGCGTGCCGTCCGGCGACGGCCGCGGGTCAGCGACCCACACGAAGCGAAAGAGATCCGTCTCCGTGATGAGGCGCTTCGCCGCCTGCTGCGCGAGCGACGCGTGCGTGAGATAGACGACGACCAGCGTGGCGAGGAGGCGAGCAGTATTGCGCATGCGGCTTTCCTTATCACGTTTGGAGTGCGGCAGCGCAAGCTGCCGCTTTCCATGCGGAGGCGCCAGCCTCCACGCCCGCTCCAGCTTGCGCTGCCGCAATGAAAGCGGCGACTGGCGTCGCCGCACTCCATAGTCTTGACACTCCTGCTACACTCGCCCGCGACGTGAACAACATCCGCCGCGCGCATCGCCACCATCACCACCACCGCATTCGGTAGGGGTGCATTGGCGTGCGTCCCTCCGAACAGGAAGGGGCGCCCGATGAACCGCGCGTGAAGTCGAGACCTCTTCCTGCATCGCCGGGAAGAGGTTTTCGACTTTATGGCCACAGCATTCAGATATCCAACCGGAGCGCGTCCGCTGCTGATCGAAGAGACAGCGCGGCGACGGATGCTCGAAGCGCGCGTCGTCGCGCTGCTCGAAGCGGCGAACTTCGCTGAGATCGTGCTGCCCGTCATCGACTTCGCCGAGCCGTACGCGGGCATCGGTCATGCCGCTTCGAAACGGAGTTACCGCTTCACCGATCGCGACGGAGAGCTCGTCGCGGTGCGCTCCGACTTCACGCCGATGGTGGCCCGCGCGCTCGCGCCATCGCTCAACGGCAACTTGCCACTGCGGGTGTTCTATCGCGGCGATGTGATCCGCTGCGACGCATCTCGACTGGGCAAAAACCGGGAGCTCTTTCAGATCGGCGCGGAGATCGTCGGCGACCCGTCGCGCGATGCCGATCTCGAGATGCTGCATCTCGCCGCCGCTATCGCCGCGATCTTCAGCGAGTCTCCGCTCGTGGTGTACAGCGGCGGCCAGCACATCGATGATCCGCGCTTCGTCGAGCACGATGACACGGTGAGTTCCTCGGGTTCCTCGAGGTCCCTCGGGTTCCTCGGAGGGGTGGGCAGCGGTCGGCTCCTCCCCTCCGAGGAACCCCGAGGAACCCCGAGGAACTCCGAGGAACGCGGCTACTACACAGGCGTGCGCTTCTGGGTGTACGGCGACGAGCGCCGCGCGCCGCTCGCGCAGGGCGGGCGCTACGACACGTTGTACGAGCGCTTCGGGAAACGTGCGCCGGCCGTCGGCTTCACGTTCACGGTGAACTGATGCGCATCGCCATTCCCAAAGGACGTCTGCAGCCTGAAGCCCTGGCCACGTTTGCGAATGCGGGGTGGGACGTGCCATCCGAATCCGATCTGCGCACGCGCAAGCTCGTCTTCGCGCGCGGCGGCATCGAATGGATCTTCGTCAAAGACGGCGACGTGCCGGTGTACGTCGATCACGGCGCCGCGGACGCGGGCATCGCCGGCCTCGATCAGCTCCTCGAGCACGACTGCAGCGCATTCCAGGCGGTCGAGCTGCCGTACGGCCGCTGCCGGATGATGCTCATCGGCGGCCCGGACGCGCCGCCGCTAGGCTACGACTCGAAGATCGCAACGAAGTATCCCCGCATCGCCCGCCAATGGCTCGACGCACGCGCGATCCGCGCGGAGCTCGTCGCGCTCAACGGATCCGTCGAGCTCGCGGCCGTACTCGGACTCACATCGCACGTCATCGACCTCGTCGAGACCGGCGAAACGGTGCGGGTGCACAAGCTCGAGCTGCAGGACTGCATCGCCGAGATCACGCCGCGGCTCATCGTCGCGCAACACAGCTATCGAACGAACAACCGCGAGATGCGCGCACTGATCGCGCGCGTCGAGGAGAGCATTCATGAACGCATCGTCGCCTGAAGCGGAAGCCGCCCTGCGCGAGCTGGAGACACGTCGCCGTGCCGCAAATGAAAACGCGTTTCGCGTGGCCGATGAAATGATCGAAGGGGTGCGCACGCGCGGAGATGCGTACGTGGCCGAGCAGATCGCGAAGTTCGATCGCGTCAATATCACGCCGATCCTCATCACACCGCGCGACGTGCGCATCGATCCGGAGCTCGCCGCCGCGCTCGACATCGCCATCGAACGCGTCGAGTCCTTTCACATGCGCCAGCTCCCGCGGTCGTATCAGTGGAACGACATCACACATCGCGTACGTCCCCTGCGCCGCGCCGGCGTGTACGTGCCGGGCGGACGCGCGGTGTACGTCTCGACGCTGATCATGTGCGCCGTGCCGGCGCGCATCGCCGGCGTTCCCGAGATCGTGGTCGCGACGACGCCTGCCGCCGCCGCTCGCGACGAGTTGCACTACGTCTGCAATCGCCTCGGCATCCGCGAGCTCTATCAATGCGGCGGTGCAGCCGGCATCGCCGCGCTCGCCCTCGGCACGGGGTCCCTGCAGCGCGTCGACAAGATCGCCGGCCCCGGCAACTCGTACGTCAACGCGGCGAAGGTACGTCTGGTCGGCGAGGTCGGCATCGACATGACCGCCGGTCCGACGGAGCTCGTCGTCATCGCGGACGACACCGCGGACGCGGCGCTCGTGCAGGCGGATCTCGACGCGCAGCAGGAGCATGGTGCCGACTCCGCGGTGATCTGCATCTCGATCGGCAAAGCCCTCGACGTTCGCGCAACGCTGAACCTCGTTGCCGACTCGATCGACGAAGCGATCGGCATCTCCGACCGCATCGCACCCGAACATCTCTGCATTCACGCGCGCGATGCGGAGCTCGTCGCCGCAAAGGCGCACAACGCCGGCGCGATTTATTGCGGTGCATTCGCGCCACCGGCGATCGGCGACTACATCGCCGGCTCGAATCACGTGCTCCCGACCGCCGGCAGCGCGCGCTTCTTCTCTCCGCTCGGCGTGTACGACTTCGTGAAGCGTACGAACATCGTCGCCTTCAGCGCGGAAACACTGAGCGAGCTGGCGCCGTACGCGGCTGCCATCGCAGAGTTCGAAGGGCTGCCGCAACACGCGCGATCGGTGGTGGCCCGATGAGCGCGCGCGCGACCGTCGCGGCGATGACCGCTTATGCACTCGAACTGCGTGAGGCCGAGGTGAAGCTGAATCAGAACGAGTCGCCGTTCGATTTTCCGCTGAAAGACGAGGTGCTCGCGCGCGCCGCCCGGCGCGCGTGGAATCGCTATCCCGACTTCGAGTCGACCGCTCTGCGCATCGCACTCGCGAATGCGTACGGCTTCGATGCGGACGAGATCCTGGTCGGCAACGGCTCGAACGAGTTGCTCGTCGCGGCAATCGGCACCTTCGTCGGATCAGGCACGTCCGTCGTCATCGCCCGTCCGACGTTTGCGTTGTACGAGAAGCTGATCACGATCGCGGGCGGAGTGGTGATCCCGATCGATATCGATCCAGCGACGGGACTCCTGCCGCTCGACGAGATGATCGCGGCGCGCGGCGATGTCGTCATCGTCTGCTCGCCGAACAATCCCACCGGCGGCGCGCTGCCGGAGAACGGGATCGAACAGCTGCTCGCCACCGGAGCGACGGTGCTCTTCGATCGCGCATACGGCGACTTTGCGCTGGACTCTGTATGGAGTGCGGCAGCAAAGCTGCCGCTTTCAAAGCGGCTGCGCCAGCTGCCACACTCCATAGCGAGCCGGCTGGTCACGTTCTCCACGTTCTCGAAGGCGTGGGGGCTGGCGGCATTGCGCGTCGGGTGGCTCGCCTCGACCGCGTCGACATGTCGCGAGATTCGCAAGGTGAAGTTGCCGTACTCGCTCAATATCGTCAGCGAAACCGCCATTGTGCTCGCGCTGGAGCACCGTGAGATTTACAGCGCGAACGTCGCACGCATCATCAGTGAGCGGGAGCGGATGATCGACGCGATGCGCGCGGTCCCGAACGTCGCCCCGTTTCCGACGAAGGCGAACTTCATCGCCTTCCGCACGCGCGCGTCGTTCGACGACTTCTGCGAGCGCGGCATTCTCGTACGCAGATACGCCGACTTTCTGCGCGTCTCGATCGGCACGCGCGCGGAGAACGATCGGTTTCTCGACGCATTGAAGGAGCTCGCATGAGAACCGCCACTGTCACTCGCGCGACGAAAGAAACGTCCGTCGCCGTGACTTTCGATCTGGACGGCACCGGGCAGGCCAAGATCGACACGCCGATCGGATTTCTGTCGCACATGCTCGACGCCATTGCGCGTCACGCGCAGGTCGATCTGGACATCATCGCCACCGGCGACACGTTCATCGACTATCACCATACCGTCGAAGACACCGGCCTCGCCCTCGGCGAAGCATTCTCGACCGCCCTCGGCGACAAGCGCGGCATCCGCCGTTTCGGGTCCGCATACGTGCCGCTCGATGAAGCGCTGGCGCGGGTCGTCGTCGACTTCGCCGGCCGGCCGTATCTCGTGTTCGAAGTGCCGGTCGATCGCGAGATGCTGCTCATTCGGAAGGATTTTCCGTTCGCGCTGATCGAGGAGTTCTTCAAATCGTTCGCGAACAAGTGCGCGTGCAACATCCACGTCGATCTCATTCGCGGGCGCAACGGACATCATGCCGCCGAGGCGATCTTCAAGGCGTTTGCGGTTGCGGTGCGCGCGGCGAAGGAAGTGGTGAGCGCCGACGTGCCGAGCACGAAGGGGGTGCTTTGATTCTGATCGACTCCCCCGTCGCGAACATGGCGAACATCGCGCGCGCGCTGCGTGAAGTCGGTGCGGCCGCGGAGATCACGCGTGATCCGGCGGCCGTCGCGCGCGCGCAAAAACTGGTGCTGCCGGGCGTCGGCTCGTTCGGCGTGGCGATGCAGTTCCTGCGTGAGGCGCACATCGACGAAGCCATTCGCGAAGCTGTAACCAACGGCGCGTTCCTGCTCGGCATCTGCGTCGGTCATCAGGTGCTCTTCGACCATTCTGACGAATACGGCATCACCCGCGGCCTCGGGCTCGTGCGCGGCGCAGTGCAGCGGTTCAGTGGTCCGATGCCGGTACCGCAGATCGCCTGGAACCGCGTGCGTGCGCGCGGGCCGCTGTTCGACGGCGTCGAGAATGAGTCGTTCTACTTCGTGAATTCGTACGCCGCGCGCGATGCACGCGACGAAATCGCCGCCGCCGATTACAACGGCGCGTTCACCGCCGCCGTGCAGCGGGGGCGCGTGTTCGGCGTGCAGTTTCATCCCGAAAAGTCGTCGCACGCCGGGTTGCGCGTGCTGAGGAACTTCGCCGCATGCAACTGATTCCTTCGCTCGACCTGTTGGGCGGACGCGTCGTGCGGCTCACACGCGGTGCGTTCGAGAGCGCGCGCGTGTATGGCGAGCCGGAGGCGGTGCTGGACTCACTCGAAGTGCCGCGCGGCACGCGACTGCACGTCATCGACCTGGAAGGCTCGCGCAGCGGCGCTCCGATCGAGACAGAGGTCGTGCGCAGACTCGCGCAACGCGACCTCGCCGTGCAGGTCGGCGGCGGCGTGCGCTCGCTCGAAGACGCTCTGCGATGGTTCGATTGCGGCGCGGATCGCGTCGTCGTCGGCACCGTCACGGCGGATGCACCGCGTTTGCTTGCGTTGCTCGTCGAACAGTTTGGCGCCGAGCGCATTCTGCCGGCGATCGACGTTCGCGATGGCGTCATTCGCGTCGACGGCTGGTCGCGCGCGTCGTCGACGTCGCTGCGCGATGCGTTCGCGTGCATCGAAGCGCTCGGCATCCGCGAAGTGCTCGTGACTGACATCTCGAAAGACGGTGTGCTGCGCGGTCCTTCGTTCGCGTTGTACCGCGAGCTGCGCGGGATGACGCGCGTGCGATTGATTGCATCCGGCGGCGTCTCGACCACGACCGACATCGTCTCGCTCGCCCGCCTGGGCAACGTGAGCGGCTGCGTAATCGGCCGCGCGTTGCTCGAACGGCACATCGATCTCCGCCGCGCTCGCGCGCGATTGGCAGTGCCGGATGCGATTCCGGAGCGCATCATCCCGTGCCTCGACGTACGTGACGGCCGCGTCGTCAAGGGCGTCTCGTTCACGAACGTGCGCGACGCCGGCGATCCGGTCGAATGTGCGATGCGTTACGAGGCGGAAGGCGCCGATGAACTGGTGATGCTCGACACCTCCGCGACCGATCGCGGGGCCGCGACGGCAGTCGAGACCGTGCGTCGCGTTGCGGACTCGATCTTCATTCCGCTCACGGTCGGCGGCGGCGTGCGCACACGCGAAGAGTTTCGTGCGCTGCTGCGCGCTGGAGCGGACCGCGTTGCGCTCAACACCGCGGCGGTGCGGCGTCCGGAACTGATTCGCGAATGTGCCCAGGAGTTCGGCGTTCAGGCGGTGGTGCTCTCGTGCGATGCGAAGGATGGTCGTGCGACCGTGCGCAGCGGCAACGAGGTGACCGGCATCGACGTCGTCGACTGGTGCCGTCGCGCAGAGGAGCTGGGTGCGGGAGAGATTTTGCTCACGTCGGTCGAGCGGGACGGCACGAACCGCGGCTTCGACATCGAGTTGCTGCGCGCGGTGACGAGCGCGTTGACGATCGGCGTGATCGCATCCGGCGGCGCCGGACGCGTCGAGGACTTTCGCGATGCGATCGAAGCGGGCGGCGCGCGCGCCGTGCTCGCGGCTTCGCTCTTTCACGATCGTGTGCTGAGCATCAGCGCTGTCAAACAGCATCTTCGAGAAGAAGGGATTCCAGTGCGATGAGACTCATCCCTGCCATCGTTCGAGACAGCCGCAGCGGCGCGGTGCTGACGCTCGCGTACATGAATGACGAGTCGCTGGCGAAGACGCGCGAGAGCGGCGAGACGTGGTTCTGGAGCCGCAGCCGCAACGAGCTGTGGCACAAGGGTGCGACGAGCGGCAACACGCAGCGCGTGATTCACATCGCCGAGGATTGCGACGGCGATGCGCTCGTCGTGACGGTCGAGCCGAACGGCCCTGCATGTCACAACGGCACGACGTCGTGTTTTCGCAACGTGCCGGAGTTGCCGCTCGAGCGGCTGATGGCCGTGCTGCGCGCGCGCCACGAGTTGCGTCCGAGCGATTCGTATAGCGCGTATCTCTTCACCGAAGGGCTCGACAAGATCCTGAAGAAGATCGGTGAAGAGGCGACGGAAGTCGTGATCGCCGCGAAAGGCACGAGCCGCGAGCGGCTGGTCAGCGAGCTCGCCGACCTCGTGTTTCACCTGAGCGTGCTGATGGTGAATGAAGGCGTCGAGTGGCGCGACGTCGAGGCAGAGCTGGAAGCGCGAATTTGGAGTGCGGCGGCACAGCCGCCGCTTTCAAAGCGGCAGTGTTAGCTGCCGCACTCCAAGTGGGTCATCGCGTCACGAGATCGCGCGTCTCCTGCAATTGTCTTGCGAGCACTTTGCCGATTGCGTGTAAGGGCGCGGGGCAGGTCATTTCGTCGTGGGTGGAGGCGATGGGGTGAACGTGGATGCGGCCTTTGATGAAGGGTTGCCAGGATTCGCGGCAGCTTTCGCTGCCGCTGTTGAAAGCGGCGGCTTTGCCGCCGCACTCCATAGCTGCGCTGAAGAACACCAGATCTCCGTCGAAGCGTTCGGGACGGAAACGGGACATGAGGCGGACGTTGTGTACCGCGACCGTTAGCAGGCGCTCCATGTGCTCAGCGTCGAGACCTTGTGGGATTTGTAGATTCGCCTTCCACGTCTCGAGGTCCGCGTCCGTGAGGTCGAAGGGTTCCGCGCTCGGATATGCGTCCATGATTGCGAGCAGTGCAACGTCGGTCCGGCACGCGATCGCGTGCGCGATCAGTCCGCCGAACGACCAGCCGAGGAGGTGATACGGGCCTTCGGGCTGGATGGTACGGATCATTTCCAGATAGCGCTCCGCCGTCGCTTCGATGCTGTCGAAAACGAGACCGGGCGTGGCGATGCCGGGGGCTTGCAGGCCGATGATCGGGCGGTCGGCGCCGACGTCGCGCATCAAGCCCGCGTAGCTCCAACTGAGGCCGCTGATCGGGTGGATGCAGAACAGCGGAGGCAGTTCGCCTCGACCGCGCAGCGGCAAAATGAAATCGAACGGGCTCTCGCTCGGCGCGCGACGCTCGATGCGTTCCGATAAACGCGCGACCGTCGGCGCGTCGAAGAGTGCGCGGATCGGCAGGTCGATGCCGAGGATGGTGCGGGCGCGGCTGATGAGGCGCGTGGCGAGGACCGAGTGGCCGCCGAGGTCGAAGAAATCGTCGTCGATGCCGACGCGGTCGAGCGACAACACATCCGCGAACAGATCGCATAGCACCTGCTCCTGCGGAGTGCGCGCAGGGCGGAACGTTCCGCTTTGCCGCTCTGGCGCGGGCAACGCGCGGCGATCGAGTTTGCGATTGGGCGTGAGCGGGAGTGCGTCGAGAACGACGAACGCGTTCGGGATCATGTAGTCGGGAAGACGCTCCGCGAGAGCGGTGCGTAGCGACCCCTCATCCGCCCTTCGGGCACCTTCTCCCCTCGCGGAGGGGAGAAGGTTACTGGTGAGGACGAGATAGGCGACGAGCTGCTGGTCGCGTGCGATGACCGCGGCCTGCGCGACGTCGGGCATCGACGTCAGCGCCGCCTCGATCTCGGCGGGCTCGATGCGGAAGCCGCGGATCTTCACCTGGCTGTCGGTGCGGCCGAGGAAGTCGATGGTGCCGTCGGCGCGGCGGCGGGCGAGATCGCCGGTGCGATACATGCGCGCGCCGGAGACGCTCGCGTATGGATCGGCGACGAAGCGCTCCGCGGTGAGCGCGGGACGGCCGCGATAGCCGCGCGCGAGACCTTCGCCGCCGATGTACAGCTCACCGGCGACGTTGTTCACGGTGGGCTGCAGGCCGGAGTCGAGCACGTACATCCGGTAGTTCGCGAGTGGCGTTCCGAGTGACACGGCGCCGCTCGTGTTCTCCGCGATGTCGTCGGCGATGACCGTGCGCGCACTCGCCCACACCGTAGCTTCGGTGGGACCGTAGAGATTCACGACGTCGCTTCCATGTGCGCGCAGCGCACGCGCGAGCTCGGCCGGCAGCGCCTCGCCGCCGGCGAAGATGCGCAGCGCGTGGAGCGATGCCGGATCGTGCTGCAGCAACAGTTCCCAGTGACTGGGCGTGGCTTGCAGCGAATCGGCGGCGCTCCTGCGAATGAGCGACGCGAGCGCAGCAGGATCGCGCGCCTCGTCGGTCGCGGCGAGAATCACACGCGCACCGTGGCAGAGCGGCAGGAAGAACTCGACGATCGAGATGTCGAAGGCCATGGTCGTGACGGCGACGTGGCGATGGCCGGGCGTGAACGCGGCGACGTCCTGCATCGCGTCGAGAAACACGGACAACGCGGCGTGCTCGATGACGACGCCTTTCGGCTTGCCGGTCGAACCGGAGGTGTAGATGACGTACGCGGCGTCGCGCGGATGCAGCGGCGCGATGCGATCGGCATCGGTCGGATCGTGCGCAGGCATGTTTTGCGAGGCGCTGATCGCCGCGCGCGAATGGAGCACGATGGCGGGCATCGCGTCGGCAACCATCGCCTCGAGTCGCGCGGCCGGAAATTGCGGATCGAGTGGCAGGTATGCGGCGCCGGACTTGAGCACCGCCAGCAGTGCGATGACCATTTCGATCGAACGCTCGACGCGCACGCCCACGATCACGCCGGGACCGGCGCCGTCGGCGATGAGATGGTGGGCGAGGCGGTTCGCGCGCGCGTTGAGCTCCGCGTAGGTAAGGGATTCGTGACCGGATACGAGGGCGATTTCGTGGGGAGTGCGGCTGACTTGGCGTTGGAAGAGGTCAGGGAACGATCTGGAGCGACGCGCTCTCAACCCGTCGATCGTGCCCGACGGGCTGAGACCCCGTCGCTCCAGATGGTCGTGCGAGACGCCGAGGCGGTGCAGCGGCGCAGTTGGATCCATGAGCGCGGCTTCGAGCAAGCCGAGGAACATCGTCGCGATCGTGTCGATGTCGTCGATGTGCTCAGCGCTGTAGTCCAGTCGCACGAGCAGCCGCTCGCCCGGCATTACCATCAGCGTGAGCGGGTAGTGCGTCGCGTCGCGGCCTTCGGTGCCGACGATGCGCAGCGCGCGATTCTCGTCGTTGATCGCGGACGCGTCGAGCGGATAGTTCTCGAAGATCAGCAGGGTGTCGAACAGCTCCCCTGCTCCGGCGACGCGCTGGATCTCGCTGAGACCGACGTACTGGACGGACATCAGCCGCGCCTGTCGTTCCTGCACGCGCGCGAGCATTGTTGCGAACGGCGTGGCGGGATGCAGTTGCACGCGCAGCGGCAGCGTGTTGATGAACAGGCCGACCATCTGCTCGACGCCCGCGACTTCGGCGGGACGGCCGGAGACGGTGATGCCGAAGACGACGTCGTCGCGGCCTGTGAGCCGGCTCAGGAGAATGGCCCAAAGCGTCTGGATGACGGTGTTGAGCGTGACGCCGTGCACGCGCGCGAGGTCCTGCAATCGCGAAGTGACGTCCGCTGCGAGTTTCGTTTCCCAACGCTCCGGCCCGCGCGCAATCGCGTTCGGCGGTGCGACTCGCGTCGGCGTTTCGACGTCTGCGAGCGCTTCGCGCCACACATCGAGCGCGGCATCGTGATCCTGATGTGAGAGCCAGCGGAGATACTCCGCGTACGGCTGCACGCGCGGCAGCGAATCCGTCCCCACGCCGTTTTCATAGAGCGCGAAGAGCTCGCCGAAGAGGATCGGCATCGACCAGCCGTCGAGCAGGATGTGATGGTTCGTGAAGGTGAGGCGGTAGCGTTCGTGGGCAATCCGGACGAGCGAGAAGCACAAAAGCGGCGGCTGCGCGAGATCGAAGCGGATGACCGCGGAATCGTCTTCGATCCACGGAACATCGACGTCCCGCACGATGACCTGCACCGGCTGCGCGAGTCCTTCGTGCACGATCGCGGCGCGCAGATTTGAGTGCCGCGCGAGCAACGCGCGAGCCGCGGCGCGCAAGCGAGGCACGTCGAGCGCGCCTTCGAGCTCGATCGCGATCTGCACGGTGTATACGTCGGGCGCGTCGTCGTCGAAGAGCGCGTGGAAGACGAGGCCTTCCTGCAGCGGTGCGAGCGGCAGGATGGTCTCGAGGGACGGATACGCGGCTTCGATGCGCTCGACGTCGTCCTGCGTCAGCGTGACCAGCGGGAAGTCGGATGGCGTGTGCCCGCCCGCGCCGCGCTCGACATCATCCGCGAGTTTCTGGAGCGACTCACGCCAGCGATTCGCGAACGCGCGCACATCGCTCTCCGCGAGATGGCGCGTGGCCCAGCTCCACGTCGCGGTCATTTGATCATCGACGACCTGCGCGTTGATCTCGAGCAGATGGGAGAGCGGCATGTCTTCATCCGCGGCGAGCACGAGTTGCTCGTCGACGATCGGCGACCAGTCTTCGTCGCCGGCGCCGGTCGTGATGCGGCCGAGGTAGTTGAAGCCGATCTGCGGCGTGTCGCGAATCGTGTGCGTTTTGCGCAGCTGTTCTTTGACTTTCTTGATGGCGCCGCCGATGGCGACCGGCTCGATCTTCGTGAACCAGCCGACGGTGCGGGAGAGATCGAATGCGCCGTCGCGGCCGTGGCTTTCCAGATCGACGACGATCGTTCGCTCGCCGCTCGCCTCGACGAGAGCGGCGAGGAGCACGTCGTTGATGCCGGCGTGGAACGCGGCGGGTACGGTGGTCAGGAGTTGGGCTGTCAGCTCTGTTGGGATATGGAGCGTGAGGTGCTGCGCGGTTGCGACGGTGTCGAGTTGGGGATCGAGGATTGGGGCAGCTTCGCTGCCGCTTTGGACAGCAGCTGCTGGCGCCGCCGCACTCCATACGCGGAATGGCGTCGGCTCCGGTTCGATGGTTTCGCCGCGCGTGGCGGCAATCAGATCGTCGCGCAGGACGTGCCACGAAACGGCGTCGACCGCGAGGTGATGAATGATCAGAAGGAGGCGGCCCGGAGACCAGAACGCTTCGAAGACTCGGCCTTCGCGCGGGTTGAGGCGCGATTCGACAGGCTGACAGAGATCGTGAAGACACTCCCGCACGTTGATGCTCCCGCGCGGTGTGATGAAGAGACGATCGCCGGCGACGCGCATGCGCAGCGCGTGGTGGGTGTCGAGAATCGTCTGCAGCGCGGAAACAAGCGTGTCCTCGTCGAGGTCCGGAGGCGTCGCGAACAGCATCGACTGGCTGAAGCGATCGCCGCCGCCGCGTTCTAAGAACGCACGCATCAGTGGCGTCGGAATGACTTCGCCGATGGCCGCGTCTTCGCTCCACGCCATCGTCGCGGTCGCGATTCTCACGTTCGCGGCGAGCGCCTCGACGGTCCGATGCTGGAAGACATCGCGCGGCGTGAGCTCGAGGCCCGCTTTGCGCGCGCGCGTGACGAGCTGGATGGAGATGATGCTGTCGCCGCCGAGCGCGAAAAAGTTGTCGTCGACGCCGACTTTGTCGACGGAGAGGACCTCGGCGAACAAGTCGCAGAGAATCTGCTGCTCGCGCGTGCGCGCGGCGCGATACGAATCGCGCTCGACCTCCGCTGCAGGCAATGCTGAACGATCGAGCTTGCCGTTCGGCGTGAGCGGGAGCGCGTCGAGATACACGAACGCGCTCGGGATCATGTAGTCCGGCAGGCGTTCGGCCAGGTAGCGACGGAACCCCTCATCCGCCCTTCGGGCACCTTCTCCCCTCGCGGAGGGGAGAAGGCTACTCATCGCGGGTGCGGCCAGGTAGCGACGGAACCCCTCATCCGCCCTTCGGGCACCTTCTCCCCTCGCGGAGGGGAGAAGGCTACTCATCGCGGGTGCGCCTTGTAGCCCTCGCCCCGCTTGCGGGGAGAGGGTGGCCGAAGGCCGGGTGAGGGGCGTAGCCACGACATAGGCGACGAGCTGTTTGCCGCGCGCGACGACAGCGGCCTGCGCGACGCTTTCATGCGTAAGCAGCGCAGCTTCGATCTCGCCGAGCTCGATGCGGAAGCCGCGCAGTTTGACTTGCGTGTCGAGGCGGCCGAGGAACTCGAGTTTGCCATCGGCACGCCGGCGAACGAGATCGCCGGTGCGGTACATGCGCTCGCCGATTGCGTGCGGATCGGCGACGAAACGCTCCGCGGTGAGCGCGGCGCGATCGAGATAACCGCGCGCGAGCGCCGCACCGGAGATGTAGAGCTCACCGGCCACGCCGTCCGGCACCAGCTCGAGCGCCGAGTCGAACACGTACGCGCGCGTGTTCCAGATCGGCGTGCCGATGGTCACGTCATCCGAGGTGATGCGGTGATGCGTGATCTGCACGGTGGTCTCGGTCGGGCCGAAGAGATTCACGATCGGCACCTGCCACCGCTCGCGGACTTTGCGCGCGAGCTCGCGCTGCAGGGCTTCGCCGCCCGAGGCGATCCAGCGCAGCGACGATGGCGCGGGCGTGTTGGTGTCGAGGACCGCGGCGAGCAGCGAAGGGACGAATTGCGCGACGGTGACATGCATCTCGTTCATCGTTGCGAGCAACGCTCGCGGATCCTGCACGATGTCGCTCGCGACGACGCAAACCGCGGCGCCACTGATCAGTGGCAGCCACAATTCCCAGACCGCGGCATCGAAGTTGATCGATGTGCGCGCGAGCACGCGGTCGCTCGCATCGAGCGGGTACTCGTCCGCCATCCACAGCATGTGATTGACCAGCGCGCGATGCTCGACGACGACACCTTTCGGTTTGCCCGTGGAGCCGGAGGTGTAGATGACGTAGGCCGCGTGACCACTGGAGCGACGGGCTCTCAGCCCGTGGAACGAGGGCCGACGGGCTGAGAGCCCGTCGCTCCAGATGGTGTTCAGCACGACGACTGGATTTGCGTCCGCGATCATCGCGTCGATGCGTGCTTGCGGATAGGCGGGATCGAGCGGGAGGTATGCCGCGCCGGATTTCAGGACCGCGAGCAACGCGATGACCATGTCGACGGAGCGTTCCATGGCAACGCCGACGATGCGATCCGGGCCCGCGCCGCGCTCGATCAGCCAATGTGCGAGCTCGTTCGCGCGTGCGTCGAGTTGCGCGTACGTGAGCAGCTCGTCGGCGAAGATCACCGCAGCGTTTTCGGGCGTGCGTGCGGCTTGCTGCTCGAAGAGATCGACGAGCGTGAGGTCCGGCACCGCGCGCTCGATGACATTCGGCAACGGTTCGCGTTGATGGAGCGCGTGCAACGGCGCGTCGAGGTGTTCGACCGCGGCTTCGAGCAGGGCGATCAAACGTGATGCAATCGATTCAGCGGCGTCGCGCGAAAAATGCTCACCGTTGTAGTCGAGCCGTACCAGCAGGCGCTCGCCGGGCATGACCATGAGGCCGAGCGGGTAGTGCGTCGCGTCGCGGCCTTTGGCGCCGATGATGCGCAGCCCGCCGTGGGCGTCGCTGCTTGCGGCGGAGTCGAGCGGATAATTTTCGAACACGACCAGCGTGTCGAACAGCTCCCCTACTCCAGCCACGCGCTGGATGTCGGCAAGGCCGATGTGCTGTACCGGCATCAGCCGCGCTTGTTGCTCCTGCACGTGCTCGAGCAGCGCGCCGAACGTAATTCCCGGCTGCAGTTGGACGCGCATCGGCAATGTATTGATGAAGAGGCCGACCATCTGCTCCACGCCGGCGAGCTCCGCGGGTCGGCCGGAGACGGTGATGCCGAATGCCACGTCATCGCGGCCGGTGAGACGTCCGAGGAGGATGGCCCAGAGCGATTGGATGATGGTGTTGAGCGTGACGCCGTGTGCGCGGGCGAGGTCCTGCAGGCGCGATGTGAGTGCCGGCGCGAGTTGGGTTTCCCAACGATCGGGCACGCGCGCAACGACGCCGTTCGACACGAGACGTGTCGGTGTCTCGAAGCCTGCGAGCGCTTCGCGCCACACGTCGAGCGCGGCGTCGCGGTCCTGACGCGCGAGCCACGCGAGATAGTCGGCGTAGGGCTGCACGCGCGGCAGCGCGGTGGCGTCGCCGCCGTTTTCGTAGAGCGCGAACAGCTCGCCGAGGAGGATCGGCATCGACCACCCATCGAGCAGGATGTGATGGTTCGTGAACACAAGGCGGTAATGTTCGTCGGCGATGCGGACGAGTGAAAAACGCAGCAGCGGCGCTTGCGCAAGATTGAAGTTCTCGAGTGCCGCTTCCTCGTTCCAGGGCACGGCGACGTCGCGCGCGATGACTTGCACGGGCTGCGCAAGCTCTTCGTGCACGATGGCTGCGCGCAGATTGGCGTGACGCGCGAGCAGCGCCTGCGCCGCCACACGCATCCGATTCGCATCCACCTCGGCCGCAATATCGATGCTGATCTGCACCGTGTACACGTCCGGCGCGGTGTCGTCGTAGACAGCGTGGAAGAGCAGGCCCTGCTGCAGCGGTGAGAGCGGCAGGATGGTTTCGAGATCGGGATACGCGGACTCGAGGCGTTCCACCTGTTCCTGCGTCAAGGTGACGAGCGGAAAGTCGGACGGTGTGTGTCCGCCTGCGCCTTGCTCCACGTCGCGCGCGAGTTGTTCGAGTGCTTCGCGCCACTTCTCCGCGAGCGTGCGGACGTCTTCTTCGGCGAAATGACGCGCGGCCCAGCTCCAGGTCGCGGACATATGCGGACCGGCGGGCTCGTCGACGACCTGGGCGTTGATTTCGAGCAGATGGAACAGCGGCATCGATGGATCGGCGCCGTCGAGGAGTGGTCCGTCGTCGACCGGCGACCAGTCGCTGTTCGCTTCTCCAGTGGAGAAACGGCCGAGGTAGTTGAAACCGATTTGCGGTGGGTCGTGCGCGGGTTGCATCGCGCGCAGTTGTTCTTTGACTTGCTTGATGGTGCCGCCGATGGCGACTGGGTGGATTTGCGTGAACCAGCCGACGGTGCGGGTCAGATCGAAGTTTCCGTCGCGGCCGTGGCTTTCGAGATCGACGACGAGGTTTGTTGTGTCGAACGCATTGGCGAGCGCGGTGAGGAGGACATCGTTGATGCGCGCGTGGAAGGCGGCGGGGACCGTGGTCAGGAGTTGGGCAGTCAGGTCTGTTGGAATGTCGAGCGTGAGGTGTCTGGCTGTTGCGAAGGTATCTCTTTGTGGGTCGAGCGCGGCAGCTTTGCTGCCGCTTTGGAAAGCGGCGGCCGGCGCCGCCGCACTCCATACGCGGAAGGGGGTTGGTTCGAGAGCGATTTTTTCGCCGCGAATGGTGGATATCAGGTCCTGATGGAGGATGCGCCAGGAGACGCCGTCCACCGCGAGGTGGTGAATGATGAGGAGCAAGCGCGTTGGCGACCACACTGCTTCGAAGAGGCGGCCTTGGCGTGGGTTGAGGCGTTGCTCCGCGGCACGTGCCTCCGTGGCGAGATCGTTCGTGCGTGTGAGGCGGTCGCGGGCGTCGACGCTGCCGCGCGGCGGGATGAGCAGGCGATCGCCGTCGACGCGCATGCGCAGCGTGTCGTGCGTGTCGAGCAGCGTTTGCAACGCGTTGACGAGGGTTTCTTCGTCGAGATCGGCCGGCGCCACCAGCAGCATCGACTGGTTGAAGTGATCGCCGGTCGTGCCGCTGCGTTCGAGGAATGCGCGCATGAGCGGCGTCGGGATCACTTCACCGATGGCCGCGTCTTCGCTCCAAACGGCGGGCTGAGAGCCCGCCGCTCCAGATATCGCGGAAAGCGCTTCGACGGTCTGATGACGGAAGACGTCCCGCGGCGTGAGCTCGATGCCCGCTTTGCGCGCGCGGCTGACGAGCTGGATGGCGATGATGCTGTCGCCGCCGAGGGTGAAGAAGTTGTCGTCGATGCCGACCTTGTCGAGCGAAAGCACCTCGGCGAAAAGCGCGCAGAGAATCTCCTGTTCGTGCGTGCGCGGTGGGCGATAGGAGTCCGGTTTGCGATGGGGTGCCGGGAGTTTCGCGCGATCGAGTTTGCCGTTGGCGTTGAGCGGGAGCGCGTCGAGGTAGACGAACGCGCTCGGGATCATGTAGTCCGGGAGGCGCTGCGCGAGCGCGTCGCGAAGTGACCCCTCATCCGCCCTTCGGGCACCTACATTGGGTAGCCCTCGCCCCGCTTGCGGGGAGAGGGTGGCCGAAGGCCGGGTGAGGGGCGTCGCCACGATGTAGGCGACGAGCCGTTGATCGCGCGCGATCACCACTGCTTCGCGAATGCCTTCCTGTGCGAGCAGCGCCGTTTCGATCTCGCCGAGCTCGATCCGGAAGCCGCGCAGCTTGACCTGGCTGTCGATGCGGCCGAGGAAGTCGAGGTGTCCGTCTGAACGCCAGCGAACGAGATCGCCGGTGCGGTACATGCGCTCGCCGTTTGCGAATGGATTGGCGACGAAGCGTTCCGCGGTCATCGCGGCGCGGCTGACATAACCGCGGGCGAGTCCGGCGCCGGCGACGTAGAGCTCCCCTGCCACGCCGATCGGCACCGGCTCAAGATTCGCGTCGAGCACGTACACGCGAGTGTTGTCGATCGGGCAGCCGATGGGGATGCTGGGACGCAGTTCGACATCTTTCGGGACCGGATAGCAGCAAGTGAAGGTCGTGTTCTCCGTAGGACCGTATCCGTTGATGACGTTCGTGACAGTGCGCGCGCGTTCGACCGCGTCGACCGACAGCACATCGCCGCCGGCGAGCAATTGCTGTACTCCCCCCAGCGACGGCAGCGCGTGGTTGACCATCTGCGTGAACAGGCCTGATGTGAGCCACATCGTGTTCACGCGTTGTGCGACGACGACCGCGCCGATCTCTTCGACGGATGACAGACCAGGCGGCATGAGCAGGAGCGTTCCGCCGTTGAGCAGCGGGCCCCAGATCTCGAGCGTGGCCGCGTCGAAGCTGAGCGGGGCCATGTGCAGCATGCGGGTGTTCTTGTCGAGCGTTGCGAAGTTGGGTTCGTGGACGAGGCGCATCACCGCTGCGTGTGTGACGAGCACGCCTTTCGGTGTGCCGGTGGAGCCGGAGGTGAAGTTGATGTAAGCGAGGTTTTGCGTCGTCAGCGCGATGCGCGGGTTGTTGTTGTTGGGATGTGCGAGGTCATCGGCGGTAATGAAGTGCTTCACCGCTGCATCGCGAATCAGTTGCTCGCGGCGCAGCGGAGGGAGATCGGCATCGAGGGGAAGGTAGGCACCGCCGGCTTTGAGAATGCCGACGAGCGCTGCGATGAGATCGAGCGAACGCTCCATCGTGATGCCCACCAGGTCGTCAGGTTGTACGCCTCGGGCGATGAGTGCGTGGGCGACCTGGTTTGCGCGTGCATTCAAGTCCGCATAGGTCAGTGACTGCTCGCCCATGACCACTGCAATCGCCGTCGGGTCCTGCGACTCGAACATCTCGACGATGTTCCGCGCGGGCAGCCGACGATCGGTGTCGTTGAAGTCGCACAGCAACTGACGCCGTTCTTCGCGACCGAGGATGTCGAGGCGGTGCAGCGGGACGTCGGGTTGCGCGACGGCGGCTTTGAGCAACCGTACGAAGCGCGCGGCGATCGACTCGATGGTGCTGCGATCGAAGAGATCGCTGCTGAACTCGAGCGCGCCGTCGATGCCCAGTGCTTCGCCGCGCCGCCCCACGAATTCGCTGAGGCTGAGCGTGAGATCGAACTTGGCTATGTCGGAACGGAACGGTTCCGGACGGATCGTCAGATCGCCCAGTGCCACTTCGGACACGGGCACGTTCTGCAACACGAGCATCACCTGGAACAGCGGATGCCGCGACAGCGAGCGCACGGGTTGCAGCGCTTCGACGATGCGTTCGAACGGCACTTCCTGCTGCTCGTACGCCGCGAGATCGAGCGAGCGCACGCGCGCGAGCAACTCGCGCAACGTGGGGTGGCCGCCGACGTCGACGCGGAGCACGAGCGTGCGCACGAAGAAGCCGATCAGTTTTTCGACCGCGGCATCATCGCGGCCCGACACCGCGGTGCCGATCGGAATGTCGGTGCCCGCGCCGAGTCGCGAGAGCAGCGCCGCGAATCCGGCCTGCAGGACCATGAACAGGGTCGCGCCGCTCGCGCCGGCGAGATCGAGCAGCTCACGGTGCAGGTGCGGTTCGAGGTGCAGCGGCACCATCGCGCCGCGATCGCTTGCAACGGCCGGGCGCGGTCGATCGAATGGAAGTTGCAATTCTTCCGGCGCGGCTGCGAGCGTCTGCCGCCAGTATTCGAGCTGGCGCGCGATGATGCTGTTCGGATCGTGCTCGTCGCCGAGAGCTTTGCGTTGCCAGAGCGCGTAATCGGCGTACTGCACCGGCAACTCTACAAATGAAGGCGCCCCTCCTCGGATGCGCGCGGCGTACGCTTCCGCGAGATCCTGTGTGAGCGGTCCCATCGACCAGCCGTCGCCGGCGATGTGATGCAGGAGCAGGAGCAAAACGTGCCGCCGAGGACTGATGCGGAAGAGGCGCGGCTGCAGTGGGATCTCTCGCGTGAGGTCGATGCGCGTCGCAGCGGCGGCGCGAAGGCGTGCAGACAGCGACTCTTCCGTGACCTCTTCCATGAGCAGCGTGGGACGAACATCGAGGAGGTGTTGATACGGTTCGCCCTCAACGTCGGGAAAGATCGTGCGCAGCGTCTCGTGCCGCGCGGCGACGTCGCCGAATGCGGCTTCGAGCGCGGCGGCATCGAGCTCACCGTCGAGGCGCAACGCCGCCACGATGTTGTACGTCGCGCTCGGACCTTCGAGGTGATGCAACAGCCACAAACGCGTCTGCGCGTAGGACAGCGGGATGCGCTCGGGGCGAGGTTGACGCACGAGCGGCGCGCGCGATTCTGCTCCGCCGCCAAGGCGGGCGGAGATGCCGGCGATGGTGGGCGATTCGAAGAATACGGCCAGGGACAGCTCGACGCGCAGCGCGTCGCGAATGCGCGAGATGACCTGCACGGCCAGCAGCGAGTGGCCGCCGATCTCGAGGAAGTTGTCGTGGATGCCGATCGGCGCGACGCCGAGGAGTTCGCTCCAGATGCGCGCGATGGTTTCTTCGTTCGCATCGCGTGGCGCGATGAAGGAGGTCGACAACTCAGGCCGCGCATGAACATTGAGAACTGGCCCTCCCCCGAGGAACTCCGAGGAACCCGAGGAACCGAGGGACTGCTCCTGCGCTGCGCGCAGACGCGCGTGCAGGTCGGTGGTCGAGATCGCAATCTGTGGCGTGCGCGCGCCGAGGATGCAGTCGAATGCCGCGGCCACCTCGTCGGAGGTCATGTCGGTGGCGAGCGAGCGCGGCTCGTTGCGCAGAGCTTCCGGCAGTTCGGTCTCGACGGCCATGCCCATTTCGCCGAGGCGATCCCAATTGACGGAGAGGACGTTCTCGTGTGCGTGCAATTCGGCGAACGCATCGAGATAGGCATTGGCAGCGGCGTAGTCGATCTGGGCGACACCTCCGAAGAGGGAGCTGAGAGAAGAGCAGAGCAACAGGAAGTCGAGGTTGTCGTTCGCGAACGTTTCGTAGATGACGTTCGTGCCGCGCACTTTTGGGTCGAGCACGCGCGCGGCCTGTTCGTGTGTCTTCAGCGCGAGCAGGCCGCCGCCGGCGACGCCTGCGGCGTGGATGACGCCGTGAATGGCGCCGAATTTTTCGATCGCGCGTTCGCGTACCGCGCGCATCTGCGCGGGGTCGGTGACGTCGGCGCGTTCGATGAGGATGTCTGCGCCTTCGAGTTGGCGAATGCGGTCCTGGTGGCGCGCAGGACTGCGGTTGACGAGGACGAGGCGGGCGTTGAAGTTTTGGGCGAGGTGGCGGGCGAGGATGAAGCCGAGGCCGCCCAGGCCGCCGGTGATGAGGTAGACGGCGTTGGGGCGGAGGCGGCGGTGGGCGGCGTCGCGGTTTAGCGTCGTTGGTTCGAAGTGCGGAATCCAGGCACCGGATTCGCGGATGGCGATGAGTTGCCCCTCATCCGGCCGTTGGCCACCTTCTCCCCGCTGCGGCGGGGAGAAGGTTACGTTGGGGGGAGCATCGATGATCCGGAGGCGGACGTTTGGGAGCTCGTGCGCGATGACGCGCGCCGCGGCGATGAGCATCGACTGTGTCGGATCGAGTGGGTCGTGGGGTGATACGCGCACCGCGGCGGTTGTGTGGATGACCAGTTCGATCGGATCGCTGCCGAGCGTTTTAGCGAAATCGAGCAGGCTGAAAAAGTCGGTGGCGCGATGGACGATTGGATGTGTCGTCGATTCGGGGAGTTCGACGCGGCGCCACGTTGGCGCGTAGAACCAGCTCGCCACGTCCTGTTTTGCGCGCGACGTCTGCACCCAATATTTTTTCCGCTCGAACGGATAGACCGGCAGTTGGACGATCTGCCGCCGCGCGTCGCCGTGCATTGCGCGCCAGTCGATGTCGACGCCTTGCACCCATAACTTTGCGACGGTCTGCAACACCTCGGGCAACGACGGCAGGACCATTGCGCGATCGCGTACGAGCGTCGAGAGGGCGCGGCCGGGACCGACTTCGAGCAATGCCACCGACGACGTCTCGCGCAACAGCGCGTCGAGGTTGTCGCCAAAGCGCACGGTCTGACGCAAGTGGCGGCCCCAATACCCGGGATCGGTGGCCTCGTCGTCCCCGATCCACGTGCCGGTCACGTTCGACAGATACGGCAGCGACGGCGGACGCAGTTTCGTGCGGCGCACGAGGCCGACGAATTCCTCGACGATCGGATCCATCATCGCCGAATGAAATGCGTGTGATGTGTGCAACCGCTTCGCGGCGATGCCGCGCTTCGCGAGCTCGCGCTCCGTCGCCTCGATCGCGTCGAACTCTCCGGAGAGCACACAGAATGTCGCGCCGTTCACCGCGGCGAGCGATAGGTGACTCGGCGGGAGATCGCGCTCGGAGCAGAACGCGGCCAGCATCGCGCCGGCGGGCATTGACTGCATCAGCCGCCCGCGCGCGGCGACGAGACGCAACGCGTCATCGAGCTCGAGCACGCCGGCGATGCATGCGGCCACGTACTCGCCGATGCTGTGGCCGATCATCGCGTGCGGCTGAATGCCCCACTCCATCCACATCCGCGCCAGCGCGTATTCGAGGACGAACAACGCCGGTTGCGCGACTTCGGTCGGCGTCACGTCGCGCGTGTCATGGCGCAGATCGAAGCCTCCACGCTGACGGCACTCGTCGACGTACTTTCGAAAGGTCGGCTCGCTTTCGTACAGCGAACGGCCCATACCGGCGTGCTGACTCCCCTGTCCTGGGAAGAGGAATGCGACCGGTGTGCGGCGCGCGGCGGCAGCTGGCGCTGCCGCTTTGAAAGCGGCAGCTATGCCGCCGCACTCCATAGCTACCACAGCGCGGCGGTATGCGAACGGTTGTCGTCCGAGCTGCAAGGTGTACGCGACGTCGGCAAGCTCGAGTTGTGGATTGGCGCGCAACGCGTCGGTCAGCTCGACGATTTTGCGCTCCAGCGCCGATTCGGTTTTCGCGGAGAGCGGCAACACCTCGAATTCGCGCGTGCGCTTCGATGGCACACGCTGCGGCGCTTCTTCGAGTACGACGTGCGCATTCGTCCCGCCGACGCCGAACGAGCTCACCGCCGCGCGTCTCGGACCGCTGCCGTTTCGCCAGGGCACGAGCCGATCGACGACGAAGAACGGGCTGTTCGCGAAGTCGATGTTCGGATTCGGCTGCTCGAAGTGCAGGCTCGGCGGCAGCGCGCGGTTGCGCAACGCGAGCACCGCCTTGATCAGGCCGGCGACGCCGGCGGCCGAGTTGAGATGGCCGAAGTTCGTCTTCACGGAGCCGATGCCGCAGAAGCGCATGCGATCGGTGCTTGCGCGGAAGACCTGCGTCAGCGCCGCGATCTCGATCGGGTCGCCGAGGGAGGTGCCGGTGCCGTGGGCTTCGATGTAGCCGATGGAGTCGGCGTCGATGCCGGCCATCGCCATCGCGGTGTGAATTGCGTGCGCCTGGCCATCCACGCTCGGCGCGGTGTAGCCGATCTTCGCGGAGCCATCGTTGTTCAAACCGAAGCCGCGGATGATCGCGTAAATCGGGTCGCCGTCCGCGACCGCGTCCTCGTAGCGCTTGAGCAACACTGCGCCCGCGCCGTTGCCGGGGATGCAACCCTGTGCGCGCGCGTCGAACGCGCGGCAATGGCCGTCGGGCGAGAGAATGCCGCCCTCCTGCCACACGTAGCCGACGCCCTGCGGAACGGAAACAGAGCTGCCGCCGGCAAGCGCGAGATCGCATTGATGCATCAGGAGGCTCTGCACCGCGTTGCACACAGCGACGAGCGACGTGGAGCACGCGGTCTGCACCGTCACGGCGGGACCGCGCAGGTTCAATTTGTACGCGACACGCGTGGTGAGATGGTCCTTGTCGTTCGCGAGGCCGATGGCGTATGGGCCGACCGAGGCGAGCACGTCGCGATTGCCGTACAGGCTGAACATGTACGTCGACAGATCCGCGCCGGCGAACACGCCGATCGGCCGTTCTTCCCGCGACGGATCGCAGCCCGCGTCTTCGAGCGCGTGCCACGCACACTCGAGAAACATGCGCTGCTGCGGATCGAGCACTTCGGCGTCGCGCGGAGTGAAGCCGAAGAAGTCCGCGTCGAACTCGTCGACGCCTTCGAGCACCACCGCACGAGCGACGTAGTTCGGCTGCGCGCGGATGTTCGGGTCCATTCCGGCGGCGCGCAGATCGTCATCGGTGAGCTCGCGCACGGACTCGTGGCCGGCGGCGAGATTGCGCCAGAACTCCTCCGGATTGCGCGCGTCCGGGAAGCGGCAGCTCATTCCGAGGATGGCAATTGCGTCTTGAATCTCTTCGGTCTCGTTCATCGCTGGGAACGTGGTCGGGCGGCGGCACGCGCGCGGCGTTGCGTCGCTTCTTTCTGAGCTTTGATGCGGTCGTGGGCGTCTTGTTTTTTCTCCCTCGCCGGCTGCAGTCGCGCGGCGAGCGCTCCGACGCTCGGATAACGAAAGAGGTCGACGATGGTCAGCTCGGCGCTCAACCGCGTGCGCAGTTGTGCGAGCACGCGTGCGAGGAGGAGCGAGTGTCCGCCGAGGTCGAAGAAGTTGTCGTCGGTGCCGATGGCGTCGACGCCGAGCACGTCACGCCAGACATCGGCGATCACGCGTTCGAGGTCGGACGAGGGGCGACGGACTTCGCGGCGCTGTTCGACCGGCACGGGCAAGGCGCGCCAGTCGATCTTGCCATTTGGCGTGAGGGGGAGTGAATCGATGAAGACGAAGGTCGACGGGATCATGTAATCAGGGAGGCGGTCGCGGAGTGCGTTGCGGAGCGACCCCTCATCCGCCCTTCGGGCACCTTCTCCCCTCGCGGAGGGGAGAAGATCACCATGGGTAGCCCTCGTCCCGCTTGCGGGGCGAGGGTGGCCGAAGGCCGGGTGAGGGGACGCGACGACATAAGCGACGAGCTGCTTGCCGCGCAGCATCACCGCGGCCTGCGCAACATCTTCGTGCGACGTCAGCGCGGCTTCGATCTCGCCGGGCTCGATGCGGAAGCCGCGCAGCTTGATCTGGCGATCGGCGCGGCCGAGAAACTCGAGGGTGTTGTTCTCGAGCCGGCGGGTGAGATCGCCAGTGCGATACATGCGTTCGCCATTCGCGAACGGATCGGCGACGAAACGTTCTGCGCTGAGCGCCGGTCGTTCGAGATAGCCCTGCGCAACGCCGGAGCCGGCGACGTACAACTCACCGGCGACACCGATCGGTACGGGATGCAGCGACGAGTCGAGGACGTACGTGCGCGCGTTTGCGATCGGGCCGCCGATCGGGACGTGCGTGGCATCGTCCGCGATCGCGTCGACGGGAAAGAACGTCGCGTAGGTCGTGGTCTCGGATGGACCGTACATGTGCAGCAGACGTTGTGGCGGTGCGGCACGAAGGACGTCGCGGAAACGTTCGGGATCGGCGTTCTCGCCGCCGGTGAGCAGGCAGCGCAGCGCGGAGAAGGCCGACGGCATTTCGAGCGCGACCTGATTGAAGAGCTGCGTGGTGAGGAAGAGGACGGTGATGCCCGCGTCGTGAATGGCGCGGTCGAGCGCGTGCGGGTCGAGGAGAGCTTCGCGGCGCATGATGACCAGCCGCGCGCCGTGCAGCAGCGCGCCCCACACTTCGAACACGGCTGCGTCGAACGACGCGTTCGAGCCTTGCGCGACGCGGTCGTGCGTGTCGAGCTGGAGATAGTTCGTGTCGACCACCAGGCGCACGACGGAGCGATGCGTGACCACGACGCCTTTCGCCGGACCGGTGGAGCCGGAGGTGTAGATGACGTACGCGGGATGTTGCGGCAGCAGCGGCGCCGTGCGATCGGGGTCGGTGGGATCGTGCGCAGGTGCGTCGTGCTCTTCATCGATGAGCAGCACGCGCGCGGATTGCGGCAGGCATGCGCGGAACTCGCGCGTGGTGAGCAGGATGGCCGGTGACGCGTCGTCGATCATCGCGGCGATGCGCGCGGCCGGATATTCAGGATCGAGCGGCAGGTATGCGGCTCCTGCTTTCACGGTCGCCAGCACGGCCACGATCATGTCGGCGGAGCGTTCGAGCGCGATTCCGATCAGATCGCCCGTACGTGCGCCGTACGCCAGGAGCGCGTGCGCAAGCCGGTTCGCGCGTTCGTTGAGCGCGCGATATGTGAGCGCGGTTTCGCCGTCGACGAGCGCGATGGCGTCGGGTCGCTGAGCGACTTGTCGTTCGAAAAGCTCGGTCAGCGTGTCGTCGGAATCCAATCTGGAGCGACGGGCCCTCAGCCCGTCGAGAACATCCGACGGGCTGAGAGCCGGTCGTTCCAGGTCGGGGAAATGAAGCTCGTGCAGGAGTGGATCGTGCGTGGCCTGCTCGAGGAATCCGATGAAGCGTGCGGCGAGCGATTCGATCTCTTCCCGCGAGAACTGCGAGCGTTGGTAGTCGAACCGCAGGCGCATGCGATCGCCTGGGATGCCGGCCAGACTGAGCGGATAGTGCGTCGCGTCGCGACCATCTGCCGCAACAATCTGCAACTCGCCGCGCGCCTCCGCTGCATCGAGCGGATAGTTTTCGAACACGACCAGCGTGTCGAAGAGCTGGCCGATGCCGGCGGCGCGTTGGATGTCGGCGAGTCCGGCGAACTGCACCGGCATGAGGCGGGTCTGATCGTTCTGGATCTCGTGGAGCAGCGTCGAGAGTCGCTTGCCGGGCGCGAGTTGCGCGCGCAACGGCAGCGTATTGATGAAGAGGCCGAGCATTACTTCGACACCCGCGAGCTCCGGCGGGCGGCCGGAGACGGTCACGCCGAAGACGATGTCGTCGCGGCCGGTGAGGCGTGCGAGCAGCACGGCCCACAAGCCTTGCAGCAGCGTGTTCTGGGTGAGTCCTTCGCGGCGTGTGAGTCGTTGCAACAGCGCGGTGAGCTCGGAGGAGAGCTCAACCTCTCTGGAGCGACGCGCTCTCAGGCCGTCGGGGTGCGTCGAAGGGCTGAGAGCCCGTCGTTCCAGGCGCGTCGGCTCTTCGAGGCCGGAGAGATAGGCGCGCCACGTCTCGATCGCGGACTGTTGGTCTTGTCGCGTGAGCCATGCGAGGTAGTCCGCGTACGAACGCGCGGGCGGCAGCGCGTCGCCGTTGTACAGCGCGAGCAACTCGTTGAAGAGGATCGGCATCGACCAGCCGTCGAGCAGCACGTGATGGTTCGTCAGGGTGAGCCGATGGCGATCGTCGTCGGTGCGGACGAGTGAGAAGCGCAGCAGCGGCGCGTGCGCGAGATCGAAGCGCGCGCCGTCATCTTCCACCTCGCGCCACGGTACGTCGACCTCGCGCGCAATGACCTGCACTGGACGAACGAGACCTTCCTGCACGATGGCAGCGCGGAGGTTCTCGTGGCGCGCCACGAGTGCGTTCGCGGCGTTGCGCATGCGCGCGGCGTCGAGTGGGCCGGAGAGCTCGACGCAGAGTTGCACGGTGTACACGTCGTGCGCACTGGCGTCGTGGAGCGTGTGATAGACGAGGCCTTCCTGCAGCGATGAGAGCGGCAGGATGGTTTCGATATCGGGATAGCGCGCTTCGAGCGTTTCGACTTCGTGCTGCGAGAGCGCGACCAGTGGAAAGTCGGACGGTGTGTGACCTTTTGCGCCGCGCGCGACGTCGGATGCGAGGTGTTCGAGCGCATCGCGCCAGCGGTTCGCGAGTGTGCGCACGTGCGCTTCGTCGAAATGACGTGTGGCCCATGTCCAGGTCGCGGTCAGGCGCGGACCGGCCGGCTCGTCGAGCACCTGGGCGTTGATGTCGAGTGGGTGGAACAGCGGCATCGAGGGATGAACGTTCTCGATGTTTGCGTCCTCGTCGACGGGTGACCACTCCCCTTCCCGTGTTGTCGCGATGCGGCCGAGGTAGTTGAAGCCGACCTGTGCCGGAGTTTGTGCGGGTGCCATGGCGCGCAGTTGTTCCTTGACCTGTTTGATCGAGCCGCCGATGGCGACCGTGTCGATGCGCGTGAACCAGCCGACGGTGCGGGAGAGATCGAATGCGCCGTCGCGGCCGTGGCTTTCGAGATCGATGACGAGGCTTTTCTCGCCGAATGCGTTTGCGAGTGCGGTGAGGAGGACGTCGTTGATGCGCGCGTGGAAGGCGGCGGGGACCGTGGTTAAGAGTTGGGACGTTAGAGCTGTTGGGATGTCGAGCGTGAGGTGTCTTGCAGTCGCGAACGTGTCGAGTTTGGGATCGAGAGCGGCGGCTGGCGCTGCCGCTTGGAAAGCGGCGGCTGGCGCCGCCGCACTCCATACGCGGAAAGGGATTGGTTCGGGATCAATAGGTTCGCCGCGAAGGGCGGCCACGAGATCCTGATGGAGGATGCGCCATGAGACGCCGTCAACCGCGAGGTGGTGGATGATCAGCAGCAGGCGAGTCGGCGACCAGACGGCTTCGAAGATGCGGCCGTTGCGCGCGCCGAACTGGAACGACGGGCTCTCAGCCTGTCGAATGTCGGTGATGCGCGTCAATCGCTCGCGCGCGGAGACGCTGCCGCGCGGCGCGATGATCAAACGGTCGCCTTCGAGGCGCATGCGCAACGCGTCGTGTGTGTCGAGCAGCGTCTGTAACGCGGCGACGAGTTTCTCTTGGTCGAGATCTTCGGGCGTTGAAAGCAGTAGCGATTGGTTGAAGCGATCGCCCGCTGAGCCACTACGTTCGAGGAATGAGCGCATCAGCGGCGTGGGCATCACTTCGCCGATCGCGTCTTCTTCGCTCCACGTCGGGCGGGCTTGCGCGATCTTCGCGACCGCGGAAAGCGCTTCGACGGTCTGATGCTGGAAGACGTCGCGCGGCGTGAGCTCGAGGCCCGCTTTGCGTGCGCGGCTGACGAGCTGGATGGCGATGATGCTGTCGCCGCCGAGAGTGAAGAAGTTGTCTTCGACGCCGACCTTGTCGAGGGTGAGCACTGCGGCGAAGAGATCGCCGAGGAGTTGTTGCTCGCGCGTGCGCGGTGCGCGATAGGTTTCCGTTTGGCGATCGGGTGCGGGAAGTTTCGCGTGATCGAGTTTGCCGTTGGCGTTGAGCGGGAGTGCGTCGAGGTAGACGAACGCGCTCGGAATCATGTAGTCGGGGAGGCGCTGCGCGAGCGCAGCGCGCAACCCCTCATCCGCCCTTCGGGCACCTTCTCCCCTCTGCGGAGGGGAGAAGGCTCCATTGGGTAGCCCTCGCCACGCTTGCAGGGAGAGGCGCAACCCCTCATCCGCCCTTCGGGCACCTTCTCCCCTCTGCGGAGGGGAGAAGGCTCCATTGGCTAGCCCTCGCCCCGCTTGCGGGGAGAGGCGCAACCCTTCATCCGCCCTTCGGGCACCTTCTCCCCTCTGCGGAGGGGAGAAGGCTCCATTGGGTAGCCCTCGCCCCGCTTGCGGGGAGAGGCGCAACCCTTCATCCGCCCTTCGGGCGCCTTCTCCCCTCTGCGGAGGGGAGAAGGCTCCATTGGGTAGCCCTCTCCCCGCTTGCGGGGAGAGGGTGGCCGAAGGCCGGGTGAGGGGCGTCGCCACGATGTAGGCAACCAGCCGTTGGTCGCGCGCGATCACGACCGCTTCGCGAATGCCGTCCTGTGCGAGCAGCGCCGTTTCGATCTCGCCGAGCTCGATGCGGAAGCCGCGCAGCTTGACCTGAGCGTCGATGCGGCCGAGGAAGTCGAGGTTTCCGTCTGCACGCCAGCGAGCGAGATCGCCGGTTCGGTACATGCGTTCACCGGTCGCGAACGGATTGGCGACGAAGCGCTCCGCGGTCATCGCGGCGCGGCCGACATAACCGCGCGCGAGACCTTCGCCGGCGACGTACAGCTCCCCTGCTACGCCGATCGGCACCGGTTCGAGATTCGCGTCGAGCACGTACACGCGCGTGTTGTCGATCGGGCTGCCGATGGGGATGCTGCCGCGCAGCTCGTGATCGCGCGGGACCGGATAGCAGGAGGTGAAGGTCGTGTTCTCGGTGGGGCCGTATCCGTTGATGACGTGGGTTACTTTGCGGGCGCGTTCGACGGCGTCGACCGATACCACGTCACCGCCGGTGAGCAACTGCTGCACGCCCGCGAGCGCTGGCAGTGCGTAGTTCACCATCTGCGTGAAGAGGCCAGAGGTCAGCCACAGCGTGTTCACGCGTTGCGCGACGACGGCGGCGCCGATCTCTTGGACCGATGGCAGGCCCGGTGGCATGAGCACCACGGTTCCGCCGTTCAGCAGCGGGCCCCAGATCTCGAGCGTGGCCGCGTCGAAGCTGAGCGGGGCCATGTGCAGCATGCGGGTGTTCTTGTCGAGTGTCGCGAAGTTGGGTTCGTGGACCAGGCGCATCACCGCGGCGTGTGTGACGAGCACGCCTTTTGGAGTGCCGGTGGAGCCGGAAGTGAAATTGACGTAGGCGAGGTTGGCCGGCGTCAACGCGACGCGCGGGTTCGTATCGTCGGGATGTTTGAAGTGATCGTTGGCGATGACGTGTGTGAGCGCTGCGTCGCGGATGAACTGCTCGCGGCGGAGCGGAGGAAGCTCGGCATCGAGCGGGACGTAGGCGGCGCCGGCTTTGAGGATGCCGACGAGAGCCGCGATCAGGTCGAGCGACCGATCCATCGTGAGGCCGACGAGGTCGTCGGGTCGCACGCCGTCCGAGATGAGCGCGTGCGCGACTCGATTCGCGCGCTCGTTCAATTCGCCGTACATCAACGACTCGTCGCCCATCATGACCGCGATTGCGGTCGGGTCCTGCGACTCGAACATCTGCACGATGCTCTGAACGGGTATCGCGCGATCGGTGTCGTTGAAGTCGCACAGCAACTGTTGCCGCTCTTCGCGATCGAGAATGTCAACGCGATGCAGCGGTACATCGGGTTGCGCGACCGCCGCTTCGAGCAAACGCACGAAGCGTGCGGCGATGCCTTCGGCCGTCGCGTGATCGAAGAGGTCGACCGAATATTCGAGCTCCCCTTCCAGCCGCTCATCCATCGTGAGCATCAGGTCGAACTTGGCCACTTCCCAGCGCAGCGGCTCGGGCGTGATGGTCAGACCGGGCAACGCGAGCTCGCTTGCGGGCGCGTTCTGCATCGACAGCAGGACCTGGAACAAGGGATGACGCCCGAGTGAGCGAGCCGGATCGAGCGCTTCCACCACCTGCTGGAAAGGCACGCGGTCGTTGCGATACGCCTCCAGGTCGAACGCGCGCACGCGTGCGATGAGCTCGCGGAACGTCGGAAGTCCGGAGACGTCCGTGCGCAGGACGAGCGTGTTGAGAAAGAGGCCGATCAGATTCTCGAGTGACTCTTCATCGCGGCCGGAGATGGCCGTGCCGATGGGGATGTCGGTGCCGCAGCCGAGTCGCGAGAGCAGTGCCGCGAGTGCGGCCTGCAACACCATGAACACGCTCGCGTTGCTGCGCAGCGCGAGCTGCTTCACCGCGTCGCGCAACTCCCGATCGATTCGTAAAGGAACGGTCGCGCCGCGATGCGTCGCCGCAAGCGGCCGCGCACGATCCACCGGCAATGCAAGCTCCTCGGGAATCCCGCGCAGCGCATCGCGCCAGAACGCGAGCTGCTTTGCGATGACGCTGTTCGGATCGTGTTCGTCGCCGAGTCGCGCACGCTGGCGTAGGGTGTAATCGGCGTATTGCAGCGGTAGTTTCAAAAGCGAGCGACCGGCGTACGCTTCGGTGAGATCGCGCGCGAGCACGCCCAGCGACCAGCCGTCGCCGGCGATGTGATGGAGCACGAGCAGCAGTACGTGATTGTCGGGCGCGATGCGGAACAGACGCGCGCGCAAGGGCAGGTCTCGCGTGAGGTCGAAGCCGCGGCTTGCCTCTTCGTGCAGGCGGTCGTGCAGTTCGTCTTCGCTTGTCATCCCGAGCGGAGCGAGGGACCCGGGCGCGAGGGGCGAGTTACGCGCGCCACCGCCCAGGTCCCTCGTTACGCTCGGGATGACATGTTGATACGGCACGCCGTCGGCTTCCGGAAATGTCGTCCGCAGCGATTCGTGGCGGCGCACGACATCGGCAATCGCGTCTTCGAGCGCGTCTACGTTCAACGATCCTGTAAGCCGCAGCGCGATCGGGAGGTTGTACGTCGCGGCGCGATCGTCGATCCGGTTGAGGAGCCAGAGCCGCATCTGCGCGTAGGACAGCGGCACTCGCTCGGGGCGCTTGGCGAGCAAGTGGATGAGTTGCTGCTTGTGATCGGCGAGCGCGGAACGCGTCGAGGCGTCGAGCGCGTGCTTCGGGCCGCGCGCGCGCAGTTGCTCCCCTTCCACCCACAGCTCAACCCCAGCTTCCGAAAGGCGCGCGACGAGCTCGGCGACGGCGCTCATCAGAACGTCACCTCTTCGACCGCGTCTGCGTGCGTTTCGCGAAGGCGTTGCAGCTCGGAGGCGAGCTCGATGACGCGCGGATGCTCGAAGATCGCGCGCACCGAAAGGTCCACGCCGAATAGCGGACCGACGCGGCTGATCACGCGCGTGGCCAGCAGCGAATGCCCGCCGAGCTCGAAGAAGTGATCGTCGATGCCGACCTCGTCGAGGCCGAGGATTTCGGCGAAGACGCTGCAGAGGATTTCCTCGTCGGGGGTGCGCGGTGGACGCGATTGTTTCGTGCGTTCGGGCGCGGGCAGTGCGCGGCGATCGAGCTTGCCGTTCGGCAGGAGCGGGAGCGCGTCCATGACGACGAACGCGGAAGGAATCATGAATGCGGGGAGGCGGGTGGCGAGTGCCTCGCGAATGGACCCCTCATCCGCCCTTCGGGCACCTTCTCCCCTCGCCGCGGGGAGAAGGTCACCATTGGTAGCCCTCGCCCCGCTTGCGGGGAGAGGGTGGCCGAAGGCCGGGTGAGGGGCGATGTAGGCGACGAGGTTGCCGTCGCGCGCGATCACCGCGGCTTGCGCGATTCCTTCAATCGACAGCAACGCGGCTTCGATCTCGCCTGGCTCGATGCGGAAGCCACGCACCTTGACCTGCTGATCGGCGCGCCCGAGGAAGGTCAGCGTGCCGTCATCGCGCCAGCGTGCGAGATCGCCGCTGCGATACATACGCGCACCTGCGATGCGCGCGTGGGGATCGGCGACGAAGCGTTCCGCGGTCAGCGCGGGGCGCGTGCGGTAACCGCGCGCAAGGCCGGTACCGGCGATGTACAACTCTCCGGTCACGCCGATCGGCGCGGGCTCGAGGTTGCGATCGAGCACGTAGACACGCGTGTTCCAGACCGGCGCGCCGAGCGGCGGCACTTCGCCGTTCGCGTGCAGCGGCTCGCTGAGCGTTGCGCAGACCGTGGTCTCGGTCGGGCCGTACGCGTTGACCATGCGCCGGCCGCGCGACCAGCGCGCGACGAGCTCCGGCGGGCAGACTTCGCCGCCGACGACCAGGCCTTCGAGGAAGAGATCGTCCGGATCGCCGAGCGTTTCGAGCACCGGCGGCGTGAGCATGACGTGGGTGACCTGCTGCGAACGCAGCACGCCGTGAAGCGCCGCGCCGACGCGCTCGTCTTCGCGCAACAGCACGAGCGTCGCGCCCGCGCCGAGGGTCATGGTGATCTCCGCGGCGGCAACGTCGAAGCTCAGCGACGCGTACTGCAGGACGCGGGAGCCTTTGCCGATGCCGAGGCGATCGATGTGCACCGCGGCCATCGGCGGAATGCCCGCATGAGTGACGACCACGCCTTTGGGCGTACCGGTCGAGCCGGACGTGTAGATGACATACGCCGCGTGCTCGGGAAAAAGCGGCAATGCGCGGTCTTCGTCGCATGGATTCCACGACGGCGAGTCGTCGAGCGTGGCCCGATCGACGAGGATGACGGGGACATCGTCGCCGGTGTGCTCGCGCAGTTTTTCGTTCGTGAGAATCAGCGCCGGTTGCGCGTCATCGAGTGTTTGCATGAGACGCAAACGCGGATGGGACGGATCGAGCGGCAGGTAGGCGGCGCCGCTCTTGAGGATGGCCAGCACGGCCACGATCGCGCGCGCCGACCGCTCCAGCAGCACGCCTACGCGATCGTCGGCACGGATGCCGAGGGTGATGAGGTGGTGCGCGAGGCGATTGGCTTCGGCGTTGAGATCTCCGTACGACATCCTCTCGTCACCGAAGAGAATCGCCGTCGCATGCGGATCGCGCGTGGCGTGCTCCTCGAACATCTCGAGGAACGTGAAGAAGCCAGTGTCCTGCGCGGTGGCGTTGAATCGGTCGAGCAGCATGTCGCGCTCACCGTCGCGGAGGATGTCGAGCTTCGCCACGGGCGCGTCGAGATCGTCGGCCGCGGCATGCAGCAACTGCACGAAGCGCGCGGCGATGTCTTCGGCGGCATCGTGCTCGATGCGCACCGGGTCGTAGTCGAGCCGGACGAGCAATCGTTCGCCGGGCGCGACGAGGAGGCCGAGCGGATAGTGCGTTTCGTCGCGGCCTTCAGCGGCGGTGATGCGCAGCTCGTGGTCGACCGACGTGAGCGCTGCATCGCTGAGCGGATAGTTTTCGAACACGACCAGCGAGTCGAACAGCTCGCCGATTCCGGCAGCGTGCTGAATATCCGCGAGCGCGACGTACTGCACCGACATCAGGCGCGACTGGCTCCGCTGCACCTCGGCCAGCAGCTCCGAGAGTTTTTGATCGGGCCGAATCTGCGCGCGCAACGGCAGCGTGTTGATGAAGAGGCCGAGCATCCGATCGACGCCGTCGAGTTCGGGCGGACGGCCGGCGACGGTGACGCCGAATACGACGTCGTCGCGGCCGGTCAGGCGTGACACGAGCACGGCCCACAGACCCTGGATCAGCGTGCTAAGCGTGAGGCCGCGCTCGCGCGCAAGTGACTGCAATTGCCCGCTCAGCTCGCGCGGCAGCTGGATCGTTCTGGAGCGACGGGCTCTTAGCCCGTCGGCTTCGCCTGGGTACGACGGGCTGAGAGCCCGTCGCTCCAGAATGCGCGTGGGCTCGTCGAGTCCGCGCAGATAGTCGCGCCACACGTCGAGAGCGACGTCGCGATCCTGCGCAGCGAGCCAGGCGAGATAGTCGCGATACGGACGCGGACGCGCCGGAATGGCGTCGCGATAGAGCGTGAACAGTTCGTCGAGCAGCAATGGCAGCGACCAGCCGTCGATGAGCAGGTGATGCGCGGTTAGCAGCAGCACGTGACGCGGTTCGTCGAGTCGCAGCAGCGTGAAGCGAAGGAGCGGCGCGGTGGCGAGGTCGAAACGCTGCTCGCGATCGGCGTCGATGATTGCCTGGAGCGACGGGTTCTCAGTTGGTCGACGAGCTGAGAGCCCGTCGGTCCAGATGGGGGTGACGTTGCGTGAGATGACCTGCACCGGGCGCCCGAGTCCTTCGTAATGTACGGACGCGCGCAGGTTGGCGTGGCGTGCGAGCAGCGACTGCGCGGCCGCGCGCAGGCGACCCACATCGAGGTGTCCTTCGAGCTCGAGCGACACCTGCAACGCGTACGTCTCGCGTCCGCCGTTTTCGTACAGCGAATGGAAAAGCAATCCTTCCTGTAGCGGCGCAAGCGGGAGGATGTCCTCGAGGTTCGGGCACTCGACTTCGAGCCGTTCCACCTCCGCCTGCGACAACGAGACGAGCGGAAAATCGGACGGCGTGTGGCCGCCGGCGTCGAGTCGCGCCAGCGATTCCAGCGCGCGCTGGAACTCGTGCGCGAGCGCGCGCACTTCCGATTCCGAGGCGTGATTCGCGGCCCAGGTGAAGGTGGCGTGCAGGCGCGAATCGCGATCGGCGAATGCGTTCAGCTCGATGATGTGCGCGAGCGGCGTGTCGGGCGCGGCGTCGCCTCCGAGCCCGCCGATCGCGTCGAGGCGGCCGAGGTAGTTGAAGCCGATGCGCGGCTCGGAGCGATCGGTGAGAACACCGTCGAGGTAGCGCAGCAGACCGTAGCCGAGGCCGTGGTTGGGGACGCGGCGCAACTGCTCTTTGATTTCCTTGATCGTGTTGCCGTGCAGCAAGACCGGGTAGAGGCTGGTGAACCAGCCGACGGTGCGCGAAAGATCGAACGACGACTCGCGGCCGTGGCCTTCGACATCGATCAGCGCGGGTGTTCCGTAGACCTCGTTGACGGCGAGGGTGAGTGCGGTGAGCAGCACGTCGTTGACGCCGGCATGGAACAACGCGGGCACGGTGGTCAGCAGTGCGCGCGCGGGTATGGCTATTTCGAGATGACGCGCGGTGGCGAACGTATCGCGTGTAGGATCGAGCGACGGCTCGTCGTCGGCGCGTAATGGCAACATCGCTTCCCAGAACGCGCGATCTTCGCGAGATTGCGCGAGGTGCTGTCGTGCCCACACCTCGAACGGCGTGGGGACCGGATCGAGCGGTTCGCCGCGCCATGCGGCGTCGAGATCGGGCAGCAGGATCTGCCACGACACGGCGTCGACGGCGAGATGATGGATGTGGAGCGTCAGACGGTTGTCATGCCAGATGGCGGCGAACAGGCGACCGGCGCGCGGATCGAGATCGGGCTCACCGACAAGGCAATCCTTCGCCGAGACGGATCCGCGAGGCGCGATGTGCAGGCGATCGCCGACGAGACGCAGGCGCAGCATGGCGTGGTGATCGAGCAATGTCTGAAGCGCCGCGAGCATCTTTGGCTCATCGATGCCGGGCGGCACTTCGATCGACATCGACTGGTAGAAACACTTCGCGGCACCACGACGGTCGAGCCACCAGCGCATGATCGGCGTGAGCGGGACGTCGCCGGTTTCCTCCATTGATGCCGACGGGCTGAGAGCCCGTCGCTCCAGTAATGCAAGTGCTTCGACGGTGGGATGTTCGAAGACATCGCGCGGCGTCAGCGTGAAGCCGGCTTTGCGTGCGCGGCTGACGAGTTGGATGGAGAGGATGCTGTCGCCGCCGATGCGGAAGAAGTTGTCGGTGATGCCGACGGTTTCGATTCTCAGAACCTCGGCGAAGAGACCGCAGAGCACGGACTCGGCCGGCGTTCGCGGCGGCTTTGCCGCCGTTTTGAAGGCGGCAGCTTTGCTGCCGCACTCCAGAGCGCGGCGATCGAGTTTGCCGCTGGGGGTGAGCGGGAGCTCATCGAGGGTAACGAATGCGCTCGGGATCATGAAGTCGGGAAGACGTTGCGCGAGTGCGTCGCGATCGACTTCGCCACCGACGACATACGCGACGAGCTGCTGGTCGCGCACGATCACCGCGGCCTGCGTGATTCCATCGAGTGCGAGCAACGCTGCTTCGATCTCGCCCAGTTCGATGCGCAGGCCGCGAATCTTCACCTGGCTGTCGGAGCGGCCGAGGAAGTCGAGGGTGCCGTCGATACGCCATTGGGCGCGATCGCCGGTGCGATACATGCGGCCGCCGGGGACATGCGCATAGGGATCGGCGACGAAGCGATCGGCGGTCAACGCGCGGCGCGCGTGATAGCCGCGCGCGAGCCCGATTCCGGCGAGATACAAATCACCGGCGACGCCGATTGGCACCGGCTGCAGCCCTGCATCGAGCACGTAGAGCCTCGTGTTCCAGATCGGCGCGCCGATCGGCGGCGTGGCGTCGCCATCCTCTTTCCTGCACTGCCACGCCGTGACATCGATCGATGCCTCGGTCGGACCATAGAGGTTGTGCAGCTCGACGTGCGGCAACCGCTCGAAGAACTGCGCCTGCAGATCGCCGGGCAAGGCTTCGCCGCTGCAGAGCACGCGTTTGAGCGATGGCAGCGCGCGCCGGTCCGCGAGGAACGCGCGCAGCATCGACGGGACGAAGTGCATCGTGGTAATGCGATGCGTGTCGATGAGTTGCGCGAGCGCGTCGGGATCTCTGTGCGCGCCGGGCGGCGCGACGACGAGCGTGGCGCCGGTGACGAGCGGCCAGAAGAACTCCCACACCGACACGTCGAAGCTGTACGGAGTTTTCTGCAGCACGCGATCGCCTGCGCCGAGGGTGTATGCGGACTGCATCCAGAGGATGCGGTTGAGCAGGCCTTCGTGCGTGTTGGGGACGCCTTTCGGCTTGCCGGTGGAGCCGGAGGTGTAGATGACGTAGGCGGGATTGAGGGGCAAGGCCTCTGTGCTCTCTGTGCCCTCTGTGGTCGATTGATTCACCACAGAGGACGCGGAGAGCACGACTTGGGGCGCCGCGTCTTCGAGCATCTGTTCGATCCGCGCCTCGGGATAATCGGGATCGAGTGGGAGATACGCGCCGCCGGCTTTGACGATGGCGACGAGCGCGATGACGAGCTCGATGGAGCGCTCGAGCGCCACGCCGACGATCGACTCCGGACCGACACCTTGCGCGACGAGTGACTGCGCGAGCTCATTGGTGCGCAGGTCGAAGTCTGCGTACGTCAGTGCGGTGTCTTCGAAGATCACCGCGATGTGATCCGGTGTGCGTACCGCCTGTTCGTGCAACAGTTGGGCGATGGTGGTTGCGCGAATCGTGTGCGTGGTCTGGTGCGCGAAGGGCGCGTCGATCGGATCGAGCTGATGCAACAGCGCGTCAGGCTGCGCGATGGCCGTTTCGAGCAACCGCACGAAGCGCGCGGCGATCTCTTCGCCGCGATCGAACGTGCAGTCGAGGCGCATGCGCATCCGCGTGCCCGGCTCGAACATCAACGTGAGCGGATAGTGCGTGGCGTCGCGGCCGAACGTCGATGTGACGCGCAGCTCGTCATCCGCGCGCGTGAGGCCGGTGCCGTCGAGCGGATAGTTCTCGAACACGACCAGCGAGTCGAACAGCTCGCCGATGCCGAGCTCGCGCTGGATGTCCGCGAGGCCGACGTGCTGCACGGACATCAGCGCCGACTGGCTTTGCTGGATGCCGCGCAGCAGATCTGTGAGCGACGCGCCGGGACGCAGTTGCACGCGCACGGGCAGCGTGTTGATGAAGAGGCCAATCATCCGCTCGACGCCCGGCAGCTCCGCCGGACGGCCGGAGACGGTGGCACCGAAGACGACTTCGTCGCGGCCGGTGAGGCGTCCGATGAGCACGGCCCACAAGCCCTGCACGATGGTGTTCAGCGTGAGGCCGCGCTCGCGCGCGAGCGTCTGCAACGACGCGCTGAGCTCGGGCGAAAGCGCGCTCTCCGACCGTTTCGCTGCGCCGGTTTTCGCTGGTGCGACGCGCGTCGGTTCTTCGAGATCCGCGAGATATTCGCGCCAGGTGCGCAACGCGGCATCGGCGTCCTGGTCGCGCAGCCACTGCAGGTAATCCGCGTACGGGCGCGCGTGCGACAGCGCGTTCGGATCGCGATAGAGCGCGAACAGCTCATCGAAGAAGAGCGGCAGCGACCAGCCGTCCATCAGGATGTGATGCGTGGTGAAGAGGAGCACATGGCGGTTGTCGTCGGTGCGCACGAGTTGCATGCGCAGCAAAGGGGCGCATGTCAGGTCGAAGCGTTTGGCGCGATCGGCGGCCATGAGCTCGTCGATGCTTCGACGGGCTGAGAGCCCGTCGCTCCAGATGGCTTTGACGTCGCGTGCAATCACCTGCAGGGCGCGGCCGGCGCGATCGTGATGGAACGCGGCGCGCAGGTTCGCGTGCCTGTCGAGTAATGCCTGTGCCGCGTTGCGCAAACGGTCTACGTCGAGCGCGCCCTCGAGCTCGAGCGCGAACTGCACCGCGTAAATGTCGTCTGCGCCGGTGTCATAGACAGCATGGAACAGCAGCCCTTCCTGCAGCGGCGCAAGCGGCAGGATCGATTCGAGCTGCGGGTATTCGCGATCGAGTCGGTCGACTTCTTCCTGCGACAGCGCGACCAGCGGAAAGTCGGATGGCGAGTGTCCGCCGGTCTCGTTCGCGAGTTGCTCGATCGTCCGTCGCCATCGTTCCGCCAATACGCGTATTTCTTCTTCGGACCGATGACGCGTCGCCCAGGTCCATGTGGCGATGAGCGTGTCGTCGAGGAGGTGCGCGTTGATGTCGAGCGGATGGAACAGCGGCATCGCATCGTCGGGAAGTGCGTCGCCGGCGGCGCTGGCGAGGCGGCCGAGATAGTTGAAGCCGATTTGCGGCGGCTGCGATGCTGCCTGCTTTGCGCGGAGCTGTTCCTTCACCTGCTGCAACGTTCCGCCGATCGCGATCGGGAGTTGCGCGGTGAACCAGCCGACGGTGCGGGAGAGATCGAGTGCGCCGTCGCGGCCGTGGCTTTCGATGTCGACGACGATCGTTTCGTCGGCCGCAATTGCGAGTGCGGCGAGAAGGACCTCGTCGATGCGGGCGTGGAAGGCGGTGGCGATGTTCGTGATGAGCTTGGCGGGAATCTCGATTGCGAGGTGTGCTGCAGTTGCGAAGGTGTCTTGTTGCGGATCGAGGATCGCGGCAGCTTTGCTGCCGCTTTGGAAAGCGGCGGCTAACGCCGCCGCACTCCATACTTTGAAGGGAGTCGGTTCGGGTGGGAGAACTTCGCCGCGTAGTGCGGCACGAAGGTCGTCGTGCAGGATGTGCCACGACACCGCGTCGACGGCGAGGTGATGGATTGCCAGCCGTAACTTCTTGTCGGACCATCGCGCTTCGATCATGCGGCCGGCGTAGGGATCGAGGCGCGCGCCGAACAACGCCGCGGCATCGATCGTTCCGCGCGGCGGGATCTCGAGCATCCAATCGTGCTCGCGTTTCAGGCGCATGCGCAGGACGTGGTGCGTGTCGATCAGCGCCTGCAGCGCGGCGATGAGCGTCGCCTGGTCCGTGTCGATGTCGAACGTCATCGACTGATGGAATCGATCGATGGCGCTGCCGCTGCGGTCGAGGAACCAGCGCATGAGCGGCGTTGGCGCGAGCTCGCCGATGGCGGCCTGTTCATCGTATGCAACCGGCTCCGCCGCGACTTTCGCCGCCGCGGCCAGCGCTTCGACGGTCTGATGGCGGAAGACATCGCGCGGCATCAGCTCCAGGCCGGCCTTGCGCGCGCGGCTGACGAGCTGGATGGAGACGATGCTGTCGCCGCCAAGCGTGAAGAAATTGTCGTCGAGGCCGACCCGGTCGATTGAGAGCAGCTCCGCGATCAGCGCGCTCACGATCTCTTCGGCGCGCGTACGCGGCGCGCGATAGCGATCGCGTTCGAGAATCGGCGTTGGCAGCGCGGCGCGATCGAGCTTGCCGCTCGTGTTCAGCGGGAACGCGTCGAGTTGCACGATCGCGGCGGGGACCATGTAGTCAGGCAACCGTTCGGCGAGCGCACGGCGGATCGACCCCTCATCCGCGCGTCGGGCACCTTCTCCCCTCTGCGGAGGGGAGAAGGCGACATTGGCCGAAGGCGGGGTGAGGGGTGGCCCCGCGATGTAGGCGACCAATCGTTGGTCGCGGACCAGCACGGCGGCTTGCGTGATGCCCTCGACGGCGAGCAACGCCGCCTCGATCTCCGCGGGCTCGATGCGGAACCCGCGCAGCTTGATCTGCTGATCGGCGCGGCCGAGGAATTCGAGGGCGCCGTCGGTGCGCCGGCGGGCGAGATCGCCGGTGCGATACATGCGCGTGCCGGGCTCTCCGTGCGGATCGGCGACGAAGCGTTCGGCGGTCAGCGCGGCACGGCCGAGATAGCCGCGCGCGAGTCCGATGCCGGCGATGTAGAGCTCACCGTTCGCGCCGATCGGCGCCGGCTCGAGACGCGCGTCGAGCACGTACACGCGCGTGTGGTTGATGGGCGTGCCGATGGGCGGCGCCTCGCTGCCGAAGAGCGGCTCACTCATCGTCGCGCAGACCGTGGTTTCGGTCGGACCGTACGCGTTGATCATCGTGCGGCCGGGCGACCAGCGCGCGACGAGCTCGCCGGGGCATGCGTCGCCGGCGACGATCAATCCTTCCAGCGCCGGATAGTCGCACGCCGACAACGTCGCCAGCACGACCGGCGGGATGGTCGCGTGCGTAACGCGATGGCGCACGAGCACGTCGCGCAGCGGCATGCCGGCGCGCTGGTCTTCGCGCAGCAGCACGAGCGTCGCGCCGGACGTCAACGTCATCACCAGCTCCGAAAGCGAGGCGTCGAAGTTCAGCGACGCGTACATCAGCACGCGCGAGGTGTTGGTGATTCCGAGTCGTTCGATCTGCGCGGTGGCGAGCGAGGCGATGCCGGCGTGCGTGACGACGACACCTTTCGGTGTGCCGGCGGAGCCGGACGTGAAGATCACGTACGCCGGATGCTCGACGCGTAGCGGCGCAGTGCGATCCGCATCCGTTGGATTCGCGGCAGATTCGGGGAGCTCAGGGAACGTCGCCGCCGTGAGCACCACCGTGGGCGACGCTTCCTCGGCGAGCGCGACGAGGCGCGCGGAGGGCAGTTGCGGATCGAGCGGCAGATAAGCGGCGCCTGCCTTCGCCGTGGCGAGAACGGCGATGATCTGCTCGATCGAACGTTCGAGGCAGATGCCCACTCGCGACTCCGGCCCGGCGCCGCGCGCGATCAGGTCATGCGCGAGTGCGTTCGCGCGATCGTTGAGGTCCTGGTACGTGAGCTGCTCGTCGCCGGAGATGACGGCGAGTGCGTGCGGATTGCGCGCGACCTGCGCTTCGAACAGCTCCGGCAAAGTCGGCCCCTCACCCGGCCTTCGGCCACCCTCTCCCCGCTTGCGGGGAGAGGGGCTGGGGGTGAGGGGTCGTCCAAGCGCGTGCAACGGCCCGTGCGGCGCGTTCGCGATCGCTTCGAGGAGCAAGATGAAATGTTGCGCCATCTGCTCCATGCGCGGGCGCTCGAAGAGATCGCGGTTGTACGCCCACGCGATGTCGAGCATGCCATCGCGTTCCGTTGCGTGCACTTCGAGATCGACGCGCACGGGCAACTCGTCGTCGTTCATCGCTTCCACTTCCAGGCCCGCGAGACGCGGCGCGCGCATCGGCGCGTTCTGGAGCGCGAACACGACCTGGAACAACGGCGCGTGACTGGCCGTGCGCTCCGGCGAGACGTGTTCGACGACACGCTCGAACGGCACGTCCTGGTGCAGATACGCATCGAACGTAGTGCGCCGCACGTGCGCGAGCAACTCGTCGAACGTCACCAGGCCGGCGGTGCGCACGCGCATCGCCAGCGAGTTCACGAAGAAGCCGATCAGCGGTTCGAGCGCGCGATCCTGGCGGTTCGCGATCGGCGAGCCGATGACCAGGTCCTGCTGCCCGCTGTAGCGTTCCAGCAGCAACGCGAATGCGGCGAGCAGGGTCATGTAAAACGTGCCGCTGCTTGCGGTGCTGATCTCTTTCAATGCGGCGACGTGCGCTGCGCCGAGCGTGATGTTGCACGTGGCGCCGCGATACGTCGGCACGGCGGGCCGCGGATGATCGGCCGGCAACGCCAGTCGCTCGGGCAAGTCGGCGAGCTGCTGCTTCCAGTACGCGAGTCCGCGCGTGTGGCGGTCGACGTTCGCGCGCTGCCAGAGCGCAAAGTCGGCGTACTGCACCGGCAGCGGCTCGAGCTGCTGGCCGTCGTACAGCGCGGCGAGCTCGCGATAGAAGACGTCCATCGACCAGCCGTCGGTGACGATGTGATGGAACGTGAGCAGGAGGATGTGCTCGCGTTCGGCGAGCTTCGACAGATGCGCGCGGAACAAAGGTCCGCGCGTCAGGTCGAAGGGGGTGTCGCGTTCGCGGCTGATCAGGTTCCTCGGGTTCCTCGGAGTTCCTCGGCGTTCCTCGGGGAGCTGAAGCCAATCCGCCGAGGAACCCGAGGAACCCCGAGGAACTCCGGCGAACCCGTCTTGGATGACCTGATACGCGACGCCGTCGACCTGCATGAACGCCGTGCGCAGACTCTCGTGGCGATCGACGATCGTCTGCAGCGCGCGCTGCAGCGCCGCGACATCGAGGTCGCCGCGCAGACGAAGCGCGTGCACCATGTTGTATTCGGTGCTCGCGCCTTCGAGTTGATCGAGGAACCAGAGTCGCTGTTGCGCATACGAAAGCGGCACGCGCTCCGGCCGCGCTACGCGTATGACTGGCGGACGCAATGCATCGCCGCCGCGCAGACGCGTGGCGAGACGCGCGACGGTGGGCGCCTCGAAGATGGTGCGGATCGCAAGCTCGACGCCGAGTTCCACGCGGATGCGGCTGGCGAGGCGCGTGGCCAGCAGCGAGTGGCCGCCGTGATGAAAGAAGTTGTCGTCGACGCCGAAGTTTTCGAGCAACAGCACATCGGCGAAGATCGCGCAGAGCACTTCCTCGTCCGGCGTGCGCGGCTTCGAGTCATGCGCGATGTGCCATTGCGGTGCAGGCAGCGCCCCGCGATCGAGCTTGCCGTTGGAGCGGTATGGAAGCGCGTCCAACACGACGAACGCCGCGGGGATCATGAATTCGGGCAGGCGGTCGGCGAGGTATTCGCGCAACCCCTCATCCGCCCTTCGGGCACCTTCTCCCCTCGCCGAGGGGAGAAGGCTACCCAGGGCAGCCGTCGCCCCGCTTGCGGGGAGAGGGTGGCCGAAGGCCGGGTGAGGGGTGGCCACAACATACGCGACGAGCTGCCTCCCGCCCGGTCCATCATCGCGCGCGATCACCACCGCCTGCGCAACGTCGGCATGCGCCATCAGTGCGGCTTCGATCTCGCCGAGCTCGATGCGGAAGCCGCGCAGCTTGACTTGCCCGTCGGTGCGGCCGAGGAAGTCGATGGTGCCGTCGTGACGCCATCGGGCCAGGTCACCGGTGCGATACATGCGCGCACCTTCTTCGTGTGAGAACGGATCGGCGACGAAACGTTCCGCGGTGAGCGCGGCGCGATGGAGATAGCCGCGCGCGAGTCCGGCGCCGGATGTATACAACTCGCCCGCGACGCCGATCGGCAGCGGCTGCAGATTGGCGTCGAGCACGTACACACGCGTGTTGTTAATCGGGCTGCCGATCGAGACGCCGTTGCGCAGTTCGTCGTGCGGCGGCACGGGATAGCACGTGGTGTAGGTCGTGTTCTCGGTCGGGCCGTACGCGTTCACGATGCGGCATTGCGGATGCGCGGTGCGCAGCGCGAGCACTTGTTCGGCGGGCACGACGTCGCCGCCGGAGAAGAGTTGGCGCACGCCGGTCAGCCACTGGATCCCGTCGTTGACCATCTGCACGAAGAGTCCCGACGTGAGGAACAGCGTGTTCACGCGATGGCGTTGAATCGCGGCGCCGATCTCGTCGATGTTCAGACGACCGGCCGGCGCGATGGCGAGCACGCCGCCGTTGAGCAACGCGCCCCAGATCTCGAATGTGGCCGCGTCGAAGATGAGCGGCGCGAGTTGCAGCAGGCGCGACTGGGAATCGAGCGCTCCGTAATTTTGGTCGCGCGCGAGCCGCACGACGCCGCGATGCGGCACGAGCACGCCCTTCGGTTTGCCGGTCGAGCCGGACGTGAAGTTCACGTACGCGATGTTGTCCGGATGGACGAAGATGCCGGGCTCGTTGTCGCATTCGTTGGTGAGATCGTCGAACGTGATTACGCGCTCTACGGCGTGCGCGTAAAAATCGCGTTCGCTTTCGACGGTCACGAGATGGCGCAGCGCGCAGTCCTCGATGAGTTGCTCGCGGCGCAACGGCGGCAGCTCCGCATCGATCGGCACGTATGCGCCACCCGCTTTGAGGATGCCGAGGATGGCGGCGATGGTGTCGAGCGAGCGCGGCATGCTCAGACCGACGAGATCGTCCGTGCGTACGCCGCGCGCGATGAGGAGATGCGCGATGCGGTTCGCACGGGCGTCGAGTTGGCGATAGGTAACCTTTGGAGTGCGGCAGCGACAGCTGCCGCTTTCAGAGCGATGGCCGCAGCCACCGCCCTCCAAAGCAATCGCATCAGGCGTACTTGCGACGTGCGATGCGAACGCATCGATGATCGTCGACTGCGCGTCGCGGCGGCTCTGCCGCCGCTTCGGAAAGCGGCAGCTATCGCAGCCGCACTCCATACGCGACAACATCTCGCGCTCACCCGCGTCCAGGATGTCGAGGCGATGCAGCGGCACGTCGGGATCGGCGACCGCGGCCTCCAGCAGGTGCACGAGTCGCGCACCGATGACATTGGCCTGCGCGCGATCGATGGACGCGGGATCGTGTTCCAGGCGCAGCAGCATCCTCTCGCCAGGCACCACCACGAGCGTCAGCGGATAGTTGGCCGTGTCGTGCCCTTCGAGGCCGACCAGGCGCAGCCCGTCCGCATCGCTCGCAAGCTGAGCGCGATCGAGCGGATAGTTTTCGAACACCATCAGCGTGTCGAACAACTCGCCGAGTCCCACCGCGCGCTGGATCTCCGCGAGGCCGGCATGCGTGAACGGCAACATGCGCGCGTGCTCGAGTTGCAGTGCCGCGAACAACTCGCTCAACGTCTGCGCGGGCCGCACCTGCACGCGCACCGGGACAGTGTTGATGAGCAGGCCGATCATCTGCTCGGCGCCGGCGACTTCAACCGGCCGCTCCGACATCGTCACGCCGAACACGACGTCATCGCGGCCGGTGAGCCGCGACAGCAACACCGCCCACAGGCCCTGCACGAGCGTGTTGAGCGTGATCGCGCGATCGCGCGCTGCCCGCTGTAAACACGACGTCAGCTCTTCAGGCAGCTCGCGCATCCAACGCTCCGGCATCACCGGCGCGGCGCCGGTCGCGCGTGCCGGGACGAGGCGCGATGGCTCGTCGAGATCATGCAATGCATCGCGCCACGCGTCGAGCGCGCTCGTTTTGTCCTGGCGCTCGAGCCACGCGAGATAGTCCGCGTATGCCCGTGCGGGAGGCAGATCCTCGTTGCGATACAGCGCGAGCAGTTCGCCGACGAAAAGCGGCGTCGACCAGCCGTCCATCAGCATGTGATGGTTGGTGATGACGATCAGGTTGCGGTCGTCTGCGAGCGCAATTCGCATCACGCGCAACAGCGGCGCCTCGGACAACACAAAACGTTGCGCCCGATCGGCAGCGAGCAATTCCTCACGTCGCGCTTTCTGCGCAGGCGCGTCGAGCATGGAGAGATCGATGTCGCTCCACGGCAGCACCACGTCGCGCGCGATGACCTGCACCGCGCGCGGTAGTCCTTCATGCCGCACCGCGACCCGCAGGTTCGCGTGCCGCGACAACATCGTTTCCGCCGCGCGGTGCATGCGCGACGCGTCGAGCTGCCCTTCGAGGTCGAGCACGAGTTGCACGGTGTAGAGATCGGGCACGCCTTCGTCGTACAGCGTGTGAAACACGAGCCCTTCCTGCAGCGGCGAGAGCGGCAGGACGTCTTCGAGGCCGGGATGGAATACTTCCAGGCGCTCGATTTCGTTTTGCGTCAGATGCAGCAGCGGGAAGTCGGACGGCGTGTGTCCCCCACCAAGTTGCGCCTGTTCGACAAGTGCTTCCAGCGCGTGCATCCACCGCGCGGCCAACGCGCGAACGTCTGCTTCGTCGATGCGTTGCGCGGCGAACGTCCACTTTGCGCTGAGGCGCGGTCCGTCGGCGCCATCCGTGGTCTGCGCGTCGATGTCGAGGAGATGAAACAGCGGCATCGACGGATCGGCTTCGGCGGTGAGCTCGTCGTGGCCGGTGAAGCGGCCGAGGTAGTTGAAGCCGATCTGCGGTTCGGCGATGTTCGCGAAACGCGGCGCCGTTTCTTCGTTCAGGTACCGCAGGAGGCCGTAGCCAAGGCCGCGATGCGGGACGGCGCGCAGACATTCTTTGATGTGCTTGAGAACGCGGGTCGGCTCGGTCTGGCCGTGCGTGTCGAGCGTGACCGGGAAGATGCTGGTGAACCAGCCGATCGTGCGCGACAGATCGAGGTCTGCATCGAGCGGCTCGCGGCCATGGCCTTCCATGTCGATGGTGACCGTGTCGCCGAGCGCGATCGCGAGTGCGGCGAGCAGCACGTCGTTGATGCGCGCATGAAATGCAGCGGGCACTGTCGTGAGCAACGCGTTCGTGAGGTCGACCGGCAGTTCGGTGCGGATGGTGCGGGCGGTGGCGAAGGTGTCGGATTTCTCCAGGGCGGTGTTGCGCCACGGATGGACAGGCTCGAGCCAGCGATCGAGCTCGGCGACGATTTCCGGATCGTGTGCTCTTTCGGCGAGAAATTGCGACCACTCGGCGAACGAGGTTGGCGGCGGCTCGATGTGCGGTGTCTCGCCGCGTGCGACCGCGGACCATGCGGCTTCGAGGTCAGGGAGCAGGATTCGCCAGGAGACGCCGTCGATGTGGAGGTGATGGATGGAGATCGTGATTGCACGGTCGCGCCATGTAACTTCGACGTCGTTCAGCCCGTGTGCTTTGATTACCGCCTGTAGCGCGATCTCGAATTGCTCTTGCGTGCGGCCTTCGGGGACCGGGATGCGCATTGCCTGGCGGTAGTTCGCGTTCTTGCCGGCGTGCGCGAAGAAGGCGCGCATGATGGGCGTTGGGATGGCTTTGGAGTGCGGCAGCTGCGGCTGCCGCGTTGAAAGCGGCGGCTGGTGCCGCCGCACTCCATAGCTTGCGAGCGCCGCGACCGTCGTGTGTTTGAAGATGGCGCCGGGTTCCAGGTCGAGGCCTGCGCGGCGGGCGCGTGTCAGCAGTTGGATGGACAGGATGCTGTCGCCGCCGTGTGCGAAGAAGTTGTCGTCGATGCCGACGCGCTCGAGTTTCAGCAACTCCGCGAAGATCGTGCAAAGGATCTCTTCTTCGCGCGTGCTCGGCGCGCGGTAGGTTTCGCGTGGGCGCTCCGGCGCAGGCAACGCGTTGCGATCGATCTTGCCATTCGGCGTGAGCGGCATCTCGGGCAGCACCACAAACGCGGACGGCACCATGTGCTCCGGCAGCTTTGCCGCAAGCGCGCGACGCAGCGCGGCGCGATCGATCGACGCACCGGAATCCGCGGCCACGTACGCGACGAGCTGATTGCCATCGCGCACCGTGACCGCTGCTTGCGCGACGGATGGCTGCGATGTGAGTGCCGCTTCGATCTCGCCTGGCTCGATGCGGAAGCCGCGGATCTTCACCTGGCGGTCGGCGCGGCCGAGGAAGTCGAGGATGTTGTTGCGCCATCGGGCGAGGTCGCCGGTGCGATACATCCGCTCGCCGGTCGCGAACGGATCGGCGACGAAGCGCTCCGCGGTGAGCGCGGGGCGTCCGCGGTAACCGCGCGCGAGGCCGGGCCCGGCGATGTACAACTCGCCCGCGATGCCCTGCGGCATCGGCTCCAGGCCGGAGTCGAGGACGTAGAGACGATAGTTCGGAAGCGGGCTGCCGATCGGGACGGATGGACCATCGGTGCCGGTGACTTCGTACACCGTCGCGTCGATACACGCCTCGGTCGGGCCATAGAAGTTCAGGACGCGCTTCGCCACGCGCGACTCGAGCACTGCAGACGCGATGCGCGGCGGCAGCACGTCGCCGCCGATCAACAACGCATCGAGCGGCATCGTCAGCTCGCCCGCTCGCATCAAACCGGCGATGAGCGCGGGGCTCGCGTCAAACACCGAGATCGCATGCCGCTTCGCATATCGCGCGAAACGTTGCGCGTCGTCGCGCACGGCGTCCGGAACGATCACGGACGCGGCACCCGCGGCGAGCGGACAGAGGATCTGCTCGAGCAGCGGATCGAAGCTGATCGACGTCGTGGCGGCGTAGCGCGTGCCTGTGTGGATGCCGAGGAATGGGACGAGGGTGGAGATCTTGGCGGCGAGGGCGCGGTGATCGACGGCCACACCTTTTGGTGGGCCGGTGGAGCCAGAGGTGTAGATCACGTACGCCGGATGCGCCGGCGACAACGCGACATCCGGCGCATCGCACGGACGGTCCAGTGAAGGATCGACTTTCGTGATCACCAGCAGCGGCGCCGCGTCGTCGATCATGTATTGCAACCGCGCGGGTGGATAGTTCGGATCGAGCGGGAGGTACGCCGCGCCCGACTTGAGCGTCGCCAGCAACGCGATCACGAGCTCGAGGGAGCGCTCCAGCGACACGCCGATCACCGCTTCCGGTTCCGCGCCGCGCGCGATGAGCTCGTGCGCGAGCCGATTCGCGCGCGCATCGAGCTCGGCGTACGTGAGCGATTCATCGCCGGCGATCACCGCGGTTGCGTGCGGAGTGAGCTGCGCCTGGTGTTCGATGAGCTGATGAACCGCAGCGGCTTCGCCGCTGCTTTCGAAAGCGGCGGCTTTGCCGCCGCAGTCCATAGGAAGCCGATACACCGGCACATCCGCGAAGCTCTGCAAAAACGCAACGAAGCGCCGATGCTGCGCGTCGAGCTCCGCGTTCGAGTAGTGATCGGGATTCGCAACCAGGTCGACGCGCAGCGGTCCGTCGCCGCGATTGTCATGAACATTGACGGCGAGATCGTTGATGCGCCAGTTGCCTGCATACCGCGCATCCACAACGCGATGGCCGTCGAAGCGCAGGTCATAGTCGAAGGCCATGACGTTGACGTCGGTGCCGTAGAGCTGTTCGTGCGGCTGCAGTCCGAGATCGCGGCGCAGGTCTTCTTCGCTGTAGCGCTGATGCTCGACGACGTCCGCGATCGCGCGCACGCAGTGCCGCAGCAACTCGCCCATGGTCGCTCCAGGCTCGATGCGCAGACGCAGCGGCAAGGACTTCGAGGCCATGCCGGCGATGTCGCGTGCGCGTTTCGATGTACGACCCGAAATCGTCAGCCCGATGGTGACATCGCGCGCACCGGTGAGCCGCGCCAGGTACGCCGCCGTCGCCGCGACGATCACCTGCGCGAACGTCGCGCCATGCGGTTTCCCCAATGCGCGCAATCGGTCGCCGACTGCACGATCGACTTCCGCGCTGCGCAGCTCGAAGGCCGTGGCCAGCTCCGGCGCTTTGCCGGACAGCGTGAGCGGCTCCGGCCGGTCGCGCAGTTGCTCGCGCCAGAATTCGCGGTCGCGCTGATGTTGCTCCGAGCCGCGGTAGCGCTCTTCTTCATCCACGAGCTCGAGCCACGAACCGTCGAACGCCTCGGCCGACGAGTAGCACGCCGCCACGCGCCGGGCGATGAGATTCATCGACAGGCCATCGGCGATGAGATGGTGATACCGGGCGTACCAGTAGAAGCGATCCGGCACCGCCTTCAACAGGGCGAACGTGAAGAGCCGGTCGCGATCGAACGGCCGCGCCATGTCTGCGCGCATCCACGCGTGGGCGTCGCGATCGACATACACCATCTCCGCAGAAACGTGATCGGCGACGTACTGCCGCGGCCCATCCTCGGTATCGATGAAGCGCAGCCGCAACGCGTCTGTCGCATCGACCGTCGCTTGCAACGCGCGCTCGAAGCGATCGCGATCGACAGGGCCGGCGATCTCCAGGCATTCGCCGATGTGATACCCAGCGCTCCGCGGCTCGAGCAACTGCCCGAACCAGATTCCGAGCTGCGCCTGCGTCAACGCACGCGCGCCATCACGACCCATTGGAGTGTCTCCGCCTGCTGAAGATTTGTGGACTGCCCTGCTACCTGGACTTTTTTCCGTACATCGTGAGTCTAGTCAGGACGGGCGGGCGTGCCGTTCAATTGGAGACGGCGGCGGGATGCGTGTACGGCACCAACCGTCCCTCATCCATCTTCAGCAGGCGGTCGGCGTCGCCGAAATACTTGTCGTCGTGCGTCACGGCCAGCACGGTCTTGCCGTGCTGCTTGAGCAGCGGAAGGATCTCTTTGTAGAACTTCCTGCGGAACGCGGGATCCTGATCGGCGGCCATCTCGTCGAAGATGTAGATCGCGCGATCCTCGAGGATGCTGATCAGCAACGCCAGCCGCTTGCGTTGACCGGTGGAGAGCTCGAGGGTCTCGAACGCGGAATCGACGACGCGCGTCTTCCCGGTCATCTCGATCGATTCCAGCCGCCGATTCACTTCTTCGTCCGGCACGTCGAGCAACCCGTAGAGTCGATCGAAGAGATGAAAGTCCGTGAACACCGTCGAGAAGAGACTCTGATACGCCTCGTGCAACGCGGGACCGACCACTTCGCCATCGAGCTTCACGACGCCGTGCTGCGGGAAGTAGAGCATCGTGAAGAGCTTCAGGAACGTCGACTTCCCGCTGCCGTTGCCGCCTGCGATGAAGACGGTCTCCCCCGCGCGGATCGTGAAGTCGATCGGTCCGACACCGAAGGATGCGCCCGCCGCATCTTCGTAGCGGAACACGACACGCTCGAGTGAGATCTCGCGGAACTTCGTCAACGGCGGCACCGCCACGTTGCGCTTGTCGCGGGCGCTGAGCGATCGATCGAGTGCGGCGTCGAGACGATCGATGTTTTCGACGGACGCATTCGACGCGGCCATCGCCGGCACGATGCTGATCAGGCCCGACAACGGTCCGGTGAGGAACAGCACCGCGGTCGCGATCTTCACGATCTCGTCGGTGTACGTGAGGCTGAAACGCGGCACGATGAACACGATCACGCCCATCAGCACGTAGAACGCAACCTGCGAAAGGATGAAGGTGGTGCTGACCTGCGCCATCGTGCGCGTGCGCAACCGCATCGAGGAATTGGAGATCTCGACGAAGTGCGCGAAGAGATCGTCGCTGCGCGCGCGGTTGAGGCGCACTTCCTTGAAGCCTTCGAGCATGTTCGTCAGCAGCTCGAACATCTGGTTCTCGCGCGTGAGCGACTCATGCTGCTCGCGATTCACAGCCTCCGCGCGGCGCAGAAAAATCTTCGCGATGATGAAGGTGGTGATGGCGGTGAGCACGAACGCGAGCGGCGAGAGCACGGCCACGTAGATGCCGGTGAACGCGATGAGGATGCCGGCCTGCAGGCCAACGATCACGGCCAGCGCCGCCTGCGAAATCGAGGCGGTCTCTTTGGTGATGCCTGCGTAGATGACGGTCTTGCCGAGGTATTCGATGGGGCCGAGGTCGCAGCGGCGGACTTTGTCGCCGAGACGCGTGCGGAGGCGGTCGAGGATCGTTTCGACTTCGCGCGTGGCCATGGACATGAACGTGCGCAGGCTGAAGAAATACGTCGCGATCACCGCGAGGAAGGCAAGCATCAGCATTTTGCTTTGCTCGTGATGCGCGGCGCTGGCGGCGCCGGCGTTGATGACGGCCAGCACGAGCGCGGTGCTGAGGCCCGAGACCGCGGCGAGGATGATCAGCTTGCGCAGCGAGACGTCGGACTCGCGGCGCAGGAGCTCGATGAGTTTCATTCTTGCCGGAAAGATTAACCCAACCGCGCGCCCGGGTACCTCGGAGTACCTCGGGTACCTCGGAGTTCCTCGGAGGAGATTGGGATTCGGCGGCTCAATCCCTCCGAGGAACTCCGAGGTACCCGAGGAACCCGAGGGACTCCGTTCTACGCCAGTTGCACCTGAACCCCGTACCCGTCTGTCTCGCGATACTCCACCTTGTAGCTCCGCGTCTTCAGGTCCGCTTGGAAGAACTTCGCCACTTCGTCGCCCACAGCCGGATCGTTGAAGTCGCTCGGCGCGTACGTGATCCAGATCGTGAAGTCGTCGTCCGTGCGCGACTTCGAGATCATCTCCAGCGTCGGCACGTCGGGGTTCGTGTACTTGCCATCGGCGGAGATCACGTAGTGCTTCGCGCGGATATTGTCGAAGTAATCCTGCTTCACGTTGCGATCGCTGCCGTGATGCGGGAGCTTGAGCAGATCGACTTCGAGCGGCTTGCCGTCATCCTTCAATAGTCCGGCTTTGCGCAACGCGGCGAGCGTGAAGTCGCCGCGCGCGTCGCCGGTGAGCAGCATGCTCTTGCCCTCCGCCTTCGCCAGCACGACGATCGACGAGAGGTTGTACACGGACTTGTCGACGTAATCCGCGAGCTCCGCCTCCGCCGACTTGCTCGCCGCCGCCTTCGCCAGCAGCTCCTGCACCTTCTTGTCCCAGTCCTTCTGCAGCGCAGCGAGGTTCTTCTCGTCCGGCCCGAGCACCGTCAGCTCGAGACCATCGAAGTCGATCGCATCATGCGGCTCTTTCACGATGCCGCCGAACGGCGGGTTCCCTTCCAGTCCGAAGAACTTCACGAGGTCGCGTAGCTCGCGCCCCTGCCCCACGCTGGCCAGCATGTTCGAGCCGTCGAAGTGCGGGAAATCGGCGCCCGCGATCGACGCAGTCTGCAACGCCGTGTTCGCAGGCGCCGGCGCCGCGTTCGTGCCTCCCGTGAGATCGTCGAACGCGTTGTGCCAGAAGCGCGAGATCTTCCACGGCAACGGTTTCTTCGCCTGGCGCTGATCGCGCAGTTTGCGCATGAGGTCGAGAATGCCGGTGATGTGATCGGCGTCGAGATGGCTGACCATCATCAGGTCGATCTCGAGCGCGTCGTTCGCGCCGAGGCCGCGCTCATCGCGGATTTCCATGAGGCGCGGCCGCACGGCATCGGCGTACACGCCGCCGGGACCCGCATCGATCACCGCCAGCCGCGGCTGGGCCTCCGTGCCGTAGTGCAGCAACAACGCATCGCCATGCTTCGCGCGCAACGCTTCGAGGATGAACATCGATGTCTCCTCTTCTTCGATGAGCTAACCCTCATCCGCCCTTCGGGCACCTTCTCCCCTCGTGGAGGGGAGAAGGCTACACAAGGCCCCGCGCCTGGGGGAGAGGGCTACCAAAGGCCGGGTGAGGGGCGGATTCGTGCTGGCTCATGGCCCTTCCAGTCAGACGGACTGCAGCGCGCGCAGGATGTCGAGCATCCCCGCGCCCTGAAAATAGCGCTCGCGCCCGAGGTCGGTCGCGGAGTCGCGGAGGATCTGCTTGATGCGCATCGGCCGCCCGACCAGCTCGTCGTAGCGCGCCATCAGCAGCGCAGCGGCGCCGCTGACGTGCGGCGCGGCCATGCTCGTGCCGTCCTTGACGCCGTACGACGCGTTCGGCAGTGCGGACATGATTTTTTCGCCCGGCGCAACGAGATCGGGCTTGAGCCGTCCGTCGCCTGTCGGTCCGCGACTGGAGAAGTAGCTGACGCCGTACGTGTGCGGCCGCTCGCGATGCGTCGCTCCGACCGTGATGACCAGATCGGCGTTGCCGGGATCGGTGATGCTGATCGTGTTGTACGACTCGTTGGTCACGCCTTCGATGGTCGTGCGGCGATAGCCCTGGTTGCCCGCCGCCACCACCACCACCACGCCCGACGACACCACGCGCTCCGCTTCTTCGCACACGGGCGTGCGGCCGCACGCGTAGTTGGCAACGTCATGCGGAATGGAGAGGCTCATGTTGACGCCGTGCACGGCCATGTAGTCGTTCGTGGAGTTCAACCACCGCACGAACTGCAGCGCCGCCATCACCGTGAACTCATCTCCTCGGCCATCGTCATCGAGGATGCGCAGGTCGTAGAGATTGATGTCGGGACAGACGCCATTGATGTTGCCTTCCTCGTCGTCGCTCTTCCAGTTGCCGCCGAGGATGCCGGCGACGTGCGTGCCGTGATCGAACTTCGGCGGCTTGTATGTGGCGTCGTGCGGGATCTTGAGCAGCGGCGCGATGATGCCCCAGTCGATCGACATGCCGGTCGACAGCGCATCCGACAAACGGTCGGTGTGTTTCTTCAGCTCAGCGCCGGTGACACTTTTACCTTCGACGAGCGAGTCGATGTTCTCGTCGGGATCGAGGAGCTGCTGGATCTTCGCGAAGTCGTAGGTCTGGCGCACGCGCGAGTCGTACGACGCGAACGGCACATCCGACTCGGCGGGCTGAGAGCCCGCCGCTCCAGATTTCTTCTTTGGCTTGTCGATGCGGAACGCGGGATGCGCCGCGTCGACACCGCTGTCGATGATCGCCCACGTGATTTCCTTGCACGAGATGCCGAAGACGCGTTCGGCCGCATCGGCCTTCACCGCTTTGCGCGAGCCGGCGATGGTCGGCGTGGCCACACGATTGAGCGCGATCGAATGAATGAGCGGCGGGACGTCGCGCTCGTGGACGCCTGACATCAGCTCGCCTACTTCGTCGACGAGCACGCGCCAGTCCTCTTCACCGGCGCGCGCGGGTCCGCGTTCCTTGTCGAGGAACACGGGCGGCAACGTCTTGCCGCGATGCACGAGCGCGATTGCGCCGACCACGCGGATCAACCACAGCACATCGGGCGGGACCTTCGGCAATCCAGCGTTCGATGTCGTGTGCTCCGGATCCACCACCGCCTTCGCCAGGTTCGCACGCACCTCGGCTTTCTGCAGGTTGTCGAGCTCGAACTTGTCCGCGAGCTTCTTCCACCACTGCGTCATCGGGATGACGGCGCGCACGAGATCTTCGAAGTAGAGCGTCGCGGCGATGGTGGACTGGTTGTAGACGATGCGCAGTCGCGCGTTCGGATCGTGCGCGATGTTCCACGAGCCTTTCGCGCGCGTGATCGCGACGTGCTCGCGCAGGATCTGCTGCACCTCGCCGATGCGCGCCTCGCGGTACGGTGAGAGCAGCAGGTTCACGGCGGGACGCGGATCGGTCTCGCTGGTGCGGCGCGTGAGGCGTTGCGGGAAGTTGTTCGGATCGATGGCGTACTCGAGCCACACGTCGGGCAGCACCGGCGAGTCCTGCGTGAAGCGGCGCACGCGGCCGCTGCCGAACATCAGTTGATCGATCAGCCAGCGATCGAGATAGACCGGCTTGTCGGGCATCGATCAAACCCCGCCCGGGCACGGGAACGCGGTGGGCTTGAAGGCGCCCGTGTCGAAGTAGCTGCGGATCGCACGTTCGGCCATGCCGTAGCCGAAGTTGATGATGCGGTTCTGCGCGTCGTTGCTCAGCTCCGCGAGCCGCGTCGGCGTCTTCGCGAGCGCCATCGCGTTAGCATCCGTCATCGGCAGCGCGACCACCGGATACTCGGACGGCTTGGTCCACATGCCCCAGTACGTGCCGCTGTGCTCATCGTTCGGATCGACGAACGCGGAGACGACCTGGCGCTTGCGCAGGCTGCGCACCTGGTTGTCGATGGTGCCGTTGATGCGGATGGAGTGCTGCAGCCAGATCGAGCTCGGGTTTTCTTCCGGCTGATACTTGCCGCCGCCATCGCTGACGAGCACGCGCTTACAGCGCTTCCACGCGGTCTCAATGCCCATGTTGTCGTACACGCCGCCGTCGGTGAGCACGACCTTGGTCGTGAACGGCGGCTTGCCGCAGTTGTCGGTTTCAAGGCTCGACCACTGGCTGTGCTGAAACGTCAGCCGCGCCGGTGAGAGCACGGGCGGAAACGCCGACGATGCGGCCACTGCTTCAGCGACGCCGACGGCCGGATTTTTGATCATGCCGATGCGGTAGTCGGCGATGTACGGCTTGGAGAAACGGAAGAGCGATCCGGTCTGCACGTTCGTTGCGTTGATGACGAAGCGGGGGCGGTCGACGATGTCCTGTAGCGTCGCGTCGCCGAAGAGGATCTTGCGATAGCTCTTGATGATGCGGTCGCTGATGGTGGTGCCGGGCGTGAAGATTCCGCCAAGCACGCCACCGGCGTCGATGGTGGTGCTGGCCATCTTGCGCACCGGCACGACGATGATGTTGGCAAAATTCGTTGCCTTGCCGTTCGCGTCGAACTGCAGGTTTTTCCAACGCGTGGCGAGCACGCCCGCTGTGATGGAACCGCCGGAAACGCTCGACACGCGATCGAGCTTCGGCAGATAGCCGGCGTCGTTGAGATACCACAGCGTGCCGAGGTGGAAGAGCATGGCGCGATAGCCGCCGCCGGAGAGGCAGAGCGCGAGCTGGTCCTCGAGCTTTCCATCGCCGACATCGCTGGTGAGAGGTAGATCGACGTTCGACATGCGGGAGCCCCCTTGTCTTGTCGTAGTGATGTCCCGGCGGAAAACGTTACATCAACCCGCGCGCAGGCGGCGCGTTTTTGCGGACTTGGCCGCTCCGCCGCGGCCGCCGTCAGTCATCGAAACGCGTTCGCATTCAACCAGCCGTGCCGAAGGTCGTAGAGCCGCGGGCTCGCGATCTGCACGTGATCCGCATTGCGCTATGACGGGACGATCGACTCTCCGCGCTTCCTTTCTTCTCCTGCTGCTGCTCTCGTTCTCTTTCGTCGCATCTGCGCAAACCTGCGACGACCCGGCGCAACCCACTGTCGGCATTACGGTCTCTACGCCCGATGCCTTTGGCAATGCCACCGCAACCCTTACCTACACGTATCCACCCTGGGTCACAGTGCGTTCATTGGCACTCTGGAGCGAAAACGCCCAAATTGCATACACCGAGCCGATTACTTCCTCCGGCTCCTGGCCCGTGAACGTCAGCGTCGCCTGCAAACGCGGTCCCTCGGTGGACTTTCTGGCCATCGCTACGTCCTGCCGGAAATGGAATCAGGGGGGATATGTCGCATACGGTTCTGTGAATGTGGCGGTGTCGAGCAAACCGACGCTCAGCATGAACGTCAGCGGTCCTGATACCGCCGGTATCGTCAATGCGACGCTCACGTACAACTTCCCGAACACCCCGTCCGCCTTCCTGCGTCCCCTGGCATTGTGGATCGACGGCGTGCAGCATGCGTACAACGAGGCCCAGCAGCAATCCGGAACGTGGCCCGTGACGATCAATACGAACTGCTGGTTCCCGAAGACATACACGTTTGTCGGATACGCGACGGCATGCAGAGTGTGGAACGATCCGGATTACCTGACCTCACAGACCGCCGCAGTCCAGATCGGCGCACCTCCGACAGTCGACGTGGCGATCTCGGGCCCGAACGCGAACGGCCAGACCGACGCGAGCGTGACCTATAACTTCCCCAATACCGATGGCCCGTCCCGGCGGCACATCACGATCTGGCTGGACGGCCAACAGATCGCTGTTTACCAGCCCGGCACCATCAGTGGAACGCTGCCGCCGCATCCCCTGCCCACATGCCTCGCGTCCGGCTCGCACACCGTCAACGTCTATGCCACCGTCTGTCAGCGCTGGAATGAGAACGGATACTCGGCGACGGACTCGGCAACGTTCACGACGACGAAGCCGCACGTGTCGCTATCGCTGCGCAAACTCGGCCTCGATGCGGCAACCGGCCGCCGCATCATCGAAGTCACCTCCGCATATCAAGCCAACCAGCCGAGCGCGATTCTGCGAGTCGATCTCCTCAAGTGGGTCGATGCGAAAAAACAGAGTTACAACGGAGGCAACCTCCGGACCATCAGCCTCAATCCGACCACGGACACGGACGTGTTCACGTTCCTCGCTCCCTCCGGTGCCCGGCAGCTGGCGCTTCGCGCACAGCTCGAAGGGTGTGAAGTGGTCACCGACCCTGCCGCCATCGAGTGCGACGACTGTGACGGCAACGCGTCCGGGAATCCCGTCTATTACAGCGATGGCAACATGAGACTGGCCGACTTCGATCCGCTGCCGCGCATCGGCGAATGGTCCCTGACCCGCACCTACGACAGTGACGAGCAGGTCGGCGGCCTCTTCGGACGCGGCTGGACCGCTCTGCTCGACCAACGCGTCATCGTCCAGGACGGCTATCTGACGGTGACCACCGAATCCAATGAGGCGGTCATCTTTACGAAGATCGGCAGCATCTACCGCCAGAGTTGGCCTTCCAATAAGGGGCCGTCCGGCACGATGGTGCATGATCCGGCCACCGCGACCTACACCTACCGCGCCGCCGGTTCCACAGTGGACGCCGTCTTCAATGATGCGACAGGCTCGATCATGAAGTGGCGTAACCGCGCTACGAATGCCGAGGCCGTCGTCACATACGACGCGTCAGGACGCCCCGCGACATTCACCGACTCGGTCACCGGCACGACCTGGAATCTCACGCTCAACGCCGCGCGCCGTGTCACTTCCATTGCCGTGGCGGGTCATCCGTCCCTGGTCTGGACCTACGACTATGACGGCAGCGAGAATCTCATCGCGGTGCTCGCTCCGGGAAGCTCGACATGGCGCACGTACGAATACGCGTCGAACCGCATGACTGCGTCCCGCGACGCGCTCGGCAACCTGATCGAAAGCCACACATACGACGCGAACGGCTATGCCATTTCCTCGACCGGCAACATCGACGAGATCGCCGCGATCGCGTACGACCTGCCGGGATCGCAGCCGTCGGAGCGCATTACGCGCGTTACGTACAGGAACGGCTCACAGGCCGATTACACGATGCGGCCGGTCGGCGGGGCCATGCGGACAGTGGGCATCAGCGGCGGCTGCGCCAGTTGCGGGGCGTCCGAGGCGACGTTCGTTCGCGATCAGCAGGGGCGTGTGGTGCGGTTGCAGGGAGCGGACGGCTACATCATCCGCTCGACGTACAACGAGGACCGCATCCTGATGGAAGAGCGCGCGCTCAAGCCCGCCGGCTGCAATCCGCCACGGACGCGCAGCGTTGCCGGATGGACACGGATGCTCTGGCCGCCGCGGCGCTCGAAACCACCAGCGCGTCGCTGACGATCTCTTACGAATACGGCGACTCGCTATGGCCGGACAAATTGACGGCCACATCCCGAGCCAGCATGGTGTCGCCTGGAAATACAGCCCGCTCGGAGCTGACCTATCACGCCACGACGGGCGCGGTGGCCGCATCGACCGAACGCGGCTGGTCCGGGACGCCGCCGGCGTACGCCAGCCGGCTCTCGCAGACCTCGCTCTATGACGCCGCGGGCGGAACGGCACCGGCCTTCGATCCGGGCGGACCGTTCCAGAGCGCGTGGCTCTCGCTGCCGCAGCCGTCCGGCGTGATGAGATCCGTCGACGGTCCCCGCACCGACGTCACCGACGTCACGTCGTTCGTCTATTACCCGCTCGATCCGTCGGTTCCGGCATTGCTCCGCGGCCGTCTCGCGGCGGTCAGGAACGCCGCCGGGCACATCACGCGTCATGAGCATTACGACGTGTTCGGGAACAGCACGCGCACGGTCGATCCGAACGGTGTGGCCATGGAGATGTCGTATGACGGCCTCGGCAGACTGCTCACTTCCACGACCAAGGCGGTCAGCGGCTGCAATCCGTCGGACGATCCTCTTTGTGCAACCGACGTCACGACCACGCTCGGTTACGCGTCGGCAGCCGGTCCTGTGCAGTCCGAAGAGCGGCCGAACGGCGGAGTGACGGTTTATGGATACGACAGCCGCGGACGCGTGTCCGCGGTCTCGCGCGGTCCGGCGGCCAACGATCTGCGGGAGCGCATCGAAACGACGTACGACCCGCTCACCGGCAAAAAGAATCTCGAGCGCACCCTCGCATACGAGGCCTCGGCATGGGTCGAGAAGCGCCGGCAGTCCTTTGCATACGACAGCCATGCGCGACTGCAGACCGTCACGCATGCGGACAACACGGCTGTGCATTACGGCTACGACACCAGTGATCGCATCGCCTCGGTGCGCGACGAGAACCATGCCGCTCCCAATACGACCTACGCCTACGATCCCGGCGGGCGCCTCGCTTCCGTGGCCCAGACTCTTGCAGGAGCAGCCGGCGGCGGCATCACCACCAGCTACGGCTACGACCCGATCGGCAACCTCGTCTCCGTCACCGATCCCAACGGCAACGTCACCACCTACGTGTATGACGACTTCGGACAGATGGCCTCGCAGCAAAGTCCTGTGACCGGTGCGACCACCTACGCGTACGATAGTGCCGGGAATCTGACCCAGATGACCGATGCCAGAGGGGCAACGACCACGCGGCTGTACGACGCGCTCAACCGCGTCACCAGCGCCACCTCCACGCTCGGCGCGAGCTCGGAATCGGTGACCTGGTCGTACGACGATCCTGCGTCCGGTCGCTTTGCCATCGGCCGTCTCTCTTCGATGACCGATCCGTCCGGCTCGACCGCCTATCACTACGAACGGCGCGGTTTGTTGCGAAAGGAAGCGCGCGTCCTCACCGGTGCGCAATACACCTACGACACCGCTTATGAGTACGACGGCGATGGCAACCGCGCCGTCATCGCCTATCCGTCGACACAGACGACGGTGGAGTACGGGTTCGATCACGCCGGCCGGCCGACGTCGGCCTCGGGCACGATCACGAACGCGACCTACCTGCCCTTCGGGCCGCTGACGAGCCTTACCTTCGCAAACGGGACGACGCAGACCATGTCGTACGACGCGCGCTATCGGATGACCTCGAACACGCTCGGTACCGCGCAGAGCACGCTCGCACAATACGCGTACACATACGACGCGGCCGGCAACATCACCGGCATCCTCGACGCGATGGACCACGCGTATGACCGCACGTTCGGCTACGATGACCTCGACCGCCTGATCACGGCCAATACCGGATCGGCGCTCTGGCAGCGCGGCAGCTACGCGTGGGATGGCATGGGGAACATCCTGTCGCTCAAGCTCGGCGAGGTCGTGCAGGGGCCGGCCGATCCGCTGGATCTGGCGCGCCACCGGCGTGAACGTCTGCGTGCCGACGAAAACGTGCCTCTCGGCAGGACCACCTACTTCGTCTACGACGGCACGACGCCGCGCCTCGAGGGTCTGGGCCTGCTCGATCCGGCTCCGGATGGCGGAGGCGGACCGGCCGTGGTCCTGAATCGGCCGGTCACGACCGATGCGGCCGGCAACGAGACCGCGTTCGTTGCCACCCGCACCTACTCGCCGCGCAATCTGTTGGCGGCCGTCACCGATGTGAGCGAGCCCGGCGAGCCGCTGCAGCACAAGATCGAATACGGCTACGACGGCCGCGGAGTGCGCGTCATCCGTTCCGAGTCACCGGCCGACGGCCCCGATACCACGGCACGCCGCTACTCGATCTATTCGCCCGAGCTGCAACTGCTCGCCGCCACCTACGACGACGGCACGAACGTCTGGTCCCTCTCCGCGTCCGATCGAAACATCGATTACGAGATCGTCTGGTTCGCCGGCCGCCCTGTCGGGCAGATCACCCCCGGCGGGCAGCACCTCTACACCTTCGCCGACCACCTCGGCACTCCTATCCTCCAAACCAATGCCACCGCCGCCATCACCTGGCAAGCCGAGTACGAGCCCTTCGGCAATATCTACGAAATGCGCACCGGCACACGAACTGCGCAACCGCTGCGGTTCCCGGGCCAGGAGTTCGCGATGAACTGGGAGGGGCAGGAGGAGAATTACAACATTTTCAGGTGGTACAGGTCGGGGTGGGGGCGCTACTCGTCCGCGGATCCGATCGGACTCGATGGCGGTCTGAATCTCTACTCGTACGCGAGCCAATCGCCGATCGTGAAGATAGATCCGCGTGGCTTGAAGACCTGCCTGATCTTTACGCGCGATACCTTCTTCGGCATACCGTTCACGTCGCACATGGGCGTGTGGTCCGATGGGCAATGCACATCCGGTAACGGAGGTTGCAACATCTCCGGGCCATTCGACCAGTTCCTGTTTGACCCGGCTGGGTCGTTTAGGGCTCGTGAACGAGGATCGGGCGCTGTACTCGAGGGCGAGTTCGCGTCGCTTGATGATTACATTCAGCATCACCGCGACTCGGGAAGCGACGTGGAGGTGTATTGCTTCGAAACCTCCTGCTGTGATCAAGAGCAAATCCGTCAGAACGGCAACAGCTTCGGCGATCCAAGAGGCTTCTCGTGTGCGCGTGGCGTGACGTCGTGCATCGCGGGCATCGGGCCTTTCCAGAACATAACGCCCACATCGGTCCCCGGTAACTGTCGCAATCAGATCCTCAACAGGAGGAGAACACGTCAACACCACTGGGATGCGGATCCATCATGTCCAGCATGCAACTCTCACCGGCCGTGACGGGAAGGCGCGAGCAGGCGCTGCAGATCGGTATGGCGGTGGCGGTCGCGTTGGTCGCCTCCGAAATCATGGCTTTGCACTCCTTCATTGACGGCTGGGTGCGGAAAGGAAACATCGCGAGCTGGTACTACTGGACCTTTCAGCTTGCGCTGATGATCGTGTTCGCTTCGATTGCGATGCGATCTCGGGTGACGCGGCAACCGGCGCTCTTCATCATCGTGGGCGCTGGTGTTGGGTACCTCGTCTCTTTCCTTCTCTCGCTTGTCAGTTGGTTCGGATCGTTAGGCGGGTTCTTGCAGGGAGTTGAACGGCTTCGCCCACTGGGCTTTTCAGCGGCAGTCGAACTCAGTTTATGGACTCCGCTCATCCTGTTGAGTCCCGTTTTCGGCATTCTCCCGGCTGCCTGTTACCTGCTGCTCGGGAAGCTGCGGTTCTTTCATCTTCGGCCCTCATGAGGCAAGCGGGTCTGATCCTTCAAGCGACGCGTGATCACTTTAATCCGATCGGCGATCGAATGAATCTCGCCTGGAGGACAGAGAAAGTGACCGGCGATCGAAAAAAGTGATCGCCGGTCGCTTTAATCCGGTGCGTATCGCGTGCTGTTCCCGCACGGTCTCGACGCGAACGAATACGCGCGCCGCGTCACGCCGGCGCCGCAATCGCTCGCACTGCTGATCAAGTCGGCCGAGGGGATGTGCGGGCCGACGCGCGTGGATGATGTGCTTCCGACGCCGCGCGCGGCGGACATCATCGTGGAGCCGCCGAAACAAAGGAATGTCACCGACGATGCTTCTTCTTTAGCTGTTGCTCACAGCGCAACGGACGCGATCGACTTCACGTTCGGCGATCGGCAATATCGCGTGCGCGGCCTCGACAAAAATCTGAGCTTCGAGCAAATGAAGATCGTGCTCCGCGTCGCACGCGCGGGCGTGGACTTCATCGACTCGGTCGATCTCGTCTCGGCGCGGCAGCGCGCGCAGTTCATCAAGCAAGCGTCGGTCGAAGTCGGCGTGAAGGAGGAGATCCTTCGCACCGATATCGCGAAGGTGCGCGGCCAGCTCGACGCGCGGCAGGAAGAAGCGATCAAACGCACGCTCGAGCCGAAGAAGGAAACGGCCGTCGTCGTTGCCGGTGATGACGAACGCGAAGCGCTCGAACTGTACCGCAATCCGCAGCTCGTCGATCGCATCGTCCAGGACTTCAACCGATGCGGCTTCGTCGGCGAGCGCACCAACAAAGTGATGGCGTACCTGGCGGCGATCTCGCGCAAGCTCGACGAACCGCTCGCGATCATCGTGCAAAGCTCGTCGGCCGCGGGCAAGCCTGCGCTGATGGATGCCGTGCTCGCGTTCGACGGGTGTAGTCGTGGCGCTGGGACTCTTGTGCTTGGTTGGAGGTCGGAAGACCCGCTGGGAACGTCGTACGACATTCTCATCGACGGCAAGCGCGTTCGTCGCGTGCTCATTAAGGACGGCGGGACTGCTGAAGTGGAGGATGACCGTGGGCAGAAAACCGACCGCGTGGGGCCGTTACAGATATATCTCAGCGGAGGCAATCACGAAGTCGAGGTGCGCCGAAACGGTGCATCTCATTGGAGAAAGACGATTGTTGTCGGCGAGCCTGAAACGGAGTTCTATTACTCGCTGAGCAACAGAGATGGCGAGACCGCGACCGAAGACGCGCCCGCGTGACGTCGGCAGCCGAGTACAACATCTTCAGATGGTACTGCTCAGGGTGGGGGGCGGTATACCCAGGCCGATCCGATAGGACTTGATGGAGGCGTCAATTTGTACGGCTACGCCACAGCAAATCCCGTTGGTCGAGTTGACCCACTAGGGAACCTCTGAACAAGTTACGGACTTCGCGATGCTGTGGAAAACGTGATCGTGTTCGATACTGCGTCAACGCTGAATGGTGGAGACGCAAGTGGCGAAACAGCAGACGTTCGCAGGGTTGGCGTGGCAGAACAAGGG
>DASPNA010000156.1:0-35504 GCA_035626775.1 Thermoanaerobaculia bacterium
TTGCCCTCGACATCGGAACGTCGAAAGTCTGCGCGCTCGTCGCCGAGATCAGCGACCGCGGACAGCTGGAGATCATCGGCAAAGGCACCTCGCCGATGAAGGGAACGCGGCGCGGCAACATCATCAATCTCGATCAGGCCATCGACGCCGTGAAGAAGGCGGTCGACGAGGCCGAGGTGATGGCGGGGCTGCAGATCGACTCAGTGTATGTGGGTGTGTCGGGGGATCACATCCGCTCGGTGAACTCGCGCGGCGTCGTCTCCGTGATGGGCAAGCACAAGGAGATCGGCCGCGAGGACATCGATCGCGTCATCGAAGCATCGAAGTCGATCAACATCCCGGCCGAGCTCGAGCTGCTGCATGTGATTCCGCGGCAGTTCGTCGTCGACGGACAGGATGGCATTCACGATCCGATCGGCATGACCGCGACCCGGCTCGAGGCGAACGTGCACATCGTCACCGGCGCGCGCACGCACGACCAGAACGTGCTCACGTGCGTGAACAAGGCGGGCATCGCCGTGCAGGAGCTCGTGCTCGAGCAGCTCGCGGCGGCGGAAGCGGTGCTGACGCAGGACGAGCGCGAGATGGGCGTGCTGCTGATGGACATCGGCGGCGGAACCACTGATTATGCCGTGTTCCTCGAAGGGAACGTCGTGCACACCAACGTGTTGCCGGTCGGCGCGGGACATTTCACGAGCGACATCTCGGTCGTGCTGCGCACGCCGATGGAAGACGCGGAACGGATCAAGAAGCGCTACGGATGCGCGCTCGGTTCACTGATCACGAGCGACGATCCGATCGAAGTGCCGACGGTCGGCGGACGCGCGCCGAAGATTCTGTCGCGGCAGGAGCTGACGGGAATCCTCGAGCCGCGCGCGGCCGAGATCGCGAAGCTCGTGTACCGCGATCTCGAGAAGGTCGGCCTCGACAAGGAAATCCGCTCGGGCGTCGTGCTGGTCGGCGGCGGCGCCGAGATGGAAGGCATGGTGGAGATGGTCGAGCAGGTGTTCGATCAGTCCGCGCGCAAAGGCGTGCCGCGCGGCTTCGGCGGCCTCGCGGATACGGTGAGCGGTCCGGAGTGGGCAGCGGCGGCGGGGCTGCTGCTGTGGGGACTGCGCAACGAGACGAAGGTGCGCGCGCGGCGTCCGCGCAAAGGGCTGGCGAAGGTTGCGGACTCGTTCAAGTCGTGGTTCGCCTGGACGTAGCGCAAGTAAGGATCAAAAATTTTCTTTCAACGCATCACGTAAATGGGTACCATTCCGGGAGACGGTAAATGATCATATTTGACGAACGGCCTAGCGACGGAACGCTCGCGGTCACGCTCACCGAAGAGCAGCACCTCGGCGCGAAGATCAAGGTCATCGGGGTTGGTGGGGGTGGTGGGAACGCCGTCAACCGGATGATCCAGGCAGGCATCAAGGGTGTCGAGTTCCTCGTCGCCAACACCGACCTGCAGGCCATGCGCGCGTCGCTCGCGCCGACGAAGCTGCAGATCGGCGGCAAGCTCACCAAGGGTCTCGGGGCGGGCGCGAATCCCGAGATCGGCCGCAACGCGGCGCTCGAAGACACCGAACGAATCCTCGAGGCGCTCAGCGGCGCCGACATGATTTTTATCACCACCGGCATGGGCGGCGGCACCGGCACGGGAGCCGCGCCGATCATCGCTTCGCTCGCCGCGGAGCTTGGCGCGCTCACCGTCGCAGTGGTGACGAAGCCGTTCGGGTTCGAAGGGAAGCGCCGCCGCGTGCAGGCCGAGCAGGGCATCCGCTCCCTGCGCGACACGGTCGACACGCTCATCACCATTCCGAACGAGCGCCTGCTGAATTTCGTCGAGCGCGGTACGTCGCTGAATGATGCGTTCAAGATCGCGGACGACATCCTGCGCCAGGCGGTGCAGGGCATCTCCGATCTCATCACGGTGCCGGGCGAGATCAATCTCGACTTCGCGGACGTGAAGACGATCATGCACGGCATGGGCATGGCGCTCATGGGCACCGGCGTTTCGTCCGGCGAACATCGCGCCGTCGAAGCCGCGCAGCGCGCCATCTCCTCGCCGCTGCTCGAAGAAGCATCGATCGAAGGGGCAAAGGGCGTGCTGATCAACGTCACCGGCGGCCCCGACATGACGCTCTTCGAAGTGCACGAAGCGGCCTCGATCATCCAGGAAGCGGCGGACGAGGAAGCGAACATCATCTTCGGCACGGTCATCGATCCGAGGATGAAAGACGAAGTGAAGGTCACGGTCATCGCCACCGGTTTCGATGCCGCGACGAAAGGCCTGCTCAACACGCGCGGTGAATCGATTTCGTCAGCGCCATCACGTGGGAATCGCGAGCAACCGCCTGTTCAGCCGCCGCATCGGCCGTTCGCGCCGAAGGAAATCGCGGCGCAGCATGAAGCGGATCCGGCGCCGCAGATCGGCGCGGAAGGCGAGATTTACGATCCACCCTTTTTTCGCAGAGGCTTCACGCGCGCCGACGGCTCCGGTGGTTTCGGGCCGATGGCGTCGAGTGATTTCGGCAATGACCTCGATATTCCGACGGTGATTCGCAACTTGAGCGACTGAGGCTGTTTGTGCGCCGGGCTGGCCCGGCAGGCGCACCCCTCCTGTGCGCCGAGCGATCCTGGGGAGAGGGACCCGGGATCACTGCTCCTCGCGGGGGCGCGGTTCTTCCGACCGCGTCCCCGCATTTTTTCTTCAGCGCATCACGTGGTGCCGGACGATTTCCGCCGTTCGCGTCGCCTTTTCTTCATTGAAGTAGCGATCGTTGAATAGATTCACGATTTCCTCGTGCAGCCGTGTGGCGTGAGGGAAGCCGCCCTCGAGCGGCGCGTAGTGGCGGCTGGCGAACAGGCCCGCGTCGGTGATCGCGCGGAGCAGTTCTTCCGCACGCGCGACCCGGATGTTGAAGCGCCACGAGCACAGTTCCGCGGGGAGTTGCACTTCTTCCGGGATGATCGCTCGATAGATCGCGTTCAAATGTTCCTTGATGGCGTCGACGCGCGCAAGCTCGGCGAGCACCTGCGCGCGGTATTCGCGCCATGCCGCCTCGGGAGTAACTCTGCCAGCCGTCGCGGCGTGCGCAAATCCTCCGCCGCCGAGGTCGACATACTTTGCGTAGCCGGTGCTGAAGAGCGTCACGGTCGCATCCTGCGACACGAGCTCTCCGTCCACATCGGGCCGGCAGAGGCAGCGGTCATCGACGATCACGAAATCGTCGCGCAGCAGTTTCAGGGACGCGAAGAACGCTTCTGCATCGTAGATCGCGCCGTAGGTGCGCACGAAGACCACGCCGGCGCAGTCTCGTGCACGATCGATAATCTGTTCGCGCGAAGGCTCCAGTGTCGCGGGATCAATGTCGACGAGCTCGAACATCCGGCCCGCGGCGCGCAGCGTTTGCGGCACGATGTCGCAAACATTCGCGGGAAGCAACCATGGCCGCTCGTGCGCGGAGACGACACCGAAAAGGATCGCGGCGGCGCGTGGGGCCAGTTCGATCATCGGGCCATCATCTACGGAGGCGCTCGTGCGCTTCCCGAAAAATGAAATACGGCGCGCTGTCCTTGCAGCCGCCGAGCAGTTCGCGCCTTCTCAATTCGCGGGCGATGTTTGCATCGTCGATCGCGTCCGCACTCATGTCATCGCGTGTGACATACGGTTCCTCGAACGACCGGAGGATCTGCGGTACTTCGTCTTCGTCGATGCTCACGTCGTAGCCGAGAAGGCGCAGCTCGGCATGACAGGCAGCCTCGGCGAACCGGATCACGGAGCGAGGGAGAACGTCGCGGAACGCGGCGACCGACTCCCGCGACACGCCGTGGCGTTCGCCGTGCGACGAGTTGCCGGACCACGTCTCCGGCAGCCTCGGTTCGGCGGCAGCGCCTAATCGTTCCAGTTGTCCGACGGGATCGGCGGTGAGATCTTCGTAGCGCAGCCAGTGAAAGCCTGGCCGCCCTTCGAGCGCGAGCGCGAATGCCACGCTCTTGCGCCACTGCCGGAGGTTGAACAGCGTCGGCTTGACCGCGCCGCCGAATTCTGCGCCGCGGCCGTGGTTCAGCGATGCCAGGACGTCCCGAGGGTCGCGCAGGATCAGCGCGCAGCGCACGCCGGCATCGAGGAACGCGGGCAGAAACTCCTCGCACGTTGTTTCCTTTGCGCCGGCGACCGGTGCTTCGCGCCGCGCCAGGTTGCGCCAGAGGGCGATCATCATGGGGATGAAAGGCGCGTCGATCAGCGCGGCATCCGTCTCGTCCCGCGTGAAGCGCGTGTATTGGCCGGAGTAGGTCTCCATGTTCGCGAAGAGCGTCCGCGCGCGCTCGCGATCGAGACGATAGCTCGCCAGAAATGCCGTGAAATCGGACGTTTCATAGCGGCGCTCTCCGAAAAGATGGCCGAGGGGATACGGCGCGTTGTTTTTGCCGACTGTGCTGAGAAAGTCGCGCTTCGCCTCGACGAAAAGGAGCGGAGCGGGTTGGGAGAGGATGGTCAGCGAGGGCTGCGCATCAAGGAGCTTCTCGAGGAGCGTCGTCCCCGATCGTTGCATGCCCGTGATGAACATCGGCGCGATGATAGGCGATCAGCGAATGAATCCGTGCCCGCGCAGCAACGCCACGATCGCGCGCGCGTTCTGCTCGGCGGTCGCGTTCACGGTGTCGATCGTCAGCTCCGGCGCCGCGGGACGTTCGTACGGATCGTCGATTCCGGTGAAGCCGCGAATCTCGCCGCGCATCGCTTTGGCGTACATCCCTTTTTCATCGCGCGCCGCGCAGACCTCGAGCGGTGTATCGACGAACACCTCCATGAACGCGTCGGCCCCCACCATCGCGCGAACGGCGTTGCGCGTTGCGGTGTAGGGACTGATCGCAGCGCAGATGACGGCGCCGCCGTGACGTGCGATTTCCGCGGCGACGAAGCCGATGCGCAGGATGTTCGTGTCGCGGTCTTCTTTCGAGAAACCGAGGCCTTTGGAGAGGTGCGTGCGGACGACGTCGCCGTCGAGGAGGGTCACCTGCCGGCCGTGCCCGAGCAGCAGACTGAGAAGGATGTTGGCGGTGGTCGATTTGCCCGCGCCGCTGAGACCTGTGAACCAGACGCAGAATCCCTGGCGGTGTCGGGCCTGATACGTTTCGCCGAGGATGGAGGCCACTTCGGGACGCGTGAACCATTCGGGCAGCGCGCGCCCTTTGCCGAGGTACTCGTCGCGCACTTGCGTGCCGGAGAGTGATTTCACTTTTGCAGCGGCGGGCAACTTCGACATTTCTTCGTAGCGATCGTGTGCTTCGTCGTACACGAGCTCGCGGAACGGCACCATGGTCATGCCGAGCTCGGACTCATGTTTCGCCATCAGCTCCTGCGCGTCGTAGGGTCCGTAGAACGGCTTGCCGGTCGAATCGTTGCCGGGACTGGCGTGATCGCGGCCGACGATGAAGTGATTCGCCCCGTAGTTGCGCCGGATCAGCGCGTGCCACAGCGCTTCGCGCGGACCGGCCATGCGCATCGCCAGCGGCAGCAGCGAGAGCACGACGCGCTCGCGATCGAAGTAATGTTCTGTGAGCGCGATGTACGTGCGCACGCGCGTGTAATGATCGACGTCGCCCGGCTTGGTCATCCCCACGACCGGATGGATGAGCAGCACGCCGTCGATCGCTTCGGCGGCGCGGCGCACCAGCTCCTCGTGCGCGCGATGCATTGGATTGCGCGTCTGAAAGGCGACAACGTTCGCGCGGCCGCGGTCCTCGATCAGCGCGCGCACCTGCGCCGGCGTGCGACGGAGCTCGGAAAAGTCATAGCGCGCCGGAAGTTTGAGCACGCGCAGCCGGCCGCTGATGTTGAAGCGTCCCCAGCTCTCCATCTCGGCGACGAGTGGATGGCGGCGATCGGTGGTGCCGAAGACTTTCGCGGCGACGCGTTCGCGGTCCCACTCGAAGGTCTCTTCGACGGTCATCACCGCAAGGAGCGCGTTGTCGGTCCCGCGCAGCGCGATGTCGGCACCTTGTTCCGGCGCGGCATCAACGGTGAGCGTCACCGGGATCGGAAAGAGCGTGCCGCCGGCGAGGCGCATCTCCTCGACGACGCGCTCGAAATCCGCCTTGTTCATGAAGCGGTCGAGCGGCGAGAACGCGCCGGTGGCGAGGAGTTCCAGGTCGCACATCGCGCGCTCGGAAATCGTGACCGACGGAAGCGTCGATGCGTGTTGCGTGAGCTGGGCGATGGAGGCGGCGGGCTCGAGAAGGTCGATGAGCCAGCCGCCGTAAGGCGGGATCAGAATCGTCGTTGGAATCGACATCGGGCCGCGCATTGTAACGGCGGCCCCGCGGGCGGCGAAGAGGAGCTTCCTCTTCGCCGCGGCGGTGGTGACGGTTTACTGCAGCGACAGCAGGACGAGGATTTCGCCCTCGCCGGCCGGCAGCGGCTCGAGCGCCTTGCCGATGAGCGTGCCCGGGCGATGAATCTTCGCGCCGCCGATGTCGATCGGCTGCGACTTCATGGCCACGCCGGGCTTGTCGCTCGTGGCGAGCAGGTCGCCGACGCGGATCGGACCATTGGCGGCGGTGACATAGACCTTCACGCGGCCCGTGGTGGCGATCATCTCTTTCTCGGATGAGCCCTCGCCGAGCAGAAGACCAGGCTTGAACGAGACGACACCCGCGACGGCGGTGTCATAGCTGGTCGCCGAAGGCATGACCTCGTTGTTCTTCGCGCTGTTCAGCACGACCACGGTACCGGGCTTCATGTCGACCGTGGCCGGAACCCACTCCGCGAGATCCTGATAGACCGCGCCAATGGTGCTGGTCGCTTTGAACGTACCGTTGACTTCGAAGTCGACGGTCGGTGCGGCGGTGCCGACGCCGATCTTGCCGTCGCCGAGGATGGTGATACGAGCCGTCGCGCCCGTGCCGAGGACCAACGGCGTGCCCCCGAGCGTACCGAGAATGAGGCCGCTGCCCGAGACCGACAGGAACTCGTTCCAGCCGCCGAGCACCTGGCCGAAGCGCGACACCGTACGGCCGCTGGCGTGGCTCTGGAAGTTCTGCGAGGCCACGTCCGCGAGCGTGCGGATCGCCGGAGCGACGTTGGCCGCGTTCGTCTGATTCTGGATCAGCAGGATCGTGTTCTTGTTCTGCGAGCTGACCACGTGGATTGGCGCTTCCTGGATGCCGCCGAGACCGGCTCCCGTTTCCGGGGTGTGCGTGCCGACCCCGACTTTGTCGGTGGTCGTCACCTGGCCGGGCGTCGTCGTGGTCCAGTCGGCGAAGGCCGCAGGACTGACAGCGAGGCCGATCGCAAATACGATAATGAGTTGGCGTTTCATGGATTCTCCCGTTCTAGCGTTCAATCTCGGACCAATGCCCCTAACGACGGTGGCAGCCGCATATTTCACATCAGTTTTGTTCGGTCCATGGTAACCCTCGTCACGCTCGCGACCAATTGCGGGGTGGGGTGTTTCGAGGGAGTGCGGACATGGTACTCCTCCCTGCGCCTAGCGGGAAGAAACCGGTGCGATCGCGACCGGATCGGGCAGTGGATACCGTACCGCATAGCGTCTGACCTGGATCATCGACACCCAGAAGGCGAAAAAGAACATCAGAACGACGGTCACCGCAGGCCGCGGCGTCTTCGACGCGATCCATGACGGAAACAGCACGAAAAGTGCCATCGCCAGCGGTGCGAAAAGCATCACGTCGTAGTAATACGGATGAATGACCATCGACTGGCTGAACATGCCGCCGTACAAGAGGTAAGCGCCGACGAGGCTGAGCAGCGGCGCCAACACCGCGATGGGGAAATGGCCCCGCGCCGCCGCCACGATCATCGAAAAGACGGCGATCGTCCCGCCGATGAATAGCCACTGCCAATTCAGAATGTACGGACGGGTCTTTTCGGGGAAGTTCAGGCGAGCGATGTCGCGGCCATACGCGATGTGGCGATGATCGCCGTAGTACTCGACCGAGCCGTCGAGACCGGAACGGGTCATGAATCCCGAGCCCTGTCGCACGGCGTCCGGATATCTGGCGTCGATCCATTTTTTTTGCGCCGCGAAGACGCCGACGGCAAGCAGGGCGGGCAGGATCACAACGAGCGCGATCCGGCGCACGCTCCCGCGGTCCCACGCGAGAAAACCCTGAACCGCGCAATACGCGGCCACGAAAAAAACTCCGGCCACGTACTCCACGAACATCAGAAAAAACATCAGCACCGCTTGCGCGATCGGAAGCAGTCGTGTGTGCGACTCGCTTCTGCGCTCGTCCAGCAGGAGGAACAGCGCCGCGAACAACAGCCACGAAAGGCGGCCCTGCATTTCCCAATACGTGGCCAGATTGTCCGGAAAGGTAAAGATGACGGTCTGGAGAAAAATCGCCAGCGCGAATGCGTGCAGCCGCGAAGCGCCGAGGCGCAAGGCGAAGCGGAATGCAAGTAACGCGACGGCAGTCGCGGCGAGCAGCGAGATGAACTGGTTGTGTAGCGCGAGCAACGGCCAGTGATACCGGCCGGTAATCGTGAAGTAGATCTTCTCGACGATGAAGCCAGTGAGCAGAACGCCACCAGTTGAGGATCGATAGATCTGCACGGAATCGGCCGGGCCAGCGCGGAAGAGCATTCCCCCGCTCTTCCAGTAGCCATGCTCGACCCAGTGCCGGATCGAATAGTGAGCCCGGCCGGACTGCGCGAGCAGTTCCTGCGGCTGGCGACGATGCACCGTCCGCAGTGCGAAATAGTACGGAATCAATCCGATCGCGAGGAGCAACAGGAACGCTAGCAGGGTCCGGCGAGGAGCCGCTGGCCGGGAGCTGTCGCTGGCAGGGCTTTCTGTGGTGACGCTCGCTGGATCCAAGCGCGGCGAATGTAGCACGGATGCGGCGAAGCCGGCACGCCACTCGTCTATGCTTGCGCGGAATGAGTTCCCGCGGCGCCACGAGCCTGGAGTCCATCCGATGACGCGATGGAGCATCCCCTTCACACGCGTCCATCTGACCGGCAGAGAGATCGAGTATCTGCGGGAAGCGGTCGAATCGAGACAGCTTGCGGGTGATGGTTCATTCACGCGGCGTTGCCAGCGCTGGCTGGAACAGGCCACTGGGTGTCATCGCGCGCTGCTGACGCCATCGGGGACTGCGGCGCTGGAGATCGCCGCGATCGTGGCGGGCATCGAGCCGGGCGACGAAGTGATCCTGCCGTCGTTCACCTTTCCGTCGACCGCGAATGCGTTCGTTCTTCGCGGCGCAACCCCCGTGTTTGTCGACATCGATGCACATACCTTCAATATCGATCCTGGCGCGGTCGCCGCCGCGGTGACGCCACGCACGCGCGCCATCGTCCCCGTCCACTACGCCGGCACGCTGTGCGACATGGATGCGATCGACGCGATCGCGCGCGACGCCGGAGCAGTGGTGATCGAAGACGCCGCGCAGGCGCTGCTTTCCGTGCGCGATTCGAAGCCAGCCGGCAGCTTCGGCGCGTTGGCCGCGCTCAGCTTTCACCAGACCAAGAACATCACGGCCGGCGAAGGCGGCGCGATTCTCATCAACGATTCCTCGCTCGTCGCGCGCGCCGAGATCGTTCGCGAGAAAGGCACGGACCGAAGCCGCTTCTTTCGCGGAGAGGTCGACAAATACACGTGGGTCGACATCGGCTCGTCGTATCTGCCAGGCGAGTTGATCGCAGCGTTTCTCCTCGCGCAACTCGAAGATGCCGCGAAGATCACCGCTGCGAGGGAAGCGGTCTGGGCGCGATATCACCAGCTCCTCGCCCCGCTCGAGGAAGAGGGTGTGCTCGTTCGACCGCGTGAGTTGTCGCAGGGAGCGAATGCACACATTTACAGCATCCTGTTGCCATCGTTCGCCGATCGCATGCACGTCATCGAGGAGCTGAAGCGTCATGGAATCGGAGCGGTCTTTCATTACGTGCCGCTCCACAGTTCTCCAGCCGGCCGAAAGTACGGTCGCACCTCGGGCTCTCTCCGCGTCACGGACGACGTCAGCGAGCGCCTGTTGAGGCTGCCGATCTGGTCCGGCATGTCCGATGAAGATGTCGACCTGGTCACGCAATCCCTCGGCACGGCTCTACGCGCCGCTCGCGGTCAGGGTGTCGCTCGTCTCCTGCCCCAGATGTAATCGGCTGCGTCGGGACCGGTGTGGAAGAGCAGATCGAGAATCGTGACGAAGTGATCGAACGGCGGATGGAATTGCGGATATTCAGGGTAACCGTCGTAGCTTTTCCAGATCAGCTCGATGCGCGCCGACTGGAATTCGGTCGGATCGAGGTACGCGGCTGCTGCTGGACCCGACACGTAGACGTCTGCGTCGACGGCCCGTAGTGCATCCAGCACCCGAGTCTTCCCTTGCGATCGCAACCCGAGCTCGCGTGAATCGCGGAATTGCGTCTGAATGCCGAGGAAGTTGCGAGCGATGGCAATGATCAAGTGCTGGTTGAGCTCCGAGAGCCGTTGCCAAGGACCTCGATAGATACCTTCGAAAAAAGACCGGTACCGTTCGAAATGACGCGCCTGTGCATAAGCAGCCTCGATCCGGCGCCAGTGAGAAAGGGCCCAGTCGCTCGGCGGAAGCTCCACGTCGCAGATCCTCAGATCCTCCCGAGGTCCGACCGGAATGGTGAGCCACGAGGTACCGCCTGGCGTCTTGATCCGGTTGCGATTGCGCCAGTCGAGTTTCGTGTACTGAACGTCATCGTGAAAGATGAACTCGTCGACGTCGTGGATAATGTCGAAGTATCCCTTCCAGGGGATGTAGTTCGACTGCAGAAGGGCGACGCGCTTCGGCATCCTCGATCGGAGTATATGTCTGAAACGATGAGACATCTGGTCTCGGTGGTGATACCGGTCTACAACAGTCCGGATCTCGGGGCACTGGCGGATGGTATCGAAGCGGTGTTTCGGAAAATCGGCAGGGAGTACGAGGTTCTCCTCGTCGATGACGGCTCCCCGGATCCGCATGTGTGGCCCGCGCTCTGCGAGCTGGCCGCGCATCGCAGCGGCTTCCGCGCGTTTCAGTTGACGCGGAACTTCGGACAACAAGCCGCAACATTGTGCGGACTGAGAGAGGCGCGCGGGGACGTGATCGTGACGATGGACGATGATCTTCAGCACGATCCGGAGGATATCCCTGCGCTGCTGGCGGCCGCAGACCACGACGTTGTGATCGGCCAGCTCGAGCAAAGCCGCCATGGCGTTTTCAGACGGATGGCCAGCCACATCAAGGGGTGGCTCGACCGGGTCTTGATCGGCAAGCCAAAAGGTCTGCGGCTGACGTCCTATCGTCTGATCAACCGGAGTGTCGTCGATGGGATGTTGTCGATTCGAACGCCTCATCCATTTCTGCCGGCGCTGATGTTCTATGTCAGCAAAGACGTGGTCGGCGTTCCGGTGCGTCACGCCGGCCGCCGTTCCGGACGCAGTGGCTACACCGCCGGCAAGCTGATTCGTCTCTTCAGTAATCTCGTCATCAGTAATTCTTCCGTGTTACTGCGTGCCGCGGCATACACTGGCCTCGCGTTTTCGGTGCTCAGCCTCATTGTCGTGGCCTTGGTCATTTATCAGAAAGTGTCTTATGGAGTGAGTGTCCAGGGGTGGACATCGCTCTTCGCAGCGATTGTACTCATGGGCGGTCTTTTGCTGTTCAGTGTGGGAGTGCTCGGCGAATACCTGATCCGCATCATTGAAAGTAGCGAGCAGCGGCCCACGTACATCATCAGACGCTCCGCGTCCCGCGGGAGCAATGATTGAGTCACCGCTCTACCGGCCTGTATCGCGTCCTGGACCGTCCCGCGGTCTATGAGCGTTTCCAGACAATGCTCGGTGCACGAGCCGTGCGAAAACGATTCGTAGAAGAGTTTCTGCAGCCGTCGAGCGCGATGCGCATCCTGGACATCGGTTGTGGAACCGGATCCCTGCTGGAGTATCTGCCGACGGGTGTCGACTACGTCGGCTTCGACCTCAATCCTCATTACATCGATGCGGCGCGCGAACATCATGGAAATCGAGGACGCTTCTTCTGCGCGAGAGTCGGCGACGCATCCGCGGAAGCCGCAATCCGTACGGATCGATTCGATTTGATCGTGGCGAAAGGGATCCTGCATCATTTGAATGACGAGGATGCACATCATCTTCTACACAGTGCGCGCCGGCTCATGCAACGGGACGGAGTATTCGTCAGCAGCGACAATGTATTCCACGAAGGCCAGTCGTGGATTGCATGGATCCTGACTTCATTGGATCGCGGAGCGGCGGTACGGACTCCTGATCAATACAAAGCGCTCGCGCAGGCACAATTTCCGTTCGTCGAAACACGCCTGCTCACAGATATGCTGCCGTTCCCTTACAGCCACTTCGTCATGCGCGCGCGCCTGGTTCAGTCGTGAGCGCTGGCCACGAGCAGACAGCTTCCGCCAAATGGCAGGCCCACTCCTCGCTCGATTCTCTGCACTTCGAAGGTGAGCAGTCGTTCCAGAAGGCGACGCATCGCGCTGCCTCCGGCGGCATGTTGGGCGGATGCTTTTCGTGGTGCATTGCCGGATTTTCGCGCCAGCGTTCGGAATAGAAAAACAGCAGGCGGCAGAAACCAGAAGATATACGTCGCGTAGTGGACACGGTAGCCGGCGTCGTTCACGACAGCAGTCAGTCGCTCCAGCGTATAGCGCCGGTAATGGCCCGAGTGTTCGTCATTTGCGGACCAAAGCCATTGATAGGCGGGCGTCGTGAGGTATAGACGGCCGCGCGGCTTCAGGTACGGACGAAGCATGCGCAAGAAATGGCCGTCGTGCTCGATGTGCTCGAGTACGTCGAACAGTCCGATTGCACCGGCAGTCCCGTACCGAAACGCGTCCGAAGGTAATCCTCCGCAAACGACATGCTCGACGCCTCGGGCCACGGCGTTTTGGGCGCCGGTGCGATTCGGTTCGATCGCGAGCGCGGGGAATCCTGCCGCCTGCAGCGCGGCCGTAACATAGCCGTTGCCGGCACCGACGTCGAAAATGGGACCGCCGGCGGGCGGATATTTGCGTACGGCTGCGACGATCGCGCGATTGCGGTGCGTGAACCAGAAGGACCGTTCTTCGACCGCCAGGCAGAACTCGTTTCCATCATCCGGATAGGAGATGTCGGGGGTGTCCGGCGCCAGCCAGAATCCATTGGAGGTGAGTGTCAGGCCCGGCGCGACGTCGTGAATCTCCATCAAATGCGTCTTCCTGATACTCTCCGGCGAATGCAGTTTGCGCCGGCGCCCGGCCGACATCTCCTGCAATCGGAACTGCTCGACTGCACCGATGCGTGCCCGATCTGCCGCAGCACGTCACCTCGTCCGAAGGTGATCCGCGTGCAAACCTCTCCCGATGTGTACATGCTCGCCTGCATGCAATGTCGTGGCTCTTCTGCTTCGCACATGCCGCGCGGCGAAGTGCTGGAAGAGTACTACAGCGGCTTTTACGAAGGCCGCGGTCGCGACGTGACGTTTTCTCGTCCCGCGCGCTTTGCCTCGCATCTCGCGCGCATGTTGCATCGTCATCCGCTTCCGCGAGCGATGCGGATCCTCGACTACGGCGGTGGAGACGGATCGCTGGCCATGGAGCTCGCGCGCCTGCTCGTCGATCGGAGATCTGTCGATTCCGCCGAGATTCTCGTCGTCGACTATGCGACGCATTCCGCGGCGGCGCACGACTCGATCGCCATCCGATACCAGTCGCCGGAGCTCGAAATCACGGACGCGTACGATCTCGTTCTCGCCAGCGCCATTCTCGAACACGTGCCTGATCTGTTCACGCTCCTGCATCGTCTCCATCAATCAATCGTGCAACGCGGCGTTTTCTATGCGCGCACGCCGTACGTGTTGCCGCTGGCGAAGCTGTCTCGCCGCCTCGACGTGGGCTATCCCGCGCACGTCCACGATCTGGGTGTGGGTTTCTGGAATGGCATACGCGACACGTTCGGCTGGCCCGTGGATGTCATTTCCTCCCGGCCGTCGATCGTCGCGAACACGTTACGCGAGGATCCGCTGCGTGCTCTCTCGGCGCTCGTGCTGAAGGTGCCTGGTCGCGTCGAGAGCATGCTGTCGCGACGCGAACGGAAGACGCGATTGTGGCCGTTCGTGGGCGGGTGGGAGGTTCTGCTGCAGAAAAAATAAGGCCCGGCAGAGCCGGGCCTTATCGGGAGTGCTGGCGAAGGGCTTACTGCTTGACGGGGAAGGCGCCGGCGCGCTCGACTTCGTAGTCGAGGTAGCCTTTGCGCACACCCTGCACGAGGTAATCGAACTCGAGGTCGGTCGAACCCTGGGCGACCTTGATGACGAGCTTCTCGGGCGACTTGGTCGCGACATAGAGCTGTCCCGGTGCGCCGACCGGGGTGAGCTGGACGGTCATCCGCTCGTTCTCCGTGAGACGCGAGAAGTAACCCGGCAGCTCGATGACCACTTCGCCATTCACGGTCTTCGCCGAGCCGCGGAAGTACGTGCCGGCCTCGGGACCTTCGAGCGCGGTGTAATACAGAGCCGTCTTCGCGTCAGCCGGATCGACCACGGCGAAGTTCTTCGTGCCGGTCACCGTGAAGCTGCCGGGGATGGTGATCGCGCCGGTGGTGCCGTTGATCGTCATGCGAGCCGCCGAGTTCGTGCCGAGAATGAGGTCGGAAGTTCCGAGCGTACCCAGGATCAGGGCACCCGAGGTGGCGAGCATTTCGTTCTTGCCGCCCAGCGTCTGGCCGAAGCGCGAGAGCGTACGCGCCGAGCCGTGCGCCTGGAAGCTCACCGATGCGGCATCCGCCTGTGCGCGGAAGAACGCGTTCGCATTAAGACCGGTGGAGTTCGTGTTCTCCATCTCCACGCCGTTGTTCGCATCGTCGCTGGAGACGACGTGGAGGTTTTCAGCCGGGCTTGCCGTACCCATACCGACATTCCCGGAAGCGGCGATGTCGATCGAGCTGGTCGGAGCGCCGGGACGGATGCGGAAGGACAGCCTGGAGCCGCCCGTGAGGTCGCGGACGAAGAAGTTCGCTTCATTCGCGCCGATGTCCCACGTCTGCGCCGTGAAGCCGCCGGCCGAGGTCTGCTCGAAGCGGACGGCCGGTGTGTCATTGGTGGTCATGTGCAGATCGAGGCCCGGTGCGTTCTGGCGGAAGCCGATGCGGCCGGTGCTGTCGACGTAGACCGAGTTTGCCGGAGCGCCTGCCTCGATGAGCACCAGGTTGCGGGCCGCGGTCGAGTCTTCGATGGCGAACATGTTCGCGCCGCCACTGGGCTGCTCGTTCGCGATCAGGCGCCAGTCATTGGACGCAAAGCCTGCTGACGTCGAGGTGTCCATGAAGTTGATGCGGAGGTTGTTCTCTTTCAGACGAAGAGTGTCGACACCGAAGCTCTCAGTGCTGACGCAGTCGAAGCCGGTGCAGGTGCTGCCCTGCACGATCAGATCATCCGGGATGACTTGGGCTTCCACGGCGATGTCGCGGCGAACCGGTGCCTTGGCCGACGCCTCGCTGCCGACTCCGCGAGCGGAGGTGCTGCCCTCGTTCAACTCTCCCGGCTTGACCACGTAACCGTTGAGGACCGTGAAAGTCCCCGACTGCTCCGGCGCGGAGATGCCCGATTCGCGGCTTAGTTTTTTCGCACCGGCGTCATCGCCGGCCGCGCGCAGTGCCTTCAGCTTGCCGCGCAGCTCGTCGGAAACGCGCGGAACGACCTGCAGGCGATAGTTGTACTGGCCGTCGGCGACGTTGGCGCCGAGATCGTTGAGGCGTAGAGACGGGTTCTTGCCGGCCTTGAACGTGCGGGTATAGATCTCGCCGTCCGGGGCGAGGACGGTCAACTCGACGGCTTCATGGCCGCTGACGTCGAGCGTCCACTCGATCACCGAGCCGCCGCCGGACGGTTTGCCGACGTTGTCCTTGGCGAAGGACGCGACCGGGAGCGCGAGGATCAGCAAGGCGAGAGCGATTTTGAGCATAGGGGACCGTTTGAAAGCCATGTGTGCCTCCTCCAAAAGTTCACGCGCGCAACGGCATTCGCCGATGCGTTTTGCTCTCGACGCGAACGAGAGCACTGCGTTCGTTGTTAGTGGTTCAGACGCGGATAAGGCACATCATACTCATCGGCGGGCCGCCGCGCATCTGAAAAATGGCGCGAATGGAGCGTCACTCCCACTCGATCGTGCTCGGTGGTTTCGAAGAGACGTCGTAGACCACGCGATTGATCCCGCGCACTTCGTTGACGATGCGCCGCGCCATCCGATCGAGCACGTCATGCGGCATCCGATACCAGTCCGCGGTCATGAAATCGGTCGTCGCCACCGCGCGGATCGCGCAGACATTTTCGTACGTGCGCTCGTCACCCATCACACCGACGCTGCGCACCGGCAGCAGCACCGCGAACGCCTGCGCGATCTCACGATAGAGGCCCGCGTTGCGGATCTCCTCGATCACGATCTCGTCGGCGTTCTGCAGCACTTCGACGCGTTCCGCGTTCACTTCGCCGAGGATGCGCACGGCCAGTCCTGGTCCGGGGAAAGGATGGCGCCACACGAACTCCTCTTCGAGCCCGAGCTCGATGCCAAGGAGCCGCACTTCATCCTTGAATAGCTCGCGAACGGGCTCGATGAGCTTGAGTCCCATCTTCTCCGGCAGGCCGCCGACGTTGTGATGCGTCTTGATCACCGCGGATGGTCCTTTGATCGAGACGGACTCGATGACATCGGGATAGAGCGTCCCCTGCACGAGGAAGTCGACGTTCGGGATGCGATTCGCTTCTTCTTCGAAGACGGCGATGAACTCGTTGCCGATGCGCTTCCGCTTCACTTCCGGATCTTCGACCGCCGCCAGCTTCTGATAGAAGCGTTGCCGCGCATCGACTTGCACGAAGTGGAGACCGAGTCGATCGCTGAGCCGCGAGCCGACCTGAATGGCTTCGTTTTTTCGGAGCACGCCGTTATCGACGAAGATCGCGGTGAGCTGATCGCCGATCGCTTCCGCGACGAGCAAAGCCGCGACCGTCGAATCGACGCCGCCGCTCACCGCGGCGATGACTCTCCGGTCGCCGACCTGCTGCTGGATCTCTTCGACTTTGCGCCTGCGGTAATCGCCGAGGTCCCAGGTCGCTTCGCAGCCGGCAATATCGAACAGGAAGTTCCGGATGATCCGCGACCCCGCCTCGCTATGCGTCACCTCGGGATGAAACAGAATGCCGTAGCAACGCCGCTCGCTGTCTTCGAACGCGGCGACGGGCGCGTTCGGTGAAGACGCGGTGACGCGAAATCCCGGCGGCGCGCTGACGATGCGGTCGCCGTGGCTGGCCCAGACATGTTGATGCGGGGGCGTGCCTGCGAAGAGCAGCGATTCCGCGGTGACGTCGATCTCAGCGCGGCCGTACTCGCGCTCGGTCGCTGCCTCGACTTTGCCATCGAGAAAAAACGCGGTGAGCTGCATGCCGTAGCAGATGGCGAGGATGGGGATGCCGAGGTCGAAGATCTCGCGCGAACAGTACGGCGCGACTTCCGAGTAGACCGATTCAGGACCGCCGGAGAGGATGATGGCGCGCGGTGCGAGCTCGCGGATTTTCTCGACCGGAAAATTGAACGGATGGACGACGGAGTAGACCCGGTTTTCGCGAACCCGCCGGGCGATCAATTGTGTGTATTGGGAACCGAAATCGAGGACGAGGACGGTCTGCTCTGGCACGGCGCGCAGCCTACAACAAATTCCTCAGTTCCTTTCCCGGTTTGAAGCGGATCGTATTGCCCGGCGGGATCTTCACTTCCACGCCGGTTTTCGGGTTGCGGCCGATGCCCTTCTTGCGCTGCTTGACCTGGAACACGCCGAAGCCGCGGAGCTCGATGCGCTGCCCGCGCGCGAGCGCGTTGCGTAGGCCTTCGATGACGGTGTCGACGGCCTGCGCCGCTTTGACGCGCGAAATTTCCGAGGCTTCCGCGACTTTGTTGACGATATCCGCCTTGATCATCGATATCCTCCGAAGGCGCTGATTATACGATAGTTGCACGATGGGACCCGCCATGCAGCCGAACGACCGCCAACGCATCGACACATGGCTCAAGCTGGTCTGTCTCTTCAAGCACCGCGCGGATGCGACGGAAGCGTGCAAGGGCGGCCACGTGAAAATCAACGGTCAGCGCGTGAAGCCAGCCGCGTCCGTGAAGCCGGGAGATCTCGTCGAGCTGTTCGCGGGTCTCGACTATCGCCGCGTCGTCGTGCAAGCGGTTCCCATGGCGAATGTGTCGAAGGAAATCGCCCGCACGATGTACGTCGACGAGACGCCCGCGAAGCCGAAAATCGAAACGGTACACATCCGCGAACGCGGAGCGGGACGCCCCACCAAGAAGGAACGCCGCGATATCGACAAGTGGCGCGGGTAACGAGGTACGACCGGCGGCGTCGCGAGTCTTACGCGTTCACGAAGCGCCGCAGATCCACGTTCGCGATCAATCCCACCGCCATGAAAAACATCATGGTCGACGACCCGCCATACGAAAGCATCGGCAGCGGGATGCCGGTGGTCGGCAGGATGCCGATCTGCATCGACACGTTGATCAGGATGTGGAAGACGAAAAACATCGTCAGGCAGATCACGAGGAATGTGCCGCCGCGATCGCGCGCGTGCTTCGCGAACGTGAGCGCCTGGAACACGAAGTAGAGGTAGAGCCCGAGCACGACGATGACGCCGACGAAGCCCCACTCCTCGCCCAGAACGGCGAAGATGAAGTCGGTGTGATGCTCGGGGACGAATCCGAGCTTGCCCTGGGTGCCGCGCGTGAATCCTTTTCCGTGAATGCCGCCCGAGCCGATGGCGATCTTGGCCTGGATCATCTGATATCCGTCGCCGCGCGGATCGCGCTCGGGATTGAGGAAGATGACCACGCGCTCTTTCTGATATGGCTTCAGGAAGAACGCCCACGCCAGCGGCAATGAGATCACGACGGCGAGGATCATCGCGACCCAGACGCGCGGGCGGATGCCGCCGAAGAACATCGCCACCGCGACGAGCGGGAAGAACGACGCCGCCGTGCCGAAATCGGGCTGCACGATGATCAGGCCCACCGGCAGACCGATGATGCCCATGGCGATCATGAACGAGCGGAAGTCGAGATAGGCGCGATCGTTCGAGTCGAAGTAACGCGCCAGCATCAGCGCCGTGAAGACTTTCATGAACTCCGACGGCTGGAACTGAAAGCCGGCGATGTGAATCCACGAATTGACGTTCGCCGTGAGACGTCCCCAGATCAGCAGGTAGATCAGCAGCACGATGCCGATGCCATAGAGGATCGGTGCGATGTCGAAGAGGACGTGGTAGTCGACCATCATGATCACGATGGCCAGCACGATGCCGATCACCACCCACAACAGTTGCCGCTTGAACGTGCCGAGGTTGGGCTCGTTGAAGAACGTGGCGCTGTAGACGAGGACGCAGCCGATGATCGCCAGCACGACGGCGGTGCCGAGGAAGTTGAGGTCGATGCTCGGTGCGGTGCGGTCGCGGAAAATCATCGTGTCGACGGCAGGGGCATTTCCCCTTCCTTGATCTGCTCGAGAGTCTCGGGATTGCTCAGGTCGAGGTGCGCGCCGGTAACCTTCTCGCGGAAGCGCGATTCGAACATCAGCTTCGCGAGCGGCGCGGCGTCGGCACCGCCGGCGCCACCGTGCTCGACGAACACGACCACCACCATCTGCGGATTGTCACGCGGCGCGAACGATGCGAACCACGCGTGATCGCGGAACTTGAACGGCAGCGACGAGGCCTTGATCCAGCCGGAGTACGCGATGACCTGCACGCTGCCCGTCTTGCCGGAAACGTCGAGCCCTTCGACGCGCGCGTTCGAGCCGGTCCCGCCTTGCTCGTTCACCACTTGCCACAGTCCGTTGCGTACCGCGTGCAGCGCGTTCGGCGCGAGTTTGACTTCATGAATGACGCGGCTCGGCACGCGGAAGCGCTGGTACGCGCCGTCTTTCTGCACGCGATCGACGTAGCGTACGACGTGCGGCTGGAAGACCTTGCCGCCGTTTGCGACGGCCGCGGTCATGTTCGCGACCTGCAGCGGCGTCACGATCAGCGGCCCTTGTCCGATTGCCACCGAGATCGTCTCGGCCGGATACCACTTCTTGTCGCCGCGTACCGGATGCTCCGCGCGCCACTGCGTCGATGGCACCAGGCCGGCGCGCTCGCCGTCGAGATCGATGTGCGAGATCTCGCCGAACGTGAGCTTGTTCGCATACTGCTTGATCTTGTCGACGCCGAGTTTTCCGCCGACGCTGTAGAAGTAGATGTCGCACGACACTTTCAGGGCGCGCTCGACGTCGACCGAGCCGTGCCCTTCTTTTTTCCAGCAGCGGAACCGGCGGCCGAAGAAAACGCCGCCGCCACTGCAGTGGAACTGCGTGTCCGGTCCGACCTCACCCTCCGAAAGGCCGGCCATGGCCATGACGATCTTGAAGACCGATCCGGGTGAGTAGAGTCCCTGAATGCTGCGGTTCAGCTCGATCTTGAACGGATTGCTCGTGATCGTCTTCCACACGTCGGGTGTGAAGCGCTTCGAGTAAACGTTCGGGTTGAAGGCGGGGGAGGAGACCATGGCCAGCACTTCGCCGTTGCGTGGATCGAGGGCGACCGCGGCGCCGACCATTTCGTTCTCGATGAAGTACTGCTCGGCGCGCCGCTGCAGCTCGAAGTCGAGCGTGAGATAGATGTTGTCGCCGGGAATCGGCTGCTGCCGCGCCGGAACGTATTCGCTGAGGCGGCGGCCGTCGGCGTCGTACTCCCAGAACTCGGCGCCGTCCTTGCCGCGCAGGTACTGGTCGTACATCAGTTCCACGCCGCGCTTTCCGATCAGATCGCCCTGCTCGAACGCCGCGTTTTCCTTGTTGGCCAGATCTTTTTCCGTGACCTCGCCGATGAAGCCGAGGACGTGCGCCGCCATCGTGCCGTACGCGTAGTTGCGGCGTTGCACCGGAACGACGTTCACTTCGGGGAACGCGACCGACTGCGCCTGGATCTTCGCGACCTGCGCCATGGTCAGGTCTTCCGCGATCAGGAACGGCTGCGCCGACGAATGCTTTGCCGATTCCTTATCCCAGCGCGCGGTGACTTCCTGCGGTGGGAGCTCGAGCACGTTCGAGAGGAACGCCTCGAGCTTGGCGCGGCGCTGCTTGTCCGCCTTGAGCAGCGGCTTCATCACCACGCGGTCGACCTGCAACGTGTACGCGGGCTGGTTGTCCGCGAGGATCTTGCCGTTGCGGTCCATGATCAGGCCGCGCTTGGCCGGGATCTCGATCTCACGCAGCGCGTTCGCGTCGGACAGGCCGCGGTACTTGTCGGCGTGCACTCCCTGGACGAACCAGAACGATCCGGCCAGGAACACGAAGACCGCCACGATGCCCCAGAGAACGGCGTTGATGCGGAACTGCAGGAACTTCTGGTCGTCTCGATATACGCGCATGGTCTGTTACCACGCCGCGGGTCTGCGCGTGGCCTCGATGGGTTCTTCACGCAAAAACAGTGTCAACAACTGATAGACGAGCATGCCGAAGAGGAGGGTGAAGATGGTTTTGACGAGGAGCGCCTGCTCGAACATCTCGATGCGTTGCTTCACGAGCAGGCTGACGAGGATGTAGATGACGAGCTCGTTGACGATGACGGCGCCGCCCAGGCAGGCGCCGAAGGCGAGCGTCCCGCGGAGCGCGAGACGGGAGTTGATGTACGCGATGACATACGCGCACACCGTCAGCGAGAACGCGTGCAGCCCGAACATCGCGTTCGAGAACGCGTCCTGCACGAAGCCGGCGAGCACGCCCGCGACGATGGCGCCGAGGATGTTGCCGCCCATCGAGTAGTAGGCGACCAGGATGATGTACGGATTGAAGAACGCGAGCGCGTTCGGATAGAAACTGTCGAGCAGCGAGTGCAGGGTCAGGGCGATCAGCAGGCCGATCGCGAAACGTAACCACCTCAAGGTGCGTACCTCACCACTCCCGGCGGGATTTTTCGTGTGTGGATGACGATCACTTCCTCGACCGAGCCGAAATCCACCGCCGGCTTCACGGCCACGTTCTTGAAGAGCGACTGTCCGGGCTCGGCGCGCACGACGGTGCCGATGGTGATGCCGCGCGGATAGACGCCGTCGATGCCGGCCGTGAGGATGCGGTCCCCCGCCTGCACGTCGGCGAGCGCGGGGATGTCGAACAACTGCACCGCGTTGCTGCCGTTTCCACGGACGACACCCTGCCGGCGCGTGCGCTCGATGAGCGATCCGACCGAGCAGTTGTTGTCGGTGACGAGCTGCACCTTGGCGAGATCGTTCGTCGTCAGCACGACCCGGCCGACCAGGCCGTTCGCGTTCGCGACGACGTCGTTGACCATCACACCGTCGCCGGCGCCCTGATCGATGATGATCGATTTGAAGCGGCCCGCGGTGTCGAGCATGATCGTCTGCGCCATCGAGGTCTGCAGGTCGAACTTCTCCGCGTACGCCAGCAGCGCGCGCAGCCGCTTCTGATCTCCTTCGGACTGGCGGAGCTTGAGGTTCTCGGTCGTGAGCGCGGCCACCTTCCGGCGCAGCTCCACGTTTTCATTCACGGCGCGGCGCATGTCGAGATAGCCGTGATGAATGTCCTGCGCGGCGGTGCCGACCCAGTTCACGAACTTCGGGACGGGCGAGAAGATCGTCATCACCGCGCGCTCGAACATCGTGCGCGTGTCGCCGACGCGCGTCTGCGAGCTGACGCTCATCAGGATGAACAGCATCGCGAGGACGACGATGAACAAAAGCGTCGGTCGGCGAGGGATTACGTCGGTCGGGACTGCCATCTTCGGGGTGCCGCTTCAGCAGATTCCGGGCCACCTGCGGGGGCCGTTATCCGCGCCAGTTGTGTGTCGTCTGTGAGGTTTACGAGCGTGCCTACTCGATCGAGATCTTGCGCAGCAAATTGAAGTCCGTGAGCATCTGCCCGGTCCCGAGCGCAACGCACGCCAGCGGATCCTCCGCCAGCGTCACCGGCAGCCCGGTCTCCTCGCGCAGACGGCGGTCGAGGTTTTTCAGCATCGAGCCTCCGCCGGCGATGATGATGCCTTTGTCCATGATGTCGGCGGAGAGCTCGGGCGGGGTGCGCTCGAGCGCAACGCGTACCGCTTCGACGATCGTGGCCACGGTCTCGGAGAGCGCCTCACGGATCTCTTCGTCGCTGACGACCAGCGTCTTGGGCACGCCTTCGACCAGGTCGCGGCCCTTGATCTCCATCGTCATCTCCTCGTCGAGCGGGAACGCCGAGCCGATCTCCATCTTGATCTGCTCCGCGGTGCGCTCACCGATGAGGAGGTTGTACTTGCGCTTGATGTATTGAATGATCGCGTCGTCCATCTCGTTGCCGGCCACGCGTACGGAGCGCGAGTAGACGATGCCGGCCAGCGAGATCACCGCGACGTCCGTGGTGCCGCCGCCGATATCGACGATCATGTTGCCGGTCGGATCGGTGATCGGCAGCCCGGCCCCGATCGCCGCCGCCATGGCCTGCTCGATCAGGTAGACCTCGGTGGCACCGGCGCGCAGCGCGGAGTCTTTGACCGCGCGTTTCTCGACCTGCGTGATCTCCGACGGAACCGAGATGACGATGCGCGGCTTCACCAGGAAGCGGCGCCCGTGCGCCTTCTCGATGAAGTACTTGATCATCTTTTCGGTGACTTCGAAGTCGGCGATGACGCCGTCCTTCATCGGCCGGATGGCGACGATGTTGCCGGGCGTGCGGCCCAGCATCTCCTTCGCCTCTTTGCCGACCGCTTCGACGTTGTTGTTGATCTTGTTGACCGCGACGATGGAAGGCTCGCGGACGACGATGCCTTTGTTTTTTGCGTAAACGAGCGTGTTCGCTGTCCCGAGATCGATCGCCAGATCGTTCGAGAACATCGAGAGAAGCGATTTCACAGCCATTCGATTTGTCGTTTCCTTGCTTGAGTTTCGACGTGGGTTTGAACAGGGGCCGCGGGCCCGGGGTGCAAAATGAAGTCCAGTTGGATGGCGGGGTCTACTCTTCCACGTTCACCGTTTGCGTTTCGACCGATTGATTGCCGGCGGCGTCGATCGCTTTGATGATGATCACGTTCGGTCCGATCTTGTCGAGCGCGATCAGCTTCTGGAACGCGCCCGTCGCTTCGACGTCGACTTCCTGATCGTTGATGAAGACCGTCGCACCAGCCTCCGTCGTCCCGGCGATCGTGTAGTACTGGCCGCCGACGTGGAACGCTGTCTTCATGGTCAGTTTCGGCGGAGTGCGATCGGAGCTCGGCTTCGTACCGCCGCCGCCAACGCGGAAACGCCGGAACGCCGAATACGGTCCGATGTCCCCGTCGGGACCGATCGCCGCGACCCGCCAGTAAAACGCGCCTTCTTTCGTTGCGCGCGCAATGGCGCTGGTCTTCGTGCGCCGCGTGTTGATCTCCTGTGTCGAGAACAAACGCGAGCGCGAGACCTGCAGCATGTAGCCGGTCGCGCCTTCGCGCTCGTCCCAGATCAGATCGACGGTGAGGTTCTGCGTGAGTTGGAAGACCTGATTGTCGCCGGGCGACAGCAGCGCCGGCGCCATCACGAGCTTCTTCACCGGTGACAGTGCACCGGCGGGCGTGCCGCTGATCTTCTCGCCGGCCGCGATGCGCACCGCGGTGCCGCCGGCTGCCGGCGCGACCGAGGCCGCACCGCGCATCGCCACGACAGCCGTATGTTGTGCGCTGTCGACTCCGACCTGCGTAGTCGACTCCGACTCCACGATGATCTGCGTTCCCGGCGTCCGTACCGTCGAAGTGTCCTGGCCGGACGTGGCGACCTCGACGGAACCGACGCGCATCTGCACTGCAGTCGATTTCTCGCTGGTCTGCGCGTTGACGGTGGAAAAGATCTCGAGCAGCGCGTTCGGACCGACCGTGTACAGTGAGCCGTTCGAGAAGATCAGCTCGGCCGACGCGCGCGCACTGGTCCGCACCCAGTCGCCATTCATGAGAGGCAGCCGCGGCTCCGCGTCCTTCCAGTCGCCCGATGAGCCTTTCTGGAACTGGACGTTGCCTTCAACGGTGAGGAACTGTGCGTCGCTGCTCGACTCGCCCGTGTTGAGCGCCGCACGGCTGATCGTCAGCGATTCCACCGCCGCGTCGCGCGCTTCCGCGTAACGCGTGGCGCGGAGATGCTTGGTGGCTTCGTCGAGCTTGCGTTGGGCGCTGTTGAACTCCGTGCGATGGGTGTTGAAGTCGGGTGATGCGGCCACGGAGTTCAACGCCTGCCGTGCATCCGCGATGGCGGACTCGGCGTTGCTGCGCGGATTTCCCTGCTGGTTGTGCCAGAACCACCAGCCCGCTCCGCCGAGGAGGAGCAGGACGACGACCAGTCCGATCTGCTTGAGGCGTTCGATCGAGATCAGGTACCAGTCGATGTCGGCGCCGGTTTGCTTCCTGTTTTTGGCCATGGACGGCGCGTCGATTTATAGCACGAAGGCGGCGGCTGGTTGGCGCGCGTCACGGGAATAGGTACACTGCGCCGCTTTTTCTGCAACAGCGACCAGTTTCATCCCTTCGCCCGAAAGGTAGTTCTCCATGCTCAAAGTAATGCGCGACAGCTTTCATCACTTGAAGTGGATCCTCATCGCCGTCGTCGCGGCGTTCATCTTCGGATTCGTCTTCATCGACATGGGTCTCGGCGGTGGCAACATCGGCGGGACCGCGGATGAGAGCCGCAACTTCGCCGCACGCGTGAACGGCGAGACCATCACGTTCACCGATTACCAGCGCGCGCTGCGCAACCTCGAGGACATGTACCGCCAGATGTACGGCCAGCAGTTCACGCCGGACATGGCGCAGCAGATGGGTCTTCCGAAGCAGGTGCTCGATTCGCTCGTCGATCAGCGTCTGCTCACACAGGAAGCGCGTCGCCTCAATCTCGAAGCGACTCCGGAAGAAGTGCGCAAGAAGCTGATGAGCATCCCGACATTCAGCCCCGAGGGTAAGTTCGTCGGCATGGAGCTCTACCGCAACTACGTCGTCGGCCGCCTCGGCTACCCGAACCCGGCCGCGTTCGAAGAGGATCTCGCGCGCGACATCACGCTCTCGAAGATCGAGAGCGCGCTCCAGAGCTCGCTCGTCATCTCGCCGAAGGCGGCGGAAGAGGAATACCGCCGCACGAACGAGAACGCGAAGATCAAATACGTGCTCATGCCGGCCGCGCTGCAGGCCGCGAGCATGACGGTCACGCCCGCCGAGGTGGAGGCGTACTACAAGGCGAACGCGTCGAAGTACGCGCACCGCGAACAGCGCAAGGTGCGTTACCTGCTCGCCGACTTCGCGAAGATTCGTACGCAGATCAATCCGACTCCGGCGGAGTTGCAGACGGCGTATGAAGTGAACAAGCCGCGTTACCGCAAGCCCGCCGCCGCGAAGGTGCTGCACATCCTCGTGAAGGTGGAGCCGAATTCGCCTCCGGCAGTCGATGCGGCGGCGAAGGCGAAGGCGCAGACGATCGTGGCGCAACTGCGCAATGGAGAAGATTTCGGCAAGCTCGCGATGGCGCACTCGGAAGATCCGTCGTCCGCCGGCACCGGCGGCGACATGGGCTGGGTCAACATGGGCCAGACCGTGGAGCCCTTCGAGAAGGCGATCTTCTCGCTTCCGCTGAACACGATCAGCGATCCGATCAAGACCGCGGAGTACGGCTATCACATCGTCAAAGTGACGGACCGGCGCGCGGAGACCTTCCTGCCGTTCGAGGAAGTGAGGACCGAGCTCGTGTCGGTCGTGGCGCAGGACAGGGCGAAAGAGATCGCGCGCGCCGAGATCACCCGTCTGCAGACGGTGCTGCGGAACAAGAAGCCGGACAACGTCCAGACGTTCATGAATCTCGCGAATGACAAGGTGACGTCGAACGACAGCGGCTGGTTCGAGCGCAACGGCGCCATCGGCGGCCTCGGCAATCACCCCGCGCTCAACGAATGGGTCTTCTCCGCGAAGCAGGGCGACGTCGGAGACATCGTCGGCACGCCGCGCGGTATGGCCATCGCGTACGTCGAAGGCGTCCGTCCGGCCGGCACCACGGCCCTCGCCGAGATCCGCGAGCAGGTCGAAGCGGACCTCAAGCAGCAGAAGGGTCGTGACGCCGCGCGGACCGCACTCCAGACGGCAATGGCCGGCAAGAAGTCGGTCGACGAGCTCTCGGCTGCTACCGGTCAGCCGGCGCAGGAAGTGACGATCAAGCGTGACGGCAGCTCGGTCGCGGGGCTTCCGGGCGACACCTCGGCGCTCGTCGCAGCCGCCATGGATGCGTCGGTCGGCCAGCTCAAGGGACCGGTTCCGGTCGGCAGCGGCGCGGTCGCGTTCCAGGTCATCGAACAGAAGAAAGTCACGCCGCAGGAGCTCGCACAGAACCGCGCGTCGGCACTCGACACGCTTCGCGGCCAGCAGGCCCGCAGCGTCCGCGCATCACTGCTGCAGAAGCTGCGCAAGACCGCGGACATCGAGTTGAACGACGACATCACGCGGCCGACCAGCGCGCCGGCAGGCGTGTAGTGGAAGGTTCGGTTCCAGCGAAGTGGGATGAGCCCGCGATCCGCGTGCTCATGATGCCTCGCGACACAAACGGTCACGGCACCATCTTCGGCGGCGTGATCCTTTCGTATATCGACCAGGCCGGCGCGATCGAAGCGCGCCGGCAGGGTCTGCAGTTCATGGTCACCGTGTCGATGGACAAGGTCGTGTTTCACGAGCCGGTGTTCGTCGGCGACCTGGTGAGCTTCTGGACCGAAACGCTGCGCATCGGAACGACCTCGATCACGACGAAAGTCGTGGTCGAGGCCATCCGCGCCGGTGATCCCTCGCAACGCGTGACCGTCACGGAGGCTCAGGTCGTTTATGTGAACCTCGGTGAGGATCGGAAGCCGAAGGCGATCGAGCGCAGAGTGAGCGCGAACGCGTACGCGGAGTAAGCGGACCCCTCATCCGCCTTCGGCACCTTCTCCCCTCGCGGAGGGGAGAAGGCGACCCAATCTCGCGCTGCGTGCAGCCATGTAGCCTTCTCCCCTTCGCAAGGGGAGAAGGTGCCGAAGGCGGATGAGGGGCACTACTTCTTGCGCGCGGCGCGCATCTTCTCGAGCCGCTCGCCAATCTCGCGTTCGACCCCAACCTCCTTCGGCTCATAAAACCGCCGTCCGGCCAGCGCGTCGGGCAGACACTCCATCGCCGCCGTTTGCTCTTCAAAGTCGTGCGCGTATTGATAGCCGCGGCCGTAACCGAGGTCCTTCATCAGGCCAGTGGGCGCATTGCGGATGTGCAGTGGCACGGGCGGATTGTCGCCCTGCCTCACTTCGCGCACCGCTTCACCGTAGCCGATGTACGCCGCGTTCGATTTCGGCGCGGCGGAGAGATAGGTGACGAGTTGCGCGAGCGCGACGCCCGCTTCGGGCATGCCCAGGAAGTGCACGGTCTGCTGGACCGCGATGGCGAAGACGAGCGCCTGCGGATCGGCGTTGCCGATGTCTTCCGACGCGGCGCGCACGAGACGGCGCGCGAGGTACATCGGATCTTCGCCACCTTCCAGCATGCGCACGAGCCAGTAAACGGCGGCATCCGCGTCGCCGTTGCGCAGCGATTTGTGCAGCGCGGAGATGATGTTGTAGTGCTGCTCGCCGGTCTTGTCATACATCAGCGAGCGGCGCTGCAGGATCTCCGTTGCTTTGTCGGGGCCGATCGGACTGTCTTCGCGCGACGCGGTCTCGACGATGAGTTGCAGGCTCGTGAGCGCCTGGCGCGCGTCGCCGCCGGAGGTCGCGGCGATGAAGTCGAGCGCGGGTTCATCGACGTCGATGCCGAACTCGCGCACGCTCGGATGTTCGATGGCACGATGCAGGATGGTCATCACCTGTTCGCGTTCGAGCGCCGGAATCACGACCACTTTCGATCGCGACAGCAGCGCCGAGTTCACCTCGAACGACGGGTTCTCGGTCGTCGCGCCGATCAGGACGATGTCGCCCGATTCGACATAGGGGAGGAACGCGTCCTGTTGCGCTTTGTTGAAGCGATGGATCTCGTCGATGAAGACGATCGTTTTCGATCCGCGCGTCTGCCGCGCCTTCCGCGCCTCTTCCATCAGCGCGCGAATGTCCTTGATCGAGCTCGATGTCGCGGAGAAGGGAACGAAGCGCGCGCGTGTGGTCTTGGCGATGATCCGCGCGACGGTGGTCTTGCCGGAGCCGGGCGGGCCCCAGAAGATCATCGACGGGATGCGGTCGGTCTCGATGGCGTTGCGCAGGAATCGGCCTTTGCCGAGGATCTCCTCGAGGCCGATCACGTCATCGATGGATTTGGGGCGGAGCCGCTCGGCGAGCGGCGCGTCCGCGGTGTCGCGTTCCTTCGGGGCGAAAGCGTCGTCGCCGAACAGTGAGCCGGACATGATTGAGTACCTCGGAGTACCTCGGAGTACCTCGGAGTGCCTCGGAGGAGAGAGTAATAGGCTGCCTTCCCCGCCGAGGAACTCCGAGGTACCCCGAGGTACTCCGAGGTACTCAACTACCAAGCAGTGAAAAATCGAGATTGCCGCCGCTAACGACGATCGCGACCGGACCGCGCGGCTGAAGCTTGCCGCTGACCAGCGCCGCGATGCCGAGAGCGCCCGTCGGCTCGATCACGAGCTTCGTGCGGTACATCGCCCACTTCACCGTCTCGAGGAGCGTCGCGTCGTCGATGCTGACCACGTCGCGAACGAGCTCGCGGATGATCGCGAAGTTGCGCTCGCCGATCGCCAGCGTGCGTGCACCGTCCGCGATCGTGTTCGGCGGATCGATCGTAACGATCTGGCCGGTGCGGAACGACTGCTCACCATCGTTGCCGGCGGCCGGTTCCACTCCGAAGACGTCGATGCCATAACGCACGGAAGTCGCCGCGAGCGCCGTTCCCGAGAGCAAGCCGCCGCCGCCAAGCGGAGCCACGATCGTGGTGACCTCCGGCCATTCTTCGACGATCTCCAGTCCGACTGTGCCCTGCCCGGCGATGATGCGTTCGTCGTCAAACGGCGGAATCACGGTAGCGCCGTTCTTCTCCGCGATCTCGCGTGCGACGGTGTCGCGCGTCGCCGATGTCACTCCCGCCTGCACAACTGTCGCGCCGTACGCTTTCGTCGCTTCGACCTTCGACGGCACCGAGTTCTCCGGCATGACGATCGTGGCCGGAACGCCGAGCAGTTTCGCGCCGAGAGCGACGCCCTGGGCGTGATTGCCGGAGGAGAAGGCGACGACGCCGCGGCGGCGCTGCTCCTCGTCGAGTTGCAGCAGCGCGTTCATCGCACCGCGGATCTTGAACGAGCCGGCGCGCTGCAGGTTCTCGCATTTCAGCCGCACTTCGACGCCGATGCGCTGCGAAAGCGCGCGGCTGGCGAGGAGCGGAGTGCGATGGATCCAGGGGCCGATGCGCTCTGCGGCGGCGCGGATGGCGGCTAAGTCGATGGCAGGGCTGACGGTTGGCGAACTCACCTGCCGTAGTATAAACTCGCGTCGATTATTTGATTTTACGCATTGAGCAGCGTAGTGTCGGCTTTGAAACGTTGACACCTAGGTCATTTTCGGGTTGGAGGTTGGGGTTATGTGGCGATGGGTTACCCGCGGCCTGGTACTTACTTCTGTGGCGCTTCTCGCGCCGATCTTCCTTTTAGCGCAGCCGTTCGAGTTCGTCGGCGACGTCGATGCCCCCGATCCCAATCGGGTCCACTCAGGAGTCGTGCTCGTCAAAGGCTGGGCGCTCGATCCCGGTCAAGTCTCGCGGATCGAACTGTGGGTCGATAACCAGTTCCTGCACAAGGCGGTGATGTTCCTGCCGCGCATCGACATCGAGCAGGCCTATCCCGACTGGCCCGGCATTCACAACGCGAGACCCGGTTTCACGACCGGTTTCCTGTCCAGCCGTTTCCCGAACGGCCAGCACACCGTCGAGGTTCGTGCGATCACACAGAACGGTGACACGCACGTCTTCGGCCGCCGTACGATCACCATCGATAACGAGGTCAACCAGTCGCCGTTCGGCGCTCTGGACATCCCGGATGGCCGCGGCATCACCAATGTCTCCGGCGCGTTTCCGGTCGTCGGCTGGGCTGCCGATACCGACGGCGTGAAACGCATCGAAGTGATGGTCGACCAGCAGATCCTGCAGGGCGCCATCCACGGCGACGAGCGGCCGGACGTCGGCGCGACGTTCCCTGATTTCGACGGCGCGCGGTTCAGCGCGTTCATCGCCAACATCGATTCAACGCGCCTGCAGAACGGCATGCACCTGCTCGAGGTCCGCGTGGTCGACAGCAAGGACATGACCGCGCTGGTCGGACGCCGCACCATCCAGGTCATCAACAACGACAACTTCCTCAAGCCGTTCGGCTATCTCGACGAGCCGAAACGCGACGCGACGCTGTACGGCACCGGCTGCGATGACGGCGGCGGCGGTCCGATCGTGTCACCGCCGGTCGACATCAACGAACACATCACCACCGTGCGCGGCTGGGCCCTCGACCTCGGCACCCGCCTCGACTCCGGCCGTGTCGCGTACGCCGAATTGCTCATCGACGGCGTCCGCTGGCTGTCCACCGACGATTGCGGTGTCATCGCGGGCCGCTTCGCAAACTGCTATGGCCTGCCGCGTTTCGACGTGGCGCGCTACTACCCGACGTTCCCTGACTCGCCGCGCTCCGGCTTCCTGTTCACGCTCGACGTGGGAACACTGATGAACATCGGCATCCGTCCGGGCGCGCACAACCTGATGGTGCGCGTCGGCGATCGCGAGCAGACCTTCACCGAACTGCCGAATCGCGACGGCATCCCGGTGACGTTCCAGTGCGTCGATGACACGTTCGATTTCGTCGCGGTCGGCTTCATCGACTTCCCGACCGTGCTCGATTACGTCAGCGGCGACGTCGTCTTCCGCGGCTGGGCGCTCGAAGATCAGAGCACCATCGCGGGCGTCGACGTGTTCGTCGACGGAGATTTCGTCGGCCAGGCGCAGTACGGCTTCCCGCGCGCCGACGTCGGCGATCAGTATCCGCAGATCTCGAACTCGCGGAACTCGGGCTGGCGGTTCGTGATGGATACGCGCCTGCTGGCGAACTCGATCCACCGCCTGACGATCCGCGTGCGCGACTCCGGCGGCCGGACCTCCGAGGTGGCGTCGACGGATTTCTATGTGCTGAACAACGAGCCGCAGATCACGCGAGCCCCGTCGCAGGGCCAGGCACCGATCGAATAGCGCGCTTCGCGCGTTCCCGAAACAGCCCGGCGAAAGCCGGGCTGTTTCTTTTCAGAACAACTTCAGGAACACCACGTTCGCGACGAAGCCGTCCTGTTTGTTGCGCCCGATGGTCTTGCCGATGTCGAGACGCAGCAGCGTGCCGTACGGTCCGATGGTCTGTCCCGCGATGCCCACTCCCTGGAACGGCTCGCGTTGATACCCCGCGGTAGTGTCGTCGATCAGCGCGTGATCGTAGAACGCCTCGAGCCGGAACTGCTGCGAGAACACGAAGCCGTACGAGAGATGGCCGATGAACGCCTTCTCCGCGTGCACCGATCCCGACTGCACGCCATGGACGCGCTGTGCGCCGAAGAATCCGAGCTCGTATTTCGAAAAGCGATCGAGGCGCTGCCCGTCGATGTAATTCAGATCGACGCCGATGCGCTGGAACTTCGGCAGGTAGAAGCTCTTGCCGAGCGACGCGCCGAAGCGCGTGAACGACCGCTGTTCGGGATCGAACTCGGCGGGATCGCCCCACGGCTCCCACGTGCTGCGGCGGTTGTAATCGTACGACGCGGAGAACGACCAGCCGCGCCGCGAGTAGCGCACTTCGATGCCGGGCGTGAAGGTGAGCGTGGAGCTCGGCACCGCGAACGTCGACCCCGTGTCATCGGCCGACGAGTACGACTGATGGGAAACGCCGAACGAAACGTCGACTTTGCCGAACTGTGCGAACGGATGCCCCGCGCGCGCAAACAATCCCATCGGCCGCGACTGCACCGCCTCCTCGGGACGTTCAATGCCGCCGCGATACATGGTGTTCTGCGTGGGAATGGCGATGCCGAAAAAGTCGAGTCCGACGTTCGTGCGCGTGCCGCCGACGTTCGGATGCGTCGCGTTCGCCGCCAGCACAACGCCCGCGAAGAAGACGTTCGTCTGGATGCCTTTGTTGAAGAGATTGAAGTTGAAGTAGTCGACGCCGCCGAGAGGGACGACCGGAAATTCGAGACCGCCGTCGTGGTGCACGCCGCCGAGCGCGAAGAGTTGCGCCGTGTCGAAGCCTTCCTTCACCACGCGCACGCCGTCACGCTTCTCGAGATAGCGCAGGCCCGCCGCGGTCTCGCGCACCATGCGCGCATCGGACTGCGAGACCTGCGCGAGCAGCGTCTCGAACTCCGGCGGATCGACGCGGAAGTTCTCGAACGTCGTCGAACGCTGCACGACGCTCGCACGTCCCGCCGCGGAGATGACCTGCTGCGCATTCACCGACGCGGGCAGCCAGATCAGGGAGCGCGCATCGGTCTTCGCCACAGCCGCGGCCGTGAGCGGAGATTTCGTGTCGCGCGCGAACGCGACAAAGTCGACGCGCTCTTCGTTCGACAGCACCTCACCCGTGAGGTTGAGCTGCACCATGTTGATGCGCACGCGCGCCCACGTCTTCGTATCGATCCACACCGTGCCGCGATACAGCGGCAACTCCGCGGGCGCGTTCGGCGGCGGCTCGAAACGTACTTCGTAGACGCGGTAGCCGACGAGGTCGGTGGCGCGGACCAGCTCATACCGGTATTCGTTGGAGAGATGGATGTCGAGCGGAAGCTGCGTGACTTTCTCCGGCTGGATCAGCGGCAGCTCCGGGATCTTCCCGTACTTCCACTTCACGCCGTTGATCAGAAAATCCGACCACACCCAGTCGGCGCGTCCGTCAGGCGCCGAAAAGTAATCGCCCGCGATCGTTGCTTCCAGCGCTTCCGCGCCGCCGCCGATGTCAAAGCGCAACTTGGTCGTGTTGCGCGCGACGTAACGGGGCTGAATCGATTCCTGGAACGCGTCGTACGACTGATGATTGCGGATGATCTCTTCGACGGTGATGCCACGCTCGGTCGCGATGTCGAGCGTTTCTTTCGTCACGTTGCGATCGGTCTTCTCGACGTAATCGACGACCACTGCATACGCTGCCTTCACCGCCGGGCTGCCGACCAGCAGCCGGTCGCCCCGGCGTCCGGTGTCGGTGATCTCGCGCTCACCCGCCGCATCGATGCGCCGCGGTTTCGTGAAACGGTCGGCGGGCAGCGAAAGGATCGACGGCGCGGCCGCGTCGCCGCGCGCGATGAGCACCGTGCGCAAGTCCTCGCCGCGTACGAACGTCAGCACGGGCATCTCCACCGTTGCGCCTTTTGCGTCCAGCACCGTGATCTTCGACGTCGAGTCGTACGCCCAATCCCCTGTCATGCTCCGATTAAAATTTTGGAGAGCGGCAGCGCCAGCTGCCGCTTTCAAAGCGGCGGCATCAGCCGCCGCCGCATACGCGCGAGTCGCCCCATTCGCGAACGCCTGCCCGAGATCAAACAACGCATTCGGAGCCGTCACCGGTACGACCGCAAAAATCTTCTTCGCCGGATCGCGTTCCGCCAGCCATGCGGCCGTCTCAGCGACCTGCCGCGCGTCGACGATCATCGCGTCAAAGTACGTCCCCGCGCCGTGATCGAACAGCTCCGCCAGGTTGTCCGCGCGCGGCATGACGATGCGCGAGGCCACACCCTGCCCCTGCGCCGACACCGATAGCCGCTTGATGGCATACGCCGCGAGCGTCGCATTTGCGTTCGGAACGCTGGCGCCGAGGGAGTCGAACGGACCGTGCGTGCGCGCCCAGTCGATGATCGTCTTCGTATGCTGCTCAACCTCGGCGATATCCGCCGCGGTGTACTCGACGACCAGCGAAAGATTGCGCGGCTCGGCCGGGATGAACGTGGCCAGGTCGGCGATGCCGACGCGCCCGAACGTGTACACGCCCGCCGCCTCCGCCGTCGCCACACCGACACAAAACGTACATTCCTCGGCGGCAGAAGCCGTCAGGGCGAGAATTTGCAGGAGGAAAACCACAGCGAGCGCGAGTTTTTTCATCGACGGCGTTCCGAACGCCGCAGGAAAGGCCGAAATTGCCGGAGATTGGCACCCTGTTTCTGAATCGCAACTCGGGGGTGAAAGGGGCGGACGATGAGTTGGTCGCCGCCGCGCGAGCCTCGCACCTCGAGGTGATCGAGCTCTGGGCGGAAACAGATTGCCTGCGGTTGATTCGGGAACGCATCGCGCGCGGGGTGCGTCTCTTCATCGCAGCTGGCGGCGACGGCACCGTGCATCACGTCGTGCAGCCGCTCATTCAGACCGACGCGGCGCTGGCCGTGATCCCCACCGGCACGTACAACCATTTCGCGCGCGACCTCGAGATTCCACTCGATTGGAAGACGGCGCTCGACGTGGCGCTGAACGGCGACACACGCTCG
>DASPNA010000157.1:0-4898 GCA_035626775.1 Thermoanaerobaculia bacterium
GAGTCGCGGTCGGTACCGGCGTGGCTGGCGGGATGATCGCCGCCACCGTACTCGGCATCTTCTTCATCCCGCTCTTCTATCTCTCTGTCCGCCGGTGGATCAGCCGCACACGCCCGCCATCGAGCGACGAGCTGCATCATCCGCATCACCAGGAGGAGACGGCGCATGCGTAAGGCCGTATCGGTTCTCGCGCTCCTTCTCGCAGGCGCATGCCGGCAGTTCGCGCCGCCGCATGTCGTTCCCGAGCTGCCGGTGCCGCAGACGTATCCGCCCGATGTCGCGACGGAGACGGCGGGTGCGCGCGCGACGGAGATCGCCTGGCGCGAGTTCTTCGTCGACGAACGCCTCGAAACGCTGATCGCCGCAGCGCTCGAGCAGAACCGCGACCTGGCCATTACGGTCGCGCAGATCGAACAGGCACGTGGCCTGTACCGCATCCAGGACGCGAATCGTGTCCCGTCTATTGACGCCGATGCCTCGGCCACCGTCGGTCGCTCCGGCGGCGAAACGCTCGACCGCTATTCGATCGGTGTCGGCGTATCCGCGTTCGAGCTCGATTTCTGGGGACGCGTTCGCAACCTCTCCGAGGCGGCGCGTGCGGAGTACCTGGCAACGGTGCAGGGGCAGCGGGCGTTCCGGCTCGTGGTCATTCGCGAAGTCGCCTCGGCCTACCTCTTCTCGCTCGAAGCCGCGGAACGGATCGAGCTCGCGGAAGCGACGGTGCGCAGCCGGGAAGAAGGACTGGAGATCGCGCAGGTGCGAATGGAGTCAGGCATCACCTCCGCACTCGAGTACCGCCAGGCGGAGTCGCTGCTGACGCAGGCGCAGACGGAGCTCGCGGGACTGCGGCTGGCCAAAGCCAGGAACGACAACGCTCTGAGTGCGCTCGTTGGCGGACCGGTGCCGTCGGCACTTCCCGACGCGGTCCCGCTCGTGCAACAGGCGACAGCTCCGACGATCGCCGCCGGCTTGCCGTCCGAGTTGCTCACCGCGCGTCCCGACATCATCGCAGCGGAAGAGCGGCTGCGCGCCTCGCGCGCCGACATCGGCGCTGCACGTGCTGCGTTCTTTCCATCGATCTCCCTTACGGGGAGCTTCGGCTTCGCGTCGGCCGATCTCGGCGATCTTCTCGGCAGCGATGGCCTGACGTGGAACATCGGTCCATTCATCTCGCTGCCGATCTTCAACCGCGGGCGACTGGAGGGTAATCTCACGGTCGCGCAGGCGAATGAATCCATCGCGACCGCCTCGTACGAGCGGACGATCCAGACCGCGTTCCGCGAAGTGGCCGATGCACTCGCAGGCCGGCGGTATCTCGCCGAACAGGTCGCCGCGCAGGAGAGGGGAACGCGAGCCCAGCGAGAGATCGCTGCGCTCGCGCGGACGCGCTACCTCGAAGGAGTGGTCGGCTATCTCGAAGTGCTCGACGCCGAGCGCAACCTCTTCGGCGCCGAGCAGGCGCTGTTGCAACTCCGCCGCGCGCAGGCGGACAACCTGGTGTCCCTCTACATCGCCCTCGGCGGCGGCTCGACGGAGTAGGGCAACGAAGGCGTCGCGAGGATATGGGCCAACAAGGCAGCAGCCGTGCCGCACGGCTGCACCGGCCTTTATGAGGGAGCGTCTGCCGCGCTGAGACCTTCCTCGCGCAGGCGGTGAATGTCTTTCGTCGGCGCGCTTCCGAAGAAACGGCTGTACTCGCGGCTGAACTGTGCCGCGCTCATGTAGGCGGCCAGCAGCTCCCGCATCGATCATCGAAGTCAGCATCAGCCGGCGAGCCTCCTGCAGCCGAAGCGTTTTCTGGTATTGCAGAGGGCTCATGCTGGTGACCGCCTTGAATTGCCGATGGAACGACGTGACGCTCATGTTCACCAGGCTTCGCCAGCTCTTCGATGTTCGCGGGCCGATCGAAATTCGTCCGCAGCCATGACACTGCGTTGGCGATTCGCTGCATGCTCGAACCGGTTTGGCCGATCTGCGCAATGCGACTCCCTAGAGGACTACGGAGCAGCCGGATCAGAATCTCGTCGCGCACGAGAGGTGCGAGAGGCTCCGCTTCGACCGGCTGCGTCATCAGCTCGAGCAATCGCGCGGCCGCATCGATGATCTGCGCATCGGCATCCGCGACGTACAGCGAGCGGGTGTCTCGCGGTTGCGGCACGCCGTGCGGAAACACTTTCGGAGTCAGCTCGCCGATCTTCTCCGCATCGAGATCGACCACGAACAGCAGGTACGGTTCGGAGTAACTCGCTCGCGTCACGCGACCAGCCATCAGTACGTCGACCGAGTACAGCGCCATCTGTCCGGCCTCGTAAGCGTAGGTGTCGCCGCCGATCATCGCGATCTTCGCCCCCTGCGCCGCCAGGCACAGCGACGATCGCTGGATGTAGTGCACCGGCTCCTGATTCGGCTGGGACACTCTGACGGCGCGCAAACCGGGCATTCGGAGCTCGACGGTCCCCTCGTGTGGAGTGACAGCGTCGATCAACTTCGCGTACTTGATGCGGGCGCGCGGCGGCTGGGCATCGAAAAAAGAACGGCGACAGCTTGTTCACCACCTGCTCGACATGTTCGCCCGCGTACAAATCCATGTGCCTGGCGCCGTCGACGATGAACAGTTCCTTCGCTCCTTTCGCTTTTGGGTGGAGCTCCTGGCTGTGCCAGAGCCAACCCGCCGCGCTGCCGGAATCACCAGCAGCGGCTGAGTCAGCAGCGTATCGACCTGATCGAATGCCGTGTACCCGAAGATCTTGTCGACACTCGTGAAGAGCATCTTGTTCGGCGAGTTCGGGTGCATATTCGCGGATTTCCGGTAGTACTCGTGCGCTTCGCGCATGTCGCGGTGCGTGGTGCTGTCCACGATCTCCGGCACGTACTCGACGTATTTCGGTTTTTCGCCGCGGGCTTCGGCACTGCGCTGCGCAGCGACCGCCTCCAGTGTCGCGATCTGTTCGGACAGTGACGCCGTGCCTTCCCACCCTTTTCGGAAGCCCGCCCCCATGTCGAAGGCACTGACGGTGGCAGCAGCCTTGATGCGGCGATCGAGCGTGGCAGCTTTGATCGCGTACCCACTGCCGGCACAGATGCCGAGGCCGCGATCCGATTGGGTCCAAGTAGGCGAGCGTGGTCAGGTAGTCCACGGCGCTGCCGACGTCTTCCACGCGCGACGCCGGGTCTTCCAGAAAGCGCGGCTGCCCGCCGCTTTCGCCCTGATGTGATGCGTCGTAGGCGAGCGCGACGAAGCCCTGCTCCGCCATGTGCTGCGCGTACAGACCGGCCGTCTGTTCCTTCACGCCACCGGCTGGGTGCACCAGGACGAGGGCCGGATAGCGATCGCTCGCGTTGAATCCGTTGGGGAGATGGAGGTGACCGGCCATCGTGATGTCGCCGTTCAAAAAGCGAACGTTCTTCGGCTTTTTCACTTCAGCACGCGCTTCGGTGCTCGCGTTCACGGCTGCGCTCCGATTGGCGAACGCCGATGAGAGCGGAAGGATCGTTGATGCTGCCACGATCGCGAACATGGCGATGCGCAGATCCCGCGCTCGTTATGCGACGCGGTGGCTTGCTTCTTATGTTTCATGAGACTGTCTCCTGTTGGTTGCGCATTGGTTGAACAGCGTTTCGGCGGTGGGTCAGCGCGCATGATCGAGTGCCAGCGAGGTCGACAGCTCCCGGTATGCGTTGATTTGCTGTTGCAGCGTCGCGATCTTCTGCTCGGCAGTGGTGATGGCGTCGGCACCGGCGATGAAGCGCTGCGGCGGCGGTTCCTGTTCGGAGATCGCGATCAACGCGCGTGCGAGCTTCGCCGGATCGCCGGACTGCTTACCGTTCATTGATTTCCACGACTCGATGAGCGGCCCGCGGCGTTCGTCGTAGTCCGCGATGGACGGCTTGGCGTAATTCGTCGCCTGCTCCGTGAGGAGTTCCGTGCGGAAGAACCCTGGGTTGACGATCGTCGTCGCGACGTTGAACGGCGCCACCTCAGCGTGGAGCGTTTCCATCCAGCCCTCAAGGCCGAACTTCGAGGCCCGCATAGGCGCTGACGAAGTCGTAGCCAAGCCGAGGCCTGCGGACGAGGAGATCGTGATGGTGTGCCCCGCGTGTTGCTTCCGCATCACCGGCAGTACGGCGCGGGTGACATTCATCGGGCCGAAGACGCTCGTCGCCAACTGCCGCTCGATTTGTTCCGACGTCAGCTCCTCGAAATAGCCCGCATAAAGCTCGCGGCGTTGTTGACCAGGACGTCGATGCGCCCGAAGCGCGCGACGGCGGCGTGCACCGGCGCCTGCGCGTCGGCTCGGCTCGTGACGTCGAGCTTCAACGCCAGCACGTACTCCGACTCTCCCACGGCCTTGGAGACGCGCTCGGCGTCGCGGCCGGTGGCGACAGCGGCGTGACCCGCCGCCAGCACGGCCCGGGCGAAATCGAGGCCCATACCGCGACCGGCGCCCGTGATGAACCAGATCTTCTTCTGATTGGCTTTCTGTTTCACTTCCATGAATAACCTCGTTATACGACCAATGTCTTGCACGATCCTGCCAAACTTGCGGCCAGCCGTCGCCGGCGCAGACGCGCGGTTGCGGTCTTTGTCAGGATCAAGCCGCCGGGTGTGCCTTCAGCGAGCAGAGCGGTTCGTATGCCGGCCAATCCTCCCAGCCAGTCGACGCGGGCCGCCCGCTCATCGCGTGCTCCCAGCCATGCGTCCAGCCGCCACAGAATGTCGATCGCGACGCCGCGGAGTGAAGTACGCGAGGGTCGTCAAGTTGTGTCTGTCAAGTTCTGCAAAAAGTGGGATGGTCGGTCTCCGGTCGTTCTCCTCGTCTCTTTCTTCCTAGCAGCAGGCGCTGTGGGAGATGTGGAAAACGCCGGCGGCAGTTTGCCGGCGTTTTCCAAGTCCTGTG
>DASPNA010000158.1:0-73807 GCA_035626775.1 Thermoanaerobaculia bacterium
CCGGGTAGCTCGCGTCTCGGGTCGCGTGCACACCTTCGTCCGGCCAGAAGCCGGACCTCAGAAGGTAGCCAAAACGGCACGAGTAGGGCGCCCACCTGTCTCGTACAGGTTCAGGTAAGAATCACCACACGGCTCAGGCGGGGCCCGAAATCTTCCTCCCAAATGTCGCAACCTCCCACGTGGAGGTGCGGTTTTGGATTTGATTCAGGTGCTCATTGCAGCAGGCGTAGGCATCGTCCTCGCCGTCGTACTGGCGCTCGTATGGGGCGCCATCTCCAGAAAACGTGCGGAAGCGCAGGTCGCGGAAACGCGGCAGGCGGCCGAACGCATCCTCGATGACGCCCGCAAGCAGGCGGCGGCGCGCGTCAAGGAAGCCGACCTGGAGGCGAAAGAAAAGCTCCTCCAGATGCGCTCCGACTTCGACAAGAAGTCGCAGCAGAGCCGCGACGAGATCAAGGCGGTCGAGAAGCGGCTCCAGCAGAAGGAAGAGTCGCTCGACAAGAAAACGCTGCAGGTCGAGGCGCGCATCGCCGAGGTGGAGAAGCGCGACAAAGGTCTCGGCGACCGCGAGAAACGCGTCGAAGCGCGCGAGACCGAGCTCGACGAATTGATCGAAGCGCAGCGGCATCGCCTCGAGCAGGTGGCCGGCCTCACCGTCGAGGAAGCGAAGCGCGAGCTGATCCGCGGCATCGAGAACGAGGCGAAGCTCGAAGCCGCGAACATCATCAAGCGCATCGAGTCCGAAGCGACGGAGCTCGGCAATCAGAAAGCGAAGAAGATCCTCGGCATGGCCATCCAGCGCATGGCCTCGGATTACGTCGCCGAGAACACGGTCTCCGTGGTCGATCTCCCGAGCGAAGACATGAAGGGCCGCATCATCGGCCGCGAAGGTCGCAACATCCGCGCGCTCGAGCTCGCGACCGGCGTCGATCTCATCGTCGACGACACTCCGGAAGCAGTGATCCTCTCCGGCTTCGATCCGATTCGCCGCGAAGTCGCACGCATCTCACTCGAGCGCCTCATGCAGGACGGCCGTATCCATCCGGCGCGCATCGAGGAGCTGGTCGAGAAAGTACGGCAGGAGCTCGATCAGAAACTGTTCGAGGAAGGCGAGGCCGCGGCCTTCTCACTCGGCATCACCGATGTGCATCCCGAGGTCCTCAAGCTCCTCGGACGTCTGCGTTACAGGACCTCGTACGGGCAGAACGTGCTCGTGCACTCGCTCGAGGTCGCGCAACTCGCCGCGCTGATGGCCGTCGAGCTCGGCGTGAACGACACGATCGCCAAGCGCGGCGGCCTGTTGCACGACATCGGCAAGGCCATCGATCGCGAAATGGAAGGAACACATCTCGAGCTCGGCCGCCAGGTGCTCGAGAAATACGGCGAGAAACGCGAAGTCATCCACGCGATGGAGTGCCACCACGGCGATTACGATCCGACCACCGTCGAGGCCGTGCTCGTCAATGCAGCCGATGCGCTGTCGGCCGCGCGTCCCGGTGCGCGCCGCGAGATTCTCGAGAACTACGTGCATCGCCTCGAACGCCTGGAATCGATCGCCAATCAGATGGACGGCGTCTCGAAGAGCTTCGCCATTCAGGCAGGGCGCGAGCTTCGCATCATCGTGAACTCGGAGAAGATCTCGGACGAGCAGTCGATCTGGCTCTCGAAGGACGTCGCGCGCAAGATCGAGTCGGAGCTGCAGTATCCGGGGCAGATCAAGGTGACGGTCATTCGCGAAATGCGAGCAACGGAGTACGCCAAATAGTGGTGAACATCCTCTACATCGGCGACGTCGTCGGCCAGCCCGGCCGGCGCGCGCTGCACCAGAAACTGGAGACGGTGATCGATCGCGAGCGCGTCGATTTCACGGTCGTCAACATCGAGAACGCCGCGGGTGGTTTCGGCGTGACGGAGGCGATCATGGAGGAGCTCTCGGAGCTCCCCATCAACGCGTACACCTCCGGCAATCACATCTGGGACAAGAAGGATTTCGTCGACAACTACGAGCACTATCCGCAGGTCGTGCGGCCGGCGAATTATCCGGCGGGCAATCCCGGCAAGGGTCGCGTGGTGCGGCAAACCGCCGGCGGCGTGAACGTGGCGGTGCTGCAGTTCATGGGCAACGTGTTCATGCCGCCGATCGACAATCCGTTCTACTGCGCCGATCGCGAGCTGGCCGCGCTCGGCAATGAAGCGAAGGTGATCATCGTCGACATCCACGGCGAAGCGACCTCGGAGAAGCAGGCCTTCGGCCGATATCTCGACGGCCGCGTCTCCGGCGTGTTCGGCACGCACACGCATGTGCCGACGGCCGACGAGCGCATCCTGCCCAACGGCACCGCGTATCAGACCGACGTCGGTATGACCGGCGCGTACGATTCGGTGATCGGCTTCCGTCCCGATGAAGCGCTGCACCGTTTTCTGATGAACACGCCGAAGAAGCTCGAGGTTGCCAAGCGGGACATTCGTCTCTCCGGCGTGCTCGTCGAAGTCGATGAAGACACCGGGCGCGCGCGGCGCGTGCTGCGCATTCACGAACACCTCGGCGAGTAATGCGCCTCTCGATCATCGCGCTCGGCCATGTGCATGCCGAGGATCTGGCGGCGCTGACGACCCGGTTCACGCACATCGAGCAACTGGTGCTCGACATCGCGCCGCGCGAAGAGCTGTCGCGGCATCGCGCGGAACTGAATCGCGCGATCGACGCGGCCACGGCAGACTGGATGCTGATCGTGCGCGAGCGCGAGACGATCGATGACGCGTTGGCGAGCGAGATCGCGCAGGCCCTCTCTGATTCGAAGGCGTGGGGATTTCGTATTCGCAGCGTGCCCTACTACGCAGGCAAGCCGCTGCACCTCGAAGAAGGAAGCGGTGAAGTGCGGCTCTTCCATCGCCGCCATTACATGCGCCACGCGAACAAGGGAGAGTGGGAAGAGATCGCGGTACAGGGGAGCGTGGTACGGCTGACGAACGCGTTGCATTCGGTCACGTTCGCGACGTTCGAGGAACACCGTGCGTATCTAGCGGAGAAAGCGCGTGCGGTTTCGGCTCCGATGCGGATGTTGCGCTTCGTGCGATACGCAATCGGGGCTGGCGCGTGGGATGCGAACACGCTGCGCTACTTATGGATCGAGGCTGCATTCAAATGAAACGGACAATCATCGCGGTTGCTGCATTGTTCTCTGGATTCACCGCGACGGCTGATTACACGTTTGACCCGCCGGCGCCAACCTCCCATACGTCCGTCGTCCTGCGTGTGCGAGAGTATGTGTACCCGGCCGGCTGCGAGCCGCTACTCGACACGGTGATCCGCGTCGATCGCACCATCGACGTGAAATGGGTCAGCGACGACTGCATTGGCATTCCGTTCCCGACGCCGTGGGTCGATTACGTGCCGCTCGGCGTGCTCGAGCCGGGCGGCTACGCGGTGCGTTTGTTCCGCGATGGCAATTTGTTCGAGACGAAAACGCTCGTGGTCACGCTGGGCGATCCGCCGCTCCAGCTGTCGCCGCCATATGCGAGCATCCACGGCGGCACGAGCATCGTTCTTTTTGAACCGGATAATCACTTTGTCGGCTCCGTCATCACGCGCGTGCGGGTCGCTGGCGCCGAAGTGGCGACGCAGCCGTCGCCACGCGGTGTGAGTTTCGTCGCGCCAGCGCATGCCGCCGGTGCAGTCGACGTCGCAGTCGACGTCGAAAGGGAGACGACGAGCGAAACGATCATGCTGCCTGCCGCGCTGCAGTACCTCGATCCCGCGGCGCCAGTCAATTCGTCCGTCTTCGAGCGCGTGCTCCTGCCCATCATCTACAACGGCCCGGGCGCATTCGGTTCGCAGTGGGTAACGGAGGGGGCCATCGAGGCAAACATCGCGTCCTTCGAGTGGTTCCACGATTTCGAACGCGCCGCATGCGATGACGACTGCTTGCGATCCCAGAATCACGCTTCCGGTCTGATGGTGAGCGTGCCGCGCCAGTTGTCGGAACACGCGTTGTTTGCGCCGCTGCGCGTACGCGACGTCTCGCGCATGAACAGCTCCTACGGCGCCGAAGTGCCGGTCGTTCGCGAGCACGAATTCCGCGATGAGTTGGTCTTCGCGAACGTGCCGTTCGATCCGCGCTATCGGCTGATGCTGCGCTTGTATTCGATGACCGGCGTCACGCGTTACTGGACGCTTGCCTCCGGCACCGTTCGCACCAGTGCGCAGTTGAACGGGCCATGTACGTCCGCGTCCTGCGCGAGTTCGCTGCCGGCATTCGCGGCAGTGGACCTGAAGCTCGCGTTCCCTCACGCGTCAGGGACGGCGACCGTGAGAGTCGAGCAGCCGCTCGACCCGAAGTGGGGCTTCATCACCGTCACCAACAACGAGACGCAGCAAGTGACCGTGATCTCACCGATGCGCTGATCGCTGCGGCTGATGGCGCCAGCCGAGGTTCGTGAGCGCATTGACGAGGAACCAGAGACCCGATGCTGCGACGATGAGCAACGCCATCTGCAGGACCAGGTCAGTCGTGTTCAGCGCACTCCACGCATCCAGGACGAAATACGCCAGGACGACGACAGCGCTGACGGCGTAGATGCCGCCAAGGACTGCGAGCATCTTGTTTCCACTGCGCGAACGCACCGGCAACCGCACCATTCCACACCTCCGTCGGGAAGCGGAAGAGTACTGCAAAAATCATGCAGTTGTGTTTGCGTTAGTCGGAAATCAGGCCGCCGACGATGTTCCCGCCCAGTCCTCCGATGCCGCGGGACTCGCCGCGGCTTCCGCCGGCGGCGGCGGTGATGCGATTGGCGAAGCGGCTGAACGGAAGCGTCTGCAGCACCACGTGTCCGGGCCCTGTGAGCGCAGCGAAGAAGAGACCCTCGCCGCCGAACAGCGCGTTCTTGAAGCCGCCGACGTACTGGATGTCGTACTTCACCGTGTCGGCCATCGACACGATGCAGCCGGTGTCGACGCGCATCATCTCGTTCGGCTTGAGATCGAACTCCAGCACGTTGCCGCCGGCGTGCAGGAATACCAGGCCCTGTCCCGTGAGCTTCTGCAGGATAAAGCCTTCGCCGCCGAACAGCCCGGCGCCGAAACGCTTCGTGAATGCGATGGACAGATCGATGTTACCGATGCCGCAGAGGAAGGCATTGCGCTCGGCGAGCACCGTGTTGCCGCGCAGCTCGACCGGAAAGATCTTGCCCGCGATCGGATTCGCGAGCGCCATCTTTCCCTCGATCGCGTTGGAGCGGAAGACGCTCATGAACATCGACTCCCCGGCGAGGAACTTGCGCATCAGACCCTTCATCACGCCGCCCTGCATCTTCGCCTGCAGCTCGATCCCGGCTCCCATGTAGAGCATCGATCCGGCTTCGGCGAAGACCTCTTCGCCCTGCCGCAGCGTCATCTCCAACGCCTGCATCACATCGCCGACGATTCGATACTCCATGGTTCCTTCCTCCGGCGCCGGATTGTATCGTGCGCATCGTGGAGCTCTTCGCGTGAGACACGTGATCCCCGCGCCGCTGCCGCTGCTCGATGCGCTCGGCGTGATGTATCCCGAATCGAGCCGCACCACGCTGCGCCAGATGCTGCAGACCGGCCGCGTGCGCGTGAACGGCGAGATCGAAAAAAACGCGCGCCGCGAGCTCGAGGAAGACGACACGATCGACGTCGCCGACAAGGCCGTCCATCGCAATCTGCCCGAAGGCCTGGCCATCCTGCACGAGGACAACGACGTCATCGTCGTGCTGAAGGCGAATGGCCTCCTGACCGTGGCGACGGAACGCGAGCGCGAGACCACGGCGCAGGCGTATCTCAATGTTTATCTCGGCCAGAAGAAAGGGGAGGAGCGCATCCAGGTCGTCCATCGTCTCGACCGCGAAACGTCGGGCGTGCTCGTGTTCGCGAAAAATGCGTACGCGCGCGAGCAACTGAAGGAACAGTTCGCCGCGCACACGGTCGATCGCGTCTACATCGCCATCGTCGAGGGAGAGATGGATCCGGAGGAAGGGACGTTCCGCTCGTTCTTACGCGAGCGTCGCGATCTGAAGATGGAGAGCGTCGACGAACATCCGGACGCGAAATTTGCCGTGACGCATTACCGGACCATCGAAACGAACGGCCGCTATTCGATGCTCGAGGTGACGCTCGAGACCGGCCGCAAGAATCAGATTCGCGCGCATGTCTCGGAGGCTGGACATCCCGTTGTCGGCGACCGCATGTACGGCAGCGAAGTAAACCCCATCGGCCGCCTCGGCTTGCACGCGAAGCTGCTCGGCTTCGATCACCCGGTCACGTGCAAACACCTGGTGTTCACGGCGCCGGTGCCGAAGGTGTTTCGGGCGTTGTTCCGGAGGAACTGAGCAATTTCCGCGTTGCGCAAAAAAAAAGTTGCACAACCGGTTTGTGCAACGTACATTTTGCGTGATGAAGACACGCATCGGACCGCCAGTCGCAGGCGACGACTACTTTCCGCGTCCTCTTGTTGTGCAGCGTCTCGTGCGTGCGCTGGACGGTGGAAACGTTTCCTTTCTCGGACCTCGCCGCACCGGTAAAACGTCCATTCTCAAAGCATTACAGACAACACCGCCGAAGGGAACGGCTGGAGTGTTCATCAATCTCGAGCGTCATCAGACCGTGGCCGAGTGGCTGGAGGAGATGGTGACGAAGACCCGGCCGCTCGTTGAAGATCCGGCCCCGGAGCGGCCATGGGTGAAAAAGACCTCCGGCGCGTTCGCGAAGTTCCTCAAGCGAATTGAGGTCGTAGAGGTAGCCGGTACCGGGTTCAAGCTTTCGCCGGCGACGGCAAGAGAGTGGCGTCCTGCTGCGGACGCATTCCTCGATCTGCTGGTCGATTCAGGCGCTCCCATTCTCTACCTGCTCGACGAATTTCCGTGGTTTCTCGACTTCATCGCCAAGAAGTCGCGGGATGAGGCGGAGCAGGTGTTGGCCTGGTTCCGCTATGCGCGTGTGACGCTCTCCGAACATCCGGCGCGCTTTCTGGTGACGGGTTCGATCGGACTGGATGGCCTCGTGCGGCGTCTCGGCCTCTCGCCGACCATCAATGACTTCGACTCGATCGAGATCCCGCCGCTCAACGAGGCCGACGCGCTCGAATTTCTGGCAACGCTCGCTCGCGACGAAGACGTCGCGCTGACGGCGAAAGGCCGGCAGCACATTCTGCGCCTGCTCGGAACCAACTGGCCGATTCTCCTGCAGCTCTTCGTCTCGGAGATCCAGGAGTGGCAGGCGGAGGACGAGAAGAGGCGCGCGCCGACGGAGGCGCAATTACGAACGATCTATCGCGATGGTCTCGTCCATGGCAATCGCAACAAGTACTGCTCGGAGATGTGGGACCGCCTGCCGAAGATCTTCACCGTGGCGGAGTTTTCGCTCGCTCGCGAGATTCTCAAGGAGCTGCGTCTGCTGCCGGCTGGCCTCACACGCGCTGAGATCGAGGTTGTTCACGCGCGCGTGATCTCGGACGAAACACTTCGTCAGCACACCGTCGCGGAGCTCGATTACGTGCTCGACACCCTTCGCCACGACGGTTACGTCGTGCACGGACCGGAAAACGATCAGCGCACGCGGTTCGCCTCGAACATTCTTCGTGACTATTGGAACCGGCGCTGCGCGTGAGGACGATGAGCGAGATCCCCTTCGCGGTTCACAATCCGGCGCTGCTTCCCGCCGACGTTCTTCTTGGCGAGTTCACGGCGCGCCGCACACTTCTGACGGCACTGTTGCGCATCGTACGAGACAACGTGCGCGGCAAGCCGCAGCAACACCTCGTTCTGGTCGGCTCCCGTGGAATGGGGAAGACGACCACGTTATGGGCGGTCGCGCACTCGATCAGCAACGACGCAGAGCTGTCGCGTCAATGGCAGCCGGTCGTATTCGATGAAGAAAGCCGCCGCATCGGCGATCTCGCCGACTTCTGGCTCGAAGCGATCCGCCAGTGGGAGCTCGCTACACACTCCGCCGAAGCGGAGGCGGAACGATTGCTCGAAAACGCTGGCGACGACCTCGAAGAGCAAGCGCGGGAGTTGTTTCTGAATGCGCTCGATCGGAGCGGCAAGCGTGCCGTCCTGCTCATCGACAATCTGAACGATGTCTTCGCTTCCATCAGCGATCCCGCAGCCCTTCATCGCTTGCGCGCATTTCTGATGGAGGACGATCGCGTAATGATCGCCGGTGCAGCAACGCGCCACTTCGACGCGATCACCGCACTCGACGAACCGTTCTTCGACTTCTTTCGCGTCTTCACACTCTCTCCGCTGACGCTGGAGGAAATGCAGGCCACTCTGCTGGCACTCGCAGAGCGCCGCGGCGATGCGCGGGTCACTGAAACCATCGACCAGCGGCCCGGCACCATTCGATCGCTGCACGTGTTGACCGGCGGCAATCCCCGATTGATCAAGACGTTCTATCGCCTGCTCGCCGAGGGTCTGCGCGGTGACGTGCGCCAGGATCTCGAACGGCTCGTCGACGAGTTCACGCCATACTTCAAGGCGATTCTCGACGGACTGTCTACGCAGCAGCAGCGCATCATCGATGCGGTTGCGTTGGCGTGGGAGCCTGTCGAGGTCGCAACCATCGCCCGTGCCACTCGATTGCCGAGCAACCAGGTCAGCGCGCAGTTGCGCATCCTGGTCAGGTCGAACATCGCGGCCGAGGCCGCAGCGGGAAGTGCGAAGCGCAAGACATACCTGCTGGCGGATCGCTTTTCGAACATTCATTACCTGATGCGGCACGGCCGCACCGCGAAACGACGGTTCGATTGGTTCGTGCTCACGCTCCGAGCGCTGTTCCCCGATTCGGAACAGGCGGACGCGATCGCGCGCGTTGCCAGCCGTACTGCCCTGGCAGGAGCCGAAGGGATGCGCGACGCGCGCGATCTAGTGAGTAGCGCCGTGTTACGCGCGGAGAGCGAGGACTCGCGACGGCGCATCGTCCAGGCAACGATTCGCGAGACCTGGAATCAGGAGACGGTCGGCAAGTTCGACGAGTGGCTCGATCTCGAATTCGTGAAGCAGCATTTGCCGTCGTCGGCGGGCGAATTGGACATCGTGGCGTTTCTGCGGCAGCTACCGACGGAACTCCGCATCAGCCTCAATTACAGACCAGAAGACGCTGGATGGTGGCTCGGACTGACGAGTTTTCTCGAGGAACGAGAGGCGTGGCTTCTCGCCGAAGGGGCGTACCGGCAAGCCGTTCAACTCGATCCTGCGCGAACGGCCGCGTGGATCGACCTTGCTGCGTTGCTACTCCATCACCTCGGGAGGCCATCGGAGGCGGAGAGCGCCGCGCGGCGCGCGATCGAGCTCGGCGCCAATGATGCTCGGGCGTGGACGGTGCTTGGCATTGCGTTACGGCGAATTGATCGACCGGCCGAGGCCGAGGTGGCCCTCCGCACGGCAATCGAGGTGAACCCGGATCAGAGTGAGGCGTGGAACAGCCTCGGGATTCTTCTGGCGAAGGCAAGGCGTTTCGAAGAGGCGGAGAGTGCGTACAGACGTTCAATCGCGTTGAACTCCGACAATCATCGCGTCCGGACGAATCTCGCGAATCTCTTGCTCCGGACTGGTCGCCTCTATGAGACCGAAGCTGAGTACCGCGCCGCTATTGAACTCGCACCCCAGTATGCGGCGGCATGGAACAATCTCGGCGTGTTCCTGCTGCGTAGCAATCGCTACGACCATGCAGAGGCCGCGTTTCGAAAGGCGATCGAGTCGAAAGAGGAGCACGTCGAAGCGTGGACCAATCTGGGCCTCGTCCTGGGGCGCCAAGGGCGGTTTGTCGAGGCCGAATCCGCAAATCGCCGGGCAATTTCCTTGGGTTCAAAGTATCCGGAACCATATTCGGCCGTGGCGCGCATACTCTTCGACCAGGGTGGCGAACAGGCAGAAGCGCGCGCGCTGGCGCTGCGGGGGGTGATGCTCGAGCCAACGAGCGTGTTCGCCCAAAACGTCTTCGCCGAAGTCTGCACCGACGACGCACCTTCGTGGCAAGTCGCCCTTCCCACGCTCGCCGCTTTAGTCGCGCTTCACCGCGACGATACCGCCACCTTCGACTTCACGATCAATGGGTTCATTCGCTACGCGCAGCTCACTAGCGCAGCGGAAGCAGAGAAGCTGCTGGCAACGATCATGGATCCGCTGCCGTTCGAAACGTTGACCGACGCGTTTCGCGCGCATGCGGATCCAACGCATCTCCACCGCCTCGCGCCGGAGCGCCAGGCGCTGGTGATCGAGATCCTCGATCGCATCGCGAAAACTCCGAAGCCGAAACGAAAGAAGCGCGCGCGGAAGCGCGCGTCTACGTGAAGCTGACCGCCAGCTTCGACCCCTCTTCGCGATAGATCGTGTCGACGAAGCGGATCACGTTCGATTTCAGCGACATGAACAGCGACGAGACGCGGATGCCGCCGCCGAAGAAGCGCACGCCGCGCAGAAGGTCGCCGTCGGTGACGCCGCTTGCGCTGAAGATGATGTCGTTGCCCGACGCGAGCTCCATGGTGTCGTAAATCTTTTCGTCGTCCTTGAAGCCCATCGACCGCAGGCGCGCTTCCTGCCACTTCTCGAGCGGCTTGAGGCGGCCCTGCATGCGGCCCCCCAGGCAGCGCATGGCGGCGGCGGTGAGGACGCCTTCGGGTGCGCCGCCGACGCCGATCGCGGCATGCACGCCCGTGCCGCGAACAGCGGCGGAGATGCCGCCGGAGAGATCGCCGTCGGTAATCAGCTTGATGCGCGCTCCCGCATCGCGGATCTGCGCGATGAGGTCCTGGTGGCGCTCGCGGTCGAGCACCACGATCGTCAGCTCGTTCACGTCGCGCTGGAACGCTTCGGCCATCCGGTTGAGATTCTCTTCGACCGAATTGTTGAGACTGACGACGTCGGCGGCGGTTGGGCCGACGACGATCTTGTCCATGTAAATGTCGGGCGCGTTGAGCAGGCCGCCCTTTTCCGATGCCGCGATGACGGCGATGGAGTTCGCGGAACCGGTCGCGCAGAGGTTCGTCCCCTCGAGCGGATCGACGGCGATGTCGACCTCGGGATAGATCTCGGCTTCGGCCCAGCCGCGGCCGAGCGGCTCGCCGACGTAGAGCATCGGCGCCTTGTCGCGCTCACCCTCGCCGATGACGATGCTGCCGCGCATCTTGAGCTTGTTCAGCTCCTCGCGCATGGCCTCGACCGCGACCTGATCGGAGTACTTCCGCTTGCCGTATCCCATCGTGCGCGCAGCAGCGATGGCCGCCTTTTCCGACGCGCGCAGAAACCCGATTTCGAGACTCGATTCCATGTCGCTCCGTTCTTGCCCGGAATTTGCGCGCACACTCTAGCAGAAGCGAGCGCGTTGCTACGACGTGCGACGTTTTCAGGTGTTGATTCGTATGAATCATTCGATGAGAACCTTACTGATGTTGCTCGCAGCAGCACTGGCAGTACCGCTCGTCGCTCAGCCGCAGCCGCGTCCCTCGCTCGTCTTGTCGACCGGCTTCGCCCACGCCGTGCTCGAGCCGGGACAGACCGTGCACTTCGACGTCATGGTGCGGAACCATTCCGAAACCCCGGCGACGAACGTCGAGCTGACCGTGACCGTGCCGGACGGAGGAACGATCGTCGGTGCCGAACCGGTCGGCGAAGTGCGCTGTTCCTTCGGCGGCGCATCGCTCGTCTGCACGGCGGCGTCGCTCACGGCGGCTCAACCCTTTAACGTCCGAGTGTTCTTCGTCGCGCCGACGCGCACCGACGGCCCGGACATCTTCATCGAGTCCAAGGTCACGTCCGCGGAGGAAGATCTCGATCCGGCTGACAATCGCGAATCGCGGCAGGTGGCGATGGTCCGCCACATCTTCGTCACGAACGTGGAGGACCAAGGCAGCGGCTCGCTGCGGCAGGCCATCCACGATGTGAACGGCTGCGAGCACTTCCGTCCGTGCTCGATCGTGTTCCGCATACCCGGGCCGGTGCCGGAGCAGGGCTGGTTCACCATCCAGCCGCGCACGCCGCTGCCGGAGATCACCGGCGGCACGCTGACGATCGACGGAAGAACACAAACGCTCTTCACCGGCGATACGAATCTGTTCGGGCCGGAGATCGAGATCGACGGTGTTCACGTGCGCGAGCAATCGGGACTGCGCGTGCAGCCGAACTGCCACACCATCATTCGCAATCTGGCGGTGAATCACTTCCCCGGTTACGGCATCGCCCTTCGCGGACCGGGCATTCACGATCACTGCATCGACTTCACGGGCTACGCGCTCATCACCGAGAACCATCTCGGCATCGATCCACCCCGGCGCACGATCAAGCCCAACCAGCGCGGGCTCGGCGTCTTCTCGCGCGAAGCGCTCGTATACGACAACCTGATCATCGGCAATCGCCGTTCCGGCATCTACATCCAGGATGGCAGGTATCACGACATCCGCCGCAACCGGATCACCGACAACAGTTGCGGCATCTTCGTCGACATGGGCTCGGTCGAGTGGGACGTGTTCGGCGCGGACATCGTCGACAATACGATCTCCCACAACGACGGCATGGCCATCGCGCGCTCGCGTCGCGGCGAGATCTTCGTCTCGCGGAACCGCATCTTCGACAACCTGCAGCAGGGAATCGACGTCGACGTCGATGGCCCGACGCCGCAGCGCTCCAACGACGTCGACGTGCCGAACGCGCCGGTGCTGTTCGACGCGACCTACGATCCGTCGCGCAATGTCACGATCGTGCGAGGACGCATCGACAGCGAAACGCTGGCGCACTCGCGCTTCATCGAGGTCTACGCCAGCCTGCGCAACAGCGTCTGGTCGACGCCGCAGGCGGAAGAGTCAGTGGCCACCATGGTCGACCTGTTGACGGGGCATGAGAACTTCGAGATCGAGGTCGAGGGCGACCTGCGCGGCAAATGGATCACCGCGACTTACAACGTCGCGCGCCTGGTCGGGTTCATCCGTCGCGGGATCGCCACGGAGACCCATCGGGAATCGCATCCTGCAGACACGTCGGAGCTGAGCAACTCGGTTTTTGCGCGATGAAAAAAGCGGAACGCCGGCTTGCGCCGGCGTTCCGCTTCACTTCGTCGCTGTCGCTGCCTGGTGCGCCGCTTCCGCTGCCGCGCTGAGCTCCTGTTCGAGCTTCGCCGGCATCGGCGGGTTGTAGGACGGGATGCCGGTGACGGTGTGGCCGATCACGAGGTTGTGAATGTCATGCGTCCCCTCGTACGTCTTCACCGATTCGAGATTCATCATGTGGCGAATGACCGGATATTCATCGGAGACGCCGTTCGCGCCGAGCATGTCGCGTGCGATGCGCGCGCATTCGAGCGCGATGTCGCAGTTGTTCATCTTCGCCATCGACACGTGCTGCGGCAGGAGTTTGCCGCGCTCTTTCATGCGTCCCGCCTGCAGCGCGAGCAGCTGGCCTTTGGTGATCTCGCGGATCATCCACGCCAGCTTGTTCTGCACGAGCTGATGCGACGCGATCGGCTGGCCGCCGAACTGGATGCGTGACTTCGTATATTCGAGCGCGGTGTTGTAGACCGCCATCGCGGCGCCGAGGACGCCCCAGGCGATGCCGTAGCGCGCCTGCGTGAGGCAGCTCAGCGGGTACTTCAGGCCGTTTGTTTCCGGCAGCACGTTCTCGAGCGGAATGCGGCAGTCTTCGAAGAAGAGCTGCGAGGTCACCGACGCGCGCAGTGAGAACTTGCCCATGTGATACGCGGTGCTGAAGCCGGGCGTGTCCTTCTCCACGAGGAAGCCGCGGATCGTTCCTTCGCACTTCGCCCAGACCACGGCGACGTCGGCGATGGAGCCGTTCGTGATCCACGCCTTCGCCCCGTTGAGCACCCACGAGTCGCCGTCGCGCCGCGCATTCGTGCGCATGCCCGCGGGGTTCGAGCCGAAATCGGGCTCGGTCAGTCCGAAGCAGCCGATTGCTTCGCCGGCGGCCAGCTTCGGGATCCAGTGATCCTTCTGCTCCTGCGAGCCGAAGGTGAAGATCGGATACATCACCAGACCTGATTGCACAGAGGCGAAGGAGCGGAGGCCGGAGTCTCCGCGCTCGAGCTCCTGCATGATCAGGCCGTACGCCACGTGGCCGAGGCCGGGGAGGTCGTACTCCTTGATCGTTGCGCCGAAGAGACCCATCTCGGCCATCTTCGGGATCAGGTGATGCGGAAACTTCTCTTCGCGATTCGCGTGCTCGATGATCGGCAGCACTTCCTCATCCACGAAATCGCGGACGGTCTGCCGCACCATCAGCTCTTCTTCGGTGAAGAGCGAATCGATATCCATGTAGTCGACGCCGGGGAAACTGGCCAAGGGTTACTCCTTTGAACGAAATCGCGTCAGCGATCAGATAGTCGCGGTAGCTTATCGCATGCGCGAGGCGCTTTTCACTCCCAGGGTCCGCCGGCTGCTTCCGCTGCTTGCGGTGGCGGTGCCGATCATCGCCGTGGCGATCGCGGCCACACGACTGGGCGATTTGCCGGCGGTGCGCGCGGTCCTCACGTCGCTTCGGAGCGTGGCGGGGGAGTGGTGGGCGGTGCCGCTGTTCGTGGTCGCGTACGTCGTATTCGCGCTGTTGCTGTTGCCGGTGGGATTGTTGTCGGCGACAGGCGTGCTGGTGTGGGGGTGGAAGTTCGGCGGGGCGCTGGATCTCGTGTCCGCCACGATCGCGGCGCTGCCGCCGTTTCTGCTGGCGCGCGGCGGGCTGGCGCGGTGGATGGAAAGACGCATTCGACGCGAAGACCTGCCGGCGCTCGATTCGCCGTTCGTGCTCTTCCTGCTGCGGATCGTGCCGATCGTGCCGTATGTCGCGTTGAACTACATCGCCGGCAGCGCCACTCGCGTTCGCACGCGCGACTTTCTGCTGATGACGTTCGTGGGCTCGGTCCCGAGCGTGTTCCTCTTCGCGTGGTTTGTCGATACGGTAGCGGCGGGCGCGAGTGGAGTGGCCACCGAAGTGAAGATCTTCGGCGTCTGCGCGGTCATTGCGGTCGTGGCGATTGCGTTGCGCTGGGTTGCGGATCGATTTGTTCGACGGCGGTCAGCATGACCGAGAGCGTGCGCGCGTCGCGGTTGTTCGCGCCGCGGATCTTCGCCGGAACGAACGTGCGCTCGGGCGTGATCGTGATCGTGTGATCTGTGATCGGGACGATCACTTCCGCGATGTCGTTGCGTTTCAGTGTGACGATCGCATCATCGACGCGAACGCGATTTCCGTTGAGCGGATACTCCGGCGGCGTGCGGAAGGTGAGTCGCGCGCGAGAGGCGCCGAGTCGCGGGACTTCGATGACAGCTTGGTCGCCGATCCAGCGCCAGGCGCGGCCGTCGCGCGTGCGCTCCGGCGCGAACACGCCGTTGATCACACGATAACGTTCCGTCGGCCGCAGGGGGATCACACTGACCGCGCCGTAGTGCTCGCGCGTGAGCTTGCGATACGCGTCGGTGTCGGGCCAGCGGAACGTGATGCCGCGCGCGCCGCCGCGTTCGCCGTCCGCGAGGATCACCATCGGCATTGAGGCGTCGCCGCCGTGTTGGGCGAGACCGGCGTCGACGCGCATCGTTTTCCAGTCGCGCAGTAGATACGACGCGTGCGGCCAGAGCGGCGCGTCGTAGAGCACGATCGCGTTTTTCGGAACGCGCTGTTCGATCCAGCGGATCGCGGCGGTGGGCGGCGCGAGCGAAGTGGCGCGCGCGTAGAGAACAGGGAAGGTGTACCAGATCGAGCCGACGGCATAGAGGAGGGCGAGCGGAACGCCGGCGTCCCGCCGGCTGAGCAGGGAGCGTCTCGCTCCCGTCGTCGTCTCGAGGCCGCGGCGGGACGCCGCCTGCTCAGCCGGCGAGATGCGGGCGTTCCATGGCGACGCGGCGAGGAGCGCGATCAGCGGCAACGACGGAATCGCGTAACGCACCGCATCCGCGGGGTCCATCGTGGCTAACGCGAAACCGAGGTAGATGAGCGAGCCGCAGGCGAGCGGGATCAGGCGCGGGTTGCGCCGCACGCCGGCGATGGCCAGCACGAGCAACGGCAGCGACAGCCATTTCGGTCCCCACGGATGCGCGACGAAGCGCAATGCGATGTGCGCCGCGGAGTAGCCGCTGCGCGAGAGATCGGCATCGTGATGCGCGTAGTACTTTGCCTGTCCGGACAACCATCCCCAGTACGACGCGGGACCACCAGCCTCGATCACGAGCGGCACAAACCACGCGAGACAGACGAGACCAAAAACGCCCACCGCGATGAACCGATGACGCCACGACCGCATCATCACGACGGACGCAAGAAACATCGGCACGATCGCGATCGCCAGTTGCAATCGCCACCCGATGGCAATCGCACACAACAGACCACACAACCACGACGCACGTTCACGCGTACAGCCCCAGAGCGCGAACCCAAGCAGCGCCAGCGCCCCGGCATCGGACTGCGGCAACGTCCCCGACACCAGCACTGCCGGACCCGAATACAACAGCACGGAAGCAATCACGCCGGTCCGCAAATCCACGATCGCCCCGAACGCAAAGACAAACGCGAGAAACCCCACCACAACCGCAGCGCCACTGGTCGCGAGCAACGCCGTAAACGCATCCGGTGTCACCAGTGCCGCCAACTTCGCGAATCCGATGTACAGCGGATACCCGGGCGGCGGCGGGTGGTGGCGCAACGGCTCATAACGCTCGACCGCCGCGGCGAAGAGGCTCTCGTCGAACTCCCAGATCGAGTGCGGCATCGCCGCGAAATGCACGGCTGCGACTGCCACTAACGCAATCGCGATGAAGAGTTTCGGTCGCGTCAAGCGCTCTATAATCCCGCCGATGTCAATAGGATACGTCCGCGCGCTGCGGCTCCTTCACCGCGCGTTCGGCCACTACCCCGCCAGCCACCGCGCCCACATCCTGATCCGCTTCCTGACCTGTCCGTTCCTGCGCACCATCGACGATGTGCCGGCCGGATCGCGCGTCCTGGAGATCGGGTCCGGCCACGGTCTCTACGCGTTCCTCATCGCGCAGGAACGCGCACGTGAAGTGATCGCCGTCGATCCCGACGCGAAGAAAAGCATCCTGCCGTCGCCATCGCCGAAGATCCGCAAGATCGCCGGCTACGACGACTGCGTCGCCGGCACGTTCGACACGATCGTGATCTACGACGCGACGTACCGCATGCCGATCGACGTGCGCCGCGAGCTGTTCGCGCGCGTGTTTGCGCGCCTCCGGCCGGGCGGCACATTCCTCTGGAAGGACATGGACCCCGCGCATCCATTCAAGATGAAATGGGCGCGCTTCCAGGAGTGGCTCTCCGACTCGTTCCTCGGCATCAGCATCGGCAGCGGCTTCATTCATCAGACGCGCGCCGACGCGGCGGCCATGCTGCTGGAGCTCGGCTTCACCGCCATCGAAGCACGCGCCATCGATCGCGGGTACGTGCATCCGCACTTGCTCTACACTGCGAAACGTCCCACTCAGTGATGCTCATGCGCCCGTCCGTCTCGCTGGTCATCCCGATGTACAACGAGGAGCTCAACATCGAGCACGCCGTTGCCGCGTCGCGCGAGTCGCTCGAAAAGTACGCCGGCGAGTGGGAGATCATCATCGTCGACGACGCCTCGACGGATTCCTCGGCGCGCATCGTCGCGCGACTTGCGGCCGGGGAGCCTCGCATCCGCACGCTGCGTCACGAGAAGAACCGCAAGCTCGGCGGCACGCTGCGCACCGGCTTCGCAGCCGCGACCAAAGACCTCGTCTTCTACATGGACGCCGACATCCCGTTCGACCCGGACGTCCTCGGCCGCGCCATCCGCGCGATGGAGCTCACCGACGCGGACATGATCGCCGCGTACCGCCACGATCGCACGATGGAAGGCTTCAAGCGCGGCATGTACACGCTCGTGTACAACTGGCTGATCGGCATCCTCTTCGGCTGGCCGCACCGCGACATCAACTTTTCATTCAAGCTGATGAAGCGGAAGATGCTCGACGCGATCGAGCTGAAATCGGAAGGATCGCTCATCGACGCGGAGCTGGTGGTGAAGGCGAAGAATCACGGCTTCACGATCCAGCAGATCGGGATCGACTACTTTCCGCGAACGCGCGGCGAATCGCACCTCGGCTCGTTCGGCGTGGTGCTGAAGATTCTGCGCGAGCTGGTGGATCTGTATCCGGAGATGAAGAAACGCGGTTCCTCGGAGTCCCTCGGGGTTCCTCGGAGTTCCTCGGTTGATCCACCTCCCCCGAGGAACCCCGAGGAACTCCGAGGAACCGAGGAGCTGCGGTAGTGGGGTCGCTGATCGTCACGGCTGACGACGTCGGCCTCCATCCCGGGATGACCGAAGGCGCGATCCGCGCGCATCGCGACGGCATCGTCACCGCATGCAGCATCGTCGCGAACGGCAACGCGTTCGAAGACGCTGTGGCGCGATTGCGCGACGTGCCGTCGCTCGAAGTCGGCGTGCACCTGACGCTCGTCGAAGAGCGGCCGCTGACGACAATGCGCTTGCCGAAAAAGTACACGTCGTTCGTGCCGCTGTATGTCGCCCGCGTCATTTCGATCGGCGCGATCGAGCGCGAGCTGCGTGCGCAAATCGAGCGTGTGCTCGGCGCCGGTTTGCGAGTCACGCATCTGAACGGCCATCAACACCTGCATCTGCTGCCGCGCATCTTCGCCGTGGTGCGGCGGCTGGCAACGGAGTACGGCATCGGCTACATCCGCATCGTTGACGATCGCGGCGGCACCGCGCGCTCGTTCGCGATGCGTGCGCTCAGCGCGCTCGGACGACGCGCGCGCACGGAGGGCCTCACGAACGACCGCACGATCGGCGTCGCCGCCGCCGGTCATCTCGAGGGCGTGGTGCGGCTCCTCGAGCATGTCGACGGCGTCACGGAGCTGGTCACGCATCCCGGCGTCGGCGTCAACGGATACGCTTGGGGCTACGACTGGGAACATGAAACGCGCGCGCTCTGCGATCCACGTCTGCGCGACGAGATCGCGCGCCGTGAGATCACGCTCACGCCGCCATCGAGAACGCGGCGCCTATAATCCGCCGCGTCTATGAAAAAAATCGCGGTAGTACCCGGTGACGGCATCGGTCCGGAAGTGATCGCTGCCGGCATGCGGATCCTCGAGCATCTCAACGAAACGCGCGCCCTCGGCCTCACGTTCACGCACTTCGGCTGGAACGCCGACGAATATCTGCGCACCGGCATCTCGATGCCCGAGGGCGCGATGGATGACATCCGCGTGAACTACGACGCGGTGTACCTCGGCGCATTCGGCGATCCGCGAATCCCCGACATGAAACACGCCGCCGACATCCTCCTCGGCATGCGCTTCCAGCTCGATCTCTACGTCAACTACCGTCCGGTGAAACTGCTCGACGAAAGACTCTCGCCGCTGAAGAGCAAAGGGACGAAAGAGATCGACTTCGTCATCTTCCGCGAGAACACCGAAGGCGCGTATGTCGGCATGGGCGGGATGTTCAAGAAGGGGACGCAGGACGAGATCGCGGTGCAGGAGGACGTCTCCACGCGCCGCGGTGTCGAGAGGATCATCCGCTATGCGTTCGAGTACGCGAAACGCACGGGCCGCAAGTCCGTGTGCATGTCCGACAAGAACAACGTCATGCGCTTCGGCGGCGACCTCTGGCTACGCACGTTCGAAGACGTGGCCAGGGAATATCCGGGCATCGAGCACTTCCACATGTTCGTCGACGCGCTGACGATGCAGATGGTGCGTGCGCCGGAGATGTTCGACGTGATTGTGACGAACAACATGTTCGGCGACATCATCACCGACCTCGGCGCCGCGCTGCAGGGCGGCCTCGGCGTCGCCGGCTCCGCGAACATTCACCCCGGCCGCGTGTCCCTCTTCGAACCGATCCACGGCAGCGCGCCAAAGTACACCGGCCAGGACATCGCCAACCCCCTCGGCGCCATCCTCACCGCCGCGATGATGCTCGAATACCTCGGCTTCAACGATGAGGCGGTGATCATCGAAACCGCGGTCACGCAAGCGGTGCAGGCAGGCGAGACAACGCACGATCTGGGCGGCCTGCTGGGAACAAAGGCCGCGGCAGAAGCGGTGTTGAAACGCCTCTCGCCCAAGTAGCCTTCTCCCCTCCGCAGAGGGGAGAAGGTGCGCGAAGCGCGGATGAGGGGTTCCTGGTTTTTCGTGCGGCGCAAAAAGAAGACCCCTCATCCGGCCTTCGGCCACCTTCTCCCCACCGCCGTGGGGAGAAGGTTACTTGGGGGAGCGTTTCGCGATTGCGGCTTGAATGCACGCGATGGCGTATTCGCCGCCGGCTTGCGTGAGCTCGTTCGGAATTCGCAGAACCTCGATGCCGCGAGCGCTCAGAAAAATTGTGCGTTTGCTGTCGTATTCACTCATCGACGCGTCATTGTGTCCAGCGCCATCCAATTCGATCGCGAGATGCAAAGTCGGGCAGTAGAAGTCGAGGATGTACGGCCCGATTGGAACTTGGCGGCGAAACTTGAAGCCCGAGAATCGTCGATCGCGGAGCCATTGCCATACGCGCGCTTCCACCTCCGTGGGAGCACGCCGCATGTCTTTGGCGTGAGAGCGAATGACAGGACCTGCGTGCGACATCTCGCCGAGGGTACCTCGGCCACCTTCTCCCCTCGCGCGGCGAGGGGAGAAGGCTACCTGGGGGAGATCACACTTCCTTCATCACGGAAATCTGCGGCGGCGCGGCGAGCATCGGCACGATGGTCTGCAGCAGCAGTTGCACGTGCGCGGTAGTCATGTGCTGGTCGACCTCTTCGCGCGAGCGCCAGCGTTCCAGGGTCATGAACGTGCCGTCGTCGCCGCGCAGCACGGCGTAGCTCACGCAACCAGCTTCGTTGCGTGAGGTGGCCGCATTCTCGCGCAGGGCACGCTCGATTTCATCCTCGCGGCCCGGTTGCGCTTTTGCGTACGCGATGACGACGACTTCGCTCATGAAGATCCGAGTCCCTTTACCAGTTGATCGAGACGAAGCCGAGGGCGCGACGGCTGAGGAGGTCGCCGCCGAAGGCTTCGTAGTGCTCGTTGTCGAGTGCGTTGCTGATGTCGACGCCGACGCCGAACGTATCGTTGAAGCGCCAGTTGCCGGCGACGTTCACGACGTCATACTCGGGAACGTTGCCGACGAACACGCCGGCCGCCCAACGGAAGCCCTCGACCCAGCGATACGACACCTTCGCGTCGAGCTTCGCGCCGCGCCACGCGACACCGAGGTTGTACTTGTTTTCCGGTGCGTTCGGCAGGAGCTGATCGCCACCGAGAGAGCTCTTCACTTCAAAGTCGAACTTCGAATAGTTGAAGTCGAGCAGCCAGTTCGGGGTGACGTAGTAGTTGAGCGCGATCTCGCCGCCCTGCGTCTCGACCTCGCCCGAGTTGGCGTAGGAGAAGACCAGCGCCGGAGCGCCTCCGACGGTGGTCAGACCGGGGCGGCGCGTCAGCAGCGCCTGATCGAGGAATTGTGCGAGACCAACCCGAGCCTCGACGGGCAAACCGGCCGGGATCTGGTACGCGGGGAACTCCGCGGTATTCACGCCCGGGAGAAGATCCGTGACGAAGTTCGAGAGATCGCTCTTGTAGAGATCGACGGTCAGGAACACTTTGCCGCCGAAGATGCCGGAGTATCCGAGCTCGTGGCTCTTGACCTTCTCGACTTCCAGCGCGCTGTTGCCGCGCGCCAGCACCTGCAGGTTGTTGAACCCGAGCGAAGTCAGAAGCGGCGCGAGCGCTCTGACCTGCGGAAGCGGATGCGCCGCGGCGGCGGCCGCCAGGTTAGCGCTCGCGCCCGCGGGCACGCGCAGGAAGAGCTCCGAATAGTTCGGACGCTGGAACGCCTGGCTGTATCCGTAACGGAAGTTGTGATTGCCGAGCGACAACACGGCGCCGGCGCGCGGCGAGAACTCGGCCTCGTGCAACGTCGAATCGTCATAGCGCGCCGCGCCGACCAGCTTCAGAGCCTTCGTCGCATTGAACTCGATCTGTCCGAACGCCGACTGCTGCGTCTCGTCGTGCACGGCGGACATCAGCGTCTGGAAGTCGGCCGGATCGGCGGTGTCGACTTCCTGTTTGTGATACGCGACGCCACCGACGACGCGCGCCTTGTCGCCGAAGAGACCCCAGTTCGTCTGCACTTCACCGTGGATGTTGTTCGAGTCTTCCCACAGGCCGCGCGTGTTGTTCACATTCAGCGCGGGATTGAAACCAGAGCCGGAGGCGAGAGCAACCTGACGCTCCGCGATGCGCGCGTCGTAGTAGCCGCCGATGTTCCAGTGCGTGGTGTTGAAGTTCACGCGGCCCCACGGGCGCTCGACGTCGGTGACCTGGACGCGGCCGATGCCGGTCTGGAACGTCGGACCTTCGACGCTGGCGTACCCGCCTTCCAGCGTGAGCACGCTCGTGTTCGCGAAATGCTTGTCGAGGCGCAATCCACCGAAGCGGATGTTGTCTTCGGTCAGCGCCAGCGGGACTGCTTCGCGCGGCAGGCAGTCGACCTGCCCGGGCTGCGTGCAGAACGTCGAATATTCAGGCGCCACGTTGCGCGGACGCGTGAAGTCATCGCTCTGCTGATAGCCGCCGGTCACGCGGTAATACCACTCGCTGGCGCCGATGCCGCCAGCGTGACGGAGATCGCCGCGCTTCGTATTCAGATCGCCGGCGGAGAGGAGGACGCGGCCGCCGGGCGTGAGGCGCGGCTGCTTCGTGGTCATGTTGAGGACGCCGCTGAATGCGTTCGCGCCATAGAGCGCGGAGCCGGGTCCGCGGATCAGCTCCACACTGGCCATCTCGTCGATCGGAAGCGAGAGCGCGGCCCATTCCTGCGAGCCGAGGAAGGCGATGGCGGGGTCGCGGCCGTCGATGAGGGTGAGGATGCGGCGGTTCAGCGAGCTGTTGAACCCGCGCGCGTTGAAGTTCGTGTCATACAGGCCGCTTTGTGTGAAATCGACGCCAGGGGCGGACTCGATGATGCGCGGTGCCTGTCCCGAGGAGGCGACGGCTTCGATGTCCTCCTGCGCGACGACGGTGACCGCGGCGGGCGCTTCGACGACGCGCTCCGTGCGGCGCGACGCGGAGTAGACCGTGATGGTCTCGGCGACGCTGAGGTTCCAGTCGACCTGCTTATCGACGCGCGTGGTGTTGCCCGCGGTGACGGCGACGGCGTTCTCCGTCGCAACCTGTTCGCCCGCAACGAACTGCACGGTGTACGAACCGGGAGGCACGCTGAAGCGGAAGTCGCCGTTCGCGTCGGACAACTCGACGCGCGACAACTCGATGACTTGCACGATCACTCCGCCGATCCCGCTGCCGTTGGTGCGGGTGATGCGGCCGGAGATGTAACCCTGCGCGAAGGCGGAACCCGCGAACAGGAGTGTGCATAAGGCGAGGAACAGGGATCGGACGGACTGGCGTTTCGCCATGAAGCATTCCTCCTCAGACAGTTGACCAATTGGGCTGATTGCGAAGGAAGGTAGCGCGGCGCCGTAGCGGCGTCAACGCTTTTCGTTTTTTGCTGACAAGTGTTTTGTTTTCAGTGAAAAAGAGAACGAACGTTCGTGCGTATCAGCGTCTTGTAGAAGACGACCGTATCGCACCAGCTCCCGTCGGGATTCAGCGCGTATTTCGGGATCACCGCGACCTCGATCCAGCCCCTCGCGGCGATACAACGCCTCGGCGCCGTCGCGACGTTTTGTATCGAGAACGCGCAAGGTGAATCCCGCAGCGTGCCGGCGGCGTGGGTCGTTCGTGCGGAGTCGCGGAGTCGCAGAGGGTCGGTTGCACGAGCGTTTATGAAAGTGGCCTACCGCGACTCTTGCGAAAGAGAACCGCATTGGTGCCATCGACCCTCTGAGACTTTGCGACTCTGAGACTCTGCGACTCCGCGCCGCGCAACTCCTGCCCCCAAAACGCGTACACTTCGCGCAGTCCATGGAGATCGGCACCGAGTGGCTCGTGGAGGCGGCGGGATGTCGCGCTGACGCGCTGAGGGATCCGCTGCTGCTCGACGCGCTTTTTGCGCGCATCATCGAGGAGCTCGATCTCAAACCGTTGCACGCGCCGGCGTGGCATGTGTTTCCCGATCCGGGCGGGATCACCGGGTTCGTGATGCTCTCCGAATCGCATCTCGCCATTCACACCTATCCCGAGCACGGCATCGCGACGATCAATCTCTATTGCTGCCGGCGGCGCCCCGACTGGCCCTGGCCCGCGCGCCTGGCCGACATGCTCGGCGCCGGCGACGTGCGCGTGCGAACGGTCGAGCGTTCCATGACGTTCGACGAGAGCTGCCGGTGAGCGTCGGGAACTGTCCATCGTGCGGTGCGTCGATCGAGTTCGCGATCGGCTCCTCGCTCGTCGTCGTCTGCAGTTACTGCCGCTCCGTCGTTGCGCGCACCGATCGCGGCCTCGAGTCGCACGGCAAAGTCGCGGCGCTCATCGAGACCGATTCGCCGCTGCGCGTCGGCGCGCCCGGCAAATACAAAGGCCGCGGCTTCCGCATCACCGGCCGCACGCAACTGCGCCATCAGGCCGGCGGCGTGTGGGACGAGTGGTACGCGGCTTTTGATGACGGATGGTGGGGCTGGCTCGCCGAAGCGCAGGGACGCTTCTACGTCACGTTCAAAGTGGCCGCCGAAGCGCCGCCTCACGGACGGCTCGAGCTCGGGATGACGCTCGACACGATCGACAATCTCACCGTCGCCGAGATCGGCGAAGCCGAGTTGAGTTCCGCCGAGGGGGAGTTGCCGTGGACGCCGGAGCCGCAGCGACGTTATGCGTATGCGGACCTGACCGGCGAGAACCGCCGCTTCGCCACGATCGACTACAGCGAACAGCCGCCGGTGGTCTTCAAGGGACAAGAGGTGACCCTTGCGGAGCTCGGTATCGCGGGCGAAGCAAGACCGCGCACGCGCGTCGCGACGACCGCGCTGAACTGCTCGAAATGCGGCGGCGCACTCGACTTGAAGGCGCCCGATCAGGCCGAGCGCATCTGGTGTCCGTACTGCGGCGCGGGTCACGACATCACGAACGGCAAGCTGCAGTACTTCGCGACGCTCTCGAAGAAAAATCGCGTCGAGCCCGCGATCCCACTCGGGAGCAAAGGCACGATTGAAGGCGACGAGTACGTCATCGCCGGCTTCATGCAGCGCGCCGTGAAGTTCGACATCCTCTATTACTGGACTGAGTACCTGCTCTACAACCGCGAAAAGGGTTATCGCTGGCTCGTGCACAGCGACGATCACTGGAGCTTTGTCACGCCGCTCCGTCCGGGCGAAGTCGGCGACGGTACCCTCGGCCACGACGTGTCGAAGAACGTCTACTACGGCAACCGCAGGTACAAACTCTTTCAGGAAGCGACGGCGAACGTCACGTACGTCGTCGGCGAGTTCTACTGGCGAGTCGAGGTCGGCGAGAGCGTCGACACGATCGACTACGTTGCACCGCCATTCGGCATCTCGAAGGAATTGACGCGCACCGGCGCGCGCGAAGTCAGCTACTCACATGCGCGCTACATGCCGGTCGCTGAAGTCGCGAAAGCATTCAACGTCGGCGATCTCACGAAACCTTCGGCGGTCGGTCCGATGCAGCCGTATCCGGGAGCGCCGCTCGGCAAAACGTGGGCGTTGATGATGCTCGTGCTGTTGATCACCGCGATCGTGATGGCGATTCGTTTGCCGGGACGCACGGTGCTGGAGCAGGCCATCGACATCGCGGCGGTGCCGCCGGCGGAGGGAACGCCTGACAACGCGCGCGTCGTGTTCAGCGATGCGTTCCAGCTCGCCGGAGACGCGAACGTGCAGATCACCGGTCACGCCGAATTAGTCAACAGTTGGCTGTACGTCGACGGCAATCTCGTCAACGAAGGGACCGGCTGGTACGACTCGTTCGAGCTGCCGATCGAGTACTACTTCGGCACCGACGGCGGCGAATCGTGGAGCGAGGGAAAAAAGACGCGCCGCGTGCATATGTCGCGGCCCAACCAGGGACGTTACGCGCTCGCGATGACGGTGCAGTGGCCGCCAGGCACGACCCCGCCGATGCTGCACGTGAAAGTGCGCGAGGGGGTCTTCCGCTGGCCGTATTTTTTCCTGGCGCTGCTCGCGATCAGCGTGCTGCCATTCATCGCGGTCATCCATCACCTGAGTTTCGAAGCGCAGCGCTGGAAAGACAGCGCGCACACGCCGTTCGGGCAGTGGGAGGTCTCCAGTGACGACGATGACGAGGAGTAGCGCATGGTCGTGAGGATTCTGTACGCGATTCTGGCGATGTTGATCATCGGCGGCTACGCGTATGCCGGCTTCACGGGTGGCGAGATGCGCCGCACGCGATCGGGCTACGCACCGCCGGAAGGGCGCGGGACGCAAGGCGCGTCGCGCGCGTTCTGGTATGGCGGATATCGAGGAGGGAAGTGATGGATCCAGCGATGCTCCGGGTATTTCTCAGCACCGTGCTGTATACGGTTTTCGGCGTCATCGTGTTCGCGATCGCGTTCTGGGTGATGGTGAAGGTCTCGCCGTTTTCGGTTCGGCAGGAGTTGGAGACCGACCACAACACCGCCGTGGCGATCCTGATGGCTTCCGTGATTCTCGGCCTGGCCATCATCATTGCTGCGGCGTTGCACGGTTGACGAGATGGCCTCGAGTCCACGACGGGAGTGCCCCTCACCCGGCCTTCGGCCACTCTCTCCCCGCGAGCGGGGCGAGGGCTGCAAGGCGTGCGCGCCTCTGTGGCCTTAAGGGGTCGCGTGCAGGCATGACCAATCGCACGCCGATCCTGTTTCCGAACGTCCTGATCATCGCGGCGTGCGGGCTCGTCTACGAGCTCCTTGCCGGCGCGGTGGCGAGCTACGCCCTCTCCCCGCGAGCGGGGCGAGGGCTACAAGGCGCGCGCGCCTCTGTGGCCATAAGGGGTCGCGTGCAGGCATGACCAATCGCACGCCGATCCTGTTTCTGAACGTCCTGATCATCGCGGCGTGCGGGCTCGTCTACGAGCTCCTGGCCGGCACGGTGGCCAGCTACGTCCTCGGCGATTCGGTCACGCAGTTCTCGCTCATCATCGGCATCTATCTCTCTGCGCTTGGCGTGGGCGCATGGCTGTCGCGATTTCTCGATCGCGATCTCGCCGCGCGATTCGTCGACGTCGAGCTCGCGGTGGCGCTGATCGGAGGTTTGTCGGCGCCGCTGCTGTTTCTCGGATTCGCGCGTCTGGAGTGGTTCCGCCTGTTCCTCTATCTGGTCGTCTTCACCATCGGCGTTCTGGTGGGGCTGGAGCTGCCGATCCTGATGCGCATCCTCAAAGAGCAGCTCGAGTTCAAGGACCTCGTCGCGCGCGTGCTGAGCTTCGACTACATCGGCTCGCTCGCCGCCGCCGTGCTCTTCCCGATGTTCCTCATGCCGCGCCTCGGACTCGTGCGAACATCGCTCGTCTTCGGCTTGCTCAACGCGGTCGTCGGTTTGTACGGCACGTGGTTGTTGCGTCCCTTGTTGCGCGGCGTTGCCGTGCTGCGCATTCGCGCCGCGATCGTGACGGTGATCCTCATCGTCGCATTCGTGCGCGCCGACGCGCTGACGACGCTCGCGGAAGATGAGTTGTACGCGGACGACATCGTTTACTCCACCAGCTCTCCGTATCAGCGCATCCTGGTCACGAACAACGCCGCAGGCTTCCAGCTCTTTCTCAACGGCAACCTGCAGTTCAGCTCCGCGGACGAGTACCGCTATCACGAGGCGCTCGTGCATCCCGCGATGTCTGTCCTCGACGCGCCGAGGCGCGTCCTGGTTCTCGGCGGCGGCGACGGTCTCGCGTTGCGCGAGGTGCTGAAGTATCCGAGCGTGACGCACGTGACGCTGGTTGATCTCGATCCGAAGATGACGGCGCTTTCCGATTCGTTCGCGCCGCTCGGTGCGCTCAATCATCACGCGTTGCGCGATCCGCGCGTGCGCGTCGTCAACGAAGACGCGATGATCTGGATCGAGCGCCAGCGCGACCGCTTCGACGCGGCCATCATCGACTTTCCCGACCCCAGCTCGTTCGCCGTCGGCAAGCTCTATACGACGCGCTTCTATCGCCTGCTGCGCGCGCGCCTGACCCCCGATGCGACCGTGGCCGTTCAATGCACGTCGCCACTCAACTCGCCGCGCGCGTACTGGTGCATCATCCGCACGATGGAAGCGGCGGGACTGCACGTCCGGCCGTACCAGACCACGGTGCCGTCATTCGGCGTGTGGGGCTTCGCGCTCGCGCGGCAACGGCCGTTCGACGCGCCGCAGCACGTGCGCGTCGCTGCACGATTCCTCGACGACGAGACGCTCGCCGCGATGTTCATCTTCCCGCGCGACATGCAAGCGGTGCCGGTCGAGATCAACCGTCTCGACAATCAGATGCTGGTCCGCTACTACGAGGAGGAGTGGCGGAAGTGGTCGTGAGCCTCACGCGGCGCGAGATGCTCGCCGCGTTCCTTGGAACTCCCTTCGCCGCCCTCGCTTGTCGTGAACGCGTGCAGCCGTTACCGCCCGGAGAGTTGGTCGGCGCGTCGCATGAAGTCGGGCATCGTCTCCGTCAAGACCTATCGCCATCTGGAGCGACCGGCTCTCAGCCCGTCGATTGGGAATCGCACGACGTCGTCATCGTCGGCGCAGGCATAGCCGGTCTCGCCGCCGCGTGGCGGCTGAAGCGCGAAGGCATCACCGACGTCGTGCTGCTGGAGCTCGAGCCCGCGATCGGCGGCACGTCACGCGCGACCGCATCGTATCCGTGGGGTGCGCACTACATCGTCGCGCCTTCGGAAGCGGATCGCGTGACCGCGCAACTCCTCGACGAGATGGGCGTGCTCGAGAACGGCGCGCCCGCGGAACAGTTCCTCGTGCGCGATCCCGAGGAGCGGATTTTTTATCGCGGGCGCTGGTACGAAGGGTTGTATCTGCACGCCGGCGCTTCGCACGAGGACCTACGGCAACTGCGCGCGTTCGAAGCGGAGATCGCGCGCTGGTCCGCGTGGCGCGATGCGAAAGGGCGGCGCGCGTTCGAGATCCCGATGGCGCTCAGCTCGGATGATGCCGAGGTGATGGCGCTCGATGGGATGTCGATGGCGCAGTGGATGGATGCGCGCGGCTTCACCTCGCCGCGATTGCGCTGGTTCGTCGAATACGCGACGCGCGACGACTACGGCTTGCTGCTCGGCGATACGAGCGCATGGGCGGCGATCTTCTACTTCGCATCGCGCGATGCGCGTGCCGTGATCACCTGGCCCGACGGCAACGGCCGCATCGTCGCGCACCTCGCGCGTTCCGCGCCGTCGCGCACCGGCTGGCTGGCCGCGCACATCACGCCGGAAGGTAAGATTACCGCGTTGCGCGGAAACGAAGTGCGCGGCTTTCGCGCGCGGCGCGTGATTTTCGCCGGCCCGCAGTTCGTCGCGCGCCGCGTCATTCCGTCGCGCACCACGTCGAGCGAGTTCACGTACGGATCGTGGCTGGTCGCGAACATCACGTTGCGTGACCGTCCGCACTCGCAGGGCTTTCCGCCGGCGTGGGACAACGTTCTGTACGACAGTCCGGCGCTCGGGTACGTCACGTCGACGCACCAGCAAGGCATCGCGCATGGACCGACCGTGCTCACGTACTACTACGCGCTCTGCGGCTCCGACGCGCGCCGCGAGCGCGAGCGATTGTTATCCGGCGGACGCGACGCCTGGACGGACGTCGCGCTGACTGACTTATCGCGCGCGCATCCGGAGATCCGCGCGCTCGCTTCACGAGTCGACGTCATGCGCTGGGGTCACGCGATGGTGCGGCCGACGCCCGGCTTCATCGGCAGCGACGCGCGACGCAGAGCCGCCGGCCCGCACGGCGCGATTCATTTCGCGAACACCGATCTCAGCGGAATCGCGCTATGCGAAGAGGCGCTGCATCACGGCGTACGCGCCGCTGAGGAAGTGCTCGGCGCGTTATGACTGCCCGTAGAGGTACAGGAAGATCAACACGATCGTCGCGATGGTCAGGATCAGCAGCGTCACCTTGATCCAGGACCACGGCGCGGTGCCGGTGCACTTGCCGGTCACGCCGTTCACGAGATAGCGGTACGGCTGCCCGCGATATTCGTACGCGGCGATCCAGATCGGCAACAGCGCGTTCTTGTACGCGAGCGCGTCGAACGTGGTCTGCACCATCAGATTGCGATGCGTATCGCCGGGCACTTCATTCGCGCAAGCGTCGCGGATCTCGTCCCGCATGCGCTCCTTCGCTGATTCCAGCGCTTCCGGCAGATCGACCGCGTTCTCCTCCGCGAGAAAGCCCGACAGATACGACGGATCGTATTGCGCGAGATCGGCAGTCGGGAACGGCTCGAGCTTGCGGCACAGCGCATCATCCACGCCGCGCGACGCAGGCACCGGCACGTCATCGAAGAAGCGTTGCAGCGTTCCGGTCGCGAACTCCCATCGGATGCGCCGCTCGCGCTTCGTCACCATGCGCCCGTTCTCACGCACCTGTACGTTGACGTAGTAGTAGTAGCCGGCTTCTGCGGTCCAGATCGAATCCGTCGCCGCGTCGAACGTCCAGAAGGGTATGTAAGCGCCCTGCATCGCGTTGATGCGCGACGCCGACTTCAGATCATTCGGCCGCAACCATAGCGAATGCAGCCACGTGCGAAACGATTGCAATGCCGACTGGCGCGTGATGCGAAACGGCAGCAATCCCTCGGGGCGCACGACCGCGGCATTCGGCGGCGTTTCCACGACCGCGGCCGTACCGCAGAACGCGCATGCGCCGGCTGCGACGTGCGGATCGAGCGTCGTGTGTGCGCCGCAACGCTTGCACGCGACGACCTTGCGCTCGGCGCCCCAGCCGAGGTCCCGCGGCGCGCGCAGTGCCGCATCGACGGATTTCTCGCGAACGCCTTCCGCGGAACGCGCCACCGTTTTCTGAAATCCACAATACGCGCACTGCAGCGCCGTCACGCCGGGTTCCCAGCGCAGATCGGCGCCGCAGCCTTCGCACGGAAACTTGCGGACTTTTGCCGTCGGCCCCTCATCCGGCCTTCGGCCCTCTTCTCCCCACTGCGTGGGGCGAAGGCTACTCATGATCGGTCGCCTTCTCCCCTCCACGAGGGGAGAAGGTGCCGAAGGCGGATGAGGGGTCGTTCGCCCATCACGCCGGCGGGGGAGGCGGCGGCATGGAGCCGCTCAGTCCCAGCTCGCTGTATGACTCGAGCGGCGCCCATCCCGACGCGCCCGGACGCCATGCCTGTGTCGACGACGGCACCTGTCCGCTGCTCACCATCGCTTTCAGCGCGTCATCCGTGTACGGACCATACGTCTTGCCGTCGATCGCGAGCGACCAGCGCGGCGAGTGCGACGCTCCTCCCGGAGGAGGCGGCGGTGCCGCTGACGAAGACGGCGCGGCAGGCGCGTTCATCGCACCAGTCATCGCCTGTCCGATGGCCATGCCTGCACCCAGGCCTGCGCCCGCGCCGGCGAGTCCACCCGGATTCGCGGCGGCGACTTTGATCGACTCCGCGGTCTGCATCTGCGCGTACTGATTCAGGCGATCGCCGAACACGCCCAGCTTCGTCCGCTGATCGATTGCCGCCTCGACTTCTTCGGGCAGCGAGATGTTGTCGATCACGAAGCGCGGCAGATCGAGTCCCCACTCCGCGAACAGCGGCGCGAGCTCTTTCTGTGCGATCGCGGCGAGCTCGCGATAGCTCGACGCGAGATCGAGCGCGGCGATCTTCGACTCCGCGACGGCGTCGGAGAAATGGCTCACGATGAGCGACCGCAACTGGCCGAGGATGTCCTCGGTCGTGGTGAGGCCCTGCGTGCCGACGATGATCTTGAAGAACGTCTTCGCGTCGGAGATGCGCGTCGCGTACGTACCGAACGCGCGCATGCGGATCATGCCGAACTCCGCGTCGCGCATCATGACCGGGTTCTGCGTGCCCCACTTCAGGTCCGAGAACAGCCGCGTGTTGAAGAAGTAGACCTCGGCCTTGAACGGCGAGTCGAAGCCGTACGACCAGCTCCGCAGCGTCGTCATGATCGGCATGTTCTGCGTCGACAGCTCATAGCGGCCCGGCTTGAAGACATCGGCCACTTCACCTTCGTTGACGAAGATGGCGACCTGGTTCTCGCGCACGGTGAGCTGCGCGCCCATCTTGATTTCCTGATCGTGAACGGGGAAGCGGTAAACGAGCGTGTTGCTGCTGTCATCGAGCCACTCGATGATCTGGATGAACTCGTTCCTGAGTGCGTCGAACAAACCCATGGCCTGTGACCTCCGTTGTCAGGGTGAATAGTACGTGGAAATCGCGTGGTGGTTTTGAGAGGCAGTACCTCGGAGTACCTCGGGTACCTCGGAGGAGAGGACTGTGAACCCCTCCGAGGAACTCCGAGGTACCGAGGAACTCCGAGGTACTAATCCGCCACCCTCAACACCTCGACCAAGCCTCCACGCATCCGGATGAGCACGGTGCGGTCGAGCGCGTCGCGCACCCAGACCCGGTTGGCCGTATCGGTCGAGTCGAGGTTGTCGATGCGCGCCAGGAGCTCGTCGGGCGAGTCGATCACCTCGCACTCGCCGTCGTCGGTAATCACACGGATCGGAAATTCAGGGGACATCGTCTAAACTATTCGTCCTCGCTGTTCAGCTCAGCAGTTCACATCCGCAAGGAGTTTCCCATGTCCGGCCACAGTAAATGGAGCACGATCAAGCACAAGAAGGGTGCGGCCGATGCCAAGCGCGGCAAGGTTTTCACCCGCATCATCAAGGAAATGACGGTGGCCGCGCGCCTCGGCGGCGGTGACATCGAAGGCAATCCGCGTCTCCGCTCGGCAGTGGCCGAGGCGAAGGCGAACAACATGCCGAAGGACAACATCGAGCGCGCGATCAAGCGCGGCACCGGTGAGCTCGAAGGCGCGCAGTACGAGGAAGTCACGTACGAAGGCTACGGCCCGGGCGGCGTGGCGATCATCGTGGAGGCGCTCACGGACAACACCAACCGCACCACGCCCGAGATCCGGCACATGTTCGAGAAGCACGGGGGCAACTTCGGCGCGCAGGGCTCCGTGAAGTTCCAGTTCGAGCGCAAGGGCTACTTCGCCATCGAGAAGAGCGCCGCCGGCGAGGACAAACTGATGGAAGTCGCGCTCGAAGCCGGAGCGGACGACCTGCAGACCGACGATCCGGATGTCTACGAGATCTACACGCGCCCCGAGAGCTTCGAGGCGGTGCGCCAGGCGCTCGAAGCGGCAAAGATCGCGACGGTCGAAGCGAAGATCGACATGGTCCCCGCGAACTACGTCGCGCTCGACGAGGCGAAGTCGAAACAGGTCATGCGTCTTCTCGAGGTGCTCGACGATCACGAAGACACGCAGAACGTGTGGTCGAACTTCGACGTCCCGCAGGAGATGATGGAGTCGGCCTGAGAGCCGAGGGCGGAGGACTTCCTCCGCCTCGCTTCCATCAACTCGAAAGTGTAAACGGGTCGATGACCTCGACGCGCGCCTTCTCGAAGTCGGTTCGGTTACGGGTGACGACCGCCAGGTCGTGAACGAGAGCGGTCGCTGCAACGAGGCTGTCCTTGATCGGCATGCCGCGACCGGATGCGCGAAGAGTCGCAAGCAGTTCAGCCCATCGCACACCCGTCTTTGCGTCCCAGGGCAGGCATTACAGCGATTTCCCGTTCGTTCTTACGGAGCCAGTCGACGACGCCCGAATCAGGTCGTCCCCGCAGATGCTCGCGTCATCGACGTCGGCGATGTCACGCTGCTGCCGGGTCTCTTCGACATGCACGCGCACATCGACATCGGCGCCACCGAAGGGCTGCGGCCGCCGCGCGGATTCAGCTGGGGGCCGATGGACGCGGCGCGGCGGCGGTGAATGCCGAGGCGACGCTGCTGGCGGGCTTCACGACCATTCGTTCCGCGGGATCGAACGATCGCATCGACGTCGCACTGAAACGCGCCATCGAGCGAGGTGCGGCGATCGGTCCGCACATCACGCCGGCGGGCTATCAGATCAGCATGACCGGCGGCCATGGCGACAACGTCGGCTTTCCCGAAGGCGTATTCGAGCTTGGACCGAAACAGGGCGTGGCGGATGGCGGCGATCAGTTCTTGTTCGCCGTTCGCTATCAGATCAAGCATGGCTCCGAAGTCATCAAGCTCACCGCAACCGCCGGCGTCCTCGGCGAAGAACGCACCGCCGATGCGCGACAGTTCTCAGACCAGGAACTGCAGGCCATCGTCGACGAGGCGAAGCGTCACGGCCTGCGCGTGCTCCCGCATGCGCACGGCACGGAAGGCATCATCGCGGCGATCAAGGCTGGCGTCGCGTCGATCGAGCACGGCTCGATGCTCGACGCGGAAGGCATTCGCCTGATGAAAGAGCGCGGGACGTATCCGGTTCCGACGTTGTACATCGCGCAACCGGTGTCCGGCACGCGCGAAGGAAAGTCCGCACACACCGTGGCGAAAGGGGAGGCGATGAGCGCTGCGATGAGCGTCAGCTTCCGCAACGCGCTGGCCGCAGGTGTGAAGATGGCGCGGCAAACTCGCCGGCATCATCGCGGTGCCCGGCAATCCACTCGACGACATCCGCGTGCTGGAGCAAGTGGTGTTCGTGATGAAAGGCGGCATTGTCTTCAAGTCCTCCGCGCCGACATCACCGCAGCCACCGCGGCAAGCGCCAGCGCCGCGCCCGTGAAAAACGCGGCGGCGGGCGATACCTGCTGATAGATCAATCCGAAGATCGCGGTGCCGACGAGCACACCCGCACCGTTCGCGAGGTAGTACACGCCGAAACTTCTGCCGTGCGTTTCCGCCGGAACCAAGTCCGCAATCCACGCGCGCTCCGCGCCCTCGGTGAGCGTGAACGGAATCGCATACAAGACGAACAGCACGACGAACGACGTGAGCGTCTTCGCGAACGGGAACAGCGCGTAAATGGCCGCGTAGATCGTCCAACCGGCGATGAGCAGATAGCGCCGCTCTACGCGATCCGACAACGCGCCTGCCCGCGTCGAGAAGAGCGACTTGATCACGTGATGCGCCGCCCACAACAGCGGCAACATCGCCGTCGAAACGCCAGCGTGGTGCGCCTGCAGCAGCAGGAACGCGTCGGAGGAGTTGGCGAGGGAGAAGAGGGCGATGCTCGCGATCGCTCGCTTGAAAGATGAAGGATGAGGGATGACGGACGACTCGGGGCGATCGCGCGGAGCGTCATCCTTCATCCTTCCGCCTTCATCCTTCAAAAGAAACGCGAGCATCAAAACACCGGCGAACCCCGGCAGCACCGCAAACAGAAACGTCGCCCGCAACGAGAGCCCCAGCCCCTGCAGCAGCAACACCGCGAGCAGCGGGCCGACGATCGCGCCGGTGTGATCGAGCGCGCGATGAAAGCCGAACGCGCGGCCGCGTTGATCCCGCGGCGTCACGTCCGAGATCATCGCGTCGCGCGGCGCGGAGCGGATCCCCTTGCCGGTGCGATCCACGAGACGGGCGGTGAACACGAGCGGCCACGCGGCCGCCGCGGCGATCAGCAGGCGCGCGCCGGCCGCCAGCGCGTAGCCCGAGACCACCATCGGCTTGCGCTTCTTCACGCGATCCGACCAGACGCCCGAGAAGTATTTGAGGATCGACGACATCCCGTCGGCGATGCCTTCGATGAGGCCGATCACCACCGGCGTCGCGCCGAGAGTGGTGCTCAGGAACACCGGCAGCAGCGGATAAATCAACTCGCTCGCCGCGTCGTTGAGGAGCGCGGCGAGCCCGAGGAGAATGACTTGCGGCCGGAGGCGCGTGGGCGTCATCTAGAACGTCGTGACCGTGATCGCGCCGCTCTTGATCGGGCCGCTCAACACGTCCGCGGGTGAGTCGATGGACGTCGTGTGGTTGTCCGCGAGCATCAGCCGGAAGTGACACGGCAACGTGCCGCCGTTCGCCGTGCAGCGTCCGTTCATGTACGTCGTCGGCGTGTGCTTGCCGACGGAAGTCATCTGCTCGATCAGCGGGACCCGCAGGTCCGAGATGGTCGATGCCTTGCCGATGTTGCACACCTGCAGCGTCGGGATCTGAACGGGCTGTGCGAAGAGCGGTGCAGCGACGACGAGGGCCAGAACGAGTCGCTTCATGACATCCTCCTCGGGGGAGTGTGCCATGGGCGGAGTTCCTCGGGTTCCTCGGGTTCCTCGGGTTCCTCGGGGTTCCTCGGGTTCCTCGGGTTCCTCGGGTTCCTCGAGTTCGTGGGGTTCCGCGGAGTTGTCTCGGCATCCCCTCCGAGGAACCCGAGGGACTCCGAGGGACTCCGAGGTACCCGAGGTACCCGAGTTACCGCCCTACGGACAGCCGCTGCGAATCGGATCAGCCTCCACTTCGAACACGCGTCCGTCGGCTACGCCGCTGACGCGCAGACTGTGAAACGCGGCCGGCAGCGTGGGCGATGCGGTCGGGCCGCTCGCGACCCACAACGGCATACCCCAAACCGCGGTGCAACACTTCGCTTGCGACTGGAACCAGTTGTGTTGGATCTCCGTCGCGCCGACCGGCGTTACGACATTCGACGCCACGCCGTTGCCGTTGCAGCCGGTTCCGTCGACCGGCGCGGAAGCAACCGCAGTCGCGCCTTCCGTGCCGAGGCCGTTGCTGATCACGTCCCAGACGTCTTCATTCATTTCTTCGCCCGACATGTAGAACGCGAAGCCGCCGACGTCGTACTTGCGAATGACCTGCAGGATCTTTCGCCGCAGCGCCTCAGCATCGATCTGCACGCCGTTGTACGGCTCCGTGAATGTCAACTCGCCGCTTTCGTTGCGGCCGACGATGCCGCCGGGATCCGGGATTGAGGGTCCTTCTTCGTCATCGTCGAGGTTGTAGCCGTACCACGGCAGGCCGACGATGATCTTCTTGTGGTCGGCGACCTGACTCTGCGCGAAAGCCAGCGCCTGATCCATGTAGGTGTGAAACACCAGCGAGTCCTTTCCGCCGATGTCGTTGTACATCATGATCTTGATGTAGTCGGCGGCGCCGTTCTCGGTGAGGCCGCGATAGTCATAGATACGCGCCTGGCTCGAGTCCATCGTGCCGGAGAGGCTGCGCCGGCGATAGACGCAGACGGACACGATCTTGTCCGGCAGCCGCTTCTTGATGCGGCGGATCAGCGAGGTGAAGTTGTCGCGCCATTTCGGGACGTCCGACTCGAGTCCGCCGCGCAACATCTCTTCATAGTCGATGTCGACGCCCGCGTAGCCGTTGTTGATGACCATCGCCGCGATCTTGTCGGCGTGATCGTTCATGTCCGCTTCGCTGCGGAAGATCCAGCTCATCCATTGCTGCGGCGTTGGATCGGGACTGACAGTGCCGTGATTGCGGACGATCGGGACGAGCGCGGCGTTGCCGAGGGTGGGGACGTCGCGCGGCGACTGATGAATGTCTTTGAGGCTGACGATCGGATTTGGATCGTTCGACTTCTCGAAGTAATACCAGAACGGATTGACCTCGTTGACGAAGTCGCCGGCGTTCTGCGCGTTCCAGTTCGCGACGCTGTCCGGATTGTCCCAGTAATACCGCATCCAGACCGAGATTCTGTAGTCGTTGGCGTAGGCGCCGGCCGCGTAGAGCACGAGCACGGCGGCGAGCGCAAAGTGGCGTTTCATGGTGGGTCTCCGTTGCAGGTTTCGAGGTGGGTTCCGTGGTGGGATTTCAATGAAGCGGTAACTGTATTGACGAAAGTTATTACTACAAATGTCACGCCATCCGCGCATAGAATGCGCCCTCGATTTTCAAGAAGGAGTTTTCACGAATGGCAATCAAAAAAGTGGGCGTGCTGGGCTGCGGTCTGATGGGCTCCGGTATCGCCCAGGTCGCCGCGCAGGCGGGGTATGACGTCGTCGTGCGCGAGGTCGAGCAGAAGTTTCTCGACAAAGGTCTGGGTGGGATTCAGAAGTCGCTCGGCAAGTTCGTCGAGAAGGGGAAGATGCAGCAGGCCGACATGGATGCCTGCCTCGGTCGCCTCAAAGGGTCGACCGATCTGCAGGACCTCGCCGATTGCGACATCGTCATCGAAGCGATCATCGAGAACGCGCAGCTCAAGCGCGACACATACGCCGAGCTGGACAAGATCGTGAAGCCCGAGGCGATCTTCGCGTCGAACACGTCATCGCTGACGATCACCGAGCTTTCCATGGCCACAGCGCGGCCGAAGCAGTTCGTCGGCCTGCATTTCTTCAATCCGGTGCCGCTGATGAAGCTCGTCGAGGTCGTGCGCACGATTCTCACGAGCGATGAAGCGTTCGACGCAGCGTTCGGGTTCGCGAAAAGCCTCGGCAAGGAGCCGGTTTCGTGCCGCGACAACTCGGGCTTCATCGTGAATCGCCTGCTGGTGCCGTACATCCTCGACGCGATTCGCGCGTACGAAGAAGGAGTCGGTTCCATCGAAGACATCGACAAGGCGATGGTGCTCGGCTGCGGTTATCCGATGGGACCGTTCACGCTGCTCGACTTCGTCGGGCTCGACACGACGTACTACATCACGCATGTGATGTACGAGGAGTATCAGGAGAAGCGCTTCGCCGCACCGCCGCTGCTCCGCAAGATGGTCCTCGCCGGCCGCCTCGGCAGAAACAAAACCGGCACGGGCTTCTACGACTACTCCGGCGAAAAGCCGGTACCGTTCGACAGGAACAAATGATGTCTCTCGAAAACGTAAAAACCGAAAACCGCGACGGGGTGTTGATCATCACCGTCGATCGCCCGAAAGTGCTCAATGCACTGAATGCGCAAACGGTCGATGAGATCGGCCGCGCGTTCGACGCCGCACGGACCGATGACTCCGTGCGCTGCGTGATTCTCACGGGCGGCGGCGAGAAGGCATTCGTCGCAGGCGCCGACATCAACGAGCTCGCGCAGATGACTCCCGTTACCGGCAAGGCCACCGCGGAGCGTGGCCAGCGGGTCTTCCGCGCGATCGAGCGATTCCCGAAACCGGTCATCGCCGCGATAAATGGCTTTGCGCTCGGCGGCGGATGCGAGCTCGCTTTGGCCTGCCACATTCGCATCGCCTCGGACAAAGCGCAGCTCGGACTGCCAGAGGTCACGCTTGGGATCATCCCGGGTTACGGCGGCACGCAGCGCATGGCGCGCCTGCTCGGCAAGGGCAAAGCGCTCGAGCTGATCCTCACCGGCGATCGCATCGGCGCCGCGGAAGCGGAGCGCATCGGGCTGGTGAACAAAGTCGTCGCGGCCGAACAACTGATGGCCGAGGCAGAGGGCATGGCGCGCAAGATGGCGCAGCGTGGTCCGCTCGCGGTGAGCGCAGCCATCGAGGCGGTGATGAGCGGAAGCGACATGGCGTTCGACGACGGCCAGTTCCTCGAGGCGACCCTTTTCGGGCTGCTGGCGTCGACGGAGGACATGAAAGAGGGGATGGGCGCGTTCCTGGAGAAGCGAGCGGCGAATTTCAAGGGAAAATGAGCGCGTGACCGAGAGCCTCGAGCACCTGATTCACGACTGGAACGTCGACGGCGACGTGGCCACGCCGCCGCGGCGGAAGGTCGAGTTCGACGATGAGACGTTGCGCGACGGCCTGCAGTCGCCGTCGGTCACCGATCCGTCGATCGAGGACAAGCTGCGTATCCTTCATTACATGCACGCGATCGGCATCGACAACGCCGACATCGGCCTGCCCGGCGCGGGGCCGCACGTGCAGAAAACGGTCGAGCGGCTCGCGCGCGAGATCGTCGAGCAGAAGCTCAGCGTCTATCCGAGTGCGGCCGGGCGCACGCACGAGAACGACGTCCGTCCAATCATCGACATCTCCCAGCGCGTCGGCATCGCTATCGAGGCCGACCTCTTCATCGGCTCCTCTCCGATTCGCCAGTTCGCGGAGGAATGGGACCTCGACTGGATCATCGCGCAGTCGACGAAAGCCGTGCGCTTCGCCGTCGAGAACGGCATCCCGGTCATGTACGTGACCGAAGACACGACGCGCGCGAAGCCGGAAGACATCGAGAAGCTCTACATCGCCGCGATCGACGCGGGCGCGGCGCGCGTGTGCATCGCAGACACCGTCGGTCACGCCACTCCGTGGGGCACGCGCAATCTGGTGAGTTTCGTGCGCAAGATCGTCGATCGCGTCAATCCAAACGTGAAAGTCGACTGGCACGGTCACGAGGATCGCGGCCTCGGCGTGATCAACTGCATCGCGGCGCTCGAAGCAGGCGCGGACCGCGTGCACGGCTCCGCGGCGGGCATCGGCGAGCGCGTTGGCAACACGCCCATGGACATCCTGATGGTCAACCTCAAGCTGATGGGCTGGATCGACAATGACCTCACCGCGCTGCCTGAATACGTGAAGTTCGTCGCGCGCGTGACCGGCGTCGGACTCGACGATCGCTATCCCGTTTTCGGCCGCGATGCCTTCCGCACCGGCACCGGCGTCCACGCCGCGGCGATCATCAAGGCGAAGAAAAAAGGAAGCGACTGGCTCGCGGACCGCGTCTACTCCGGCGTCCCGGCGGGCATGTTCGGCCTCAGGCAGATCATCGAGGTTGGTCCGATGTGCGGTCTTTCGAATGTGGTTTACTGGCTGGACGCGAATGGCTACCCTCAGGAAGAGGCGCTGGCGCAGGAGCTGTTCCAGTTGGCGAAGTCGACGAATCGAGTCCTGACCGACGACGAGCTGCATTCATGCGCGAAGCGGTGGCAGGAGAAGACAGCGGTAGTTTGACGTAAAGGCCCGAGTGGCGAAATGGCAGACGCAGCAGACTCAAAATCTGCCGAGGTCAACCCTCATGTCGGTTCGAGTCCGACCTCGGGCACCACACCAATACAACTCAGGGAAGACCGAACTAAAACCATGCGTCGACTCACGGCCGTACTGTTTTCTCTCCTTCTCGCCAACATCACGCTCGCCGGCAACAACGAAAGTGATCCGCGCACGAAAGAGCCGTTCGAGCGGCTCGGCCGGGCGATGGTGTTGCGTCCGCATCAGGCGCTGAGCGACGCCGACATCGCCGATCTCGCATCGCGCGGCGTGAAAGTGCGGCGTGCGCTTTCCGGCGGCCGCTACATCGCGCGCGTGACCGACGAAGCGGTCGCCTACAACGACGACCGCATCGCGTCGGCGGAGCTGATGACGCCGCGCATGAAGATGCATCGTTCGGTGGTGCACGAGGCCGCACGTGCGAAGCCGTACATGCGTGTGAGCGTGATCTTCCATGATGACGTCGCGTTCGACTCCGCCCGCAACGCGGTGCTCGCCGCGGGCGGTGCACTCGACGACGTTTTCCGCGTGAAGTACCGCCCGGGACGGCGCATCGCCGCGACCATTCCTCCGGCCGCTCTCGAAGCACTCGCCGCAGATGAGCGCGTGCTGACCATCGTCGGTGTGCCGCGCAAACAGCCGCGCGCCGAGAACCTCGTCTCCGCGCTCGTGTCGCAGGTGAACGTCGTGCACGATGCTCCGTACGGCCTGAGCGGCGACGGAGTAACCGTTTCGCTGTTCGAGCTCGCCGAAGCGCAGGTGTCGCACGTCGAGTTCGGCGGGCGGCTTACGCTGCAGCACACGGCTGGGGGAACCGCCTCCGACAAAGAGCATGCGACGCACGTCGCGGGCACGATCGGCGCCTCCGGCGTCGTTGCAAACGCGAAGGGGATGGCGCCGAAGGTGCGCATCCAGCAGTTCTGCCTCGCCGTCTCCAGCCGCAATCAATGCGACGGTTTCTGGCTCGACCACAAGGAATCGGCGCTCCGGCCGCTCGGCATCATGGTCGACAACAACTCCTGGGGGTACGAGCTGGGCTGGTTCACGGAGGACGGGATGGCCGTGTGGGACGGCACCGCGATCTTCTATGGATCGTACACGCCGTTCTTCGAGGGACCGGACATCGACGAGATCGCCATCGACGAGGACATCCTCTTCGTGCATTCGGCCGGAAACGACGGCGACAACCAGCTCGAGCACCTCACCGCGGATTTTTCGCAGCACCATCACGTCGACGACGACGGCAATACCATTTCCGACCAGGTCTTCTGCTATTCGAAGGACGGCAGCGGCACCGACTGCCCGGCGTTGTGCAATGGGCAACCGGTCGCGTGTGAAAGACCAGCCGAGCGTCACTCCGAGCAGTTCCCGTTCGATACCATCGGCGTCATCGCCAGCGCGAAGAACGTGATTGCCGTCGGCGCGGCCAATGGCATTCCGGACAACCTGCAGAGCGCGATCCTCAGTTCGCGCGGTCCAGCGAAAGACGGCCGCGTCAAACCGGACGTCGTCGCGCGCGGCGTGAACGTGCTTTCGCCGGTCCAGACCGACTCGTACGCGCGCAAGCAGGGGACGTCGATGGCGTCGCCGGTCGTCACGGGGATCTCGGCGCTGCTCATCGAGCAGTGGCGCAAGTCGTTCGGCGGCGCCGATCCGACCGCGCAGGAGCTCAAGGCGCTAATCCTGGCCGGAGCCACCGACCTGGGCAATCCCGGTCCCGACTACACGTGGGGCTTCGGACTCGCGAACGCGAAAACGTCCGTCGACCTGATCCGCGCCGACGGCGGCACGCGCTCGCGCATTCAGAACGTTTCGTTTCCGAACGGCAGGGTGGAGTCGCGCGAGTTCCCGCTGGTCATCACACAAGCGCAGAACCTGAAGGTGCTGGTCACCTGGTTCGACCCGCCTACCGTGCTCACCGGCGATGAGGAGATCGACGCGGCGACGCTCGTGAACGACCTCGACGTGCGCATCGTCGATCCGTCCGGTGTGACGCACCGCGCGTGGGTTCTCGACAAAGTGAACTTCACCGCGAACGCGACGCGCGGCATCAACACCATCGACAACACGGAGGTCGTGGAGATCGCGAACGCGGCGCCAGGCACGTATCGCGTGATCGTCACCGGTACACATGTCGGCGAAGATCAGATCGCCACCATCGTCTCGAACGCCGGGCTCGGCGCGCTGGTGTCGCCGTGCGACGACGTCATCGAGAAGTTCGCGCCGAACAACACGCCCGAGACGGCATACGGCAACATCTCCTCAATGACGCAGCTCAACGCCGCGATCTGCACCGCGGGTGACGTCGACCACTACAAGTTCGTCGCCACGAAAGCCGGCGCGGTTGCCGTCACTGTCACCACGGGCGATACGCCGCTGCGCGCGACGCTGACCGCGAACGGCGTCAACGTCGTGACCGAGATTCCCGCGAACAGCACCCGCACACTGAACGCGAACGCCGCCACGGTTCCGCTCGCGTTCGTGTTGCGCATCGAAGCCACCGGCGCGCTCGGCTCGTCGCCCGACTACACGTTCACGACGACGTTCGGACAGCAGAGCCAGCCGCGCCGCCGCTCGACTCGCCACTAACGTTCGATTGGTAACCTTCTCCCCTCAGCAGAGGGGAGAAGGTGGCCGAAGGCCGGATGAGGGGTGTTCGCTACAATGCGCCGCCTATGGCGTACAACACCCTCCTCGTCGAACTCCGCGACGAAGTCCTGACCATCACACTCAACCGTCCCGACGTCCACAACGCCTTCAACGATGAGTTGATCGGCGAGGCGATCGACCTCTTCTCCAACATCGATACGAACGCGGCACGCGCGGTCGTGCTGCAGGGCACCGGCCGCAATTTCTGCGCGGGCGCGGACCTCAATTGGATGTCGCGCATGGTCGCGTACACACGCGAGGAGAACGTCCGCGACTCCTCATTGCTGGCGAAGATGTACGCGCTGATCGACGAGTGCCCGTTGCCCGTCGTCGGACGCATTCAAGGTGCTGCCATCGGCGGGGGCGTCGGTCTGGTCTCCGTGTGCGACGTCGCGATCACCACGAACACCACGCAATTCGGCTTGTCCGAAGTGAAGCTCGGCATTCTGCCGGCCGTGATCTCCCCGTACGTCATCGCGAAGATCGGCCCGTCGCACGCGCGCGCGTTGTTCCTCACCGGCGAACGTTTCGACGCGGAGCGTGCGTTGCGCATCGGGCTCGTGCATCGCGTCATCGACAACGATCCTGCGCAGCTCGATGCCGCCGTGTACGAAACCGTAACGCAGCTCAAGACGTCCGGTCCCGAGGCGGTGCGCGAGTGCAAGAAATTGATCGCGCATGTCGCGTCGCACGACCTCGTCGATGCGATCCCGTACACGATCGACGCGATTGCCACGCGGCGCGTGTCGGAAGAAGGTCAGGTCGGGATGCAGGCTTTCCTGGAAAAGAAGCTCGCGCCGTGGATTACGAACTAACGGTTACGAACTGATGCCGATCGAGAAGCTGATCGTTCCGAATCGCGGCGAGATCGCCGTCCGCATCGCGCGTGCGTGCCGCGAGATGGGCATCGTTTCCGTGCTCGCGCACGCCGAGGACGACGATGTCCGCTACGTCCGGCGCTTCTTCGATGAAGAAGTCTCCCTCGGCCGCGGCGACGCGCGCGCGACGTACCTCGATGTCGATCGCGTGATCGATGCCGCGCGTCGTTCCGGCGCGCAGGCGCTGCATCCCGGCTACGGATTTCTCTCCGAGCGTGCGGAGCTCGCCGCGGCATGCGACGACGCAGGTCTCATTTTCGTGGGACCGAAAGCGTCGTCGATCGCGGCGATGGGGTCGAAGGCCGAGGCGCGGCAGTTGATGCAGTCGGTCGGAGTTCCGGTGGTGCCGGGATACGACGGCGAAGACCAATCACATGAAACGCTCGCGCGCGAAGCGGCGCGCATCGGATTTCCGCTGCTCGTGAAAGCGTCCGCGGGCGGCGGCGGCAAGGGGATGAAGATCGTGCGCGCGGCGGAAGAACTGCAGCCGGCGATCGAGTCGGCCGCGCGTGAGGCGATGAAGGCGTTCGGCAACGATCGTCTGCTGCTCGAGCGCTACATCGAAGAGCCGCGGCACGTCGAGTTCCAGATCTTCGGCGACGGCGACGGCAACGTGCTCCATCTCTTCGAGCGCGATTGCTCGATCCAGCGCCGGCATCAGAAAGTGATCGAGGAGACTCCCGCGCCGCGCTACGCGGATGACTTGCGCCAGCGCATGGCCGCGGCGGCAATTGCGGCGGCGCGCGGCGTCGACTATCGCAATGCCGGCACGGTCGAGTTCATCGTCACGCCGGACGGCGAGTTTTACTTTCTCGAAATGAACACGCGTCTGCAGGTCGAGCATCCGGTGACCGAGCTCGTGACCGGTGTCGACCTCGTGCGTGCGCAGATCGACGTGGCCGCGGGCAAAGCGATGCCATGGACGCAGGACGAGCTGCGCCAGCGCGGCCACGCCATGCAGGTGCGCGTCTACGCCGAAGATCCCGACGATCGTTTCCTCCCGCAGAGCGGCACGATCGCGCAGTACGCGGAGCCGTCGGGGCCCGGCGTGCGCGTCGACGCAGGCGTCATGCGCGGCACGAACATCGGCGTGAAGTTCGATCCGATGCTGGCGAAGCTGATCTGCTACGCGGACGATCGCGACACCTGCATCGATCGCATGCAGCGCGCGCTCCGCGACTACGTCATCCTCGGCACGAAGACCAACCTCTCGTGGCTGCGGCGGGTGATCTCACACGACGCGTTCCGCGACGGGCGCGTGAGCACGCGCTTCATCGCCGATTACGAGCGCGACCTCGCGCCAGGCGTGCCCGAGCTCGTGCCCGCGATCGCCGCGGCCATCGCCTCCGCGCCGCGCCAGCGCGCGAGCGAAGAAGGTGCGGCGGAACCGTCGCTCGCGTCCGTCTGGGATCAACTTGGGGCGTGGGGACGGTGAACCGGTTCCTCGGGTTCCTCGGGGTTCCTCGGGTTCCTCGGAGGGTTTGACGTCCTCTCCCCGAGGAACCCGAGGAACCCGAGGAACTCGTCCGAGGTACTGAGTCCGTGCTAGCTTACACACCTCTCTCAGCAACCGAAGGAGGTTCCATGCGACTGCCCCGCGTTCTCACCGGCATCCTCGCCGCGTTGTTCGCCGCGTCTCTGCACGCGGCGGTGATTGAAGTCGAAGGTCCCCAGGACAGTCTGGCCGGGGCACCGACGATCAATCACTGCACACTCCGCAAGGCGATCATCAACTCCAACACCGACACCGCCGCATATCCGCAATGCCCTGCCGGGAGCGGCATCGACACGATCGTCTTCCTCAGTCCGATGACGATCACCTTCCATCTCGTCGGCATCTTTGAGGACGAAGCGGAAGAAGGCGATCTCGACATCACCGAGTCGGTGATCATCAACGGCAACGGCACGATCATCGACGCCGACCAGCTGGACCGCGTCTTCGACGTCAAGGCCGGCGCGACGCTGACGCTGAACGATCTTCACGTCCGCAACGGTTGGACGATCGGCTCGGGCGGCGCGATTGCAGCGCAATCGGCCACGCTGAACCTCAATCGCGTGACAGTCTCCGTCTCGCACGCGCACGGCGGCGACGGTGGCGGGATCTATGCGCAAGCGTCGACGTTGAATCTCGACAACTCCACCATCAGCGGCAATGACGCCGATCATCACGGCGGCGCGATCGTCATCGACGGCGGCACGGCCACGATCTCGAACAGCACCGTCACCGGAAACTTCAGCAGCTTCTCGAATCTCGCCGGCGGCATCCGCAACGCCGGCGCCACGACGCTGCGCAACACGATCGTCGCCGGGAACGCGGGCGCCGACATCCCGAATCTCGACGGTGTCTTCACGAGCCTGGGCTACAACATCATCGGAGAGCTGGGCACCGGCGGCGCAGTGATCGTGGCCACGACCGGCGATCAGGTGGACGTCGCGGACGTCGCCGTAAACCTCGGACCGCTCGCCGCGAACGGCGGACCGACGCATACGCACGCGTTGCTCGCCGGCAGCATCGCGCTCGATCAGGGTCACAGCAGCGGTGCGGCCACCGATCAGCGCGGCGAAACACGTCCGTGCGATGACGCAGGCCTCACCAATGCCACCGGTGGCGATGGCGCCGACGTTGGTGCATTTGAAGATCAGGTGTTGTGCGTCTCTTCATCCGCACCCGATGCCGTGGACGACGCGGCCGCCGTGGCGGAGGACAGTGGCGCAAACGCGATCAACGTGCTCGCGAATGACACCGACGCGGACGGCGATCCGCTCACGATCGTTGCCGTGACGCAGGGCGCGAACGGCAGCGTCACGTTCAGCGCGACCTCCGTGTCCTACACGCCGAACGCGAACTTCTTCGGCAGCGATTCGTTCACGTACACGATCGACGACGGCGACGGCGGCAACGACACGGCCACGGTCTCTGTCACGGTGACGAGCGTCAACGACGCACCGGTCGCGGCGGGCGACGCGTACGCGATGAATCAGGACACGACGCTGATCGTTCCGGCGCCCGGTGTGCTCGGCAACGACACCGACGTGGATGGCGACACGCTCTCGGCCGTCCTCAGCACGAACGCTTCGAACGGCACTCTCGCGCTCGCGCCGAACGGCTCCTTCACCTACACGCCGGACGCCGGATTCGCGGGCATGGATTCGTTCACCTACACGGCGCATGACGGCGCGACCGGCTCCAATACGGTGACGGTCACGATTCAGATCGCGGACACGCAGGCGCCCACGATCACCGCGTCCGTCGCGTTGTCGCAGCTCTGGTCGCCGAACAACAAACTCGTCGACGTCGGCTTCTCGCTCAATGCCGTCGACAACAGCAGTGGCGTCACCACGAGCGTTGTCGTGTACAGCGACGAGCCGGCGGCCACGGATGACGACGCGGTCGGCATGCTGCAGCTGCGCGCGCAGCGCGAGGGGAGCGGCGATGGGCGCGTCTACCTGATTCGCGTCAGCGCGACGGATGGTTTCTCGAACACCAGCCATTCCTGCCTCACGGTCGTCGTGCCGAAGAGCTCGAGCGCGGCCCACGTGTCGTCGGTGAACGCGCAGGCCGCAGCCGCGAAGGCGCAGTGCACCGGCGCGGGGATGTTCATTCAGTAGGTTCCTCGGGTTCCTCGGGTTCCTCGGAGTTCCACGGGTTCCTCGGGCGGCGTACTCAACCCCTCCGAGGAACCCGAGGTACTCCGAGGAACTGCTTTCATCGTCGTCCCAACGCTTCGGGCGCGCGCACGCGTCCCGCTACGCCGCACAGAATCAACAGCGTCACCACGTACGGCAGCGCGAGCAGCAGGTGAAACGGCACACCCTGCGATGACGCCTGCAACGCGTATTGCAGCGCCGCCGCGAGGCCGAAGATTGCGGTGCCCAACAACGCGCCTTTGATCTTCCAGCGTCCGAAGATCACGATCGACAGCGCGATGAAGCCGCGCCCCGCGGTCATGTTTTCCGCGAATCCACTCGAGAGCGCCAGCGAGAGATACGCACCCGCGAGGCCCGCGAGCAACGCTTCGACCGCGAGCGCGATCGCACGATGCCGCTTCACGACCGCGATCACGGCGTCGGGATTCTCGCCGCTTGCGCGCAGGTGCAAGCCGGACGACGTGTTCCACAGCAGCACCGCGAGCGCGATCGGAAAGACGATCCACGCGAGCGGCAACACCGCGTCGAACGAGAGTTGCGGTACCGACCGCACGAACGTCTGCGCCTGTTGCAGCTCGCGATAGACGAAGCTCGTCGCACCGACCGCGAGCAGGTTGATCGCGGTGCCGGTCACGATCTGATCGGCGCGCAACGCGATGACGAGCACGCCGAACACGATCGCGATCGACGCCGCGCCGGTGATGCCGCCGATGAATCCCAACAGCACGCTCTTCGTCGCCTGCGCCGCGAGCACCGCCGTCATCGCAGCGACGAGCATCATTCCTTCGATGCCGAGGTTGATGATCCCGCTGCGCTGGACGATGAGCTCACCCTCGACGGCGAGGAGCAGGGGAGTGGCCGCGACGATCGCGAGCGGCAGCACGCTCAGGATCAGGTCGACCATCGCTTCCTCTCTTCCGCCGCGCCGAACACGATCAGCAGCAGGATCACCACGGCCTGGCCGAACGTGGCCACCGCGGCGGAGATGTTTGCGGTGCGTTGCAGCTCGCCCGCGCCGGTGACGAGCGCGCCGAAGAAGAACGCGGACACGATCGTGGCCAGCGGATGGAGTTGCGCGAGCAACGCGACTGCGATGCCGGAGTAGCCATAGCCGGCCGCGAAACGTTCGAACAGCCGGTGCGTGACGCCGAGGAGCTCGATGCCGCCCGCGAGTCCGGCGGCGGCGCCGGAGAGGACCATCGCGCGCGCGAGTTGTGCGCGCACGTCGATGCCCGCCCATTGCGCCGCGAACGGATTGAAGCCCGTCGCGCGCAGTCGCAATCCTTCGGCGGTGTGTGAGATCAACCACCACGCGACGACGCTCGCGGCGAGCGCGATGAGGATGCCGGCGTGAAGCGCGCCGACGGACGGCAACGCGACGGCGGCGGGATCGCTCTGCGGATACTGTGCGACTTCCTCGCGCAGGGGACCGTTGACGCACCAGCCAAGGAGATGAAGCGCGGTGAAATTCAGCAGGATGGTGGTGAGCACTTCCGGCGCGTTGCGCCACAAGCGCATCGCGGTGGCGATTGATGCCCATGCCGCGCCCGCAAGCATCGACGCGAGAAGCGATGCGACGACGCCATAACGCGAAGCGAGCAACGCGGCCAGCGCGCCGACGATGAACTGTCCCTCGCCGCCGATGTTCCACACGCCCGCACGAAACGCGATGGCCACGCTCAGTCCCGTCAGCAGCAGCGGCACCGACTTCAGCAGCGTGCCTTCGATCGCGAATCGCGAGCCGACCGATCCGCCGACGAGAATCGTGAGCAGCTCCAGGGGTGAGTGTCCGAACGCCGCGCCCGAGATAGCGAGCAGCGCGATCGCGAGCGACGCCGCGGCGAAGCCGAAGACGAGGCGCCTCATGCGATGCCCGCCATCAGGTTCGCCACCCGCGACGACGCCTCGTCGGGCGACATGCGCTCGCTGAGCCGGCCGCGATAGATCACCTGGATTTCGTCAGCGAGCGCGAACGCTTCGTCGAGGTCGGACGTGATCAGCGTGATGGCCGCGCCGCCATCGGCTGCGGCGCGAAGTTGCTCGTGCACGAAGCGCGTCGCTTCGATGTCAAGTCCGCGCGTCGGCTCCGCCGCCACGATGATGCGCGGACGCGAGGAAAGCTCGCGCGCGAGAATCACCTTCTGCTGATTGCCTCCGGAGAGATCGCCCGCGCGCTGCAAAGGTCCGTGCGCACGGATGGAGTAGAGCGCGATCATCTCTTCCGCGTGACGGATCGCGTCTTTGCGCTTCCACCGTTTGCGGCGGAGCGCGAGGTTCTCCGCGATGGTCATCTCCGCGATGATGCCGTCGCGCGTGCGGTCTTCCGGGATGTGGCCGCCGTCGGGGTGTTGCGCGCGGAGTTGCGCGGCGAGCTCGGTCTGGCCATTACCGGCTACGCCGACGATGGCGAGGATCCGGCCGGCATCCACCATCTGGAGCGACGGGCTCTCAGCCCGTCGTTTGGCGCGGTCGACGGGCTGAGAGCCCATCGCTCCAGATGGAACCATCACTCGCGCCAATGCTTCGGCGGTCGTTTCACTCGCCGTCTTTTCGAGGACCACGCGCCCTTTGCGCATCACGACGACGCGGTCGGCCACCGCGAGCACTTCGCGCAGTTTGTGGCTGATGAAGACGACCGCGGTGCCATTCGACGCGAGCTCACGCATCACGCGGAACAGTTCCTCCGACTCATGCGGCGTGAGTACGGACGTTGGTTCGTCGAGGATCAGCGTCGCCGGTTTTTTGGCAATCGCTTTTGCCAGCTCGAGCTTCGCCTTTTCACCGACTGAAAGCTCCGAGGCGCGGCGTGACACATCGCCGAGGCCCAGATTTCCGGCCTGTTGCTCGAGCGATCTGCGCGTTGCGAAGCGGAAACGCGTTCCGAGCGCGAGGTTCTCGGCGATCGTGAATTCGTTCACCAGCAGAAAGTGCTGATGTACGAGCGCCACGCCGCCGGTGCGTTCGATTGCGCCGCCATCGGCCGCAAGCTCATCCGCGGCGATGCGCATCAGCGTCGTCTTTCCCGCGCCGTTCTCGCCGACGAGGCCGAGGATCTCGCCGGCCCGCAAGTCGAGCGAGACATCGTCGACGGCTCTGTTCCCGCCGAACGATTTCGCGATGTGCTCGAGGCGGATCAGAATCCCGCCGGAGGTTTCACCGCACCGCTCTTGATGTCGTTCGTCACCTTCTCCACCTCGGCCAGCGTCTGTGGCGAGATGGTCGCCTTCAGCTTCTCGTTCCAGACCACCGAGACCGTTCCCTGCTTCATGCCGAAATGCTGGATCTGCGGCTTGAAGCGTCCTTCGCGGACGATCTTCGCGGTCTCGACGTACGCGGACGGCACGTCCACGACCGCCGACGCCACGACGACGTCAGGTCCGAACGAGCTCTGATCGGCGTTCGCGCCGAAGCAGCGGATCTTTCGTTCCGTGCACGCCTGAAACACACCGCGTCCTGCTTCGTTCGCCTGATGAAAGACGTAATCCACGCCTGCGTTGATGAGCGAGAGCGTGGCGAGTTTCGCCGCGCCGAGATCATCGAAGTTTCCTGTGTACACCTCCTTCACTTCGAACTTCGGATTCACCGATTGCGCGCCCGCCTTGAACGCGAGAAAGCTCGATGCGATCGACGGCACGTTGATGCCACCGACGAGACCGGCCTTGCCGGTTTTCGATTCGCGGGCGGCGATGACGCCTAGGATGTATGTCGCTTCTTCGATCTGGAAGCGCATCGGGGCGACGTTCCGCGCAACGGTGCTGCCGGAAGTCGTGATGAAGATCGTGCCCGGATACTGCGCGCCCGCGGTTTTCGCCGGCTCCTGATACTCGAAGCCATGGCCGAACGCGAGATCGAATCCCTTCTCTCCGAACGCGCGGAAGCCTTCCGTCATCTCCGCGGGTGACTTCGTTTCCTGATGCGAGATCTCGGCGCCGAGATCGTTCTTGATGCGTTGCACGCCTTCCCAAGCGAGTGCGTTCCAGCCGCCGTCATTGATCGAGCCGGGCGTGAGCAATCCGACGCGGAACGCCTTCGCCGGAGCGGTGGCCGCGGTTGGTTGCGCGGGAGCAGGGGAGGCGCTCTCGCGCTGCTGGCAGGCGAGGAGCGGAAGGAGGGCAAGCAAAAGTACGGCTCGTTTCATGCGCGCGGATTTTACGGGTGGACAGTGGGACGGGGCCAGTGGTACATGGGGAGGGCATTTTGGAGGGAGCGCGAATGGACGAGATCGAACAGAACAATGGTGCGGATTACGAGGATGACGACGAACAGATCGAGCAGATGATCATCGAGAACGGGATCCTGCTGCACAGCCTCGCCACGCTGCTCGTGCGCAAAGGCGTTCTCGCCCAGGACGAGATCGATGCCGAGATGGACCGTCTCTACGACGAGATGGAAAATTTCGAGCAGCAGTAGCAGGTCGCGAAAAGGAATAGTCGCGGCCGGAGCATGTTGTCCCCGGTCGGACTCAAATCAGCGACTGGAGACTTCATGAGATTGCGTAACTACCTGACGGCGATCGCCGTCGCCGCTCTCGCGCTCAACGCGTTCGCGCTGTCGGCGGAGTACCTCGAGTGGGGCCGCGGGCCCGCGCAGTTCCTGATGACGAAGGAAGAGGCCGCGCAGTGGAAGACCATCACCGGCGACGACGAAGCGAAAGCGTTCGTGTTGCTGTTCTGGGCCCGCCGCGATCCGACCGCTGACACTCCGCGCAACGAATTCCGCGAGGAATACGAGCGTCGTGTGGCCGCGGCCGACAAGAACTTTCAGACCGACAAGAAGCGCGGCGCACTCACCGATCGTGGCCGCGTGCTGATCCTGTTCGGCCAGCCGAAGAGGATCGAAGCCAGCGGCGGCCAGCGCCAGTCCGCGCTCCCCGGCATGGAGAACGCCGGCACATCCACTTTGACGGATGCCAATGTGTACGGGGCTACAGGCAGCGACGCGAACACGGCCGGCCAGGTGTGGTTCTATGAAGGCGACTACGCGCGCGAGCTGTTCGGCCAGGCGCGCTCGCCGCTCCGCTTTGTCGATCGCCAGGGCAAGAGCGACTTCAATCTCGAGCGCGGCGGACCGGACGTCGGACGCGCCACGCAGAAGGTGATCGCGCGCGCGATCGTGCAACCGAACCTCACCGCCGCGCCGACGTTCTCGGCCGCGCCTGTTGCTGCCACGGCGGCGATGCCGATTCCCGAGGAGCCGGTCGTCGTGCAGACCGAGCTCACCACCGAGTCGCTCAAGGCGGCCGTCGCTGAGCTGAAAGGCGCCGCCAAGAACCCTTACGAGAAGCAGACGTACGCGACCTGGGGCGAGTATGTGACCTCCGAGGGACAGTACTTCGTGCCGGTGCAGTTGTATGTGCCGAAGTCGGCGGGCTTCAGCTCCTCGCAGAGCCTCACGTTCTTCGGTGTCGTGCAGGACGAGAGCGGCAAGAACGTGTTCGCGTTCGAAGAACCGGCCACGCTTGCTGCGACGAAGGAAGACTTTTTCGTCGACCGCTCGCTCACCGGAATCCCGGCAGGCAAGTATCGCGGCTACTTCGGTCTCGCCGAGGACGGCAAGGCCGTGTCGATGACGACCACGGACCTCACGCTCGCGGGCACGATCGACAAGGACGCTTCCGGCGTTTCGCCGCTGCTCCTTTCGAACAATGTGTACGCTCTCTCGACGGCGCAGAAAGCGACGGATGCGCACGCGTTCGGCGGCCTCAAGGTCGTGCCGAAGGGCGATCGCGTGTTCCGCCCGACGGACGAGCTCTGGTACTTCATCGAGCTGCGCAATCCCGGAACGGCGGAAGCGACGCAGATTCCCGCAGAAGGCGAGAGCGTTGCGGCGGTCGCGCCGAAGGTGCAGATCAAGATCGATGTCGATGGCATGGTCGACGGCAAGAAAGTGCGCCGCCCCGCGGCGCCGCGTGAAGTCGAGGCGATCGCCATCAAGGGCGTGCCGGGCCACTACGCCATCGGCAGCTCCATTCCGCTCGAGTCATTCAAGCCGGGCGAGTACACCTTCACCGCGAAGGTGATCGACACCGTCAAGAAGGCTTCGTACACCGTCAGCGAGAAGTTCACGGTGGTGCAGTAACCCCACTCCGTTAGAATCCGTGGATGCCGGGCGCCGCAAATGAGCGCCTGGCATCCGAGATCCCCTTATGCCTTTCACATCCGTTCAGGAAGCAGCAGAGCTCTATCGCCGCGGCGAGTTCGTGATCATCGTCGATGACGAGGACCGCGAGAACGAGGGCGATCTCTGCATCGCCGCGGAGCGCGTCACCAAGGAGTCGATCAACTTCATGGCCCGATTCGGCCGCGGGTTGATCTGCCTCGCGCTGACGGAAGAGCGCTGCGCGGAGCTCGAGCTGCCGCTGATGGTGGAGAACAACACCACGAACTTCGGCACCGCGTTCACGGTGTCGATCGAAGCGCGCGGACGCGTGACCACCGGCATCTCGGCCGCCGATCGTGCCGAGACGGTGCGTGTTGCGATCGATCCGAAAACGCGGCCGCATGATCTCGCGCGGCCCGGCCATGTGTTCCCGTTGCGCGCGCGCAAAGGCGGAGTGCTGAAGCGCGCCGGTCAAACCGAAGCATCGATCGATCTCGCGGCCATCGCCGGCATCATGCCCGCGGCGGTCATCTGCGAGATCATGAATGAAGACGGCACGATGGCGCGGCTCCCGGATCTCAAGGAGTTCGCGATCCGCCACGGCCTGAAGATCATCTCGGTCGCGGACATCATCAAGTACCGCATGCAGACGGAGAAGCACGTGCACTGCCTCGCGGCACCCGTGCTGCCGACCGATCACGGCGAGTTCCGCGTGCATGCGTACAAGAGCGACATCACCGGCGAGGAGCACGTCGCGCTCGTCAAAGGCGAGATCGGCGAAGGCGACGAGGTGCTGGTGCGCGTCCACTCGTCGTGCCTCACCGGCGACGTCTTCCACTCCAGCCGCTGCGACTGCGGCGACCAGCTCGAGCGCGCGTTCGCACTCATCGCGCATGAAGGCAAGGGCGTGATCCTGTACCTGCTGCAGGAAGGACGCGGCATTGGCCTCATCAACAAGCTGCGCGCGTACGAGCTGCAGGACCAGGGCGACGACACGATCGAGGCGAATGCGAAGCTCGGCTTCGCCCCCGACATCCGCGACTACGGCACCGGCTCCCAGATCCTCCGCGACCTCGGCGTCCGCAAGATGCGCCTGATGACGAACAACCCCGCGAAGTTCGTCGCCATCGAAGGCTTCGGCCTCGAGATCGTGGAGCGAGTGCCGCTCGAGATCGCGCCGTCCACGACGACGCAGAAGTACCTCGAGACGAAGAAGAAGAAATTAGGACACATCCTCGAGCTCGTGTAGCTTTGGAGTGCGGCGGCGATGAGCGCGTGTATCATCCGCGCCGATGCCACACACCGGCCCCATCCTCGAAGGCAAAGGCAACTCGGACTACGAGCGCTACGTGCGCGTTCCGGAGCTGCTCGAGCTGCAGAAACCGATCGAAAAGCTCTCCAATCCGGAGGAGCGGCTGTTCCAGGTCACGCACCAGACGGCCGAGCTCTGGCTCCATCACATCGACTACGAGATCGACCGCGCCGCGGCGCATCTCGACCGTGACGAGATTCAGCTCACGGCCGATCTGTTGCATCGCTGCCGGTTGATCCTCGATCTGCTCCGCGAGCAGATCGTGATCCTCGAGACGATGGCACCCGCCGACTACCACGTCCTGCGCACCACCTCCCTCGGCCGCGGCAGCGGCCAGGAGTCGCCCGGCTTCCGCATCCTGCTCGAGGTCGGCAAGCGCCTCTGGCCGCGTTTTCAGGAACTGCTGCGGCGCCGCTCGCTGACGGTGATCGAGATCGAGCGCGGGCCGCGCGAGCATTACGAGCTCTTCCGTCTCGTCCAGGCAATGCTCGATTACGACGAGGCGTTTCTGAAGTGGCGATACATCCACATGCGCCTCGCGTTCCGCATCATCGGCGATCGCGTGCTGTCGCTGAAAGGCGTCCCGGCGGCGCAGTTGGAAGCAGGAACGCGCGAGCCTCTGTTTCCCGAGCTGTGGGCCGCGATCAGCGAGCTCACCTCAGAGTTCAAGCCGACGTACTGACCCGTACTTTGTTCAAGGAGATCTCCCCAATGAGGATCCGTTTCGTTGCAGGCGTGTTGTTGACGCTTTCGCTGGCCGCGGCCGCGTTCGGCAAGTTGTCGAAGGAGTACGAAGACTTCGCGAAGGGGCCGACCCAGCACCTGCTCACCCGCGATGAGCAGAAGCAGTGGAAGGCGATCGCCACGGACGATCAGGCGAAGGCCTTCATCGATCTTTTCTGGGCACGGCGCGATCCGTCGCCCGGCACGCCGGCGAATGAATATCGCGAAGGCATCCTCCGCCGCATCGCGCGCGCGGATGAGCTCTACGGCACCGCGAAGGTCAAAGGTTCCGCGACGGATCGTGGCAAGGTCTTCGTGCTCATGGGATCGCCGACCGCGATGAAGCGCGGCGGCCCCGAGTCCGCCGGCGGCGTGCGCGCGCCCAATTCGACGTTCGGGCAGGAAACGGGTCTCAACGCGACATCCGTCCAGGGCGTCGCGCCGAGCGAGACCTGGCAGTACGAACAGGCCAAGATCACCGAGATCACCTTCGGCCAGCCGCTCGTGCAGATCGCGTTCTCCGATCAGTACGCGTCGAACGTGTGGAAGATGGAGCGCATCGTCGGCACCGACTACGCGACGATCTTCGATCGCGTCGCGAAGTCTTACATCACGCAGCCCGGTTTGACCGAAGTGCCGACGTACGCCGTCGGCGGTGGTGCAGTCACCGCGGCTACGACGATCGCGACGACTGCCGCCGCCACGATGACGCCTGCTGCCACGGCGACTGCGACTTCGATCAAGTCCGACGTGTTGCGTCAGGCAGTCGACGAAGCGCGCGCCGCGAAAGCAGCATCGGACACGCTGTTCCTCAGCTATGGCGAGTTCGTGACGCCGGAAGGGGAGTACTTCGTGCCGGTGCAGGTGTACGTGCCGAAGTCTGCGGGACTCGCGGCCGGATCGCAGGTCACGTTCTTCGGCGCGGTCTACGATGAATCGGGACGCCGCATCACGGAGCTCGAGGAGCCGGCCACGCTCGCCGCATCGGGTGACGCCGCGTTCTACGCGCGCTCGCTGACGATCCCGGCCGGCAGCTACACCGGCACGTTCGGTCTGGCGAAAGACGGAAAGCCGATCGCGGTCGTCTCGCAACCGATGAAGCTGCAGGGACTCGACAAGTCTGCGCCCGCGGTCTCGTCGATGATGCTGTCGAACAACGTGTATGCGCTGACCGAAGCCCAGAAGCCGACGGATCCGTTCGCGTTCGGCGGCATCAAGGTCGTTCCCAAGGGCGACCGCACATTCCGCCCGACGGATGAGCTCTGGTACTTCATGGAAGCGCAGAACCCCGGGATCGACGTCGAAACGAACCAGCCGAAGATGTCGATGAAGGTGACCATCGACGGGAAGGCCGCGGATGGTACCGAAGTGAACCGCAGCGCGCCGGCGTCACTCGCCGAAGTGCAGGCGCTGAAGGGTGTCGCGGGGCATTACGTGCTCGGCCAGTCGATGCCGCTCGCATCGTTCCAGCCGGGCAGCTACACGATCACCGTGAAGGTCACCGACATCGCGCTCGGCAAGAGCTACGAGTTCAAGGAGCCCTTCCGCGTGGTTCAGTAGACAGGACCGCCGCCGGTTTCCTTTCTTCGCGCGTGCGTGTCCAACAGGCAGGCGCGGGGTCAGGGACGCCGGCGGCGCGGCGTTCCAGAATTGTTTTTTCGAGCGAAGTTTTTCCGATAAAACTTTCGGTTTCAGGGACTAGCAATGTTGTTGACGGTGAAAAGGTCGATCTGTATATTCGCGGCCACATTGCCTGACGCGGGCCGGGAGCAGCCTGACACACGCCCCCGCTGCACAGATCTGCGATCACACATCAGGGAGTTCGGAATCACATGACGAAGAAGTTGTGCCTCATCGCGGCACTTTCTATTTCCCTATTGTCGCTTGCGGGCTGCACGAAAGTGAAAGCCCGGATCGAGATCAAGAATGCGAACGATGCCTACGCGAAGGAAGACTACAGCGCCGCGCTGAAGGGCTACCGCAAGGCACGTGAGATCGACTCCACGAGCTTCCCTGAGCTCGAGCGCATGATTGGTTATTCGCTGATCGGTCTTTACTCACCGGAAGACAAGTCGGCGGAGAACGTGAAGTACGCCGACACCGCCGCCGTCGAGCTGCGCAACTACCTCAAGAAGCGTCCCGACGACAACATCGCCCGCGAAGCGCTCATCAATCTCTACCTGAACGCCGATCGCATCACCGACGCCATCAATTACTTCCGCGAGTGGCTGAAGACGCACCCGGCCGATCTCGACGCCGTCCGCTCGATCGCGCAGCTCTACTCGAAACAGGGCAACTTCAACGAGTCGCTCAACTGGTACGAGAAGATCACGCTCATCGACGCCAAGAATGCCGAGGCCTTCTACACGTACGGCGTCGTTTGCTATGAGAAGGTCGCGAAGAACCCGCCCGCCGACATGGCAGAGCGGCTGGCCATCATCGAGAAGGGCAAGACCGCGCTGCGTCGTGCCTCGCAGCTCCGAGCGGACTACTTCGAGGCTCTCGTCTATCTCAGCCTCCTGCACCGCCAGCAGGCGCCGATCGAGACGGATCCGGTCAAGCAGCAGGCCCTGGTGGCCGAGGCCGACCGCATCCGCAACGAGGCCATCGCCATCAATAACAAGAGGAAGGCTGCAGCGGCTGCAGCCGCCGGCGGCAAGAAGAGCTAGGACACGACATGTTTGAAACCACGGTCGTCGAATCCCGCAAACAGCAGTACGGTATCCAGAAGTACATGACCCTGCCGGTTTCCCTCGGCCTGCATGCCATCGTCATCGCCGGCCTCGTCTTCGGCGCGCTCTGGAATGTCGAGTTCCCCGAAAACTCACCGGCACAGGTGGCCCAGTACTCGGTGGCCGCGGCGCCGCCGCCGCCGCCACCGCCGCCACCGCCGCCACCCAAGGCAGCGTCGGTCAAGCCGGTCGAAGTGAAGCCGGTCGAAATTCCGAAAGATCTGCAGGACCTCGCACCCACGACCGTTCCCGATCAGGTCAAGCCCGTCGAGACCGCGGCCACTGAGGCCGGAGTCGAAGGCGGCGTGGAAGGTGGTGTGGAGGGTGGTGTCCTTGGCGGCGTGGTCGGCGGTGTCGTCGGCGGCATCGTCACCGACACGATGCCTCCTCCTCCGAAAGAACAGGCTCCTCTGCGCGTCGGCGGGGACGTCAAGGCGCCGGTCGTGATCAGCCGTGTCGAGCCGAGCTATCCGGAAGTCGCGCGCAAAGCGCGCATCTCCGGCATCGTCATCGTCGAGTGCATCATCGACAAGAACGGCGTCGTACGCGACGTCAAGGTGCTCAAGCCGCTGCCGTTCGGTCTCGACCAGGCCGCCGCTGCCGCGGTCCAGAAGTGGAGATTCAAGCCCGGCACGCTCAACGGCCAGCCCGTCGACGTCATCTTCAATCTCACCGTCAACTTCAAACTGAACTAAAGACAGGCGTGCCGGCGGGCCGGTGCGCACGAGGAGGAATTAGCTTATGGATTTAGCACACATGTTTCGCGAGATGACGCTTGCCGGCTGGACCGTCATCATCATCATGGCCCTGATGTCGATCTACTCGCTGTGGGTCATGGTCGAGCGGTACATCGTCTTTTCGAAGGCGAAGAACCAGTCGCTGAAGCTGCTCGGCGCGCTCTCGAACCTGCTCACCCGCGGTGACTACGCTCAGGCGATCGAAGTCACCAAGAAGTACAAGCAGAGCCATCTCGCCAAGGTCATCGCGGCGGGGCTGCTCGAGTTCGAGGCGTCGCGCCGCGACAAGCGCACTATCGATCCGGAGCTCGCGGTCGAAGCTGCGCGCCAGGGCATGGACCGCACGGCCATGATCACCGTCGCGGAGCTGAAGGAGAACCTCGGCGTTCTCGCGACCATCGGCGCGACCGCACCGTTCGTCGGCCTGTTCGGCACGGTCGTCGGCATCATCAACGCGTTCACCGGTATGGCCAAGGGCGGCGGCGGTATCGCCTCGGTCTCGGCCGGTATCGCAGAAGCGCTCTTCACCACGGCCGGCGGTCTCCTCGTGGCCATCCCCGCGGTGTGGGCTTACAACTACTTCCAGAACCGTGTCGACCGCTTCACCGTCGAGATGTCCAACTCGGGTTCGGAGATGGCGATCTACTTTATGAAGGAAGTGGGTGTCGGCGATGAAAAGGCTGTCGGGTAGCTCGCTCACGAAACTGAGCCATGCGGCGCTGAACGCGGACATCAACGTCACGCCGCTCGTAGACGTCTGTCTCGTGCTCCTGATCATCTTCATGGTCGTCACACCCATGCTGCAGAAGGGTATTCCGGTGAATCTGCCGGTGACCGAAGATCCGGAGAAGACACCCGATACCGACAAGCAGCTGCAGATTTCCGTCAAGTCGGACGGCTCGGTCTATCTCGGGCCGAACGTCGTCCGCAAGGATCAGGTGGAATCGGCCCTCAAGGAGATTCAGGAGCGCACGCCCGACCGCGAGATCGCGGTCAAGGGCGACAAGCTCGTCAAGTACGGCGACGTGCTGGACGTGCTGCGCGCCTGCCGCGAGGTCGGATTCAATGACGTCGGCCTGATCGCCCAACCGAAGAAAACACCCGGAGAGGCATAGGCACATGCAAGTAGGTGGCAGTGGCTCGATGCGGTCCGACATCAACGTCACCCCTCTGGTGGACGTTGTGCTCGTACTGCTCATCATCTTCATGGTCATCACACCCGTCGTACAGATGGGTTATCTGGTCAAGGTGCCGCCGAAAGCGCCGTCGAACCTGCCTCCGTCCGCGGTGCAGGACCAGATCATTCTGCGGCTGATCACCGCCGACCGCGCCATGATCAACAAGGAAGAGCTGACCATGGCGCAGTTCCCGAACCGGGTTCGCGAGATCCTGCGCGGCAATACGTCGAAGATGGTCTTCTTCTCCGGCTCGCGCGACGTCGATTACGACACGACCATGCGCTTCCTCGACCTCGCCCGCGCCAGCGGCGCGAAGAACATCGGCATCATCGTCGAGGATCCGACCTCGACACCGGCCGCGGCCGCGCTGTCGCAGTAGACAATCCGCAGATTTGATCAATCCCCCTCACTCAACCCTCTGCCCCTCAAGGGGAAGAGGGCAGGGTGAGGGGGATTTTCTTTTTTGGCAGCAGCGCGCGCAGGCGGTCCTCGATGCCGAAGAGGTGATCGAGCGACGCGCGTCCCGGTCCGATCAGGAGGATCGCCAGGCAGATCGCGAACATCGCCAGAGGCAGCTCGATCGCGCGTAAAACGACGAAGCTCTTGATTGCATCCGCCGGAACCTCGTACAAGGCTTCCGGAAGCTGCACGATGAACGCGGCGACGAACATCGTGCACGCGAGGAGGAGCGCATCGAGACGCGTGAGGAGTCCGGCGACGAGCAGGATCGCTCCGATGAGTTCGGAGTAGGCGGCGACGTAGCCGAAGAAGCCGGGGATGTTGTAGTTGGTGGCGATGTCGGCGGCGAAGGAAGCCGCGCCTCCCTCGCCGGCGATCTTGGACCAGCCGTGCGGAATGAAGATCGCGCCGGCGGCGACACGCAGGATCAACGCGGCGACGTCGCTCAGGACCTTGGTCATGATCTCTCCTCCGCAACTCTGCTGCAGAGCGCCGCATCCGCGGACCGCCTGCTCGCACCCCTCTTGTCGTTCGTGTCGTTCTATGTTGCCACACTCATCCTTCTGCAATGGATGCGATTCCCGTTCGTGCAGTGGACGGGATTGATCTGCGTGAGCGCGGCGACGGCGCTGAGCATCGCGTTATGGGAACGAGGGAGTACGTGGCCCCTCGGCCTTTTCGTGCCGCCGCGGCTCGCGATTCCGGAGCTCGCGCGCGGGCTGGTATGGGGCTTCGTGCTGATCTCCGCATGCGCCGCGCTCGTGGTCCTCTTCACCGACGTACGCCACGAGCGCGGCAACGGGTTTCCATGGCCCGAGCTCTTCGCTGTGTTCCTGCCGGCCGCGATTCACGAGGAGTTGCTTTTCCGCGGCTACGCGTTTCAGAAGCTGCTGCGCTGGAATCGCGTCTTCGCGATCGTGTTCGTCGCGCTCGTATTCGCGGGGCTGCACACCGGTAACGAGTCCGTCTCGCCGATCGGCCTCCTCAACATCTTCGTCGGCGGAGTGCTCCTCGGACTCGCCTACGAACGTTACGAACGATTGTGGTTTCCGATCGGCCTGCACCTCGCCTGGAACCTCACCACCGGTCCGCTCCTCGGCCACGAAGTCAGCGGCTACGAAGCGATGCGAACCGTGCTGATCGAAACGGGCAGCGGGCCCGACCTGCTGACGGGCGGTGAGTTCGGAATCGAGGGGAGCGTGCTGAAGACTGCGACGGAGCTTGCGGCGATCGCGTTGCTGATTCGCGCCCGGCGTCGTACAGTCTGACCGATGCTGCACTCCGACATCGAGCTGCAGGAGATCGTTTATCCCTCCGGAACCGATCTGCCGCGCCATGCGCATCCGACGGCTGGCTTCTGTCTCGTGCTCGATGGGACGTACGCGGAACGATACGGTGCGCGGTCGCTCAACTGCGGCCCGCGCACGGTGACGTTCAGTCCCGCGGGCGCGGAGCACCGCAACGTCTTCACTCAGGCGCCGTCGCACTGTTTCACCATCGATGTCGCACCGTCATGGATCGACCGCCTCGGCGCCTCGTCGATGGTGCTGGCCGATCCGATGGCAGTCGACGGCGGCACGCTCGCGCCGATCGCGGAGCGGCTGCTGCGCGAGTGGCGTCATCGCGATGATTCGTCGCCGCTGATCGTCGAAGGACTCGTGCTCGAGCTGATCGGCAACGCCGCGCGGAACGCACGCGTCCCGATCGAAGGGAAGGCCAGTGCCGCGATTCGCCGCGCGAGAGAACTGCTCGAGGCTCATTACGTCGAAGCGATCTCGCTCGCCGACGTCGCCATGGCGACGGGACGACATCCGGTGTACGTGGCCGCGCAGTTCCGCCGCGTGTATGGCGAGACCATCGGCGACTTCGTTCGCCGCTTGCGTGTCGAGCACGCCTGCCGCGAGCTCGCGCGTTCGGAGCGACCGCTCGCCGACGTCGCGCTGGTGTCCGGATTCGCGAATCAAAGCCATTTCACGCGCGTGTTCAAACGCGCCATCGGCATGACGCCCGCCGCATATCGCAACCTTCAGCGCGGACCAAAACCCTGAAGCGCGGACAAGAAACGCGCCCGCGATTGACGTAGCGTGCGGCCATGACCGCGAACGCACTCCTTCTGGCCGCGACGCTCCTGCTGCGTTATCCCGATCTGCACGGCGATCGCATCGTCTTCAGCTATGCCGGCGATCTCTGGACCACGTCCGTCTCCGGCGGCGATGCGCAGCGGCTGACCTCGCACGATGGATACGAATATCTGCCGAAGTGGTCGCCGGACGGAACGTTGATCGCGTTCAGCGCCGAGTACGATGGCACCACCGACGTCCACGTGATCCCTGCCGGCGGCGGCATGCCGCGGCGCTTGACGTGGCACCCGTGGGCCGATCGCGTTACCGGCTGGACGCGCGACGGACACATCGTCTTCCGTTCGAAACGCGCGAGTGTGATTCCGGCATACGACAAGTTGTTCACGATCGCGACGACAGGAGGCGCGCCGAGGGAGCTGACCGCCGTACCGTCGTCCGGTACGAATTCCTTTTCGCCCGATGGAACCCAGATCGCGTACACGCCGGTCGCGACGGAAACGACGTTCTGGAAACGCTATCGCGGCGGCACGCAGTCGCACATCACGCTGCTCGACCTGAAGACGCTGCAGTCGTTAGAGATCCCGCATGGCGACGCGGCCGAGCTCTTTCCGATGTGGTTCGGCGAGGCGGTCTACTTCGTCTCCGATCGCGACGGCGTGATGAATCTCTATCGGTATGACGTGCGTTCGCGCGACATCCGCAAGCTCACCGATCACGCCGAATACGACGTGAAATGGCCGAGTCTCTCCGCCGACGGCAGCGGCCGCATCATTTACGAGCACGGCGGCGCTCTGCATCTGTACGACATCGCACGGGGCAACACGACGCGACTCGATGTGCGCGTGCCGACCGACGCGCCTGTTTTGCGGCCAACGGTGATCAACGCGCAGAAGTGGCTGCACACCGCGAACATCTCGCCGTCCGGTGCACGTGCGGTCGTGGCCGCGCGCGGCGAGATCTTCACCGTCCCCGCGAAAGACGGCGAGATCCGCAATCTCACGAACACGTCCGGCGTGCGCGAGCTTTGGCCGGTGTGGTCGCCGGACGGCCGCTCGATCGCGTACGCCTCCGATCGCAGCGGCGAATACGAGCTCTACGTCCGCCCGCAGGACGGCAGCGGCGAGGAGCGGCGCATCACCACGCTCGGCCCCGGCTTCCGTTCGCAACTCACGTGGTCGCCGGACTCGAAGAAGATCGCGTACTCCGAGCTGTCGCTGGCGTTGATGATCGCCGACGTCGCGACCGGCGAAGTGACGGAGATCGATCGCGCGGAGGTGGAGCCGATTACGGGATTCGACTGGTCGCCGGATGGCAGATGGATCGCGTACGCGAAGACCGCCACGACCGGTTTCGGGCAGCTCTTCATCTATTCGCTCGCGGAGAAACGAACGCGCGACGTGACGACGCGCCTCACCGACGATCGGCTGCCGCGTTTCAGCCGCGATGGGAAGTATCTCTTCTTCTTCTCGCGCCGCACGTTCCGGCCGCGCTGGAGCGACGTCGATCGCACCTTCAACTTCAACGACACGACCGGCATTTACGCGATGTCGTTGCGCAAAGACACGCCGTCGCCGTTCGCGCCGAAGTCGGATGAAGAGCCAATCTTGAGCGACGGGCTCTCAGCCCGTCGAGCTGACTCGGACGGTCGACGGGCGGAGAGCCCCTCGCTCCAGATTGGGTTCGATGGCATCAGCGAACGAGTCGTTCCGCTGCCGATCGAGGCCGGCGACTATGGCGCGCTCGCCGTCACCGAGGCGAAGCTGTTCTATCTCGCGAAGAAGGCGCTGAAATCGTTCGACCTCGGGTCGCGAGAAGAGAAGACCGTCATCGATGGCATCAACAGCTACGCGCTCGATGCCCAGGGGAAGAAGGTCCTTTATCGCGCCGATCAGAAGCTCGGCATCGTCGACGCGAGCGCGACATCGAAAGTCGGCGACGGTGCGCTCGATCTCACCAACCTCACCATGCGCCTCGATCGTCAGGCCGAGTGGCGGCAGATCTTCAACGAAGCGTGGCGCATGATGCGCGACAACTTCTACGACCCGACCATGCGCGGCGTCGACTGGCCGGCCATGAAGCGCCGCTACGAAGCGGAGCTGCCGCATGTCGCGACTCGCTCCGATCTCAACTTCCTCATCGGCGAGATGAACGCGGAGCTCGAGGTGTCGCACATCAGCGCGTCAGGCGGTGACTCCGGCGATGCACGGCGCACCAACGTCGGCCTCCTCGGCGCTGACTACGACGTCGCGGGCGGGCGCTATCGCATTCGCAAAATCTATCGCGGCGACAACTCCGCGGACGATTCGCGATCGCCGCTCACCGCACCCGCGGTCGACGTGCGCGAAGGCGATTACATCCTCGCAGTCAACGGCCGGCCGCTGCTCGCGACGGAGTCGATCCATGCCGCGCTCGACAACACCGCAGGGCGCCAGGTCACGCTGCGCGTGAACGCCACGCCGAAGCTCGAAGGGGCGCGCACGGTTGTCGTCGTGCCGCTCGCCACGGAAGAGCGCGTCCGCTATCTCGATTTCGTCGAAACGAATCGCCGCAAAGTTTCCGCCGCGACCGAGGGCCGTTGCGCTTACGTTCACCTCCCGTCGACGAACGACGATGGCATCAGCGCGTTCGCACGGCAGTTCTACGCGCAGGCCGACAAGCAGTGCCTGCTCCTCGACGCGCGCTGGAACAGCGGCGGGCACATCCCCGACTTTTTCTTCGAGCGCCTCGCGCGACGCCATGTCGAATACGACGCACCGCGTTACGGCGTCGATGTCGAGTATCAGCAGCCCGCGATCTTCGGACCGAAGGTGCTGGTGATCAACGAATACGCCGGCTCCGGCGGCGACTCGGTGGCCGACTACTTCCGCAAATTCGCGCTCGGGCCGATCGTCGGCAAGCGCACATGGGGCGGACTCATGGGCATCGGCGGCGAGCTCCCGATGATCGACAACGGCCGCGTCACCGTCCCCTTCGTCTCCGCGTGGGACGTCGTTGACGGAAAGAGCGAGTGGATCGTCGAGAACCGCGGCGTCGCGCCCGACATCGAAGTCGACCAGCGTCCCGACCTGCTCGCGCAGGGCCGCGACCCGCAACTCGAGCGCGGCATCGAGATCCTGAAGGAGCAACTGGCAAAGCAGCCGCAAGCGCGGCCAAAGCGGCCGCCGTACGGGCGGTAGTTGGCGCTGTCCTCCGCGCGAATATGATTCGGCTCCGCGGCGTTTCAGACGCCGGTAAAAGGAGTCAGGATCAGTGAAAGACATCGTGATCGTCGACGGCGCACGGACGCCGATGGCGGAGTACAACGGACATTTCAGCGACATCACCGCGATCGACCTCGGCGCCATCGCGGCGAAGGAAGCGCTCGCGCGCAGCGGTTTCTCGGCAGAGGAGATCGACCATGTCGTCGTGGGCAACGCCCTGCAGACCTCGGGTGACGCGATCTACGGCGCGCGCCACGTCGGCCTCAAAGCAGGCGTTCCCAATCGCGTTCCGGCGTTGACCGTGAACCGCCTTTGCGGCTCCGGCATCCAGTCCGTGATCAGCGCCGCCGAGCAGATCGAGCTCGGCGAAGCCACGAACGTGCTCGCGGGCGGCATGGAGAACATGTCCCAGGCCCCGCACGTCATTCGTGGCGCGCGCAAGGGCTTCAAGCTCGGCCAGGGCGCGATCGAAGACTCGCTCATGGTCGCGCTCTTCGACACGTACGCAAACCTCTACATGGCTCAGACCGCGGAGAAGCTCGCGCGCAAGTACGATATCTCGCGCGAGGCCCAGGATGAGTTCGCGCTGCGCAGCCAGCAGTGCGCGAGCACAGCGGTCGGGAACGGCCGACTGCAGGAAGAGATCGTCGCCGTCCCCGTCGGCCGCAAGGGTGAGCTCTTCTCCGAAGACGATCACATGCGCCCCGATACGACGCTCGAAGGCCTCGCGAAGCTGAAGCCGTCGTTCGGCAAGGACGGGTTCGTGACCGCGGGCAACGCGTCGGGAATCGTCGACGGCGCAGCGATGCTCGTCGTTACGACTGCGGAACAGGCGAAAGCAAAAGGGAAGACGCCGCTCGGCCGCATCGTGTCGTGGGGCATCGCCGGCTGCGACCCGGAAATCATGGGCATCGGCCCCGTTCCCGCGACGCAGATCGCGCTCAAGAAGGCGGGGATGCAGATCGGCGACCTCGATCTGATCGAGATCAACGAAGCGTTCGCCGGACAGATCCTCGCGGTCGCGAAAGAGCTCGGGATCGATCAGGACAAACTGAACGTCAACGGTGGCGCCATCGCGCTCGGGCATCCACTCGGCGCCTCGGGCACGCGGCTGCTGCTGACCGTTCTGTACGAATTGCGCCGCCGCAAGCAGCGCTACGGCCTCGCGTCCGCATGCATCGGTGGCGGGCAGGGGATTGCGATGATCGTGGAGAGTACGGCCTCATGAGAACGCTCCTGCTGCTGTTCGTCCTTCTCGTCTGCGCCGCGGGGTTTGCGGACGAGCGGGCGGTGACGCTCGACGTCAAGGATGAGGACGTGCGCGTCATCCTGAAGTCGATGCAGCAGCAGTGCGGGATCAAGAATCTGATCATCGACAAAGAGGTGGCGGGGAAGGGAATGATCTACTTCAACGACGTGCCCTGCGCGAACGCGTTCAAGGTCGTGTTCATGCAGTTCGGATTGACGGGACAGATCGATTCCACCGTCGTGGTCGTGGAGCCGCGCCCGCGCTGATGTCGCGTCGTAACGCACTCCGGCTCGGCGCCGCCGTGCTGCTCGCGGCGGCGTTCGTCGCTTTGTGGTTCTCCCCGCTGCGCGAGCATCTCACGCGCGAGAACATCCGTGCGGCCGTGCAGGAGATCCGCGGGGTCTGGTATTCGCCGATCATCTACGTGCTCGTCTACGCCGCGGGCTGCGTGGTGGCGTTGCCGGCCTCGATCTTCGTCATCGCCGCCGGCTTCATTTGGGGCTGGCTCCTCGGCGGCTGCTACGCGATGGTCGGCGGCACCCTCGGCGCCGTGGTCTCGTATTTCGCGGGCCGCTTCATCGGCGAAGGCCTACTCGAACGCTTCGGCCGCGTTGGCAAGGTCGTCGCCAAACAGGTCGATCACGCCGGCTTCCGCTCGCTGCTCATCCTGCGCAACATCCCCGGCATCCCTTTCGCCGCGCTCAACTACGGCGCCGGCGTCGCAGGTGTGCGCTTCTTTCCCGATTACCTTCTCGCGACGATCATCGGCATCGCGCCCTCGAAGTTCGTCTTCACCTATTGCGCCGACGCGCTCTTCAATGGCTCGATGACCGAAGGCGATGCGTTCAAGCGATTGGCAATCGTCTGCGCGCTGGTCGTGGCGATGGTGCTGCTCCCCGTGGCCGTGAAGAAACTTCAGGAGCGGAATCTGGCGCGCGAGCGCTAAGGACGCTCCGCGCATTCGTGTACGATCGGCAGGTGGAGTTTTTTGTTTTCGCAGCGCCGTTCGGGTCAGCCGTTGTGACCCCTCAGGATGTCGCAGCAACTTGGCCCGGCAATGCGACGATGCGTCCGGACGCTTCGCACGTGCGTTACCGGTTGAGATCGGCCGGGTCGATCGGCGAAGTGGTCGGTAATGCCGCAAACGGACTCCTCGTCTCGCAGCGCGTCGCCGCCGAGCTCCTCCGTCACGATCCGGCGAACGTGACCTTCGTCGATGCGACGATCGAAACCGCTGCCAGCGAACTCGTGTCCGGCGCACATCGAGTCCTCCGCGTCCGACTGTCTGCCTCGTTTGCGGAGCTGCCAACTTACGACGCGAGCCAGGTCGCCGCAGTGGCCGAAGCTCCTGGAGAGGTCATCGTGTCTCGATCGATGCGCGAGCATCTGGAGACCGCCGGATTGTCTGCGGAGCACTTCAGCGAGCCGCTCTTCGCAGCGGCCGGCGCCTGACTGCGGCGAACCGCGTTACGATCCAAAGATGTACGTTCGCCCGTCCCATCAGCCCCGCGATCGCGCCGACGTCGTTCGCGTGATCAGGGACAACATGTTTGCCACGCTGATCACGTACTCGCGGGGACGGATGATCGCAACGCATCTGCCATTCGTGTTCAATGAAACGCCAGGCGAGTACGGGACGCTGTACGCGCACATGGCGCGCGCGAACAGTCAAAGCGAAACCCTCGGTGACGACGAAGCGCTCGTAACGTTCACCGGTCCGCATGCCTACATCTCGCCGTCGTGGTACGACGATCGGGCGACGGCGCCGACATGGGACTATGTCGCTGTCCACTGCTACGGGACGCCTCGGGTTCATTCTGAGGACGAAGCGATCCGCAACATCGAGCGGCTGCTCGAGGTCGTGGAACGCGGGCGCCCACAGCCATGGTCGATGGGCGAGTTGACGCCTCAGGAAGTGCGCGCCCTGGTGAGTAACGTCGTGTCGTTCGAAATCCCGCTGCGCCAGGTCGAAGCGAAATTCAAGCTCAGTCAAGGCGAGAAGCGAGAGCGAACGGCGGCGGCGATCGTTCAACTCGAGCGTCAAGGCGACGACACACTCGCGGACTACATGCGCGCGTACAACGGCCTTTGACGGTCCGCTACTCCAAACGGAATTCGGCTTTCACGCTCCACGTGTCGCTCGTCGCCGGCTCCTCGAGGAGCACCGACACTTTGTAGCGCCCCGGTGTCAGGTGCGAAACCGGCACTGTGCTTTGTAACGCGTAGCAACCCGGCTTGGCCGCGAGCCGATCGAGCGTTGCGTCCTTTTCGCGCGTGCGCTGGTCCTTCGACGCGCCCTCGAGCGGTCCGCTGATCAAAAGGAGGTACTTCAATTTCGGCAATTCCGCTTTGGCCGCGCAGACCTGGAGCGCGAAAGGGATTTCGCGTTGGCCGGAGAACGACATTTCGGATTTCGGCGGAAATGGATCGGTCATGGACCGCGGATCGAGCGGACCACCTTTGAGCAGCATCAGGCGCGAGACTCCGGGCGTGTTGCTCGCGATCACGGGTGCAACATCAACCGGGGCGGCGGGCGTGGGAACAGGCGTCGGAGCAGGCGTGGCGACGGATGGGGATGCAGGCGTGGAAGGGACAGCGCGCGCCGCCGACGGCACCTCGAGCGATTTGCGAATCGCGACCGCACTGGCCAGACTGAAATCGCCGCGTCTCGGGTCGCGCTGCACTCTGCGCGTATTCGGATCCTCGAAGAACACCACCTCGATGCGGGACATCTCGAACTTTTGCGCATCGGCGTATTCCCAGATCCAAGTCTCGCGCGCCGCGCGTTGACGGTTTCCGCCGAGGTCGCCGCCACCGAGGGAAACGCCGAGTTGCGCCTGGCTCTGCGCGAACCCGCCGCCCGAGTTCGAGGGCATACCGAGCACGATGTAGACACGCCCGCGATCGGTCATCGCTCCGCGCTTGCGCTTTTCGCCCCAACTCTCGTCCGCGATCTTCACTCGCGACTCGAATTCAGTCTTGTACGCCGGAGCGCGGCGCGCCCAGAATTCATCGATGAACTTCGTGGCGTCCGCGTCCGTCGTGAGCTTGCGCCATTCCTTGCGCTCGTCCGAGGTCATGATCCATTGCGCCGGTCCGTCGCCCCATTCGGCGAGCTGCGGCGAGAGTGCGGCGGATGCGGAAACGGTGGCCAGACAGAGGAGGAGGAGCGCCGGGATTCTCACGATGTAGGAATGGTAACGCGGCGGGGCAGGGGCGCAATTGCAGCGACGAACGCGACCAGGGCCGGCACGTTGAGCGGCTTGAACATCACCGCCTTCACCACCGCCCGGTCGATCTTGTCCAGGATGTTCGACCGCGTCGCCGTGATGAGCACCACCGCGGGGCGCCGCGCCTTCTCGAGCTGCCGCACCGACTCGATGACGTACAACCCGCTCGTTCCCGGCAGCGTCACGTCGATCACCGCGTAATCCACCACCGCGCGCGCCAGCTCCACCGCCGCCTCCTCGGCCGTCGAAACGCAGATCGTCTCGATGCCTGCGTTCTGCAGCGTGTGAGTGAGCAGCTTTCCGAGGGAGAGATCATCTTCGACGACGAGAGCGAGCGGCATTGCAGCAGGTTCTACTGCGGGACTCCTGCCAGCGCACTGCACCGCGAGTTGTGCACAAACTGCTGTGCTACACTAATCGACCCGCGCGCTGTCCAGTGCGGGACGTCGAGCCATGATCGAGATTCAGATCCATCCGAGCGACATCCGCCGGCGCGTACGGTACTTTTTCTTCGACCGTCGCCGCGTGATCATCGGTATCGTCGCGCTCTCGATCGTCCTCGCCGGCCTCATCGGTTCGATGGCCGCCGCTCCCACCGTCATCCGCCGCGTCTACAAGACCAATTTCCTCTTCGAACAGCGCGAAGAACGCGACATCCAGCGCGAGCGCCTGCGCGAGAACGTCGTGCAGATGAGCTCCATCGAGCGGACGCTGGAAGAGCAGCGCATCCGCATCGAGAAACTCATCACCGTCTACGGCCTCGACCGCACCCTCGGCCAGGGCGGCTTCTCCACTCCCATCCGCACCGGTCCGGTCGCCGACGAGCCGCTCGATGATGCGCGGCGCCGCGAGATCTCGCTCAAGAACGCGATGCGTCGGCTGCAGGAGCAGGTCGATCTGCTGACGCGATACGAATCGGCGAACGCGGAAATCGTGCGTCACACTCCGTCCATCCTGCCGGTGCCGAACGACCAGTTCGTACTGACGTCGCCGTTCGGCAACCGCGTCTCGCCGTTCACCCGCGCCGCCGACTTCCACAAAGGTCTCGACCTCTCCGCGCCGACCGGCACTCCGATCTACGCCGCCGCTGATGGCGTCGTGACCTTCGCCGGCCGCTATCCGATCCGCCAGAGCGTGGCGTGGTGGCGCTTCGGCAACGTGGTCACGATCAAGCACGCCGATCGCTTCATCACCATCTACGGCCATTGCGACACCGTGAGGGTGAACGCGGGCCAGCGCGTGAAGCAGGGCGACGTCATCGCGACCGTTGGTTCGACCGGCTGGAGCACGAACTCGCACCTGCACTACGAAGTGCGCAGCGATCTCGAAATGCCGGGCACGTTCGCGCCGGTCGATCCGCGCATCTACATCCTGAATCATCAGTGGAGCAACGAGGCCGTGCTGCTCATGCGGGCGCGCACGACCAAGGAGTACAAGGATTTCGATCCGTTGCCTTCGGCCTTCGTCGGCTATGCCAGTGGCGCAAACAAGAGTGGCGGGAGTAAGAGGAGGGGTTGATGAGTGCAGCCACCGATCAGGCGAATTTCCCCACGATGATCATTCCGCGCGGGACCGAGATTCGAGTCAACGCGCACGGACAACTCTCCATCAAGACCCCAGGCAATCTCGTGATCCAGAACTCCGGCGTTTACTCCGAGATCGAGTCAACGAACGGCTCGATCCGCATCGAGGAAAACGTCACCGTCGAGGCGGTGAGCATCCGCGCCGGGCAGGCGTGCTTCATCCAGGGCACCCTCACGGCGTGGAAAGTCCACGCCAAGCGGATCGCACTCGAAGACCGCGCACGCGCCTTCATCATGCTCCAGGAGTCCGAACATCTGGAGCTGGCGAAATCGGCGCGGCTGGTCGGCAACTTCGCGAACGAGAAGGAGCTCTTCTTCATGATGGGCAAGTTCAGCCCGCAACTGAAGGAGCTGCCGGCAGGCTCGATGGACATGAGCGGCGGCTCGCAGCCGCGCGAGCTGACGGCCGAGCGCCCCACCACGATGAAGATCCCGGCCATCAGCGCGCCTCACGGCAACGACGACGACCTCCGCGCGGCGCAGGCGCTGATCGAGCGCGAGATCGTGCGTCCGGAGCTGCAGCCGTCCGAGGCGGAGGCGCTGCGCGAGGTGCTGTTCAGCCTCCGCGAGAAGAACGTGCAGCGCGTCTCCTCGGTGTGGCGCGACGCGTTCGCCGAGGTGCGGACCGCGAATGAGGGATTGCGCCAGGCGCAGGTCCATCTCGAGAACTATTTCGGCAGACCTGCGTAGACAGTAGTCGATGCCGCGGCGACCGTACTGGCCGATCATCCTCGCGCTCGCCGCGGCCAAGTTCCTCTTCTCCCTCTACGCCTCCGGCTACTACCACTATTTCCGCGATGAGCTGTACTACATCGCCTGCGGACGCCATCTCGACTGGGGCTACGTCGACCATCCGCCCCTGGTCGCGCTCTACGCGCGCCTTGGAGAGTTGGCAGCCGAGCTGTTCGGCGGCTCGCTGCGCGGCTTTCGCCTCCTGGCCACGCTGGCCGGCACGCTGCGCGTCGTCCTGACCGGCGTCATCGCCGCCCGCCTCGGTGGCAGCCGCGCCGCGCAGGCGCTGGCCTGCACCGCCGTCCTCCTCGCGCCGATCTACCTCGGCATTGACTCCTTCCTCTCCATGAACGCGCTGGAGCACGTCTTCTGGCTGGCGTGTCTCCTGATCGTTCTCGAGATTGCGAACGGTGCGAGTGAGAAGTGGTGGCTGGCGTTCGGCGCCGTGGCCGGACTCGGCCTGCAGAACAAGCACTCCATACTCTTCGTCGGCGCGGCGATCGTGGTGGCGCTGCTGCTCACGCCGATGCGCCGGACGCTGCTGCGACCGTGGATCTGGC
>DASPNA010000159.1:0-57777 GCA_035626775.1 Thermoanaerobaculia bacterium
GTACCCGATCGATTGAGCTTCCATTCCGCTGGCATGTTGCAAACCGATCCGTCGAGTTGACCATCCGAGCTCAGCGACCACAAATCGTCGATGGCTCGTTCGCCGGAGCGCCACGAGGACTGCTCGCTCCGGCAAGCACACCGTTCAGCCGACGCATAGAAGCAGCAAGAGGCGTCAGGGCAATCGGTCGTCAAGTCGGTTGGATGGTGGAGGGCTTGACGAGCGATTGTTCTGACGCCAGAACATACCCGCGGCGGCTGGACGGGCCAACGACGCGGGTTCTCTATGTTCTCGATCCTCGCCAGCTGAAACAAACCGAAATGCATCGCGAGAAACACACTCTCGTCCTCGCCGGCTAACTTGCCGTTGAAGCTGTCGCCGGGCTGTTTGCTGGCCCGGCGCTGAAGCGCCTCGCGCACAGCGGACTGCGTCCGCTGCGCCCTCGGCACGGGGAGCCTCGGCGCAGCTTAACGACTGTGCCGTTAGCCCGACTGAAGCCCATTTTCTGTGCAGGCACCAGCGAAGGAACGGGCGCGAGAGCCTCGTCCACGCATCTGTTGATCGCGATGTTCCGCCGTGACTCCAAAGAGTGTCGCGTGACACGATCTTGATTACACGACCTGCACCGCCGGAGGCAGCGACCGGTGTAGCATCAATTGCGTGAGCGAAGCACCTCCACCAGCGAAATTCGGTCCATTTCACAGACGTACCCATCTCAACCCGACGGAGAACGAAAAGGTGTCGTCGTCAGGGCAAGTATGGGGTAGACCGCACGGCAACACGTATGCTGGTCTGTATCCTGCTGTGAAAGCCTGGCGGGGACCTTTGCCGAATGGTGTGATTGGATATGAGTTCTTCACTGACGTTGAGCCGGATCGCGGATCTCCGCCAGAGTGGCCGCGGTGGAGTGAAGGTACGCCTGGTGTCATCTCTTTCGAAACGGACGAGTTGGTGGCGATTTCTGTTATCGTAACAAAGCGGCAGGATCCGGAGTAACTTATGCGACGAGCTGGACCCCAGGAACTCACGACGCGCGCCTATCCCGTCATGACGGCTCGCATCAGCGAAGCCGAGTTGGATCAGTGGCTCCCTGTCCCGTTCGATGACATCGATGATCCTCTCGCTGCTGCGGAGCCTTCCAAGGGTGCACTTGTACAGCTCGAGGCTGGATCTTACATCGTTGTTTACTACGGCAAGGACTCCGGACAGCTTTTTGTCGAGATTCCCGATACGACAAGAGATTCTTCGGCGTTGATCGCGGACTTTTTTCGCGAAGTTCCACTTCCAATCTCACGCGTGCTATGGCACCGGTCTGACATTACGTTGCCGGACCAAGCGCGGAAGTCAGCGTCAATGAACGCGTCAAGAGATCGAGCACCAAGCTCTGAAGACACCGGTCGCACAAAACGTTCTGCAAAACGAATCGCATTACCGAAGCGGCAAAAGTAATCCAGCCGGCTAACTTTGGTGTGAAGCTGGCACGGCCCGGCTTCCGCCCGGCAGCCGAGCACCGAAGCAGCTTTGGGGCTTCGCAAAGGTGCGCTATCGCGGAATCGCGAAAAATCTGGCGCGAGCGCTCACTTCGTTCGCCCTTGCGAATCTCTATCTTATGCGTCGAGCGATCGTGCCGAAACGGGAGTGGTGTCTCTAAACACGCGCATTCTTGAGTGGCGCACGATCAAGTTCGTGGCGATGGGCCGTTGAAACCGGGCCCAACGCTCATCGCATTACTCACACTGTTGGAAATCGCTCCGGTTGATCAGAGGTTCCCTAGGGCTCCGCGTACAGTTGTATTGCCATCCGATTGGGGAGGGCGGTACGAGCTCGATCAAGAAAGCGATAGGAGAGCTCGGGTTCGGACACTGTCTCATTCGCGTTAAATGTTGCGAGCCCAATTACGATGAGCGGCTAGAGCTGACAGGCGAGACATGGGCATGGAATGACACGGGATGGGGGAGATTCCATGGCCACCGCAAAAGTTCGCCCAAGGACATAATGCATCCATAGTTCTTATCATGCCGTCAGATAATAATGATTCTGATTGCGCGGCTGAGAACTGCATCAGAAAGAAATACGAGCAACTCCTCCTTATGGGATACGAGTATCCGGCGACGGGGTATCTCATGGGCCCCAACAGCAACACCCTTGCAAAGGAGTTATTGACGTCATGCGGCATCAAAGTTCCCGAGTGGCCAGATGGTATACTTCTTTTCAATTAGGATTGCGATGCGATCGGCGGCCCTTTGGTATGGAGTACACATGGCGGTGATCAGCATCGCGGCCGTTGGGTTGCTTCGGATCGGGATAGGCGGCATCGCGGTGGCCGTTGCGTTGCTCCTTGTGGTCAGCGCAATTGCGGCAATCGCTTTTGCGACACGCGAGCTTTCGTTTCGAATTTATGCCTGGCCGGTAATCGCGTCGGGATTATCTCTATCGCTAGCTCTGCTGCTGATTGATTGGGCGGCATCGACGGATGATCGCGCTATTACATTCTTGTCATTCATGTCATACGTCGCCGCGGCGATTCTGTCTCCAGGAATCCTGTTTATTGCAGGGCCGCTACTGTTGTTGTTCGCCGCGGCCTCAGTTGGTATGTTGGTGGGCAGATCCATCAAACGTCGGTCTGACGTCAGAGCGCGGGTTGGCCGCGCGCGTCCATGAACGCCGTCGTGTTGACGAGAGATGCGTCACGTCGAGATGACCCGTGCGAAACGCTCGATCTGCCGCGCCTCGAACGGCGGCTGCCCAAAGCGATCCTCTCGGTTGCGGAGGTTGAGGCGATCATGAGCGCCCGACATCAAAACGCCGATGGGTATCCGCGACCTCGAAGTGCTCTACTCGACCGGCGTTCGTCGCGCGGAGGTCTGCGCGCTAAAGTTGTACGACAGGGATGCCGAGCGCCACTGAAGGAACTAGCAGAGCGCGATCCGGGCCACGTGGAAGGTCTCGGAACCGTACGAGAAGAAGCACGCGACGCCCTCTCGATGCTCCGGTCTGGATAGCGCCCACCCACCCGCCACTCCGCACGGCCGCACGGGCTCACGCGAATCGGACGCGTGTCGCGGCCGATGCAGGCGCGTGCGAAAAGGAAGTTGCCTCTCGGCACGACCACGTACTTCGTTTACGACGGCACGACGCTGCGCCTCGAGGGTCTGGCCTGCTCGATCCGGCACCGGATGGCGGAGGCGGACCGGCCGTGGTCCCGAATCGGCCGGTCACCACCAATGCGGCCGGCAACGAGACTGCATTCGTTGCCACTCGAACCTACTCCCCCGCAATCTGTTGGCGGCCGTCACCGATGTGAGCGAGCCCGGCGAGCCGCTGCAGCACAAGATCGAATACGGCTATGACGGCCGCGGAGTCGCGCGTCATCCGTTCCGAATCACCGGCCGACGGCTCCGATACCACGGCACGCCGCTACTCGATCTATTCGCCCGAGCTGCAACTGTTCGCCGCCACCTACGACGACGGCACGAACGTCTGGACCCTTCCGCGCAACGCATCGAATGTTTATCCTCGCAAGTTTGGGCGGGCATGTCGTTGGTGATCGAATGAATGCGACTTCAGAGTCATGAATCGTGCCGGCTGAATGGGGGCGCGCGGCGCACCCACCGTCGCCGCCGTTGTGACCGTTGCATCGCCCGCGAACCCCGCGCGGCAACGGGTGCCCGTCGACAACGCTAACGCCACGGCAACGCCGAAACGCCACCACCGATCCGCTCCACGGCGTTCTCGATCTCGCGCTGTGCCGCTGTCGCGGCGCGGAGCGGCTTCCCGTTGTTCTGTTGCTCCCAAAGCCTCCAGCGTTGCAGCGCCACACCGTGCTTTCCTGACTTGAGGTGAACTTCACTCGTGTGTGCGAGCAGCCGGGTCTCGAGCTCCCTGGCCGCGGCGCCGCCGCTGACGATCGGCTCTTTGGCTTCGTTGACGAGCGCGAGAAGCTCGCGCCCAGATGCGGCCAGCCCGTCCAACTGCCACGGCTGCAGTTTCGATACAGCGCCCAGCAACGCCGGCCATCGTGTGCGATGAAACAGTACGTCGGGATGATCCGCGAGACCGGATAAGACCCTGAAGATCACTGGACCGCGCGCGTGCGGCCACCACGATGTTTTCAGTGCTTCGCCGGTCAGCGTATCCGCAAGAGCCACGAGAAACTCCTTCGGTCGAACTGTTCATTCAGATCGATGAATTATGTTTCGCGGCCGCGTGCTTCGACGCATGAGCCAAAGTCCGCAGGCGCCGACCGCGATCGACAACAAGAACTCGAAGACGATCTGGGCTCGCGACGGCGGCGCTCCGAATGGGTCGTTGTCATTCGATGCCTGCGCGCCGGCCGGATCGGCAAACGCTAAGAGTTGCATGAAAGAAAAACGGCGCTGACGAGTATGAGCAGAACGCCGAGAACGCGGCCGATGGCCTTGCGGCTACTCATTCACCCTCCCCGCTCGCGTTCATATCGATCGATGATCTCGTCGGACGCCCCATCCCCGACGATCGCACCTTGCGACAGCCAGATCGTGCGCGCGCAGAGATGGCGGATCACCGGCAGCTCGTGCGACACCACCAGCACCGTGGAACCGGCCGTGAGAAAGCGCTGGATACGCTCGTCGCAGCGCGCGCGGAACGAGGCGTCGCCGACCGCAAGGATCTCGTCGAGCAGGATCGTGTCGGCGTCCACGGCGGTCGCGATCGAAAACGCCAGCCGCGCCACCATGCCCGTCGAGTACGTCCGCAGCGGCGTGTCGATGAAGCGCTCCAGGCCTGAGAACGCGATGATCTCTTCGAGATGCGCCTCCATCTGCTCGTGCGAGCGGCCGAGGAGCGCGCCGTTGAAGAAAATGTTCTCGCGTCCGGAGAGCTCGGTCTCGAAGCCGGTGCCCAGCTCGAGGAGCGGCGCCATGGTGCCGCGGCTCACCGCCATCCCCGCGGTCGGCGTGATGATGCCCGCGGCCACGCGCAGCAGCGTCGACTTGCCGGCGCCGTTGTCGCCGATGATGCCCACCGACTCGCCGCGCGCGATCCGCAGCGACACGTCGCGCAGCGCGTAAACGCGCGAGTCGTCGCGGTTACGCACCACCGTGCGCACGGTGAACTCTTTCAGCGAGCGGATGCGGTGCATCCGGTACGTCACGCTCACTCGGTGCAGCTCAATCGCGTCGTCAGACATGCGCATGAAACCGCGGCGCGAGGCGGCTGAAAATCATCCAGCCGAACACCACCGACGCGATCGACACCATCACCGCAATGGTCATCGTGAGAGGCGTGGGCAGGATGCCGTAGTAGATCGGATCGCGCACGATCTCGAGCACGTACGCGACCGGATTGAGCTTGAAGAACGGACGCCACCGCTCGGGGATGATCGAGATCGGATAGATGATCGGCGTCAGATACATGACCGCGGGTAGCGCCGCCTGAATCATCTCGCGTACGTCGGCGAAGAAGACCGACACCGCCGCCAGCGCCAGTGCGATGCCGAACGTGAACATCGCCAGCACGACCAGGCTCACCGGCAAAAACAGCAGCGTGGGCCGCAGGGGCGCGCCTGCGATGAGCATGATCACGAAGAGCATCGCCAGCGACAGCAGGAGGTTGATCAGGCCCGAGATCGTCGCCGATATCGTGAAGATCGACGGCGGGACGCGGATGCGCTTCATCAGCGGACCGTTCCACGCTACCGCGGCCATCACGTGCGTGACCGTCTGCGCGAAGAAGATCCAGCCGATGTATTCGGACAGAAAGTACGTCTCGTAGTGCGGCGTCTGAAAGCGGAAGACGTTCGAGAAGACGACCAGGAAGATGAGCATCAGCAGGAGCGGATGCAGCATCGTCCAGAGAAAGCCGAGGACGGAGCGTTTGTAGCGGATGGTGAGGTCGCGATGGACGAGCTGCCGCGCGAGATGCGCGTGCTGCATGAGATCGCGCAGCTCGTTGCCGAGGCGAAGCGGTTCGCCGGCGACGGTACGGCGCTCGAGGATGGTTGCGGACACGACGGTGCTTTGTACCACTGTTATGAGTGCCGCAGCGCGAGCTGCCGCTTTCAGTGGAAAGCGGCGACTGCGTCGCCGCACTCCATAATGCCGCGATGATTCCATTCACCTCGAATCCGCTCGACCGCGTCGCGGACAAACGCAAGGACGCCGCCTGGCTGCGCGCCCGGCTCGACGATCCATCGACGGTCACCATCGCGATGAAAGACGGCAAGCCCCTCCTGCGCGACGGCGCACTCGCCCGCGTCACCCCCTGCGACCACGCCCTCTTCCTCGGCCTGCAGCACGATGTCGCCTACTTTGCAATCGAGAGCGATCACGACGACGGCGCGTTCGAAGACTTCCGCGGTGCCGCGTCGACATTGCCCGCGCACGAGGCGGCGATCGCCGCGACAGCGCGCAGTCTCTTCGAATGGCATCGCCGCCATCGCTTCTGCTCCGCATGCGGCCAGCCGTCGGAGCTCGCGTGCGGCGGATGGCAGCGCATCTGTCGCGCGTGCAACGCCGAGCACTTCCCGCGCGTCGATCCGGTGGTGATCATGCTGCCGCTCTTCCGCGACCGCTGTCTTCTCGGCCGGCAAGGCTCGTGGCCGCGCGGCCGCATGTCGGCGTTCGCCGGCTTCATGGAGCCGGGCGAAACCATCGAAGAAGCATGCGCGCGCGAAGTGCAGGAAGAAGCCGGTCTCATCGCCACGCGCATCCGCTACTTCGCGAGTCAGCCGTGGCCGTTCCCTTCATCATTAATGATCGGGCTCTTCGCCGAGGTCGAGGGCGACGAGGCGGTGGCGGATGGCGAGGAGATCGAAGAAGTACGCTGGTTCACCCCTGAGGAGATGCGCGAAGTGCTCGAGGGGAAGCATCCGGAGGTGCTGTCGCCCTCGTCGCTCGGCATCTCACGCTACCTGATGGAAGCCTGGGCGGCGGGTCAATTCTGAAGCACACGCTTCCATCTTGACCCATCATCCATCCATAAATGCTCAGCTGTTGAGCCACCGCTGCGGAAGTGCCTGCCGTAACTGCATCAATCTAAAGACACCGAAGCGTGGCTGACGCCTTGCTCAAGGGACCGCTCACCTGACTATCCACTTACATAAGGAGAACTGTCCCTGATGCGCAAGATCGCTTCGTCGTTCCTTGCTGTACTGATGATCACTGCCGTCGCGAACGCTGCCCCCGGCATCCACGCTGCCGGTGCGAAGCTGCAGCACTCGGAGTTCGGCCTCACCCTCCCCTCGGCCGAGCCCGCCGCGGACATCGTTCGCGGATATGTCGGCCGTTCCGCCGGGGACCTCGCCGTGCAGAGCGAAGCGTCGTCGAAGAACGGCGCGCGCCACGTGCGGTTGCAGCAGATGTTCGACGGACGCCCGGTCTACGGCGCGTACGTCAGGGGCACCGTTGATGCGCAGGGCCGCCTGCGCCACGTCATCGATGCCTCCGTCGAAGCGTCGTCGAACGTGAAGCGTTCGTCGATCACCGCCGACACAGCGCTGTCGGCCGCGCTCGGCCATCGTTATGCGGGCAAGAGCGCTCCCGCGTTCTTCCGCTCGCCGCTCGTGCAGCCGGTGGTCCTGCCGACCGACGGCGGCCTCGAGGAAGGCTACCTCGTCGAGACGTGGGAGCTGCGCAGCAATGATCTGTGGCACACCGTCGTGAACGGATCGGGCAAGGTCGTGTCGGAAGAGCACCGCACCAACACCGACTCGTACTTCATCTTCTCGATCCACCCGAACGCGACGCCGCAGGCGGTCGTGAGCGGTCCGGGCAGCGCCGGCAACGCCGAATCGCCGCTCGGCTGGGTGACGAACAACACCACCATCGGCAACAACGTCGATGCGTACCTCGACCGCGACAACAGCAACACGCCGGATGCGACGAACGCCCGTCCGGTCTCGGCCACGCAGGACTTCATCTACGCCTGGGACTCGCTCAGCGCGCCGACGACCGCCGTCAATCAGAACCTCGCGGTCGCGAATCTCTTCTATCTGAACAACGTCATTCACGACAAGCTCTATCGCCACGGCTTCGTCGAGGCGCAGGGCAACTTCCAGACGAACAACTTCGGCAAGGGCGGCGCCGGCAACGACGCGGTACTGGCCGAGGCGCAGGATGGCGGCGGCACGAACAACGCGAACTTCGCCACTCCCGCTGACGGCAGCAAGCCGCGCATGCAGATGTACCTGTGGAACACCGCCACGCCGAGCCGCGACGGCGACATCGATGCCGACGTGGTCTTCCATGAATACGGCCACGGCCTCACGTGGCGCATGATCGGCAGCATGGGCGGCGGTCTGGCCGGCTCCATCGGCGAAGGCATGTCGGACACCGTGGCCTGCTACATGACTGGCCAGGACACGGTCGGCGAGTACGTCAAGAACAACACGGTCGGCATCCGCCGCTATCCGTACACGAACTATCCGCTCACCTATCGCAGCGCGAACACCACCAGCGTGCACGCAAACGGCGAGATCTACGCCGCGACGATGTGGAAGCTGCGCGGTCTGTGGCTCAACGCCGGCTACTCGATGGACGAGCTGTGGGATTACGTGATCGACGGCATGAACTTCACGCCGGCGAACCCCGAGTACGAAGAGATGCGCAACGGCATTCTGCAGGCCGTTCCGACGCAGGCGCAGGATTGCATCGTGTGGGATGCGTTCGCCTCGATGGGCATCGGCGTCAACGCCGTCGGTACCGACTCCTGCAACTTCCTCGGCAACTGCACCATCAACATCACCGAAGACTTCACGAAGCCGGCCGTTTGCGGCGGCACGCCTGCGCCGTACACGCTGACGGCGAGCGGCGCGATCTCAGGCGGCCGTCCGCGCACGACGCTCAACTGGGCCGGCGCCACCGGCTCCAACGTCGACATCTTCCGCAACAACGTCCGCATCACGACCACCGCGAACGACGGCAATCACGTCGATCAGCTTTCGAAGAATCAGCGCGGCACGTTCACCTACAAGGTGTGCAACGCCGGCACGACCACCTGCTCGAACAACGCGAGCGTCACGTACTAAGACACAAGCAATTGGTCATGGAGGCGGCCGCGAAAGCGGCCGCCTTTTTTTATGGAGTGCGGCGGCATCGCCGCCGCTTTGAAAGCTGCGCTGCCGCACTCCATACGGATACGATGCGCGCCTATGCGGCTGACGCGCTTTCTCACACAACTCATCAGCGAAACGAGCGGACTCTCCCTGCACGACACGCTGGTGCTCGCCGAACAATCCGCGACACCTTCCGAAGACCTCGCGCAGATTCGCGAGTTTCGCGACCTCCTCGGACGATTCCGCCTCGACGAGACGCCGATCGAGACGCTGCTCGATCATCCGGTGTCGCTCGCGCTCGAAGGATTCTTTCGCGCGTTTCCGATTCCCTTTCGCGACGAGCACATTCATCTCACCGGCTCGCTCGGTGCCGACTTCGTCTATCCGCGCCTGGCGCGGCTGCTCGACGGGCCGCAGCGCGCGCTGTATGAATCGAAAATCGCGGACGTGTACGGCCGCGATGCGCTCCCGATCCGCAACGTTGCCGACGTCGATCGCCTCATTCGTCTCGGCGAAGGCGAGCGCTTCGATCGCTACCTGAAAATCCTCTATCTCCCGAAGCTCGTGCTCGTCGATCGCGAAGCGCATCGCGACGCGGCGTATCACATGGCCAGTCGCCTCTGGCGCACGTCGAACGTCGGCTCGCTGCGTCTCAAGTTCACGCTCATGCGCGAGACCACCGATCCCGCGGAACAGATCCCCGGCATCAACGAGCTGACACCCGAAGATGTGGTGATGGGGTTGTATGAAGGCTTCCGCAGGTTTCAGAGCGAACAGCCCGCGTTCCACTTCATCCTCTCTCCGAGCTTCCGCAAGGAGCCCGGCTTCTACGATGCGACGCGCTATCCGTCGAAGAAAGCGAGCTTCGATGATCAGGTGCGGCAGATCATCGAGCTGGTGAAGAAGCATCCGGAGCTCGCGGATGTACTCAACGAAGTCGACACCGTCGGCAACGAACGCGGCTTCTATCGCAAGGCGCATTTCCAGGAGATGCGCGTCGGCATGCGCAAGCTGCAGGGCTACGGCTTTCGCACGCGCAGCCATCACGGCGAGACCTGGAACACGCTGCGGCAAGGCGTGCAGGCGGTCGACAACGCCATGAACATCTGGCACGTCGAAGCGATTGAGCACGGCCTCAGCCTCGGGATCAATCCGAACTTCTACTTTCATTCGATGCTGCAGCGGATGTTGCGCGGCAACGCCAATCGCGAGGCCATCGCCGCGGGCTCGCGCGAACACTCGGAACTGCTGGACATGGACTGGATCGGCCGCGAGGGGATCCGCGACAAGCTGCTGAACGGCGAACCGCTGACCGCGCAGGAAGCGACGCTGGCGACCAAGACGAAGTTCCATCACGCGGGCGAGGTCGAGCACTATCAGCACGACGTGCTCAATCGCATGATCGACAAACGGCTGACGCTCGTGTCGCTGCCGTCGTCGAACAAGAAGCTCACCGGCGCGCTTGCGGATTACAAAGACCATCCCTTCTCATGGTGGGAAAAGAAAGGCCTGCGCCTCGGCGTCGGGACCGACAACGACATCACCCTGAATACGAGCTTCCTGCGCGAGATGCTGATCCTGCTCTACACGGATCCGCTCGAACTCAAGATCACGAAACTGCTCATCGTCACGACCGGCGAATCGCGGCGGCCCTACCTCTCGCACCTCTTGTGGCAGATGAGGAAGGCCGGTTGATCACGCTGTCGCGCGCGGAGGTGCGGCGGCTGATGGTCGCGCATCTCGGACTGGCGCGTCCTCTTGGCAAAGGCGCGCGGGGGACGCGTGCGGTGCTCGAACGCCTGCGCTGCATTCAACTCGATCCGCTTGACGCGATCGGTACGAACGCGGATCTCGTAGTGATGGCGCGCGCCGAAGGCGTCGGTCGCGGGGATGTGTGGCGTCATCTCTATCCGCATCATGCGTTCGAGCACTTCGCGAAGGAACGCTGCATCCTGCCGGTGCGCGCGTTTCCGTACTACCGCCGTCACGGCCATGAGGCGCAGACGCCGTGGTGGCAGCACGGCGAGCGCGAACGGCGCGTGCCGGCGAAGCTCGTGCGCGCGGTGCTCGAGGAGATTCGCGAGCGCGGCCCGATCACCGCGCGCGAGCTCACCGATCACGGCGCGGTCGAGCCGCTCGACTGGAGCGGCTGGATGGGGACCTCGAAAGCGACGTCGATGGCCATCGAGATCCTCTGGACGCTCTGCGACATCGTGGTCGTCGGCCGCACGGAATCGGGCGCGAAGATCTACGACGTGCCCGAGCGCGTATTCGGTGAAGTGACGCCGGCGACCGAACCGTTCGATCGCTGGGCCTTGCGCGAACGCGTGCACGCCGCGGGCTTGCTGACGCGCGCGGGAGGCTCGATGTGGTCGATGCTCGGCGGCGTGCGTACATCGGGCCTCGTCGACGAAATGATCGAGGCCGGCGAGCTGCTCGAAGTCGCAATCGAAGACTCCCCTCGCCGTTACCTTGCGTTGTCCTCGTTCCTCGAAACGAAACGCGTCCGCTACGACGATCGCGTGCGCATCCTCGGTCCACTCGATCCGCTGCTCTGGGATCGCAACCTCGTGCGACATGCGTTCGACTTCGAGTACGTGTGGGAGGTCTACAAACCCGCGTCGCAACGGCGCTGGGGTTGGTATGTGTGCCCGCTGTTGCAACGCGATGCGCTGATCGGGCGTGTCGAAGCGCGCGTGGAAAAGAATGCGTTGGCAGTGAAGAAGCTGTGGCTCGAAGGCGACGCCGATCGCGATGCGATCGACGCGGCCTTCGAACGGCACGCGGAGCTCTGCGGCGCGACGAAGGTCGTGAACCGCAGACGCCCTTTAGCGTCTTCTTGACGTCTTGAATTATGCCTGGGAGTATTGCGTAATGGGAGTATGTCATGAAAAACTCGCTCATTGCGTTGTTCACGGTACTCATCGCAGCGTCGGCGGACGCGCAGGTATGCCAGAAGTGCTACTCGCCGCCGGCCGGGTGGGGTAGCCCGCCGCAGTGTGGGATCACGACCTACAACGGTTGGGAGACCTGCGAGATCATTGACGGATACATCTGCAAGCTCACCGGCATATGCCAGGGCTCCGGCCCGGAGTGCACAGGCACTCGTCCATGCCCGATTGATAAATGGGCAGACGGATCGCAGTTGCCGGAACGGGCGCGCTGGATGGTTGCGAGCGTCGAGATCCGTAAGCAGGAACCGCAGCGGGCGAAATCGTGATCGCAGTGCTCGTGTGGGCGGCAGTCGCTACCGCCGATCCATTCCCTGCCGGCAACCTGTGCATCGCGGACCTCCCGTGCATCGCCACGGAAGGCCGGCAGGTGCAGATCGCGCCCGCACCGCAGCCGCGCCGATTTGTCTGGACCGCCGACGATCGCAGCGTTGTCGCGATCGGAATCATCGATGCCGTCGCGACGGCAATCGCGCTCGCTACCGGGACGTCGCGGCCCTTGCGGATCCTCGGATCGGGCCAGAGCGAGATCGCGTTCGAGATCGCATCGCCGTCGTCGCGATGGCAATGGACCGTCGCCAAGCCGCCGCCGTCGATCCGGCTGATCCACCCGATCTGCCCCGACTGCGTACTGTCCGCGCAGGCGAACGGATTCCGGAAATTCGAGAAGCCGCTGCGCGACGTTCGTGACATCGTGCTGCATCCGTGGCCGCATCTGCGGGGACGAGTGGTCGACCGCGAAACGAAAGCGGCGCTCCCGGGGGCCACCATCACCGCGAGCGGGATCCTGCTCGCGAAAACGGATGCAAACGGCGCATTCGACGCGGCCATCGAAAAGCATTGGCCGGGCGTGATCGACGTCGAGTTTCCCGGCCGCGCGCCGCGGCGCATCGCGGTGCCGAGGGTGTCCGTCGACACCGAGCTGCCTCCGATCTCCATGTCGGCCGGAGGAGCTCTGCGCGTGACGATCGAAACGCCGGTGGCCGAAAAACTGACGTGGGAGCTCCGCGATTCAGCGTCGGGCGATCTCCTCCGCCACGGCACGCTCGCGCCTTCGGCGACCCTGGTCGTCGTGGACGGCGTCGGGGAGGGAAAGCAGACCTTCGTGATTCGCGGCGAACGGCCGCTGCAGCGCCTGGCCACGTTCGTCGACATCCACCCGGAACAAGTGACGGAGGCGTCGATATCCATCGAGCGAAGCACGCTCCATCTCGGCGTGAAGCGAGGCGCCACGCCGTTCGCGTACGCCAAAACGAAAGTGCGGATGGTGGACCGCTGGGATGGTGAGCTCGTCCTCGACGAGGACGGACGCGCGACGGAGGAGCTCTGGCAACGGGGAAAGATGAGCGCGTTGATCTACCGAAACGATCGCATCATCTACTTCGACGACAAGGACGTCGACTCGGAAGAGGCAACGTGGCACATCACCGTCCCCGATCGCCGTGTCATCGGCCGGGTCATCGACGCCACGACCGGCGCTCCACTGCACGACGCGCAGGTCGCGCTTTCGTTCCACGCGGCGGGGAAAGGCGGCATGGTGCTCGCCAACTCTGATGCCGATGGTCGCTTCATGTTCGATGGAATCGACGAGGGGACGCACGAGCTGGAGGCGCGTCGCGAAGGCTACCAGTCCGCGAAGGAAATCATGGTTGCCGTCGGCGAAGGCGAAGGGGAGTACCCGCGGGACATCCAGTTGCACTCGCGCAACAGCGGCCGGCCGCTCATCGTCACAAACGATCAGGGGTTTCCGGTCGCCGGCGCGGCGGTGATCGTCGCCGGCGCCAACGGTGTTCGCGAAGTCGGCTACACCGGCGCTGACGGCACGGCCTCCGTCCCTCTCGGCCTCACCGAACGCGGCATCGTCTTCGCCATTCCGAGTTCGGGCTCCTTCGGGTTCACCCGTGTCGCCGCGCGCGAACACGATGACGGCCCGATCGCCGTGCACATCCCCGCCCCCGCGGCGACAATCGACGTCGAGACCCACGATCGCGACGGCAAACCGATCGCGGGCGTCCTCCTCGTCCCTCGCGTCGACGGCTTGATGCTGCCGATCGAAGTGGTCGACTCGCTGCACAATCTGCAGGGGGTTTCTTTCTTCACCGACGCCGCGGGACGCGCGCGCTTGAGCGGTTTGCCCCGCGGCACGTATGAGCTGTGGGCAGTGACCGGACGCGACACGATGCGCACGGTGCGCTCGCCGGCGCCGCCACCGGCTTCGGCTTCGCTGGAAGTCGTCTCCGGCCTCTACGCCGTCACGATCGGCTTCAACCCTTCGCGTTAGCCGCAGCACGGATCGACGACGATCGTCGGGTCGAGCCGGTCGTGATTTCCACCTTCGATCCACACGTCGTACTTGCACTCCTTCCGCGCGCCTGACACCGACACCGTCTGCGCGGTGCAGTGGCCGTTGCCGTTGCACCGCACGTTGGCCACGCACCCCGGCTCGATCTCGAGCCGCACGTCGCCCGAGCCCGAGGTCGTGAACCACTGCATCGTGACGGGTGTGGCACGATTCGACGCCTTCGCATCGTGCGCGGCAATCGGATCGGGAGAAACGCTCAGCGTGCGCGCGGAATCATCGATGCAGACGATCGGCGCCTGCTTCGTCGACGCCGCTTTTCCGCCCGCGCAGGGCCCGCCGCGAAACGGCATCGGACCAGGATCGGGCATCGGACGCGCCGCGCAACCGGCGATCAGAACCGGAATCGCGAGAACCATGAGTAACCGGGGCACCAGGCGAACCTCGGACATGGAACTCCTCCTCACTCTCTATGCGCGGGATTTTACGGCATTCCTGAAGGCGGGCAGCTCGCGCAACGGGGCAAGCATCGGGTCGCGCGTCGCATCCTCAGTCGGATAACCAGCGGCGATGGCGCGCTCGAGCCACGACATCGCGCTGTCCGATGATCCGCGCAATAGCTCCACGACGCAGGCCTGATAAAGCACATTCGCGTTCGTCGGATCGCTTTCCAGCGCGCGGCCCATCTCCGCTTTCGCCTCGTCCAGACGGCCGCTCTTCGCGAGCGACGACGCGAGGATCGCGCGCGTGAACGCGTCGTTGCCGCGCGCGTTCACGATGTCTTTCGCTGCAGCGATCGTGCGCTTCCACGCCTGGTCGGCGCACTCCGTCGCACCCGAAGCGCGACAGGCATCGCCCAGGTTGGCCCACATGAGGTAATCCGCCGGCGCGAGCGCCACTGCCTGCTCGAACGATTTCTGCGCCTCGTCGTAGCGGCCGAGGGAGAACTGCAGCGTTCCGAGGTTGGACCAGCCGGCGGGATTCGACTCGATGGCGAGCGACTTGCGGAATGCAGCCATCGCCGCGTCATGCCGCCCGAGCGCGAGCAACGCGCCGCCGAGGTTCGCATGCGCCCGCGCAAAGTCAGGTGTCAGCTCCGTGGCCTTGCGGAAATGCGCGACGGCTTCTTCGAAGCGGCCGTTCTTGAAGCAGAAGCCGCCGTAAAAGCTGTACATCGTCGACAGGTCAGGCCGCAGTTGCACGGCTTTCCGATAAAGCTTCTCGGCGTCGGCGGCACGTCCTTGTCCTTCGTACGAGTGCGCTAAGCCCAGCACCGCGTGCGGGTGATCGGGACGCAACGCGAGCGCGCGCTGGAACGACGAGGCGCCTTCGACATATGCGCGATTGGCGTTCTGCACGCGTCCCAGAGTGATGTGACTCTCCGCGTCCTTGGGACTGAGCGTCACTCCGCGCCGCGCATACAACATCGCCTCTTCGAGCAGAGCGGGCCGGCGCGACAGCGATGCTTTGTACAGCAGCCCGCGCGCGAGCAGCGCGTTCACCTCGCCCGAATCGCGCGCGTTGCGCAAGAGCGAGTTGAGCGTCGTGACCGCACTATCGACGGAGCGCTCGTCGCGCACGTGCTGCAGGAGGCCGAGGGCCTGGACGAACTTGCGCTGATCCTCGGCAGAGAGAACGAGACCCGCCTTCTGCACGCGCGGCCCCGCCTCGCGTCCAAGTGCGCGCGCGAGATCCTCGGCTACCTCGTCTTCGAGCGCGAACAGATCGCTGGCCGGGCGCGTGGCCGTGCTGGATACGAGCGTGCGCCCCGTGTCGGCGTCGATGAGCGAGTACGTCACGCGTACGTCGTTCCCGCCGCGCTGCACGCTGCCGCGCACGACGGCGTTCACGCCGCGTTTCGTCGCGATGGAACGGACGTCATCCGAGTCGTTCACGCGCACGCCTTCGAACGGCGACGAGACGCGCAGCTCGCGCACCTCGGACAATCGCGATGCGATCAACTCCGAGATGCCGTCGGCGAGAACGCGGCCATCCGACGTCGCGCTGAGATCGCGGAACGGCAGGACCGCGAGCGATCTCACCCGTTGCCGCGCGAGCAGGCGTTCGCGCGACCACAGAAAACCGCCGCCCGCGAGCAGCAGCACGACCAGCGCGCCGACGGCGATGCGCGCACCGCGTTTCGAACGGCCCCACTGTCTCCACATGCGCGTCGGCGACGGCCGCGACACGAAGCGATTCGTGCTGTGCGTGATGCCGTCGCGGATCTCGCGCAGGTCGCGCGCGAGATCGCGTGTCGATGCATAACGATCGCGCTGGTTCTTCGCCAGGCAGCGCGAGACGATGCGATCGAGATCGAACGGCACCGCGTCGTTGATGTGCGACGGCGGCGGGACTTCGTCGCGGATGATCGCAGCCATCGTCTCCGGCTTCGACTCGCGATCGAACGGCCGCACGCGTGTCAACATCTCGTACAGCATCACGCCGAACGAGAACTGATCGGAGCGCGAGTCCATCTCCTTGCCGCGCGTCTGCTCCGGCGACATGTATCCGACAGTGCCGAAGACGGCGCCAGGCGAGGTGTGCGGAATGGTCGTGTCGTCCGACGTGATGACGCGGATCTGCTTGGCGAGGCCGAAGTCGAGGATCTTCACGAAGCCGTCGTTCGTGAGCATGACGTTGTCGGGCTTGAGGTCGCGATGCACGATGCCGCGGTCGTGCGCGGCGGCGAGGCCATCGGCGAGTTTCACCGCAATGCGCAACGCACTCTTGAGCGTGAGCGGTTCTTTCGCCGCTAGCGTGCGCAGATCGACGCCGTCGATGAGCTCCATCGCGATCCACGCGATGCCGGCGTTGTGGCCGATGTCATAGATCGTGACGATGTTCGGATGATTGAGCGCGGAAGCCGCGCGCGCCTCCTGTTCGAAGCGGCGCAACGCTTCCGAGTTCGACGCCAGTTCCGCCGGCAGGATCTTCAGCGCGATGATGCGACCGAGCTTCGTGTCGCGCGCGCGGTAGACCTCACCCATGCCTCCGGCGCCGAGTGGGCCGAGGATCTCGTATTGCTCGAGGCGGTCTCCGATATTGAGTTGCAAGGATTGAGAGAAGGATAACGCCGCGCGGGCGGGATACGCGTTACGGCTTACTCGTCCAGGCCGCTATGTCGCGGTCGAGGTTGGTGACGTACTCGTCCGGCGCCTTCCCCTTCGCGAGCTCCTTCGCTTTGGCCATGAGCGGCAACGCTTCCGCGGTGCGTCCGCGCTCATGAAGCAATCGCGCCTTGAGCTCGTAGTTCCAGAAACTCTCGGTCTCCATGGCCTTGTCGATCCACTTCATCGCGTCATCGCCGCGCTGGCCGGTCGTCATCGCGTAGCGCGCGGCCTGATGGAAGTCTTCCCAGTTTGCATCCTTCGACGCGAGGCGCTCGTCGATCTGTTTCCAGACGAGACCCGGCACATCGAACTCGATCGTGAATGGCGCGCGCACTTTTTCCCACGCCACGTCGACGCGCAACGCGCGATCGCTGACCGGCACGAGATCGATGTCGAACCATTCGGTCGCTTCGGTTGCCTGCGGTTTCACGTTGAAACGGACTAGGTCCTGCTCCGGCTTGTGAAAGTACGCGCCCCACTGCTTCGCATCTTTGTTGAGGATGAACGTCCACTCGTTCGCCGAGGGAATCGCAAAGAGAGCGTATGTGCCCGCCGGAACTTTGTTGCCGTTGATCGTCGCGTCGTGAGAAAGCGTGAGCGTCGTGGCGTTGTTCGCGCCGAGGCGCCAGACCTTTCCTTCGGGCACGAGATCGCCCCAGATCTTGCGGCCCTTCACGGCGGGGCGGTGATAGCTGACGGTGACCTTCGAGATCCCGATGTCGTGCGACAACGTGACGCCTGGACTGGCCTGCGGCAGCGTGATCTCGGCGAGTGCAGTCGTGGCGAAGACGATGGCGAGGGCGGCTAGGAATGGACGCATGAGGCGATTTTACGTGAGTGCGACCCCTCATCCGCCTTCGGCACCTTCTCCCCTCGCGGAGGGGAGAAGGCTACATAGGTAACCCTCGCCCCGCTTGCGGGGAGAGGGTGGCCGAAGGCCGGGTGAGGGGCGCTTACTCCTCGATGAGCTCCATCCGCGCGGGCATCATTACGCGCAGTACCGCTTCCTGTTGGAAACGGCGCCGGTACTCATCGGCGATCTCCGCGACGGCGTCATCGTCGCGCGCGCTGATCGGATGGATGACCTCGAGGACCATGACCTCTTCGTTGCCGCCGCGCCAGTGGCCGCGCGCGCGCCAGACCGTGAAGCCCTGCGGGAAGCGCGGTTCGACCACTTCCTCGAGGAACGTGTCGAGGTCACCCTGCGTCACAACTCCGCCGCCGGGAATCGACAGGCCGCAGAAGAGTCGGTCGGAGAGGACCGCCGGCTCGATGCGTGGCGCGACCGTGGCGCACGCTGTCAGATAAAGCGCGAGAACTGTTGCAGCGATACGCATCGACCATCCCCCTCACCCTGCCCTCTCCTTCGAGGGGAGAGGGTTGGGTGAGGGGGATAATGCCAGAGTGCGTTATTCGCTGCGACCACGCATTCGTATCGTCGACGACGCAGGCACCATCGTCCTCGGTCCCGGCAAAGCCGATCTGCTCGATGCCATCGCGCGCACCGGCTCCATCCGCGCAGCGGCGAGCGAGTTGGACATGTCCTACATGCGCGCATGGACGCTGGTGAAGACGATGAATGCCGCGTTCCGTTCGCCGCTCGTAGAGAAGGAACGCGGCGGCGCGGCGCAGGGCGGTGCACAACTCACGGTGTCGGGGAAAAAAGTGCTGCAGTTGTATCGGAAGATGGAACAGAACGCGGCGCGCGCCGCGGAGCAAAGCTGGAAAAAGATGAAGGAGCTATTGTGATGCGCCGATTGATCGCTTTCGCTGTCTTCACTCTCGTCATCGTGGGATGTCAGGGCGAGTCGAGTCCGACCGGCACGGACGGCGTGGTCGCTTTCACGAATGTCTACAAAGCTCAGGTCTCGGGCGTGGCGTCGCGCCGCGGCGAGGTGATCTCGCAGGCCAGTCGCTGGGCGGAGATCTGGACATCGATCGCATCCGGACCGCCGCCGTCGGTGAACCTCGACGAGTCGCTGCTGATCTTTGTCGCGGGCGGCGACCTGAGCTCGTGCAGCGATTTCAAGGTGAATACAGTGCGGCGAGTGAGCGGCGAGTTGCGGATCGATGTGGTCGAAGAGCGCCGGACCGCGAACTGCGCATGTCCGGCCATCGTGGCGCGGCCGGTCCATGTGGTGTCGGTACCGCGTGCCGCGACAGGAGCGGCGTTCGAGTTCCGGATCGTAAACGTGAGCGGCTGCCCGTAAGGAACGCCGGCGTCTCGCCGGCTGAGCGGGCGGCGTCTCGCCGCCGTGCTCCGAAGGACGGGAGCGGGACGCTCCCTGCTCAGCCGGCGGGACGCCGGCGTTCCGATATACTTCGCTGAAGATATCGCTCATGCGCGCGCTGTTCGTTGTCGCGATTCTCTCGATCTCGCTGCCCGCGGCAGCGAAAGAAATCCGTGTCTTCGCCGCCGTCAGTCTCACCGAGCCGTTGCAGGAAATCGAGCGCGGGTACGAACGCGCGTACGGCGTCGACATCGTCTTTCACTTCGGCGCGTCGAGTCTGCTGTCGCGGCAGATCGAGCAGGGTGCGCCGGCCGATCTCTTTCTTTCCGCGGATGAAGCGAGTGTCGGCCGGCTCGGCAAGCTCGTCATCCGCCGTGCGAGCGTGCTCTCGAATTCGCTCGTGATCGTTGTGCCGAAAGATAATCGGACCATCACCAGGCCGGTGCATCTCCTACGCGCGCGACGGATCGCGCTCGCAGAACCGTCGACGGTGCCGGCCGGGATCTACGCTCGCAAGTGGCTGCAGAAGATCGGGCTCTGGCAGCGCATCGCGCCGAACGTGATTCCGACCGACAACGTCCGTGCGGCACTCGCCGCGGTCGAGTCGGGCAACGTCGACGGCGCCATTGTTTACAAGACCGACGCGCGCATCGCCAAACGCTCGCGCGTCGCGTGTGAAGTGCCGCGCGCGGAAACGCCCGGCATCTCTTATCCGTTCGCGTTGCTCCGCGATGCCCGGAACGGCGAGGCCGCGACGAAATTGCTCGCGTACCTGAGCACGAAAGGCGCGCGCGACGTTTTCGCGAAACACGGCTTCCTGATCCAGTGACTGGCGAAGAGCTTCAGATCCTCGGCCTCACGCTGCGCACCGCGGCGCTCTCGACACTGCTGATCCTGCCGCCGGCGCTCGCGATCGCGTGGCTGCTCGCGCGCTATCGCTGGCCCGGCAAATCGATCGTAGAAACATTGGTCGCGCTGCCGCTGGTGATGCCGCCCGTCGCCACCGGGCTGATCCTCCTGCAGCTCCTCGGCCGCCGCGGCTGGCTGCATCGCACCTTCGGCATCGACGTCGTCTTCACCTGGCGCGCCGTCGTCGCCGCGATGATGGTGATGTCGTTCCCGCTCCTCGTGCGCGCGGCACGCGTCGCGTTCGAAGAGGTGAATCCACGACTCGAACAGATCGCGCGCACGCTCGGTTCCGGCAACGCGCGCGTGTTCCTGACCATCACGCTGCCTCTCGCGGCGCGCGGCATCGTGAGCGGGATGCTGCTCGCGTTCGCGCGCGCCATCGGCGAGTTCGGCGCGACCATCCTCGTGGCGGGCAACATCCCCGGCCGCACCAGCACGCTCTCGCTCGCGATCTACAACCTCGTGCAACTCGGCCGTGATGATGAAGCGTTCCGCCTGCTCGCCATCGCCGTCGCCATCGCCTTCCTCGCCGTCTGGACCTCGGAAGCATTCCTGCGGAGGACGCATGACGCTCGTCGTTCGTGACCTCGCGCTGCCGCTGTCCGATTTCACGCTCGAGGTGTCGGTCACCCTCTCGCGCGGCACGACCGCGCTCTACGGACCATCAGGCGCCGGAAAAACGACACTGCTGGAATTGATCGCGGGCATCCGCAGGCCGCAGTCGGGCTCGATCGAGCTCGACGGCCGCGTGATCAGCGACCTGCCGCCGCGCTTGCGACGCGTCGGATACGTCCCACAGGACGACGCGCTGTTCCCGCACTTGTCGGTGCGCCAGAACGTGTTCTACGGCGGCGCGGCGAAGAGTGGCGACATCGTCGACGTGCTCGAGATCGGACCGCTCCTGCATCGCGGCGTGCAGCAACTCTCCGGCGGCGAGCGCAAACGTGTCGCGCTCGCGCGCGCACTGGTCACGCGGCCCGACGTGCTGCTGCTCGACGAGCCGCTGGCCGGCGTCGATCTCGCGCTGCGCGATCGCGTCCTCGAATACCTCGTGCGTGTCCACGAAGAATTCCCGGTGCCGACTGTGTACGTCACGCATCACTTGCAGGAAGTCGAGGCGATCTGCGAGGAGATGGTGGTCTTGGAGCGCGGCCGCGTGGTGGAACAGCGAAAGGTCTAAACGAACGACGCTGCCAGATATGCGACGTCCGGCACTTCGTGCTGGCTGGCAGGATCGGCGTAGCGATGCGTCATCTCGTACGACGCGTTCATGTTCGCGAGCGCGGTCGGGATGCCGTCGCGCATCGGAGCCGAGAGGTGCGCGAGCACAGCCTGACACACCGCGAGGACCGAGCGCGCCAGCATCAGGCCGCGGAACGGCGACAGATCGCCGGCCACCACGCGATTGCGCACTCCGTCGATGCGCATGATCACGTCGACGTGTGCGACCGGCATCGGGATCGACCGCACCAGACTTCCGTCCACGCCGGCCAGCGCGAAGAGGTCGGTGTCATTCTCCAGCGCCGTCTGCGCGATCGCGGACATCCACTGCGGCAATCCGCGTACGGAGCGCTCGCGATGCACGAGCTCGAAGAGCACTCGCGCGTAGTACTGCAGCGCGAAGCGGAAACATTCTTCCTCGCGGAGGATGGCGTCACCGTCGTCGATGTCGACGGAGAACGTACCTGCCGCGCCGGCGGTGATGCGTGCAGCGAGGACCACTCTCGGTTCTGCCATGCCCGGCCCATCCCCACCATGCGGCGCCGGTTCGGAGACCGGCGCCGCGCGAATCGAGAAGAAAGAGAGAGAGCTAGTACAGATCGTTCTTCGCCGCGATGTCGTCGGATTCGAGCGTTCTGTTGTTGAAGTTGCAGGAGCTGACCGTCGGATACATCGTCGCGCCGGCCACGTTCGAGTGGCCGATGCCGATCACGTGACCGACCTCGTGGACCATGATGCCGTCGATGTCGAACTCGCCGCTGCAGCCGTCCGTCTCTTTCGACGACGTGAAGCTGTAGCGCGTGTTGGTATAGACGTCGGCGTCATTGATCGTACTACCGCTGTAATAGCCGGTCAGCGTCGCCGCGAGGCACGAGCCATTGCAGATCTTGCCGTTGTTATTGAGCATGATCGTGGCGGGCGCCCGGCCACGCGTGGCCTGCTGATTGGTCGTCGCGGAGCTGACCACGCCCCAGGCCTTGATGGCGCCGACGACGGCCGTCACGCCGCCGCTGCCGTCATTGATCGTGGAGTTGCCGGTCGTGTACACCGGCACGCTGATGGGCGTCGAGGCCCACGCGCGGCGCGGCGAGAGCAGGACGTACGCCATGGCCGGGTCGGCCGAGGCGGCGACGATGATGGTGGCGATTGCGAGGGCGAGGATCGTCTTCTTGTTCATGATGTGTCCTTAATCGCGCATCTGCCGAATACCGGCGGTGGGGCGTCCGGCGCGTGCGGCGTCGACCATGGCGGCGAACTCATCGATCGTCAGCGCGGAAACGCCTTCCGCCTCGAAACGATGATGCTCGCGCTCGAGACGCTCATCGCCCTGCTTCACCGGATCGGCTACGAGCACGTCGAATCCCTGACGCTGGCGAACGAGATACTTGCCCTGATTGAACGCGTGGATGCGGTAGTCGGCGCTGTCCTCCCACTGCGAGAGGAACAACACCACGTTTTCACCGCGGCGGATGGCCGGGAAGCCGATCGCTTCCTGCGTGTATCCGTCCACCGTGCCGCCCACTTCGCGAACGACCAGCGTGTCGGGTCCGGCCACTTCGCCGAAGTAACGGCTGACGCGGAGCGTCGCGTACGTGAAGATCACCTCGTGCGAGTCATCCCACGCACTCCAGGTGTCGACCACGTGTCCGCGGACGATGTACTGCGACTCGGTGGCAACTTCGTCGAAGGACATCTCCTTGAACTGCGAGGCCGAGAGCGGAACTGCAAGAGCCAGGAGCAACGAAACCAGGATCAGTGAACGACGATGCATCCAGTCCTCCTCAAAAAAGTTTCCGGGAGCTACATCACCTCAGTACAGGTTGTCGCGCGCGGCGCGGTCGTCCGCTTCGATTGTGCGGTTGCCGGCGTTGCAGGCGCTGACGCTCGGATACATCGTCGCGCCGGCGACGTTCGAGTGGCCGATGCCGATCACGTGACCGACCTCGTGCACCATGATCCCGTTGATGTCGTACTCGCCGCTGCAGCCGGACTCACCGGACGAGTAGTACTGGTGCGCGGTGTTCGTGTAGACGTCGGCGTCGTAGATGCGGTCGTCGCCGCTCTGGCTGATGTAATAGCCGGTCAGCGTGGCGGCGAGACAGCCGCTGGTGCAGATGCCGCCGTTGGTGTTGAGCATGATCGTGGCGGGCGCGGAACCGCGAACGGCCGGCGAGCTGGTGGTACTCGAGTTGATGATGCCCCACGCACGGATCGCGCTGACGGTGGCGTTCACGCCGCCGCTGCCGTCGGTGATGGTGGAGTTGCCGACCGTGTAGGTGCGCACGGTGATCGGCGTGGTCGCCCAGCGGCGCCGCGGCGAGAGCAGCACGTACGCCAGCGCCGGCTCAGCCGACGCGACGATGATGATTGTGGAGATGAGGACGGAGAAAAATGTCTGCTTCTTCATGGCTCATGCTCCTTTCTATTGACGGCGCGCGGCGTGCGGCTTCTCGCCGGCGCGGGCCGCGTCGACCATTTCCGAGAACTCTTCGATCGTGAGGCCGTTGTCGTCCGCTTCCGCTTCGAAGCGGTGCTGTTCGCGGGACAGGCGCTCTTCGCCCTGTTTCACCGGATCGGCAACGAGGACCTCCGTGCGGTCCTGGCGCATGCGGACGAGATACTTGCCCTGGTTGTACGCGTGGATGCGGAGGTCGGTGCTGTCGTCCCACTCGGAGAGAAACAGGACCACCTGCTCGCCGCGGCGGATGGCCGGGAAGCCGATCGCTTCCTGCGTGTAGCCATCGACGGTTCCGCCGACCTCGCGGACGACGAGCGTATCCGGACCGGCGACCTCGCCGAAGTAACGCGAAACGCGCAGCGTCGCGTACGTGTAGATCACCTCCTGCGAGGCATCCCACGCACTCCAGGTGTCGACGACCGACGCCCGGACGACGTACTTCGATTCGGTGGCGACCCGCTCAAAGGGTTGGACGATGAACTGCGCGGCGGAGAGGGGCATGGCCGAGACGATCAACAGCAGCGTGATGAGAGAGAGAGATCTACGGTGCATTCGTTCCTCCTCCTTATTGTGTTGCGATGGCCACTCATCTCAAGGCGTGCACCATCTGATGAAGGAGAGACGGCAAAAACGTAAGTACAAGGATCTGTGCTACTTACCGTTTCGTGAAAGGACGAGCACGGTTTGAACTGCCGGGTCAGCCGGTGAGCACAGATCCGGAGATTGACCCGCACGCGGAGGCCGCGTTGACCCTTGCGCGCTTCGACGGGCTGAGAGCCCATCGCTCCAGATTTTCTGCGCTACCCTTCAGCGATGAAGTTGCGCGCGCACGTCCTGATCCTGTTCGTATGCGTCGTTTTGACGGGCATCGCGTCCGCGGCCACTCCGCGCAAGCGGGTCATCATCTCCACCGACATGGGCCTCGGACTCACCGGCGGCTGGCGCAGCGTCGTCGATGTCGATGACGGCTGGGCGCTGCCGATGGCGCTGCACGAGCGATCGCTCGATGTGAAGCTCGTCGCGACGGTGCTCGGCAACTCGAACGTCGCCGCTGAACAGCTCGCGGCCGACAAGCTCCTGCGCGACGTCCTCCGCTCGAACGTGAAACGCGTTCGCGGCGCTGCCGTGAGGCTCGATGATCCTCAAGCCACACTGAATGGAACACCAATCACGGCGGACTGCAGAAACGCGGCAGTCGATGCGATGTCCGATGTCCTGCGCCGCGGCAAGGCGACCATCATCGCCATCGGGCCGCTGACCGACGTCGCCTGTCTCGCGCTCAACGCGCCGCCGCACGTCGTGCGCAACATCGACGAGGTGATCGCCATCATGGGCCGCGCACCGCACGAGGAGTTCGCCATCGGGCCGGTCTCATCGCTGACGGATTTCAATCTGGTGATGGATCCTCGCGCCGCCAGGGTGTTGCTCGATCAGAGCACGGTGCCGATGACGTTTCTGCAATTCAAACTGACGAGCAATGTGCTGGTGCCGCGCACATACGTACAGACACTCGCGGGCGGAACGCGCCTGCAGCAATACGTGCACGACTGGACCATCGGCTGGATCGACTCGTGGCACAAGACGTTCGGTGAAGACGGATTTCATCCATGGGATTCAAACGCGGTCTGGTATGCGGTCGAGCCGTCGGCGTTCTCGTGTAGAAAGGTGCATTACAAACTGCAGCCGTGCGCAAAAGACGCAACCGATCCTTACAATCGACTGGGTGGCTGCGCCGGTCATCGTGCGACGCAGAAAACATCGCTCGATCGGGAGAGCCTGCAGTTGTGGCTCGGTCGCGACGTCGCTCCTTCGCGGGAAGTGAATACCTGCGACGCGTACCGCAGTCCTGAAGATCGCGCGCTGTTCGAACAGGCGGTACGCGCGTTTCTGGGTGCACGCTGATGACTCGGCAGGGACGCGCACTCACGGACGATCTGGCCATCGACCGCACTGCATTGGCGAATGAGCGCACGCTGCTCGCGTACATCAGAACGGGATTGGCAATCGTCGCGGGCGGTTTCGGGATCGTCGAATTCGTCGACCGCTCGATCGCTCCCCTGCTCGGCGGCGTGCTGATGACGGTCGGCGGTTTGTTTCTGATCGTCGGGTTGTGGCGATTTCAAACGGAGCGTCGACGACTCCGCAAAATCGCGTCAGGCGATTCGTAGATCACCGCTCCGCCGCGGATCGTGGATCGCACCTTCGAAAGGTCTTCGCCCTGGAGCACGACCAGATCGGCGCGCATTCCTGCAGCGACACGGCCGTATTCATTCGACATTCCGAATTGCGCGGCCGGTGCGGTAGTCAGCGACGCGAGGATTTCGCGAAAATCCATCCCCGCCTCCGCCATCAACGAATACTCCTCGGCCGGATCGGGATCGACAGCGCCGAGGTCGGTGCCGAAGAGGATGGTGCCACCGTGGGCGCGCCAGACGCGGAGTTGCTCGATGGCGGTGCGTACGACCTGCTCCTGCACCGAGATGCGATCGTGACGCAGGTAGTAGCGCCATAGCGTGAGCGTCGGCGTCAGCGCGCGGTTCTGAATCAGCGCGGGAATCGTTTCGTCCCATCGTCCGGAATGCGGCGTCGTATGTGCGAGGACATCCACGCCGCCGCGCAAAGCCGCGATGACATCCGCCGCGCTGTTGGCGTGCATGAACATCGGTTTGCCGAATTCGTGCGCCACGTCCGCCGCGGCACGAATGATTTCTTCAGCGACGGCGGGAAGACGCGGTGGTGATGCGAAGACTTTGATGCCGTCGGCACCTGCATCGAGGGTCCTGCGCGCGGCTTCCGCTGCCTGCGTTGCGTCCGCGACCTCCGGCAAGGGGGTCGGCGTCACGCCCATCACCATCAGCACCTGTTCGGAGGGAAGCGAACCCGGAGGAATCAAGCCCTCGCCGGTGGTGAGAATCCGTGGCCCGGTCACTTCTCCTGATGCGATGCGATCGCGCAATGCGCGGGTGTTTTCCCATTGCGAGCTGAGATCGAAAACGGTCGTGAATCCGTAGCGCGTCAACGTCTCCCGCAACTGGCGCGTGAGCTCCTCGGCCGGCGCGTTCGCGGCATCGCGCCACTTGCGCTCGAAGAAATGCACGTGACTGTTCCAGAAGCCGGCCGTGACGGTCATGCCGGCGCAGTCGGTGATGTTTGTGTCGGGCGGGATCTGGACTTCGGGCCTCGTGCCGACCGCGGCGATCGTTTCGCCATGCAGCAGCACGACGCCATCGTCAATGCGCTCGTTCGGACCGACGTAGACCGCGCCGCCGGCGAGTGCCGTGGTCATCCCGCGGTCATCCTCCGCTGAGGGCCGGCAAGATCACGACTTCCGCACCGTCGCGCACGGGCGTGCTCAAACCGCCGGCGTAACGGATGCTCTCGCCGTCGACGAAGATATTCACGTGCGGGCGCACTTCGCCGAGCTCGGTGACGACACGATCGCGCAAGCCGGGGCACTGCGACCAGAGCAGTGTCAGCGCGTCGGAAGCGGTCGACGCCTTCCCTTCGATGCGCACCTCTCCACGATTTCCGGCGAGCTCGCGCAGCGGGCCCGGAATGACGAAGAGGAACGCCATCAAGCCCCCTTTCGCGCGCGCGGCAAGGAAACGCTCGCGGCTTTCACGGAGACGATCGCCGGCAGACCGTCCGCGATCACCGACCACTTCTTTCCTTCGTCCGCGGAGCCGAACAATTTTCCATTGCGCGTGCCGAAATAAACACCGGCGGGATCGAGTGAATCGACGGCCATCGCGTCGCGCAATACCGTCTCGAATGCTCCCTTCTGCGGCAATCCCTTCGACTGCGCTTCCCACTTCGCGCCGGCATTGCGCGTGACGTACGCGCGCAGTTTTCCCTCAGGCGTGCAGCGGAACTCGTCCGACTCGAGCGGAACGATCCACGCCGTGTCGGCGTCGCGCGGATGCGCGGCCATTGCGAATCCGAAATCCGACGGGACGCCGTTGGCGACGTCGTTCCAACTCTCGCCGCGATCGTCGCTGCGATAGAGGCCCCAATGGTTCTGCAGGAACATCCGATCGGGATTTCGTTTCGACTGCACGACCTTATGCACGCACTGTCCGAACTCCGGATACTTGTCGGGCAGGAATTGCGCGCGCACGCCCTTGTTCGACGGACGCCATGTCGCGCCGCCGTCTTCGGTCACGTACATGCCGCCCGTCGATACCGCGATGCGCACGCGCTTCGCGTTCTCGGGATCGACCAGGATCGTGTGCAGGCAGAGTCCTCCGCCGCCCGGTTCCCAACGCGGCCGCTGCGGATGATTCCAGAGTCCTTCGACGAGCGACCAGGACTCTCCGGCGTCGCGCGTCACGAACAGCGCGGCAGGCTCGACGCCGCAGTAGAGCGTGTCGGGTTCGGAATCGAGCCCCGGCGCGATCTGCCAGATCTGCTTGAGCGCCGCACCCGTCCCCTCCGGAAACTTGACATTCGCTTCCTCGGGATTCGTCCACGTCTCACCGAAGTCATCGCTCCAGCGCAGCAGGCCGCCCCAGTGCATGCTGTTCGGCGCGGCCCAGATGCGATGACGTCCGGCGCGTCCGTCGTACGCCATCGCATAGACGGCGCTGCCCGCGAAATACGGCCCGCCGACATCCCACTTGCCGCCGCGCGCCTTGCTCGAGCGCAACACGAACGCGCCTTTCATCGTCCCGACGAGCAGCAGTACATCGTGATTCTTAGGGCTGACGTGACGCGTCTCCGGCATGCAGTGTCTCCTCGGCGCGGAACTTTACAACTTTTGCCGCCACCGCACGCCGTACGCGACGCCGAGTAGATTGACGCCGATGGCGACACCCATCAGGAATCCCTGCAACCCGTCGCTGAGGTCGAGATGAACGACGCCGAACCGGCGCAGCAGCCAGGGAACGCCGAGGGCGATTGCCAGCGAGGCGGCGGTGATGCGAATGTAGGTTTTGCGATCGATGATCATCCGCATCAGTCCTTGAGGCGATACCAGATCATGAGCGTGATCTTCACGACGACATTGACCAACACGACGGCCGCGAGATCCCAGCTCCAGATCTTGTCGATGTAAAAGCGATACGCAAACAGGATGAGAGCGGTGATCGCCGTAAGGATCCCGGCAGTGCTCGTGGATCGCAGGCGGTGCGTGAGGAAGCGTTCGTCGATGGTCCCGACGATCGGGATGTTCATGGTTTGTTCTCCAGCTCGAAGATTTCGTCGGTCGGACACCCGAAGATGCGGCCGAATGTGAGTGCGAGCTGCAGACTCGGCACGTAGCGGTCGCGTTCGATCGAGTTGATGCTCTGCCGCGACACGCCGACGTAATCCGCGAGATCTTGTTGCGTCCAGCCGCGCGCGCAGCGGAGCTCCTTGACTCGGTTTCGGATGCCGTTGTTCATGTCAAGCAGACTTTCCACGAGCAAGATAGGGCCCTGCCTCGCGGATGTCAAGCCTGCTTGTCATCAATCGTCTTGTGCCTCGGCCTGATCGCAGTTACGCTCCCCGCCCAAAACGCGTACAGGGGAGAGAAACCGTGAAACGAAGTGCGGCAGCTTTGTGCCTTCTGTCAATGCTCAGTGTGAATTGCGGCTCCATCGTTCATCAAACCACGCAGGAAGTTCGGCTCAACTCGGAACCCACAGGAGCGGCAGTCATGGTCGCGTGTGGCGACGTGACCAACGATCCGCGCATGGTGACGCCGGCGGTAGTGATGCTCCACCGTAAGCCGGAGCACTGCGCGGTCAAGCTCAACAAAGAAGGCTATGCGGAGACGGAGCTGAAATTCGGGCGGCAGATGTCCGGCTGGTATCTCGGCAACATTCTCGTCGGCGGCATCATCGGTTTCGTTGTGGATGCGGCCAATGGCGCGATGTGGAACCGCACGACGCCCGCGAACACGACGAAGAACCAGGCCGGCGAGATCAGCGTGACGCTCGTGCCTGCGAGCAACACTACGAATTAACCGGCTCCGGCACGCCCTCCGCCAGCAGAATCACGGTCTCCGCGTTCTGCTGGCGGAGCTTGCGCAAAGGCCGATACACATCCGACTCGTACCACGCCAGCGCGGCGTTCTTATCCGGGAACTCGACGACCACCATCCGCTCGTGCTCCCACGCGCCTTCCAGCGCACGCACGTCGTTCCCGCGCACGAGATAGCGGCCGCCGAATGCGGCCACCGTCGCGGGCGCCTCCTGCATGTAGCGCTGCATCGCTTCCGCGTTGCGGATGTTCACGCGGGACACGACGTACGCGGACACGGTTACGAAGCGCCGCCCGTGTCGTCGGCCGACGGACCGTAGATCGCCGGCACCTTCCCGCCCATCGGCCGGAGGTACACGCTGAGCTGGCCGCGGTGATGGACCATATCGAACAGAAAGCCCCACGCGATGTCGTTCACCGTCGACTCCCACACCACATTGCCGGCCCACAGAAAACGGCCCTTGCCGTTCCAGCGCTCTTCGCTGACGTTCTTCACGCTCTCGAGCGCGCGCTCGCCGTTCGTCTTGATCGAGCTGCAGATGTTCTCGTGCGCCGGCGCCGCGCCCTGGTTGTAGTTAATCTCGCCGGTCTCGAACAGTTCCGAAAGACTGCCCATCTCCGTCGCGATCTGCCACGCGAGATCACCCGCCGCGGTGTTGCGCTCGTGCGGCTTGTAATCGAGCTTCTCGGCGGGCAGTGCGCGCAGCACTTTTTCGAAGGCAGGCAGTTCGGTGGCCAGGCGTTGAGCGAAGAAAGCTGGTGTCGACATGGCGGCGGATTTTAGTGCACTCGCACCGTCGAGATCACGGTCTCGTTCGACTTTTGTCCCATGCCCGATCCGCTCTGCGTCGACTCGTGCCGCACGCGCACCAGACGATCCGCGACCTGCGTGAAGTACCAGCTCTTCTTCTGCTTCGACTCAGCTTTCAGGAACAGCACCGAGATCTTCGCGTTCACGAGATGCTCGGCGCCGACGGGCACGAGATCCGGTCCGAGCCACAACGTCAGCTTGTTCTCGCCCATCTTCACCCGTCCCTTGTCCTCTTTCTCGATGCGATCCTCGACGCGCAGCACCAGCACGCGCACCGGCTTCCCCTGGAACGTGCCCTGCGCATCCGATAGGAGCTTCGCGCCGTGGATCAAACGCAGCAGCATCGGCGCGCAATCGAGCGCGTTCGACGTCTCGACGGTGTCGATCTCCGCCAGCGCGTTCGCAGTCGGTGTCGGCGTCTCTACGTTCGTCGTACGCGCCTGGTGCTCGCGCGAGACCTGTTCGAGCAGCACCTTCGGCAGGATGATGCGGACTTCGCCGCCGTCGCTTTCGAGCCCCACTACCGCTTTGCCGCTGAATTTGTCGTTGTCGAATTTGCCTTCGCTCACGACGGAATGCTGCAACTCGTACGTCGCGCGAATGGGCTGTTGCGCGGTGAGCTTCGCGAGCGCCGCGCGCACATCGCCGATCGGGTCGGCGAAGAGAGGAACAGCGAGAGAGAGGACGAGAAGGGAGCGTGCGATGTGCATGTCGATACGTTACGACGGAACGCGCCGGGCCATGGTTCCGCCCGGTTACACTACCGCTCCATGACCAACAGCGCGCGCGCGGAGTACCCCGTCGGCAAGATCATCTTCGCCTCCGGCCTCGGCACGATGATCGAGTGGTACGACTTCTACATCTTCGGCAGCCTCGCGGTGATCATGTCGGAGGTGATGTTCCCGGCGGGGGATCCGACGTGGGCGCTGATCAAGACGTGGGCGCTCTTCGCAACGGGATTCATCGTGCGGCCGTTCGGCGCGCTCGTGTTCGGTCGCGTGGGAGATCTCATCGGCCGCAAATACGCGTTCATGGTCACGCTGACGATCATGGGCCTCTCGACGTTTCTGATCGGCCTTTTGCCGTCATACGCGACCATCGGCGTGCTCGCGCCTTCGATCCTGCTCGTGCTGCGACTGCTGCAGGGCCTCGCGCTCGGCGGCGAATATGGCGGCGCGGCCGTGTACGTCGCGGAGCATGTGCCCGATCATCGGCGCGGCTTCTTTACGAGCTTCATCCAGATCACCGCGACGCTCGGACTCTTCGTCTCGCTCGGCGTCGTCCTGGGCATCAAAGCAATGATGTCCGACGCCGATTTTCACGCGTGGGGATGGCGCATTCCGTTCCTGCTCTCGATCGTCCTGGTCGGAATGTCGCTCTACATCCGCATGCGCATGAGCGAATCGCCGCTCTTCGCATCGCTGAAGAGCCAGGGGAAGACCTCGACGTCGCCGTTGCGCGACAGTTTCGCGAACTGGAAGAACCTCAAGATCGTCCTGCTGGTGCTTCTCGGCGCGACGGCCGGACAGGGCATCGTCTGGTACACGGGCCAGTTCTACGCGCTGTCGTTTCTGCAGAGCGTGATGAAGATCGACATCGTGAAGTCGAGCGTGATCGTCGCGATCGCGCTGCTCCTCGGCATGCCGTTCTTCACGGTGTTCGGCGCGCTCTCCGATCGCATCGGGCGGCTGAAAGTGATGATGGCCGGCAATCTGATCGCGGCGCTCACGTATCTGCCGATCTACAAAGCGATGCATCACTACGGAGCGGATCCGCAGAACCCGAACATGGTCATGCTCGTGCTGCTGGTCTTCGTGCAGGTGATCTACGTGACGATGGTGTACGGACCGATCGCGGCGTTCCTGATCGAGGCCTTCCCGGCGAAGATCCGATACACGTCATTCTCGCTGCCGTATCACATCGGGAACGGCTGGTTCGGCGGAACGCTGCCGCTCATCGCGGGTCTGCTCGTGGCCAAGACCGGCAACATCTATGCGGGACTGTATTGGGTGATCGGCGTCGCGCTGATGACGTTCCTGGTCGGAACGTTCGCGCTGAATGAGAGCCACCGCGTGGAGATCTGGAAGGAAGCGGAAGAAGCACGCCCGGCGTAACCCCTCACCCTGCCCTCTCCCCGCGAGCGGGGAGAGGGTTGGGTGAGGGGCGGATGATCACGGAATCGCGACGTCCTCGTCGATTGCGGTCTCGCGGACCGGAGCTTCGAATTCGTCCTCGGTCGGATCGTTCTTCCGCTCGGCCTTCTTCTCGGCCTTCAACTGCTGCTTTTCGCGGCGCGCCTGTTCGCGCTGCCGCTTTGCAAAGGAAACCTGTGGTCTACCCAAATTCACCTCCGCGGAATAGGCACTACAAACGAAAGGGCAGGATCGCTCCTGCCCTTTCGACGATCGATGTGGCGAGTTTACACCGTCGTGACGTTCGCAGCCTGAAGACCTTTCGGTCCCTTGACCACGTCGAACTCGACAGCGGCGCCTTCCGGAAGCGAGCGGAAACCGCCGCCCTGGATAGCCGAGAAGTGAACGAACACGTCGTCCCCGTTCTCGCTAGTGATGAAGCCGAAGCCTTTGGCGTCGTTGAACCACTTCACATTGCCTTGCGTTCTCATGGGTGAATCTCCTTTCTGTGCTGCCTTGTTCGGAGATCACTCACGGACTGGCAAATCACTGATGAATGGGCCAACCGGTTCGCCCACGACTGAATTCCGTGTAGAGTGCGCGCCGGAGGATTTCCCATGTCGAGAATCAATGGAGAGAAGGCTCGCGCGAACGTCGCGAGGAAAAACCGTACGGCGCGCCGCGAGAAAGACAGAGCCCGCCTGGCCGAGATCAAGGCCGCCACGGCCGCAAAGAAGCCGGCCGCCGAGAAAACCACAAAGTAATCTGGAGCGACGGGCTCTCAGCCCGTCGAGCGGCCGAAAGGCCGACGGGCTGAGAGCCCGTCGCTCCAGATGGGTCAGCCGAGGGAGATGCCCACCAGGCGTCCGATGCCGAAGGTTAGCGCGGCGGCGGCGAGGCCGAACATCACCTGCCGCGTTCCGGAGAACCAGACCGGCCTGCCCGTGAACAACGTGATGGCCGCGCCTACCGTGAATAACGCGACGGTGCTGAACGCGACGCTCAGCGCGAGAGCGGTCGTGCCGTTCGCGAACACGAACGGCAGCACCGGCACGATCGCGCCGAACGAGAACAAAAGGAACGACGTGAGCGCAGCTTCCCACGCGGAGCCTCCGAGCTCATTCGGGTCGATCCCGAGCTCCTCGCGCGCGAGTGTTTCCAGCGCCGTGTCGGGATTGCGCATCATGCTTTTCGCGAACGCGCGCGCCTGCTCCTCGCCCAACCCGCGCGCCTGATAGATCAGCGCGAGCTCTTCCTCTTCTTCTTCCGGCGCCATCTGCAACTCGGCCTGTTCGGTCTCGAGCTGATGGCGATACAACTCGCGTGAGCTCTGCACCGACAGCCACTCGCCGAGCGCCATCGAACCGGCACCGGCGAGGAGTCCCGCAAAACCGGTAATGAGGATCAATCGCTCGCTCATCGCCGCACCGGCCACGCCCATCAGCAGACTGAGGTTCGACACCAGCCCGTCGTTGGCGCCGAGGACGGCGGCGCGGAGGGCGTTGCCTCCGCCGGTGCGATGCCGGCCTTCGAGTCGCGCGACGTCCGTCCCCGCGAAGCCGCCGCGCATGGTGGACATCAACTGAATGACGCGCGAGTGCGAGCGCTCATCGCCGTGAAAATCGCGCGCGTCCGCTTGCGTCGCGTACTTGTTCGTATCCGCGGCCTCGAATGACTGCACGGACGGCAACACGACGCTCGTGCCGAAGCGGCGTGCGATCCAGCCGAGCGCACGCGTGCGCCACGAAGGCGTGAATCGCGGCAACGTCTCACCCGCGGCCTCCAGTCGCTGGCGCCACCGGTCGGCATGCCGCTGCTCCACCGTCGCCAGCCGTCGATACACCTCGGCCAGCCGCTCATCTTTTTCGGCCGACGCGAGCGCGTTGTACAGCGCGGCGCCGTTCATCTCGTCGTCGAGATTCTCGATCAGCCGCTTGCGCTCGATGTCGCTCAGTTGCACGCGGACAGTATGATCGCGCTCCTACGTATGCAGAACCGCTGGAACGATCCTCCCGCGAACGAAATCGAGCAGCTCGTTCATCAATCGCGCCTCGTCGGAATGGAAGAAGGCCTCGTCCTCTGGGGCGGCGGCAACAACAGCGTCAAAGCGCGCGCGACCGATCTCCTCGGACGGCCGATCGACGTGATGTACATCAAGAGCAGCGGCAGCGACATGAAGTCGATCGTGCCGAAGCAGTTTCCGGCCGTACGCCTCGACTACATCGCACCGCTGCGGCAACGCCATGAGGACATGACCGACCAGGAGATGGTCGACTACCTCGCGAAGTGCCTGATCGATCCGGCCAGCACGCGGCCCTCGATCGAGACGTTGTTGCACGCGTTTCTTCCCGCACGTGCGGTGCTGCACACGCACGCCGATGCCATTCTTGCGCTGACGAACACGAAGGGGCGCGAGGAAACGGTGCGTAAGTGCTTCGGCGATGACGTGATTCTGGTGCCGTACCGGCGGCCTGGGTTTCGATTGAGTCGCGATGTCGCGGACGCCTTCGACGCGCAGCCCGACGCGGCTGGATTGATCCTCATGAATCACGGGCTCATTACGTGGGGCGATTCGGTGCGGGAGGCGTATGACCGGCACATCGAGCTCGTTTCCCGCGCGGAAGCGTTCCAATCTGGAGCGACGGGCTCTCAGCCCGTCGGCCTCTCGTTTCGACGGGCTGAGAGCCCGTCGCTCCAGATGGCGATGATTCGTGGCGCACTCGGGGGGCGCATTCTCGAGTTCGATGACTCCGAGGAAACGCTCGCGTTTCTCGGGCGCGAGGACGCGGTGAAGATCACGCAGATCGGCGCGGCCACGCCCGATCATCTCCTCTACACGAAGCGCTTCCCGCTCTTCCTGCGTCCGGGCGAGGACATCGCCGAAGCGATGCGTGCGTACAAAGAACGCTACGAGGAGTGGTATCGCGCGCATCCGAGCGAGTTCGCGATGCTCGACGCGAGTCCGCGCATCGTGCTCATGTCCGGCGTCGGCATGTGGACCGCGGGCAAAGACGCGCGCGCCGCGCGCATCGTGCGCGATATCTACCGTCACACGATGCGCATCATCGCGGACGCGGAAGCGGCCGGCGGCTACGAGACGCTGAACGATCACGACGCGTTTCACGCCGAGTACTGGCCGCTCGAGCTGTACAAGCTCACGCTGCTGCCGAAAGAAAAGGAGCTCGCCTCGAAGATCGCGTTCATCACCGGCGCGGCGAGCGGCATCGGCCGCGCGATCGCCGAACGCTTCGCGGAAGAAGGCGGGCACGTCGTCGTGACCGATGTCGATTTCCCGCTCGCGGAATCGGTCGCGGAAGGCATCGTGGCGAAACACGGGCTCCGTCGCGCCATCGCATTAAAGCTCGACGTCTCGAGTGAACAGGAAGTCGAGCGTGCGTTCGACGAAACCATTCGCGCGTATGGCGGCGTCGACGTCGTGGTCAGCAACGCCGGCATCTCCTCGTTCGGCAGCCTCGATACCTTGCCGGTGGCCGACTGGGATCGTAGTTTCGCGGTGAATGCGCGCGGCCATTTCCTCGTCGCGCGCGCCGCGATGCGCATCCTCAAACAACAAGCCCTCGGCGGCTCGATCGTGTTCAACGCGTCGAAGAACGTGACCGCGCCGGGCAAGGAGTTCGGCGCGTACAGCGTGAGCAAGGCGGCCGAGGCGCAGTTGTGCAGGATCGTGGCGTTGGAGGGGGGCGAGCATGGGATCCGCGCGAACATGCTGAATCCGGACGCCATCTTCGGCGGTTCGCGCTTCTGGAGCGAAGAGATGCGCACCATGCGCGCGCAGGCGTACGGTGTCGACACGGAACGCCTCCCCGATTTCTATCGCAACCGCACGCTGCTCAAAGTCGAAGTAACCGCTGACGACGTAGCCGAAGCGGCGCTCTTTCTCGCAGGTCCACGCTCCGCGAAGACAACCGGCGCGATGTTGCCGGTCGATGGCGGCGTGAAGGAGGCGTTCCCGCGGTGAACCTCCGTCCGATCGCGGTGATGCTGCTGTGTCTCGCGCTCCGCGTTTCCGCGGCGACGCTCGAAACGCCAAAGCCGAACGAGAAGTGGATCACGGTCACCGCCGACGAGTTTCAGTTCATCAGCAACGCGTCGCCGGCGAAGACGCTCGACATCGCGCGCGACATGCTGCGGATGCGTGCCGCGATCGGGCAGATCACCAATCTGAAGATCCGCTCGACGCTGCCAACGAAGGTGTTTCTCTTCACCGGTGAGCGCCGTTTCGGCGCGTATCGCGACGCGCTGCTGCAGCGGAAGGCGGAGAACGTCGGCGGCCTGTTCGCGCACGCCGACACCGGCAACTTCATCGTGATGCGCACTGACGATGAGGTCGACCGCATCGTCTATCACGAGCTCACGCATTACCTCGTGCAGAACACGATCGCCGGTCTGCCGCTGTGGTTCAACGAAGGGCTCGCGGAGTACTACTCGACGTTTCGCACCGACGGCAAGTCGATGCAGATCGGCCGGCCCGTTGCCGAGCACGTGTTGTGGCTGCGCAGCGAGCCGCTGATCCCGCTGCGGGAGCTGCTGGCCACGACGAAAGAGTCGCCGATCTACAACGAGGGCGAGCGGATCGGCGTGTTCTACGCGCAGTCGTGGGCACTGCTGCACTATCTGCTCGTCGACCCCGAGCGGCGTAGCAGGCTCGGGCAGTTCCTCTCCCACCTCGGCAGCGGCAAGAGCGTCGACGAAGCATTCACGGCGGCTTTCGCGATGAAGTACGCGCAGCTCGAGCAGGAGCTGCGCGGGTACGTCCGGCGCTCCGTGTTCAGCTATCTCAACATCCCTATCGCCGAGGCAACGATGGTCGAGTTGCGGGCGCCCGAACCGATGTCGCGCGATGCGCTGCTGTTCCAGTTCGGTCATCTGCTCGCGCAAACAGGCCGCGCCAATTCGTCGACCGCGGAGCGCTTTCTCAACGAATCGCTGGACGCGAATCCGACCAACGCCGCCGCGCACGCCGACCTCGGCCGGCTGCACGAGGCATGGGGCCGCCGCGCGGAAGCGGATGCGGCGTACGCGGCCGCGGTGAAGCTCGGCAGCGAGGACCCCGAGGTCTTTCTGCAGGCGGCGTCGAGCCTCATGGAGCGACACGCGGGGCGCTCGGCCACGAGCGTCCCGCGCGCGGAGATCATGAAGATGCGCGAGCTCTTCGAGCGCGCCACGGAGCTCGATCCAACGCGCGCCATCGGATGGGCCGGCCTCGGCGCGACATACGTCGGACAGACCGAAGACCTCGACGCCGGAATCGCGGCGCTGGAAAAAGCTCTGGCGCTCACCCCGGGCGATGAACAGTCCGCGTTCCACCTCGCTCAGCTCTACGCGAACGCCGGCCGCGCGGCCGACGCCGTGAAACTGGTGCAACGCCTGGAGCGAAGCACGACTCTCGACGCGGACAAGAAGACCTACCTGCGCTCGATCGCGGAACATTTCGATCGCGCCGCGGCGCACGAGAAGATCGTGGCGTCGATGAACGACGCAATCGATCAAGCCAACGCCGGCCACTACGCAGAGGCGCTGACCATCGTCGACGCAGTCCTGCCGTCGATCGTCGACCCGGAAACGCGCGAACAGGCGCAGAAGTTTCGCGACGAAGTGGCAGCGAAGATCAGGAAGCGATGAGCGCTTTGGAGTGCGGCGGCACGCGCTCCCCGAAAACAACCGGCGCGATGTTGCCGGTGGATGGCGGCGTGAAGGAGGCGTTCCCGCGATGAGAACTGGGGCGCCGGGCTCTCAGCCCGTCGGCCGCGCGGGACAATCGAAGGGCTGAGAGCCCGTCGCTCCAGATGGCTTACGTCCCGCCGGTGGCACTTAGAGGCGTCTGGTATTATCTCCGGCATGCTTGATCTCCTGCTTTTACTGATGCAGGCGGTACTAGAGCTGCCACCGGCATCACAAGGCGTAATCGACGGAAAGCAGGCGGTGCTGATCTGGCCCGCGGATCAATCAGGCTCGCTTCTCGATCCGGCAGGCTGCGCAGTGCACATGATTCCAGGCGATGCGCAGGACGAGCACCTCACCTATCCGTGCGGCCGATGGTTTCTTCCGCCGAGACCACAGCGCTACGACTTCTGGCTCGAACAAGGAAATCGGATCAGCGCAACACAGACAGTTCTTTATTACGGTGGCGGACCATCGAAAACCGGATTTCTGATCGCCGACCGCATTGGGCCGGCCGGGTTCGTCCGAGTGAATGCACGGCCGCGCGCCGAGGAAACATTTCGCATCATCAGCCTGCAGAGTCCGGGCTCAGGGTTCGAATTGAGTCTGAAGCCGGCGGAAATCGATTCGAACGTGCGCGTGCCCGCGGGGCCGACGCTGTGCGGCATCTTCGACGCTTCGGGAAACGCGGTGGCGTTGTCCCCCGAGATCGAAGTGCTGGGAGGAAAAACCGCGACCTCGACGCCAGTCGCGCCGACTCCCGGCACCGCAGATCTCTTGGTCGTGCTGACGCGATGGGGAGCAGAAAGACCGCGCGGCGTGCAAGTGCGACTGCAACAGCAGACATCCAGCCGCGCACCTGATGTCTTCGGCGAAACACAGAGCCGCGTGGTGGCGGTCTGGTATGGAGTGCCGCCCGGCGCTTATCAGACGGTCATCACAATCGGCAGAAACGATCCGGTGGTTCTTCCCGCGTCGCTATCAGCAGATCGAGTGTCGACCATTCGTTCGATGTTTCCACTTGCGGGGAAATGAAGAGGCTGCAATGCCGATCGCGTTACGCCGTGTGCTCATCGCTGCGTTGCTGTCACTTCACGGTCTTGTTGACCGCTACACGCTGTCGCCATTGAAACGTTGCCCGCCACCGCCGGACGGTGGCACGTTTACCTGTCGCGTCTCGCTACGATCACGGTGAAGAGCGATCGATCGTACATGGATCCGCTGGAGATCCGCCCGCGCCAGCGTACCGTGACGATGGTGCGCGCCGAGTTGCGACCGCTTCCCTCCCTCAACATCAATATCGAAGCGCAGGAAGATTTCGCCGCGGCGCGAATATGCCTGAAAGAGGAAGGCGGCACTGCATGCGTCGCAGAACGCGAGATCGAGGACGAGCGGCGCGTGACCTTGACGTCGGTGCAACCGGCGGCGTATGTCATCGAGCTCCTGCTGCCGGAGTGGACGTCGACGGCGCGTGCGGATCTCACGGGGGGGAAGACTTCGACGTCACGATGAGCGTCGAGCCAATCAACGTCACCGCACGCATCACGCAAGCCGGCAAACCGGTACGCGCAAAGGTCGCGCTACGCTACGGCAGGAACGTGCCCGAGACCGAGACCGATGCGAACGGGCGCTACTCGTTGCGCGTCTGGAATGCAGGACGCTATCAACTCGAGGTAACCCCGGCGGAACCTGTGAGCACCGAGCCGCACCTCGACATGCTGTTGATCGGCGACGACATGACCGTCGACGTCGACCTGCCCAGCAACCGGTTGTCGGTACAGGTCATCGACGAGGGCACGAAGAAGCCGATCGCCGGCGCCGTTGTCGCTGTCCACAGCGCGCGGCCAGGCGGTCGCACGCTCCGCTCGGTCCGGACGAATGCCAGGGGCATCGCGGTGCTGCCACCGGTCTATCGAGGAGAGCTCACGCTGCACGCAACGGCGGAAAACTATTTCGAAGGGACGCCGATCAACATGATGATCAGCGACGCGACGGGCGAACGACAGATCGCATTGGCGCTCCATCGCGCGGAGGAAACGGTGTCGCTCGCGCTCGTGCTACCGAACGGCGCGCCTGCGGCTGGCGCGGAAGCGATCGCCGTGCGAGACCCGCACACCACCCTCGGGCCGCTATGGAACGGACGTGCGGATCAACACGGCATCCTAGGCGTGCCGCAGTCGCTGAACGGCGCGTTTCTCGCCGTGCGACACGAAGCCGCGGCCGGCACGATTCGCATGTTTCCATCCGGCGAGACATGGACACTGCGGCCTCCCGCGCCGATTGCAGGTGACTGGATTGACGGACTGCACGTCGGCGCCGGCATCCTCGCGTTCCTGAAGCGCAACTGACTTACAACCGCGTGAGCGCGAACATCGTCACGTCATCGGCTGCGGGCGCATGGCCCGCGAACGTTTGCACGTGGCGCTCGATCGTCTCCAGGATCTTCGTGGCCGGTTTGCCGTGCAGCGTTGAAAGGAGCGTCGCGATCGGATCGAGGCCGAGTTGATCCTCCGTCTCGTTCTCCGCTTCCGTCACGCCGTCGGTGAACAGGACGAGCGAGTCGCCCGTATCGAGCGTCGCTCGCTGATTGCGATACGGCGCGTTTGCGAATAAGCCCACCACCATGTCCGTCGTCGTGAGCTGATCGACGCCGCGCCGCGAGATCACCAGTGGCGCGACGTGCCCGGCGTTCGCGAACTCCACGACGCCCGTGCGCGGATCGAGCACGCCCACCACCATCGTCACGAACTTCGTCGGTGCGGTCTTCGGCGCGAGCGTCATGTTCAGCTCGCGCACGAGATCGGCCGGCGCCGGATCGGTGCGCGTGAAGATGTTGAACGCCGTGGCCACGCTCGCCATCACCAGCGCTGCCGTGACGCCCTTGCCGCTGACGTCGGCCATGATGAAGTAAATGCGCCCGTCGGGCCGTACCACCACATCGTAGTAATCGCCGCTCACCGTACGGCACGGCTTGTTCGTGCCCGCGAACGCATAGCCGTCGATCGTCGGCAGCACAGCGGGCAACAGGCGGCTCTGAATCGTGTACGCGGTGCGCAGTTCCTCGTCGAGCTTCGCCTTCGCGATCGACTCCTCGCGCAGGCGCGTCGTCTCGAGCTTGCGCGCCGCGAAACGCGCGATCTGCGCGATCAGGTGCACGTCGTCGTGCGTCACGGCGCCGCGTTGCGCGAGGAAATCGAGATAGAGCACGCCGAGGACGGCGTCGCCGATCATCAGCGGCGCGCAGACGGCGGAGCGGATGTTCTGCGCCACGATCGACTGCGCACGCGCGAGCTTCTCATCCTGAGAAGTGTCGACGTACGACACCACGTTGCGCTCCTCCACCACCTCTTTCAACAGCGTGCTGCTGATATACAGATCGAGTGAGTCCGTTTGATCGCTGCGGCGTAGCAACACGTTGTCGAACGTCGTGCGATCGGGACCGAGCAGCGCCAGCGCCGCACGCGATGGCTGCAGCAGCGCGACTACTTGATCGAGGATGAAGTCGAACAGCTCGCCCATCGTCCGGTCCTCGATGAACTGCAGCGCGAGCATGCCCAGGATGTTCGTGCGCGTCGTGTCCTCGACCGCGTCGGCGAGCGGAATGGCCAGGTTCTTCGCCTGCGAGTCGCTGTCGAACGAGATGATGTGCGACGCGGAACTTTCGTCGGGCTCGAACACGACTTCGCTGTCGCCGAGCGTGATGCGGTCGCCCGGCCGCAGCGGCGCGGAGCCGTCGAGGCGCGTGCCATTCAGCAGCGTGCCGTTGACGCTGCCGAGGTCACGGACCAGCCAGGAGTTGGTGTCGAAGACGATCTCGGCGTGGCGGCGCGAGAGGTACCGATCGCGGATCGGGACCGTGCAATCGGTGGCGCGGCCGAGGGTGATCAGCGGGCCGACCGGCTTGACATTGATGGGAGCGAGGTTCGGCTGAATGACGGTCAGTCGGATCGATCGCGGTTCCATGGGCGGCGCGCTATTGTACGCGGCGATGTCTCTCCTCCGAAGGTGGCTGCCCGTGGTGGTTTGGGCGGCCGTGATCCTCTCCGCGTCAAACGACTCCTTCTCCTCCGGCGAAAGCGCACGCATCCTCGCCGAGCTCCTCGGCGACCCCGTGCCGTACGCGCTCAACGTCGCCATCCGCAAGCTCGGCCACGTCGTCGCGTACGGCATTCTCGGCGCACTGGCATGGCGCGCCGATCGGCGTGTGAAGGTCGCGTTCGCGATCGGATTGCTCATCGCCGCGCTCGATGAAGGGAAGCAGGCGATGACGCTGAGGCGCACCGGCACGCTATGGGACGTGCTGCTCGACCTCTTCGGTGCGTGGCTCGGCGTCATCGCGGCAAAGCGCGTGGGGAAACCCGCGAGCGATTAGAATCCCGCGCGCATGCTCAAGCGCACTCTGCCTCTGCTCCTCATCTGTCTCGCGGCCATCAGCTCGATCGGCGCCGAAACAAAACCGCTCACGCACGAAACGATGTGGCTGATGAAGCGCGTCGGCGCGCCGGCCATCAGCCCCGATGGAAAGTGGGTCGTCTTCTCCGTGACCGAGCCGTCGTACGACGAGAAGGAGCAGTCGAACGATTTGTGGCTCGTGCCGGCCGACGGCAGCGCCGCGCCGCGCAAGATCACCGCCCTGAAAGCGGGCGAGAGCGATCCGGCGTGGTCGCCCGACAGCCGCCGCATCGCGTTCTCCGCGAAGCGCGACGCCGATGAAGTCAGCCAGATCTACGTGCTCGACGTCGCCGGCGGCGGCGAAGCGCAACGCGTCACGAATCTTTCGACCGCGCTGCGCGCGCCGAAGTTCAGTCCCGATGGGAAGCGCCTTCTCTTCGCGAGCACGGTCTTCTCGAACGCGGCCGACGACGAAGCGAACAAGAAAGCAGCGAAGGAAGAGAAAGACCGCAAGTTCAAAGTGCGCATCTACGACTCCTTCCCCATTCGCGCGTGGGACAGGTGGATCGAGCCGAGTCGCGAGCCGCACCTGCTCGTGCAACCGCTCGAGGGCGGCGCAGCGAAGGACCTCCTCGCGGGCACGAAGCTCGTCGCCGCGGCCGGATTCGCGGGCACCGGCGGCGGCAGCGGCACTGAGACCTTGAATGGAGAATGGTCGCCGGACGGGCAGTGGATCGTGTTCCCCGCGACCACCGGTCAGAACACCGCGGCGTTCTCCGAATACGCGTACGACCTCTATCGCGTCGGCGTCAACGGCGGCGAGCCGGAGAAGCTGACGACGAAGAACGGCGGCTACGGCGATGTCTCGTTCAGCCCCGACGGCAAGACGCTGTATGCATCGTTCAACGCGAACAACGGGAAAACGTACAACCTCAATCAGCTCGTGGCGTTCGACTGGCCGTCGATGAAGAACGAGCGCGTGATCGCGAACACCGATCGCTCCGTCGATGACTACGTGGTCTCGAGCGACGGCCGGATGTTGTACTTCACCGCCGAAGACTCCGGCCTCGTCAACATCTACGCCGTGCCGTCGAGCGGCGGCGACGCCAAGCTCATGCTGTCGCCGCAACGGGGCGTGTACACGGGCCTGCGCGCGGCCGACGACGCGCCGGTGCTGATCGCGCAGTGGGGCTCCTCGATCGATCCCGCCGAGATCGTGCGCATCGATATCGGCGGCGCATCGGCGCCCGAGATGACGTCACGCAATACCGCGCGAACGCGAGTGACGCAGCCGTCGCATCGCAACCTCACGTCGTTCAACGTCGAGCAGGCGCGCACGATCGACTGGGCGCCGCCCGAGCATTTCTGGTTCACGTCGAAGCGCGGGCGCAAGATCCACAACATGATCGTGAAGCCGGCCGGCTTCGATCCTTCGAAGAAATATCCGCTGTTCGTGCTGATCCACGGCGGCGCGCACAACATGTGGCGCGACCAGATCTCGCTGCGCTGGAACTATCACCTGCTCGCCAAGCCGGGCTACGTGATGCTGATGACGAACTACACCGGCTCGACAGGATTCGGCGCCGAGTTCGCGCAGGCGATCCAGGGCGATCCGCTGCGCGGACCGGCCGAGGAGTTGATGGAAGGGGCGGATGCGGCGATCGCGAAGTATCCATTCCTCGACGCGGCGCGGCAGGTCGCGGGCGGTGCGAGCTACGGCGGCCATCTCGCGAATGCGCTCGAAGCGTGGTCGGGCATGCGCTTCAAGGCGCTCATCAGTCACGCCGGTCTGGTGAATCTCGAGACGCAATGGGGTACGTCGGACATTGCATACGGCCGCGAGCTGGCGATGCAGGGGCCGGTGTGGGAGCAGAACGAGACATGGCGCACGCAGAACCCGGTGCGCTTCGCGGCGCAGTTCAAGACGCCGATGTTGCTGTCGGTCGGCGAGCGTGATTACCGCGTGCCGCTGAACAACACGCTGGAGATGTGGGCGCTGCTGCAACGCCTTCAGGTCCCGAGCCGGCTGCTGGTGTGGCCGGAGGAGAATCACTGGATCCTGAACGCGGAGAACTCGCGCGTGTTTTATCGCGAGGTCGATGAGTGGCTGCGGAGGTGGACCACGCCGGGGCCGAGGTGACAGTACCTCGGTACCTCGGAGTACCTCGGAGTACCTCGGAGTGGTTGGTCGTCGTCGCCCCTCCGAGGAACTCCGAGGTACCCGAGGTACTCCGACGTACCACGCTCTGACAGCTTCGACACGACCGTAACCGGCAGCAGACTTACAATCGCCGCATGAAACGCCTGGTTCTCCTCGCAGTCCTCGCGTTGAGCGCTCGCGCCGAACTGCCTTTCATCGAGAACGACTACCGCAAAGCCGCGGCCGAGGCGAAGGCGAAGAACGTTCCGCTCTTCGTCGAAGCCTGGGCACCCTGGTGACACACCTGCCGCTCGATGAAGGCTTTCGTCTACTCGGACAAAAGCCTCGGGCGGTACGTCGGACGGTTCGTCTGGCTCAGCATCAACACCGAGGCGCCGGAGAGTGCGGAGTTCCTGAAGCGGTATCCGATTCCGGCGCTGCCGACGTTGCTCGTGCTCGACGCGCCGCGCAGCAACGTCGTCCTGCGTTACGTCGGCGGCGCGAACATCACGCAGTTGCGGCAGATGCTCGACGACGCTGAGCAACGCGTGCGCTCGCGCGCGGAGGCATCGGCCGATCAATCGCTCGCGGCCGGTGATGGTCTGGCGGCGGACGGACAACATGCAGCGGCCGTGAAAGCATACGAATCCGCCATCGCCAGCGCACCGCGCCGCTGGAGACGCCTCGGCCGCACCACCGAGTCGCTGCTCTTCTCGCTGTCGATGCTACCGGACAAAGAAGGATGCGCGACGCGTGCGATGGCGTTGTACCCGCGCGTGAAAGGCACCGTGTCGTCGGCGAATGTGGCGGCGATCGGACTCTCGTGCGCCGTGAGTCTCGACAAGGAACACAAACAGCGCCGCAAGCTGCTCGACGCGCTGGAAACGGCGACGCAGGAAGTCTTCGCGAACAAGAACATCGTGCTGTCGGACGACGATCGATCCGGCCTTTACATCGCGCTCATCGAAGCGCGCGATGCCGCGGGCGATGAAGAAGGGACGATCGCGCTGCAGGCGCAGTGGGCGTCGTTCCTCGAAGGCGCTGCACAGCGCGCGACGACGGCGGAGCAACGCACCGTCTACGACTCGCATCGCGTCAGCGCATATCTCGATCTCGGCACGCCGGAGAAAGCGATTCCGATGCTCGAGCAATCGGAGCGCGATTTTCCGGACGATTACAACCCGCCCGCGCGCCTCGCGCTGATCTACAACGCGATGAAAGATTACGACAAGGCGCTGGCCGCGTCGGACCGGGCGCTCGCACGCGTTTATGGTCCACGCAAATTGAGCGTGCTCAGCGTGCGGTCGGACATCTACAAAGGGAAAGGCGACCTGAAGGCCGCGCGCGACACGATCGTCGAGGCGATCGAATACGCGAAGGCGTTGCCGGAAGGTCAACGCAGCGCGACACGCATTGCGGCGTTTGAGAAACGTCTGGCAGGGTTGCAGGAGCCGCAGTAGTACCTCGGAGTGACGAGGTTCCTCGGGTTCCTCGGGTTCCTCGGGGTTCCTCGGGTTCCTCGGGGTTCCTCGGGTTCCTCGGGGTTCCTCGGTCCATCCCCTCCGAGGAACTCCGAGGTACTCCGAGGTACCCCGAGGTACTCGTCCCGAGGTACTCGTCCCGACGTACTCATCACCGCGAATACTTGAAGATCGTGTACAGGATCCACCAGCCGGCTTTGATCACGCCGGTGACGGTGCCGCTGATCTTCGATCTGCCCACGCGCTTGCGATACCGCACCGGCACCTCGGTCACCCGCGCGCCGAGTTGCAGCGCGCGCACTTGCATCTCCACGGTCCAGCCGTAACGGCGGTCGCGCATGCCGATGCGATCGAGAAGGTCGCGGCGAACGGCGCGGAACGGACCGAGGTCGGTGTACTCGTGGTGGTAGATGAAAGCGATGAGGCGTGTGGCCAGCCAGTTGCCGAAACGCTGCTGCGGCGTCAGCGCGCCGCGTTCGACGATGCCGAGGGCGCGGGAGCCGATGACGAGGTCGGCGGTGTTTCCGAAGATCGGGGCGAGGACGAGCGGGATCTCCGCGGGATCGTCGGAGCCGTCGGCGTCCATGAACAGGACGACGTCGATGTCGGCGGAGATCGCGGCGAGCGCGCCGGCGCAGGCCGCGCCGTAGCCGCGCTCATCGACGCGAACGACGTGAGCGCCGCGTGCGCGGGCGACATCGGCGGTGGCGTCGCGGCTGCCGTTGTCGCCGACGATGACGTCGCGGACGATGGAGCGATCGACAGCGTCGAGCAGAGCGCCGATGGCGTGCTCTTCATCGAGGGCGGGGATGATGAGCGCGACGGGCACGGCGCCGAATTATCGGCTTAAAACACTTCGAGCCGCCTTGCGGCGGCTCGAAGCTTGTTGCGAGAAGTATTGGGTCCGGCCGGAGAGTCGCTGCTGAACGGCTAGTGGGAAGCCGTTATAGTCGTAGGTGATCGAGAGAGAGATTCGCAGGCCCCACGACTTCGTCAGATCCGCTTCATGAAGAGCTGCTAACCCTCACCGAACCCGAATGCATGATACTGCATTTTTTCAGGAGAGTCTACAATTCCGTAAGGCCTGACTCCTAAACTTGCCTGCCCAGACTATTTGCGGAGCACCAGCCGCCTTCCGAAATATCCCGCCCCCACTACTCCCACCACCGCCGCGACGATTGTCAGCGTCCGGTCCGAGCCGCGGAAACGGCCCGGCTGCCGCACCATGTTCAGGATGAGCAGGCCCGTCACGGTCAGGAACAGCGCGATGCGGACGACGTAGAGAATCTGCGTCGGACGCCGGCGCCGAATCGTGTCGCTCCACATGATCCAGAGCATCACCGTGATCGTGGCGATGGCCATCGCCGCCGGTGTCGGTCCGATCATCGCAGCGTCTCGTACTCCGCGGGCGCGTAGCCGAGGATGGCCTTCCCTTTCGACAGGACCAGCGGGCGGCGCATGAGGTTCGGATCGTTCTGGATGAGATCGAGCGCCTCCGCTTTCGAGACTTTCCTCGCGCCGAGGTTCAGCTCTTTGTAGGCGGGACTGCGAGGATTGAGGACGGCTTCGACGCCGCGCTCGTCGATGAGACGGCCGAGCAGCTCGCGCGAAGGGACTTCTTTCTTGAGATCGTGTTTGACGAGCTCGAATCCGCGACCTTCCAGGTCTGCGACTGCCTTGCGGCAACTCGTTCAGGTCGGTTTGAGGTAGACGTCGATTGTCTTCGTCATTTCTTGCGTACCCACCATGCGTCTGGAGTTTGTGTCTTCGCGGCGGTCGCGGTCGCATACTTCGGCGCCAGCTCCGCGATCATCGCCTGGACCTCGGGTGTACAAGAACCGCCGCACTGACCAGTCGTGGCCGTCGTGCGCGAGGCCACCTGCGTGAGCGTGTGCGCCCCTTCGCGGATCGCGCGCTCGATGGTCCTGTACTTGATGTTGTTGCACCGGCAGACGGTTTTGAGGCCGCGGAGCGCCGGATGCAGCGGCTGGTTTTCGTCCTCATCCATTCCGGCCGCCCTTAACGTCGCCGGCCGGTCCGGGCTTCCCGATCTGCGGCTTCGGGCGAGGCGCGGACGACCGCGGCGCCGAGCGCGGCAGCGTCAGCGTTGGCAGGGAGCGCGAGAGTGAAAACGCGCCGCTGGCCGATCGTTGCGAGCCGTATTTCGGTTTCGGACGCCGCATTGCGGCATCGTACAGCACTGCCGTAGAATGCGCCGCGTCCTGGCGTCCGCAGCAGGAATTTTGCGGCAGACGAGGCGTTAGGCTCGTTGCATTTCGTGGGGCTGTAGCTCAATTGGGAGAGCGCCTGAATGGCATTCAGGAGGTCGTCGGTTCGATCCCGATCAGCTCCACCAACTTCACGAATCAGAACCAGCGGCGCTCGAGTTCCGGGCGCCGCTTTTTTCGTCTCAGTCGGGTGGCGAGGACGACGTCATGGTGTCGGCCGTGCTGGGTGTTGATCTGACCGGTCCAGTTCGCGCCTGGCGTGCCCAGAGTAGTCGATGTCCAGCGCCTGCTTCCGCGCGCGCACGCGTTCCAGCTGTTCCTATCAACATGCCAGCAAAGGCGGTAAGTCGATGACCTCATCCATCCTCATCATCGAGCACCATGAAGATCATCGAGCGCTGCTCGAGTCGACGCTTCGGGACGAGAACGTGACGATCGAAAGCGTCGACACGGGCGAAGCGGCGCTTCTACGCCTGGGCATGAGCAACTTCGGCTGCGTCGTGCTCGGCTCGCCGGTACCAGTTACGTTCGGAAGCGAGTCGTCGACCATCCTCGATCTGTTCGATCTCCTCGCGCCGAACCTCGCATCGCGACTGGTCATCGTCACCAGTGCCCGCGCGGCAGAGATCGTCCGCCGCGCGCTGAAGATGCAGGTTCATGCGGTCTTCCTCGCTCCGTTCGACGCGGCGGAACTGCGCGACGTCGTCCGTATGTGCCGGCGCAGTGAAGTACCGCCGCGGCGGCTCTACGGGACTCCCGCGGATATCGAACAGCTCGTTACGCAGGACGCGGGAGAAACGTGAGGTCGCGAGTCTGGTGGAACAACACGGCGAGGATAATGGATTGAACGCAATGTAATGCTGCATCCTCTCCGCTTCACCATCAGGGCGCTGGCCGTTGCCGCAGGCCGTGCGCTGGGCGAGGGCGTGGCGCACATACAGGTATTGGCGGGGCGTTTCCTACTCGGTACGCTGGTACTGATCGGCGCACTCTGCGGCGTCATCGCGGTGATCTTTCATCGGTACGTGGAGTTTGCCCACGACCTGCTGATCGGCCGCGCGCTCGCGATGCCGGGTCCGTGGCGCATCGTGCTGGTGATCGTGACGCCGACCGTCACCTTCGCTCTGCTGGCGTGGCTGATCCGCCGTTTCGCGCCTCGCGCCATCGGCGCAAACCTTGCCCGCGTCCGCCGCGCGTACAACGAGAACCCGCGGCTGCTCGGCGCGAGGACGGTCACCGCGACGTTCGCCGCCACGCCGCTGTCGCTCGGCGCCGGGGCACCGCTGGGTCCGGAAGGACCGATCACCGTCGTCACCAGCGGGTTATCCGTGGCCGTCGCGCGTCTGTTGCGACTGCCGCAGAAAGCCGTTCGCGCGATGATCCCGATCGGGACCGCGGCCGGCATCTCGGCCATCTTCAACACGCCGATCACCGGAGTGGTCTTCGCGCTCGAGGAAGTGATCGGCACTTCACAGAAGGGCATCCTCGGCGGCGTGCTGGTCGGGTCCGTGGCCGCCGCCGTCGTCGAGCGGATGCTCCTCGGCGGGCGGCCTCTGCTTGCAGCACCATTCTCTACCTGGACCGACGCGCGCGAGATGATCGGCTTCGCCCTCCTCGGCGTGATCGCCGGTCTCACCTCCGGCCTGGCGATTGCGCTGGCGCACCGGCTCAAGCACCGCTGGTCGGCCAGGATGCCGTCATTCGTCGGCCGCGCCGCTCTGGCCGGCCTGCTCATCGGCCTCGCCGGCACGCTTGCGCCCGAGATCCTCGGCGTCGGCTACGACTCGGTTTCGTTCTGGCTTCACGGAGGCGGCACGGCCACCGAGTCGGGCATTGCGTTCGCGGTCAAGCTGCTGGCGTTCACGATCGCCATCAGCGCGGGGATCGTTGGCGGCACGTTCGCGCCTTCACTCTTCATCGGCACGGCCCTCGGCGCGGCGATCGGCCACGGCGCACAGGCACTCTTTCCCGGCGTCAACATCGACCCGAAGGCGTATGCGATCGTCGGCATGGGCTCGTTCTTCGCGGGCCTGATGCGCAGTCCGATCGCTGCAGTGCTGATCGTCGTCGAGCTGACCCGCGACTACGAGCTGATCCTGCCACTCATGCTGGGCGTGTCGCTGGCGGTGGCGAGCTCGCGCCGCATCTCGCGTCTCAGCATCGTCGAGCAGCAGATGGTGGACGAAGGTCACGTCGAGGAACATGGTCCGAACGAGCCGCTCGCGCATGTCACCGTGGCCAGCGCGATGACCGCCGGCGTCGTCACCATCCCGCGCGAGGCCACCGTTGCCGACGCGGCAAACCGTGTCGCGGGAACGCGATTCCTCTTCTATCCCGTCGTCGTGGATGGCGGCACGCTCGCCGGGACCGTGTCGCGTCAGGCCATCGAGCAGGCGATCGGCGACGGTAGCGGCGACAAGCCGGTGTGGAGCATCGCCGAGGAGCCGAGGCTCGTCGCAGCGGCGCAGGACCGGGTCATCGACATCGTGCAGCAGATGCACGTCCGCGGCGTCGACCGCTGCCCCGTCGTGGACTCGCAGGCCTCACGGCGCGTGGTCGGGTTCCTCAGCCCCTCCGATATTCTCCGCGTCCGGATGCGCGAGACGCCGCGCGAAGAGGCGTTCGAGCTTTTCGAATGATGAACGGCAGACGAATCGGTTCGTTGGCGCTGGTGGCAATGATGATCATCGTCGCCGCGTGCCGGCGCGCCGACGAGCAGGCCGCGGTCACGATCGCGACCACGCCTGATCTCGCGGCGAACGGAATCGTCGAGCCGCTCGCCCGGACGTTCTCCGCCGCAAGCAAAGTACGCACGCACATCATCGTGACCGAGGAGGCGTCGATTCCGGCGCTGGTCCGCGACGGTGTGGCGGACGTCGTCTTCACGACTTCTCCGGTGCTGCAGCAGGAGCTTCGTCGCGGTTCGCTGGTCGGGCTGGCGAACGTCGTCGCGTACGACGACTACCTGCTCGTCGGCCCATCCCGTGATCCGGCGAAAGCGAAGCAGGCAAAGACCGCGGCCGAGGCGCTGCGGCGCATCGCCCGCCGCGACCGCGCGTTCTGTTCGCCCATCGAAGTGCCCGATCTCCGGCACCGCGAGGCGCAATTGTGGGCAGCCTCGCCCGCGTCGGCGTCCGAGGATCGCCGCTACCGCCTCTGCCACGGCACCGCGCTCGAGGTTCTCGAGGAGGCATCGCGTCGTAGCGCCTACACGATCACGGATCGATCGACGTTCGAAGCCGCGCGAGCGAACAGCATGCTCGTTCCGATTCTCCAGCACACACCGCTCCTGCACCACCACATCGAGGTGCTGCTTGCGCGTAGCGAGCGCCGGCATCGGAATGCCGAATGGTTCGTGCAATCGGTGATGTCCTACCGCGGCCGCGAGATCATCGAGCGGCATCGCTTCGATGGCGGGCGGCGGTGGTTCACGACCGAGAGGTGAGGTCGGGTTCCTCGGCGGCTATCCACTCGAGGAACCGAGGAACCGCCGTCAAGGCGTAACGTTGAATGAATCGAACAGCCCGCTCACCTCCGGCGCGGCGCGCTGCTCCTCCGACCGGCCGACGTACAGCAACTGAAGCAGACGGTCGTCGACCACGGTGAAGCGCGCCCGGAAGAATGCCGCGTCACTGCGGAAGAGCATCCGCGTCGACGGCAGGTCGCCCGGTCGCGGCTCCTCCGACTCCAGCGTCGCATTGAGGCTCGTGAGGAGCGATGCGCGGGTGCTCGTGATCAGCTTCTGCGGGTCGAGGATCTTTCCCGGCAGCTTGCTCGAGGTCACGACCACGGCCTCGCCGGTCGGTGCCTTCGAGATCCATGTCGCCGTTTCGATCTCTCCCTCGGGCGCCTTCGTCGTCTGCACCTGTTTCGTGAACGACGCATAGCCGGCCGGCAGGGAGACGGTGAATCCGTCGTTCGCAACCGGCGCGTTGTCCGCGCGCGCGCCAGCGCCCGCGATGGTCCACAGAATGGCGAAACTCACTGCGCGACGGCTGATGAATCTGTTTCTCAACTCTCTCTCCTCCTTTGATCAGGCAGCAGCAACGGCCGCTTGCGCCGGCGGTTGCAGATAAAGCGTGCGCGTGGGATACGCGAACTCGATTCCATCCTTTTCGAACGCATCGACGATGGCGAGATTGATCGCCTGCTGCACGTCCATGTAGACGTTGTAGTCGGCCGAGAGCACGTAATAAACGAACTCGAAGTCGTACGACGAATCGCCGAACGCGGCAAAGTGCGCGCGGTCCATCCGGATGTCGCCCGCGGCTTCGATGATCCCGCGCACCATCGGTGCGATCCGCGCGAGCAGCGCCTTGGGCGTCCGGTACGTCACACCGATGTGAAACCGCACGCGCCGCTCGTCCATCCGCTTGTAGTTCTGGATGCGGCTCTGGAGCAGGTCATTGTTCGCGAAGATCAGTTGCTCGCCTGAGAGCGAGCGGACGCGAGTAGTCTTCAAACCGATCTGCTCGACCACGCCCATCTGGTCGCCGGAGCGGATGAAGTCACCGACGACGAAGGGCTTGTCCAGCACGATCGAGAGCGATGCGAACAGATCGCCGAGAATGTTCTGCGTCGCGAGAGCGATGGCCACGCCGCCGATGCCGAGACCGGTGACAAGCGCGGTGATGTCGATGCCGAGGTTGTCGAGCGCGACGAGTGTGGCCACGCACCAGACGGCGCTGAGCGCGGCGAGACGGAAGGCCCGGATCGTGGTGATCGCGGCGGGATCGCTCTCCACGCGCCGGCGGTGATAGCGCCGCAGGAAAAAGTCGACCAGGGCGGCGGACCAGAGCGCGGCCTGGGCGATGAGCGACACCCGCGTGAGCGTACGGAGCAGCGAGGACATCTCCTCCGGTAGCGCGAGCGCCCGCGAGCCGGCGTAAGCGGCCGGAATCACGAGCAGGGCGATGCTCGTCCGCCGTACGACGTCGAGCAGAAAGTCATCGACGTCCCCCTGCGTTTCGGCTGCCCGGTGCAGTTTGCGGCGGGCGAAGCCCACCACCAGCGAGACGAGCAGCAGCACGCCGCCCGAGATCGCGGTGGCGACCGCCAGGGCAGTCGGGGCAGTGTCGAACATCCAGCTCAGCTTCACGGCAACCTCCGTCCGTCGCAACGAACGCGGCACGCGATCTCTTCCGATCGATTGAATTCAATGGATGCCGGTCACGGCCGGCTCTTCGGCCGGCGCGGCAGCGTCCGCCGTTTCGCGGGCTCGTGCTCGTCCTGAAACAGCATCGGCGGACGCTCGTCGCCGGCCGTCATGCCCGCCATCAGCTTGTCGAGCAACGCCATGAGTTGCGCGCGCTCGCCCGCAGACATCGCCTCGACGCTGTCCATGATCCGTTCCTGTGCGGCGGGCGGCGAGCGTTTCACCAGCGCGCGGCCTCTGGCGGTCAGGCACAGCCGCACCTGGCGACGGTCCTCCTCGCGAACGTCGCGGCGGACGTACCGCTCCGCGACCAGCTTCCCCACCGCCAGCGACGCGGAACTCTGGTCGGTGGCTGTGCGGTCGGCCAGTTCGTTCATCGACAGCTCGTCGTGATGCTGCAGCACGTGCAGGATGAACATCTGCGCGGCACCGAGACCGAACCGTGTCTGCGCCTGTTTGTCGAATGCTCGCAATGCCCGGACGAGCTGACGCACGCGGTTGAGGATCGCTTTTGCGTCGTCCATAGCCGCCGGATCGCGGCGTGTAGTGGCCATTCCGGCATTCTTGCACAGCGCCGCGGCGTCGCGCGTCCGCTTCCATGATCCGGCGAACGGTGCAGCAGGAGCAGCAGTTCCGACGCGGCCGCAGAGCTCAGGGAAGTAGCAATCAGAGCGTGGATGGAAGGCGGAAGCATCGTCGTACGGCCAGCGTTAGATTAATGGAATTCAATGCGATCAGCTTCCCATAGCCCCGTGACGCACGACGAGCTCGTCGTACACGCGGCGCCGGCGCGCATCTGACGGATGGCAACGCCGATACCGCTGGCGTCACCCGAGGACGCGCTCGAGACGCGCGGTCCGCAGCGGCACCGCCTGCATGTATTTCTGCGTCTCCCGCAATGAGCCGATCAGCCCGGCGCGCATCCGCTTTACGTTTACCGAGCCTCCGTTGTAGAGCGCGGCGGTCCAGGCAGGCAGGCTTTCCTCCGCAATCCCGAGGTCGCGTGCCTGCCGCTGTTTCGTCGCGAGATGCGCGGCCAGAAACTCTGCCATGAGTGTCGGTGAGAAGCGGGCATCGAGTGCCTTCCCGAGGTACTCGCCCGCCTCGTACGGCCGCGTCTGGATGACCATGGCAGGATTCTGGCCGAAGCGCACGCGCAGCAGCGCATCGCGGCGCGACGTGAGTTCCCGCTGGTAGCGTGCCCACCCTACTCGCTGCAGGTTGCGCAGGAACGTGTAATCGCGCTGCACGCGTGCGTCGAACCGCTTCATCTCCGCTCGCGGCGCACCACGCTCGATCAGTCGCTCGAGCTCCCGAAGCGTCGCGAGATTGTGGGCGTCACCCTCGGCGATCCTGCGCACGAACGTCTCGTTCGCGACCGGACGCAGCGCCTCCAGCTCTTCCATTCCTTCCTGGCGGAGCCGGATTGCCTCGCGCACCAGCTTCCGGGCGCGCTGCCGTGCCTCGGGGGTGTTCCTCTTCAGGAGCGGCTCGGCGATCGTCAGCGCATCCCCGAGCGGCTTCTTCATGATGTACGCACGCGTTCCCATCAGATAGCCGTTCGTGACGAAGATCTTCCCTCGTAGCCCCTCGGACAGGTAGGCCGCGGGCGTTGCCTGAGCGAGCCCTGCCGCTCCGGCCGGAGAGACGGCGAGAATCTTTCCTCGCGTTTCCGACCAGGCGATCGAAAGCAGGAAGGTAGCCGGAAGCGGCAGAGGCTGTTTTTCGGCGAGCTCCGCAATGACGTCGACCAGCTTCCGCGGGTGCCGCGTCTTCCACCGCGACATCTCGGCCGCCAGCCGGCCGCGATCGGCAGCAGCGATGCGGACCGGCAACGGACCCTCATTGACGACGACAGCCGGCGGGCGCTCTACGGCCGCGGCCGTCGTTGCGGGCGCTACGGCGAGGATAGCGGCCGCGACGATTGTCGGCGCCGCCGCACTCGGCTGTACGACGGGTGGACGCTGCCCACCGACGAAAGCAGCACCGCTCGCCACGATCACGGTCGCCAGCGCCACTGCAAGCCGCTTCCGGCCGATGTTTTTGCGCATCATGTTGTCCGCCTCCCGATGTATTGAGTTCAAAATAGATAACAGCCGGACGGCGCGATGATTTCTGCGGACCGCTCTATGCGTATTCCGGGGATGGCATTCCGGATCGCGGAGCCGAAACAACACTTTCAGCGCGTCGAGAAGCCGGCCAGATCGCGCTGGCCAAGCCGAACGACACAGCGATCATCGTCCCGGTGACGATCGATGGGAAAGGGGCGCCGCGGAACCACGACTTCGACGCTGGTCTTCACTCGGTCGCAATGAAGACTTGATACGCTGACGGGGTGACGACCTTCATCGCGCTCATCCGCGGCATCAACGTCGGCGGCCACAAGAAGTTGAAGATGGCCGACGTGAAGGTGATGTGCGAGCAGCTCGGCCTTGCAGACGTGCGCACGCATCTGCAAAGTGGCAACGTCGTTTTTCGCACGAGCAGGACCGATCGCGCGAAACTCGCCGCCGAATTGGAAAACGCGTTTGGCGTCGAGGCGCGCGTGATCTTGCGCAGCGCGGCGGAGTTGCGAAAGTCCATCGACGCGAATCCGATGCTCGCGCAGGCGCAGAACGGTCCTAGCCATTTCATCGTGATGTTCCTCGATGGCAAGCCTGCCGCGAAAGCGATGCAGGCATTGCGCGACGCGTACTCCGGCCCGGAAGAGATGCAGCTTCACGGCGCGGAGCTCTACATCCACTACGGCGACGACATGGGCCGCTCGAAACTCACGAACGCGCTGATCGAGCGGAAGCTGGGCGTCGCCGGAACCGCGCGTAACTGGAACACCGTCACGAAGCTCATGGAGATGGCCGGATGAGTGCGCTGATCATCGTCGACATCGAAGTCCTCGATCCCGGTCCTTACGAAGACTACAAGCGCCTCGCGTCCGCATCGATTGCGGCGCACGGCGGCCGCTATCTCGTTCGCGGCGGGCGGAGCGAAGTGCTCGACGGCGACTGGACGCCGCGCCGCCTGGTCGTGCTCGAGTTCGATTCGATGGAACAGGCCAAAGCCTGGCGCGCATCGCCTGAGTACGCGGAGGCGAAGAAGGTGCGCGAGCGTTGCGCTCGCTCCAACATGATCGTCGTCGAAGGCGTCGAGTAACGTCGTCCACCGTACCGACGCGACTTTCCTCCATCGCTACCATGCGATGCATGCTCGCGCTGGTGGTGTCCGCTCTCGACGAGATTCGCCGGCTCCGCGACGAGCTCGCGTCCATCGGTCTGTCGCAACCCGAGGAACGTTCGTTCCGCGAGCGCCTCACGACGCTGGAAGGCGAGGCGGCGGATTTGTTTCGGACGTTCGTGCGGGGCCAGCGCGGCCACTGAAGCCCATCGTCTCCAGCACTTTCTGAAACCGCGGCTGGCCGCGCAACGCCGCGTAACTCGTCGAGGTATTGAAGTAGATCGCATCGCGCTCGCGGCGCTTCACCGACTCTTCCACTTCCGAGAGCGCGCGTTCCGTCTCGCCGAGGAGAATCGAGATCGTCGCGCGCGTCGCGTATGGCTCATCTGCCGCTTCGGCAAGCTCGCGCTTGTA
>DASPNA010000160.1:0-9211 GCA_035626775.1 Thermoanaerobaculia bacterium
AGCGCCGGCGGGACGCCGGCGCTCCGAGCTACTCGCCGATGATGTCGTTGAAAAACGCGTCGCTTGCGACCGGCCGGCCGAGGAATCGCTCGACCAGCTCGCGCGCAGGCTCTTCGCTGCCGCGACTCAGAATCAACTCGCGGAACCTTCGCCCGGTCTCCCCATTCATCAGATCCGCGCCGAACGCGGACACGAGATCGAGCGCGATCACCTTCGCCCACATGTAGCCGTAATACCCGGCCGCATAGCCCGACGCGATGTGCTCGAACGTGCCCGGGAACTGCGTCCCTTCGACGTAGCCCATCGGCGTCTCCCCTTCCATCCGCGCCCATACATCGAGCGCGCGGCCGGGGTCCTCATTCGACAGCGCCATGTCGAACGAGGCGTAGAGAAGTTGACGTCCGTAGTCGATTCCTGATCCGTATCGCTTCGCCTTGTTCAGGCGCTCGACGAGTGACTCGTCGATGGCCGGACAGCTCTCGCAGTGATTACGCAGCAGCGAGAGACTTTCCATCCGGCTCGCCCATTCCTCGTACATCTGCGACGGCGCCTCGACGAAGTCGCGCTGCACGCTCGTGCCCGCGTGCGCGCTGTAGTGCGTGTCGGAGAGCACGCCGTGCAGCACGTGCCCGAACTCGTGCAGCAACGTCTCGAGCTCATCGTGCGTGAGGCCTTCGCGATTGAAATTCGTGACCAGCACGCTGATCGGCTTGCGTCCCGTCCGGCGGCTCACGCCGCGCACCGGCCACGCCGCCGCGTGTTTGTACTTGCCGTCGCGCGGATAGAGATCGAGATAGATTCCGCCGATGAACGCGCCGCTTTCGGCATCGCTGACGTCAATGTAGAGCACTTCATCGTGCCACACCGGCACCTGCCGCTGCTCGAAGCGCACGCCGTACAAGCGCTCGCTGATGTCGAGCATCCAGCGCACGGTCGGCGCGGTCGGAAAATACTTGCGCAGCTCTTCCTGATCGATCGCGTAACGCCGTTCGCGGATGCGCTCGCGGTAGTACGAGACATCCCACCGCTCGATCCGGGCCTGCTCGGCAGGTACACCGCTCAGCTCTCCCTTGATCGCGGCGAGCTCGCCGAGGTCGCGGAGCTCGGCTTCGGTGACGACGTTGCGGACGTCATCGAGGAACTTCGTGACGGTCTCCGGATTCTCGACCATCCGTCTCTTCGTCACGTAGTGCGCGTAACTCGGCACCTCGTAGAGATCGGCGATCTCCTTGCGCAACGCGACGATCTCATCGAGCACGTCGAGATTGCGCGGAGTGCCGCGCAGCGTGTTCGCCGTCCAGTAGCGCCGGCGCGCATCCGCGTCGTGCGCGTTCATCATGAAGGGCACGTAATCCGGATAGTCGAAGCCGGCGATGTAGTTCCCCTCTTCGTCGCGCGCCACGCGATCGAGCCACGACTGCGGCAGGCCGCGGCACTCCTCCGGCGTGAAGCGAAGGTGCGTGTCGTTCTCGCGGATGTTCTTCGCGAACTCCTGGCCGAGCTCCGTGAGCCGCTCCGAGATCTCTTTGAAACGCTCGCGTTTTTCGGCGGGCAGAGAAACGCCGCTGTCCTCGAACGCCTCGAGCAGATGTTTGCGCAGCTCGCGCGCGGCGATCGAATGCGGCGTCACGCACTCGACGCGCGCGTAGAAAGCCTCGTTCTGGAAGACTTCGGTGAGGAAGATCGATTCCTGCACCAGCGCGATGTCGCACGCGTCGCGCACCGCTTTGTCGGGATGCACACTGTTGAGCAGCGAGATCACGCCGAAGGCGTCTTCCAGCACGGTGCCGGCCTCATCCCATGCGTCCAGCACGCGCTCGACGTTCGCGTCATCGAGTGGAATCGTTTCAATCCGGGACAGCAGGTCACGCGCCATCGCCAACGCATCCTCGGAAGCGCGAGACACCTGTTCAGCATCGAGAATGGGGATGGCCGGGCGCTCGGCGGCCGCGGGCCGCGGAACGGTCTCAGTGGTCATAGTCGCAGCGCATTGTATTCAGTTCCTCGGAGTACCTCCGAGTACCTCGGGTACCTCGGAGTTCCTCGGAGGAGATTGAGACTCCAACCCCTCCGAGGTACTCCGAGGTACTCCGAGGTACCCGAGGTACTCGTGAAGCGCAACCCCCTGCGAGCAATTTGCGTACACAGACATATGCGACGTGTCCTGCTCCTGCTCCTGCTCTGCGCGTTACCGCTCTCTGCCGCTGATGACATGACCGCCGGCATGGCCGCGCTCGACGCCGAGCACTACGACAAGGCCGTCCAGATCTTCACGAAAGTGATCGCCGCGCAGCCGAAGAATGCGGAGGCGCACTTCCGCCGCGGAGTCGCGTACGGCGAGCTTGCCCAACGCGCCGGTATCCTCAAACAGGCATCGCTGGCGTCGAAGACCAAGACCGACTTCGAGCGCGCTGTCGCGCTCGATCCCAATCTGCTCGAGGCGCGCTGGGGCCTCATCAACTTTTACCTGCTCGCTCCCGGCTTCATGGGTGGCGGCGACGACAAGGCCATCGCGCAAGCAGCGCAGATCAAGAAGCGCGACGCACTCGCAGGCTACCGCGCGTATGCGCGCGTCTACACGCATCAGAAGAAGACCGACCTCGCGCGCAAGGAATACGTGGACGCCGTACGCGAAAATCCGAAGAGCGCGGAAGCGCGCTACATGCTGGCCGGCTTTCTGATCAACAACGACAAGAACTGGAGCGGCTCGTTGCACGAGCTCGACATGGCGCTCACGCTCGACCCGGCGTTCATGCCGGCGTACGTGCGCCTCGGCGCGCACGCGGCGCTCTCGGAAAGCAACTACGCACGCGGCGAGGAAGCGCTTCGCAAATACCTGACGCACAAGCCGGACGACAACGAGCCGCCGCACGCGATGGCGTGGTACTGGCTCGGCCTCGTGCAGGAAAAACAGGGAAAGAAGAAGGAAGCGAAGCACAGCTATCAGAGCGCGTTGAAGCTCGCGCCGAACGAGAAGCAGATCAAGGAAGCGCTGAAGCGGGTGAACTAGTCAACACCGGATACGGATTCACCGGGGTTCCCTTCCACCACTCTTTCGTCGGCGGCAGCACCTCGATCGCGAAATGCAGATGCGGCGCATCCGGCGCCGCGTTGCCGGTCGTCCCGACCGTGCCGATGATGGTGCCCTTCGCGAGAAACTGCCCTTCGTGCAAACCGGGCGCATACGAATCGAGGTGCGCGTAGTAGTACACGCGCTCTTCCTGCTGATCGAACTGATAGATGGTCAACCCGCCCGCGGCGCTCGTGAACAGCTTGCGTACCGTGCCGTCAACGGCTGCGATGACCGGCGTGCCGCGCGGCGCCATGATGTCGATCGCGCCATGGGTGCGCGTCCCGCCCCCGCGAAGCTGCAGGTAGTTGTCGCGAAGTTGGCTCGGCGCGATGCCCGCAACCGGTACGAGGATGTCGCCGAAACTCGCGTTCTCACTGGAGCGACGGGCTCTCAGTCCGTCGATGTCGATAACCGGCGGACTAAGAGCCCGTCGCTCCAGATTTTTGGGCGCCGCTGGCCGGGCGGCGGCACGAGGCTGCATCGCCGTCAGCGCGACGATGACACCGGCGCCGAGGATCCATCCTCCGAGCAACACCCGAAATGTACGCATGACGTTCGATAATGAACGGATCGTGCCTGAACTTCCCGATGTCGCCATTTATCTCGAAGCGCTCGAGGCACGCGTGCTCAGCCATACGCTCGAGAAGCTCCGGCTCGGCAACCCGTTCGTCCTGCGCACGGTCGATCCCGCCCCCGCCGAGCTCGCCGGAAAACGTGTCAACTCGCTCCGCCGTCTCGGCAAACGCATCGTCGTCGAACTCGAAGACGATCTCTTCGTCATCATCCATCTGATGATCGCCGGCCGCTTCAAGTGGCTCGAGCGAGGCGCGAAAATCCCCGGCAAGCTCGGCCTCGCGGCCTTCGATTTCGACAACGGCGCGCTCGTGCTCACCGAGGCGGGCTCGAAGCGGCGCGCATCGATTCACATCGTGCGCGGCGAAGGAGCACTGCGCGAGCATGATCGCGGCGGACTGGAGCCGCTCGAGATCTCGCTCGAACAATTCGCTTCGGCGCTCACGCGCGAGCGCCACACGCTCAAGCGCACCCTCACCGACCCGCAAACGTTCAGCGGCATCGGCAACGCGTACTCCGACGAGATCCTCCATCGCGCGCGACTCTCGCCCGTCCAGATGTCGACCAACCTCTCCGCCGCCGAGATCGAACGCCTCTACGACGCGACGCGCGAAGTGCTGGTCGAATGGATCGACCGACTGCGCGCCGAGGCCGGCAGCAAGTTCCCGGAGAAGGTCACGGCGTTTCGTCGGGAGATGGCCGTGCACGGCAAATACGACCAGCCGTGTCCCGTCTGCGGCACGCCCGTGCAGCGCATCGTCTACGCCGATAACGAGACGAATTACTGCGCGCGCTGCCAGACGGGCGGACGCCTCCTCGCCGACCGCGCCCTCTCGCGGCTCCTGCACGGCGACTGGCCCAAATCGATCGACGAGTTATGAGCCGCCGAGTACCTCGGAGTTCCTCGGAGTACCTCGGAGTTCCTCGGAGGGGCTGGTTCCTCTCTGGCTCATATCCCCTCCGCGGAACTACGAGGTACTCCGAGGTACCCGAGGTACCGGTCCTGTGGTCTAACGTTTCCCGCCCCCCCACGTCTATGCCACCAGAACAATGCTCCAGGCGGTCATGACCACGACGATCCCCGGCTCCGCGCCCTCTGCTGCAGGCGCCGATGACCAGCGGCTCGCCAGCCGATGTGCCGCCGGAGACACGACGGTCTTTGAAGAGATTTATCGGAAGTTCGGGGAAAAGATGAAGAGCGTCGCCTGGAATCACCTCGGCAACGTGTCGGATGCCGAGGATGCGGTCCAGGAGACGTTCCTGAAGATCCATCGCGCGGCGACGACCTTCACCGGCGAAGCGTCGTTCTCCACGTGGGCGTACCGGATCCTCGTCAATACGTGCCTCGACACGCTGCGCAAGCGCAAGCGGCGCATCGAAGAGACGCACCTCGACGATGAATTCGAGCCGATCGAGCGGACCGCGCCGAACGTCGACGACATGAAACGCATCGCGCTGCGCCGCATGCTCGATGAGCTTCCCGAACAGCGCCGCGCCGTCTTCACGCTGTTCGAAATCGAAGGACTCAGCCACGCCGAGATCGCCGAGATCCTCGGCATCAGCGAAGGGAACTCCAAGTGGATCCTCTTCGCCACCAAGAAAGAGCTGCAACAGAAGTGGACGCAACAGACCCGGGACAAATCATGAAGATCCAATGCAGTGAGCTCGACGACCTCCTCTTCGACGCCTCGCCTCTCGCGATGGAGACGGCCGCACGGCACGCGGAAGGATGCGCCGAATGCGCGGCGAAGCTGGCCGCGTGGAACGACATCAGCGACACGGCGCGTTCGATGCGGACGTCGTGGGACAACGACATGCTCTGGCCGCGCATCGAGCGCGCTCTCGTCAAAGAGCGTCAGAGTGAGCGGCAGCGGCAACGTTCGCGCACGAAGTGGCTCTGGCAAGTCGCCGCCGGCCTCATTCTCACCCTCGGCCTCGGCAGCACGATGTTCTACGCACTGCGCACGCAGACGCGCGACGCGGCGTTCGATCGCGACATCCTCCGCCTCAGCGCGATGGATGAAGTCGAGCGCGCCGAGCGCACGCACATCGAGGCCATCAAGCGCCTCGAGCGTGTGGCGGAGGCGAAGCTCGACGATGCGCAGACGCCGCTGATGGTCTCGTACAAAGAAAAACTGATGCTGCTCGATGACGCCATCGCGGAATGCCAGGCCAACATCGAGCAGAACCGACAGAACGCGCACCTTCGCAAGCAACTGCTGTCGATGTACACCGACAAGCAGGAGACGCTGATGGACGTGCTGCGGGAGGACGACCATGTCTCGAATCAATAAGCTGCTGCTGCCCCTGCTCGTCCTCATCGCTCTGCCCCTGTGGGCGGAGGACGACGACTCGCGCTTCGAAGTGAAGTACGGCAAGAACTTCAATTTCAGCGGCGGCCGCGTCTCCATCGATCACGGTTTCGGCGATCTCGTCATCCGCACGCATAACAGCTCGCAGGTGCAGGTGCGCGCGACCATCCGTTCGTCCGACGAAGACATCGGCAAGCAGATCCGCATCATCGCGAACGAAAGCGCGTCGGGCGTCACCGTGCGCACTGAGTTCCCTGAGATCCGCAACTGGCGCGGCCATCTCTCCTACTCCGTCGACATGACGGTGACGCTGCCGGCGAACGCGCCGCTCCTCGCGAAGAACCGCTTCGGCAGCACCGATGCCCGCGGCCTGCAGGCGGCGAGCACGATCGAGAACAAGCAGGGCTCCATCGAGTTTGCCGACAGCCGCGGTGCGCACTCGCTCGTGAACTCGTTCGGCTCGATCGACGCGGAAGACCATCGCGGCGATCTCACGATCTCGAACACGAACGGCTCGATCTCGGTGCGCAAAGTCGAAGGGACGCTGACGGCGAACAATCGCTTCGGCTCGGTCAATGTCGCCGACGTGCAGCGCGGCGCGACGATCACCAACTCGAACGGCTCGATCGAAGCGCTCGACATCGGAGGCACGCTCAAGGCCACGAACGCCTTCGGCAACATCTCGGCGTCGACGATCGCCGGAACGGCGGACATCACCACGAGCAACGCGCGCGTCGAGCTCTCGAATGTCAGCGGCTCGGCGACCGTGAAGAACTCCTTCGGCAACGTGGTCGCGAAGACCATCGCCGGCAACCTGACCGTCGACGGATCGAATTCGAAGGTTGAAGCGGAAGCGATCGCCGGCACCGTGACGGTCGACACCGGCTTCGGCGGAGTGACGCTGCGCAACATCGGCGGCGCCGCCAGAGTCACGAGCAACAATGGCGACGTGCGCGTGTCCGATCTCAATAGCGGACTCACCGCGACGACGCAGTTCGGCGCCGTGCGCGCCGAGCGCGTGAAGGGCGACGCGAACGTCTCGGCCAACAACGGCAGCGTGACGCTGAAAGAGATCGGCGGCGGCGCGAGAGTGCGCTCGAGCTTCGGGTCCGTGTTCGTCGAGGGCGTGAACGGCGGCGTGGACGTTACGAACTCGAACGGCGCGATCTCCGTCACGGGGATGCGCGGCGGCGCGTGCCATCCGGTGTCGCTGCGCACGAACTTCAGCTCGATCAAGGTGGCGTTGCCCGAGGGGTCGGGTTACGCGGTGAACGCGCGGACGTCGTTCGGCCGGATCAGCAGCGAGATTCCGATCCTCACGCACGGCATGACCGACGAGACGATGGTCGGCACGATCGGCAAGGGCGGTTGCAAGCTCGACCTCGTGAACGCGAACGGCAACATCACCATCGAGAAGGACTAGAAGGTCCGGCGGTACGTAAAGAAAAACGCGCGCGGCTGGCAGTCCTGAATCGGCGGCGAGAACTTCGAGCTCCTGATCTCGCGCTCGGCGATCTCAGCGAGCGCGGGATCGCCGGTGCCGTTCGAGATGAGCTTCGTTCCGGTGACGATGCCGCGCGCGTTCACGGTCGCCTCGACTACCACCAGCCCGTGCGCGCCAAACTCCGAAAATCCCGGCGTCGGCGCCTCGAGAAAGGCGTAGTCGGAGTCGGGCGGACAGCCACCGCGCTTCGTCTGCTCGCGCCGAGATGCCGCGACCCGCTCGTCCGCGACATAGCGCGATGACACCCACCCGACCGTGCCGTCGGCGAGCCGCACGCGCGTCCAGCTCGCATCGCTGCGCACGACGCCGAGCGCGGTTCCCTGCTTCGCGCTGGCGATGACTTCGGCTTCCATGGACGGCTCGTTACGCACGTTAAGCGCGGAAGCGGTCACGTAGACCGTTCCGGTCACTGTCTCCTGCGGTGTTGCCGGAGGCGGCGCGGGTGTGCCTGGTGGCGCGCTCGGCGCGGGCGCCGGCGTGGTCGCGCAGGAGCAGAGGATCAGCAGAACGAGGAGAACCAGGAACGGACGCATGGGAGGCGAATGTTAGCGCGCCGCGCGTTGGTCGTGATGTATAGCGACCGCGATGCCATTCATTCAGCGCCAGCTCGATCAGTGAGATCACCAAGAAGCTGGATCACGAGCTCGAAGCGTTCGCCAAGCGACAGCTCGAGGAAGCGTACCGATACGTGATCGTCGATGCGCGGTACGAACGCATCCGCGAGCATGGGACGATCCAGAGCCGGGCAGTGCTGATCGGGATCGGCATCAACGACGAAGGGCGGCGGTGCATCCTCGGGATGGAGCTGGCCGAGAGGGAGAGCCGGAACAGCTGGACCCAATTCCTGCGGACTGCGCGAACGAGGACTCGACTCGGTCGAGTTCGTGGTCAGCGACGATCATGCTGGCCTGAAGGCGGCCATCCGCGAGGTCTTCACCGATGCGGCATGGCAGAGGTGCTACGTCCACTTCCTGCGCAACGCGCTCGACTACCTCCCGCGCCGGCGTGACCACGACTGTCTGCACGAGTTGCGCTGGATCTACGGACGGCGCGATGTCGGCGAAACACGGCGCGATCTGGCGAGTTGGCTCACCAAGTGGCAGGCCAAGTATCCGAAGCTGTGCGACTGGGTTGAGCAGAACATCGACGAGACACTCACGTTCTACCGGTTACCGGCCGAGCATCACAAACACATGAAATCGACCAACATGCTCGACCGCCTCAACGAGGAGATCAAGCGCCGCACGCACGTCGTGCGCATCTTCCCGAATGATGCGAGTTGCCTGCGCTTGGTCCGGGCCCTGGCCGTCGAGATCGACGAGAACTGGATCGAGGCCACACGCTACCTGAACATGGATCTGCTGGCTGAGCACAAGAAGCTGCTGCTGCGTGAGGTCGCGGCCTGAGAACCGCGCTATGGAAGCTGCCGCCGTGTGGAAAGCCGCGATGAAGCCGCGCCTTCCCACACGGCTTGGAAACCGCCGGCAAACTGCCACCGGCGTTTCCCACCGCTCCCACAGCGCCTGCTGCTAGAGAAAAAGACGCGAAGGAGACCGAACCAGAGATCACCTCCTCACTTTTGCAGAACTTGACAGACACAACGAGCCGAAGTTGTGTCTGTCAAGTTCTGCAAAAAGTGGGATGGTCGGTCTCCGGTCGTTCTCCTCGTCTCTTTCTTCCTAGCAGCAGGCGCTGTGGGAGATGTGGAAAACGCCGGCGGCAGTTTGCCGGCGTTTTCCAAGTCCTGTG
>DASPNA010000161.1:0-22378 GCA_035626775.1 Thermoanaerobaculia bacterium
CGCGAGTGCGGCGCCGGTGCCGCTCGATAAGAGAAGGCGCAACGAATTCGGCTCGCGACGCATGGCCACGCGATCGGGATAGCCGGCGAGTAATGCGCGCCGCACATCGCGTTTGTGTTTCGGTGCGTGACGCGACAGCTCACGCACCGCGAAATCGAGACGTGGCGAATCCGCCAAGGTCAGCGCGTCGCCGCTGCCGATGTTCCGAACGTCCTCGGAAAGCAACGCGCAGACGCGCACCGCCGCTTCGCCACCATCGAGAAGTACGCGCGCGAGACGCGGATGCAGCGGAATGCGACGCAGCTCCGCGGCGCTGCGCGAGTCGGTGACGCCGAGGCGGCGGAGGAGCTCGATGGCGGCATCGATGCGGTAGCCGGGCGGGCGCTCGAACCATTCGAACGTACGCGGATCGCCGCCCCACGCGATGATGTCGAGGACAGCCGAGGCGAGATCGACGCGCCGGACCTCGGGCTCGCGTTGCGGGCGGAGGATCATCCGCTCGTCCCACAATCGCAGTGCGCGGCCGGGCGCGGTGCGACCTGCGCGACCAGCGCGCTGATCGGCTGAGTCGAGCGAGATTTGCTCGAGGACGAGATGATCGACGGCAGTGTTCGGATCGAAACGAAGCGTGCGATGCGTGCCGGAGTCGATGACGTCGGTGACGCCTTCGACGGTCAGCGAAGTCTCGGCGACGTTCGTGGCGAGAATGATCTTGCGTTCGCGTGACGGTGCGAGTGCCAGTTCCTGTTGCTCGACCGGCAGCGAACCGTGCAGCGGAAGCGCGTTCGGAATGGCGCGACGGACCTCTTCGATCTCGCGTGCGCCGGGAAGGAAGCAGAGAATGTGACCCTTCGCGTCGCGCGCAACCTGCTCGATCGCGCGCACCATCGGCAGGTCCGCGTGACGGATCTCGATCGGGTGGCGCCGCGCGTCGATCTCTAAAACCTGCGCGCCGAGAAACTGCGCGACGGGTGCGGCGTCGATGGTGGCGGACATGACTACGACGGCGAGATCGTCGCGCGTGTCAGCGGCCTGCTTCACGAGCGCGAGCGCGAGGTCCGCGTGGATGCTGCGCTCGTGGAACTCGTCGAGGATGACGACGTTGAAGTCGCTCAGCAGCGGATCGGATTGCAGTCGCGCGGTGAGGATGCCTTCGGTCGCGACGAGCAGTTTCGTGCGATCGCTGAAGCGGCGCTCGAAGCGGATCTGCCAGCCGATTTCTTCACCCATGTTCCAGCCGCGCTCGAAGGCGATGCGGCGCGCGAGCGTACGAGCGGCGACGCGGCGCGGCTGCAGCAGAATCGTGCGTCCGAGCGCGGTCAGCGCAGGCGGAATGCGTGTCGTTTTTCCGGCGCCGGGAGGAGCGACGATGACCGCGCGCCGCTCCGTGCGCACGAGCGAGACGACGCGATCGATGAGCCCGTCGACCGGGAGCGGCGTTTGCACTGTCGAGCTGCATTATGGCCACTGATCGCGACAACGACATCGACTACACCGCGGAAGGCGCAACGCCGCCGCGCGAGAAGAACGATCCGACCAACGAAGGCTACGACGAAGCCGCGCGCACCGGCCCCGGCCGCTACGGCGTGCCGGAAGGCGAAGGCGGCGTGTTCGGCACCACCGGCGGCGGCACGTACCAAGGCGGGCTGCATGAGGTGGAGCGGCCGGCGGTTGAGACGGAGCGCGGCGAGGACGAGGTTTAGCGTCGTCCGGCGGCTTTCATCGAACCGCGCGCCTCTTCGGCGCTCCCGGCAGCAGGCGCAGAAATACGCGCTCGACATTCCCATGCTCGGGTGCGCGCGACATGCGCGCGTACACGATCGCCGGCCGGCTGGCGATCAGCGTCAGACCGACTCGCTCCTGCGACGATTCCGTCGCCGTGATCTCGCGGTCGCGTTGAATCGCAAGCGCTCCATTGCTCGCGATGTGGCCGAGGTGAAGGCGCGCCTGGTTGTCTTTGCGTGCGATCGCGTAATCCGTTCCGGTCCACAGCAGCGACGACGCGACGCCGGCGGCGATCGCGACCGGCTTGTTGCCTTCGATCGTTCCGTTCTGCAGAACGCGGCGTGCAACGATCTTTTGCGCACTCGAGTGCGTCTCGTGGTCGTACGCCGATCCGAGCCACGTCAGTAGCCAGTCGCTTCCATTCGAAGCGATGCCGATCGCGTGGGGATAGGCCTCGCCGTTGTCGCCGAGGTGCATGGGCGCGGCGTCGAGAAGCGTCATGTTCGCGGTAACACGCGCGGCCCAGGTGCGGCCGACGATGTCAGACGACCAACCGTACGGGTAGCCGTACGACTCGGTGACTTCGTGCCACGCGACCAGTAACTGCGAGCCGTTCGAGGCGACAGTCGCGTCGGTCACACCGGCTCCCTCCGGCGAGATCGGGAGTGCAACTCCGTCGGCAGCGCGCGTTTGTCGATCGATGCGCAAAAGCCAGACTCTTTCGGCCGTCCATGCGACATACGCCGCGTCCGCAGCGACCGCGAGACCAACGCCGGCGTCGAATCCGGCGGCATCGATGTGGATGCGTTCGGAACGCAGTCCCGTCGACGGCGAGATGAAGCGCACCTCGACAGAGTTCTGTTCACGCCACGTCACGACGTAGTCGGTGCCGTTGAACGCAACGCGCGGCGGACCGGTGATGCGATCGCGCGAGAGCTCGATGCCGCGGCCATCGACGCTGACGCCGAATCCGTCGACGCGGGTCGCATAAACGCCGTCGCGCTCGCGCCACGCCACGAGCTCGCCGGACCGGCTGTGGGCGATGTCGGGATCGATCTGCCGATTTGCACTGGCCGAAAGCAGAACGTTCGGCGTTGAGGCTACCGGAGGATGACCGTCGAAGAGACGTGCAATCGCCGCCGTGTCTGTCCCGAAGCAGCACGAGGTCCATGTGACCATCAATCGCGAGCTCGCATTGGCGGCCGCGGATGGACTGATTGGCTGTCCCGCTGGATCGTTCAGCAAAGCGGCAACATCGGAGATGGCGTTGCCCTCGCGGTCGAGCATCAGGAGATCGCGGTTCATCAACAGGTAACGGTCGCGATGCCACAAGACGGTGGGAGCGTTATACGCGGTGGTGTTCGGCACGATCCGGGGCGCGGAGCTTTGCGAGAGATCGCCGCTGACGATCCGGCTCACCCACGGTTCGTTCTCGTATCGATGTTTCGAGAGGAGCAGGTACTTCGCGCCGTCGCTGGCGAGTTTCGGATACCTTCCCTCTCCGATCCTGCGGACGCTGCCCTGCACGTCGCCGCTTCCATCGATGCGGATCGCGTGGACGACGTCCCACACTTCCGGATCCCAGTCCTCCCACGCGACGAGGAATTCGGAGCCTTTCGCCGTCGAGGCCATGCCTGATCCGGGAAAGACCTCCACATCGGCGAGGAGCAGATGCTTCAACGGCTTTGCGTCGACGTCGAGCAGCCACGCGCGCGGCCGCAGTCCGAATGGATCGAGGTACGAGAGCAGGAAATGCGTTCCGTTGAATGCGACCGAGTGCAGTTCACGCGTGCGCTCCACGACGATGTGTCGCCCGTCGACGAGAATCCCGTCGCGGTTGTACCGCGCGACCCAGATCGACCATTCGGGCGATCCCTCGCTGTACGTGCTGCTTTTCCAGAACACGGCGTATGAAAAGCCGGTCCAGACGACTTTCGGTTCGGACGTCGACGCGAGCGGCGCGCTGCGCACGATCTCGATTCCGGACTGGATGAGGGTGCCGTCGTGCGCGATTCGTTTCGCCAGGATGGCATCGCCGTCGCGGGTGTCGCGCCACACGACGAAGAAGCCGTCGCCGTCGCTGGCGACCGAAGTCGGACCGTTGCTATAGGGCGCGGGGCCGATGATCACGTCGCCGACCGGGCGTTCATCGCCGGTGTGCGCCGCCGCAAGCGGCGCGATGAGAATGGCCAGGAGAAGCGCTACGATCATGACAGCCTCCGGTTTTTCGTATGGCATAACAGCATAACCGAAATTGAAGGCGGCCGCTTCGCGAGGATGTAGTCGCAGAGTCTCAGAGTCTCAGAGTCGCAGAGTCTCAGAGTCTCAGAGTCTCAGAGGGTATCCCTCAGGCGCTGCTCATGAGGCCGACCCTCTGCGACTCTGAGACTCTGAGACTCTGAAACTAAGGACCACGCCACTCGAGCGAAACGCGAAGAATGCTCGGTCACCCGAGACTATCCAGGATCTCCTCGATCGCCGCACGCCGGCAGGTGTACATCGGTGTGTCGCGCACCGTGTACTTTGATGACTCCGTCTCGCGCAGCTCCTGCACGAGATCGAGGAACTCGTCGGCCTGATCCGCTTCGAACGCCACCACGAAATCCTGATCGTCGAGGCCGAACGAATACGTCGTGTTGATCTTCACGCGCGGGTACTTGTGGCCGATGGCGATGTGCTCGTTCATGATCCGCTGCCGTTCCGACATCGGCAGCAGGTACCAGTCACGCGTCTTCACGAACGGATAGACGAAGAGGAACGGTCGTCTGCCGGGCACGATGCGCAGACGTCGCCCTTCCTGTCCTTCATGCACGTGCTCGTCGACGTACTGCGAGTGTTTCGTCATCGCGAAATACGACGCGGGCACATCGAGGTAGCGGCCGAGCACGGACTTGTTGAAATCGGCGGCCATGCGCTGGAACGGGTCGAGGTCGTAGCCGATGCGCCACAACATGAAGTCGATGCCCGCCTTGAGGCCGACGGTGGAGTAGGGCAGCACGAACATCGGACTGGTGTAGCGGCCGAGGATCTCGGCGAATTCTTTTTTTGCGTCGGCTTTTTCTTGCGCGGGGAGCGCGCGGAACGCGCGAGCGACGCGAAAGAACATGAAGTTGACGAACTGGCGGGCGTTGGCTTGCGGCGTTGTTTTTGTTTGCGGTTCGGGCGCGGTAGTCGTGGTCATGACGCGGCGATTCTATCGCTGGTATCGCACTCCTTTGTCCATTACGATGCGCCACCGTGGCGACGCGCGCTCCAGCACCGCACAACGCGCCTTCCAATGCGCGTTCGTACCAGCAGCTGCTGACGAAGCTGCTGCGGCACGGCGCCTATCCGCAGCTCCGCAAGATCATCGAAAAGACGCTGCCCGCGGACCTCTCGCCGGTACTGCCGCTGCTGCTCGAGGAAGACCGGCGGCGCATCCTCTCGCTGCTGATCGAATCGGGGAAGGCGGCGCGCGCGCTGCTCGATCTCGACGACAGCGATCTGCAGGAGATCCTCGATTCCCTCGACGATCCGACGCTGACGTCGATCTGCAGCTCGTCCGCTCCCGACGACGCGGCGGACCTGCTCGACACGCTCGACGAAGAACGCCGCGCGCGCATCCTCGACCTCCTCGGCGCCACGCAAGGCGCGAAGCTCGAATCGCTGCTGGAAGGCGAAGAAGAGACCGCCGGCTCGCTGATGAACACCGAGTTCCTCGCACTCGACGAGGAGCTTACGGTCGCGCAGGCGATCGAGGCCATCCGCCAGTATCCGCGCAAGGACTCCTTCTTCTACGTCTACTGCATCGACGCCGACAGTCACCTCGTCGGCGTGCTCTCGCTGCGCAGCCTGATCCTCGCGAACGCGAACGCGCAGCTCAAAGACCTCATGGTGCAGAGCGTCGTGCGCACGCAGATCGACTCCAGTCCGGAAGAAGTCGCGCAGCTCGTTTCGAAGTACGACCTGCTCTCGATTCCGGTCGTCGACACGCAGAACCGGCTCGTCGGCGTGGTCACAGTCGACGACGTCCTCGACGTGATTCAGGAGCAGGCGGAAGAAGACCTGCTGCACCTCGCCGGCGTCGACATCAGCGAGCGCGTCACGACGCCTGCGCGCGAAACGTGGCGCACGCGCTTCCCGTGGCTGGCGGTGAATCTGGTGACGGCGTTCATCGCGTCATCGGTCGTGCGCATGTTCGAGCCCGCCATTCAGAAATGGACGGCGCTCGCGGCGTTCATGCCGATCGTCGCCGGCATGGGCGGCAATGCAGGCACGCAAACCCTGACCGTGTTCGTCCGCGGACTCGCCCTCGGCGAGATCGACTGGCGCGGCGGTCTGCGCGCGATCTGGAAAGAGTTGCTGGTGGGCCTCGCGAACGGCATCGCCATCGGCGCGATCACCGGACTCATCGTCGGCGTGTGGACGGGACAGTGGGTGCTCGCGGGCATCCTGCTGCTGGCGATGTGCGGCAACCTGGTCATTGCCGGGATCGCGGGCGGACTGGTTCCTCTGGTGCTGGAACGCTTCGGTTTCGATCCCGCGGTGGCCTCCTCCATCTTCGTCACGACGTTCACCGACACCGGCGGCTTTTTCCTCTTCCTGGGCATGGCCACTCTGGCGATGCGCTGGTTCCTCTGAGCGTGCGAAACGTGTCAACTCCCTGTGAAGGACCTGACAACAGGGCGGTTTTGGCCGTGCGCATTACACAATCAGCCGCAACGCGCGGTGGGCATCTTTGTCAAGAGCCAATTCGTGCTTGGATACGGATGAGGCTTTTTATTGTGAAGATGAGCGGAATCAATCACTTAGCCCGATTCGCACAGCGTTGTGTGCAAAGAGCTGAAACCGGCTGATTTTTGCGGGTCTGAGCGATTTTCACAGCGTTTTCCGCAGCGTTTTCCACACTTTCTGTGTAAACGATTCTTCACCCTCGCGCAGGAAGTGCGGCTCGCCTGACGTAAGGTCCAGAATCGCCGAAGGTTCCCCGTTTCGGACGCCTCCGTCGACGACGGCGTCGAGCTGTTCCTGCAAGTCGCGGGCAAGAAAATTCGGGTCGTCGACGGCGCGTTCGCCGCTGCGATTTGCGCTCGTCGAAACCAGGGGACCGGTGCGTGCGACGAGCTCGCGCAGCCACTCGAGCGCGGGGATGCGCACCGCGAGCGTCGACGCTCCGCGACTGGCTGCGATCGATTCACGGAGCGGCAGGATCGCGGTGAGCGGCGCAGGCCAGATCGAAGCGAGCGCGTGCAGGGTTTTGCGTTCCGCGATGATGCCGAGCGGCTCCAGTTGCTCGATCGATGACGCGAGGACGATGAACGGTTTCGTTTCCTCGCGGCCTTTGATGTCCGCGACGCGCGCGACCGCGTCTTCGTTCGTCGCCAGCGCGTGCAATCCGTAGATCGTGTCGGTCGGCATCAGCACGACGGAACCGCTCATGAGGACCTTCGCGATCTCGTTGAGCTGCAGCGTCGAAGGCGCATCGGCGATCTGCCAGCGGCGGGTCATGCGTTCGTCGATGCCGCCAGCAGCTCGCGCGCGTGGGCGACGGCCGACGCTGAGACTTTCTCGCCACCGAGCATGCGGGCGAGCTCACCCACGCGCTCCTCGGCATCATCGAGCCGGCGAATGCGCGCGCGCGTGTGTCCGGCGGCGTCTTCCTTCCAGACATAGAAATGCGTCGCTCCGAAGCTCGCGATCTGCGGCAGGTGGGTCACACAGATGACCTGATTGCGCGCGGCGAGCTGCTGCAGTTTGCGCCCGACCACTTCCGCAACGCGTCCGCCGATGCCGGCGTCGATCTCGTCGAACACGAGCGTCGCCGCCGCCGCGCGTGTGGACGCGCGGAACAGCGCTGCCGCGATCGCGAGCTGGATGCGCGACAGCTCTCCGCCTGACGCGATGCGCTGCATTGGCTTCGGCTCCTCGCCACGATTCGGCGCGATCAGGATGTCGATGCGATCGATGCCGTCCGGCGAAGGCGCACTGTCGCGCGCACTCACCTCGACCTTCACCGTCGTGCGCTCCATCGCCAGGTCGTTCAGCTCCTTCTGGATGGCCTGCTCGAACGCACGCGCGGCTTTTTTGCGCGCGGCGCTGAGTTTCTCCGCCGTCTTGCGATACGCACTCATCCGCGTCGCCTCGGCCTGCTGGAGTTTCTCGACATTCGCCTCGTAGTCGGCGAGGCGTTCGTACTCATCCTGCGCGCGGCCGAGGTGTTCCAGGACGGCTTCGAGCGAGCCGCCATATTTTTTCTTGAGGCGATCGATGGTCACCAGGCGGTCTTCGATCTGTTCGAGACGCGCCGGATCGTGGCGCGTGTTCTCCGCGAGATCTCCGAGCGAGCGTCCCAGATCCTGCAGGCGGTAGAGCACGTCCTGCAACTCGGACGAAAGCTGCGCGATGTCGTCGATCTGTTTCGTCAGAGGTTGCAGCAGGTGCAATGCGCGTCCGAGCTGCGCGATCGCGGAGCTCTCGTCCTCATCAACGAGCTGAAACGCGCCCGACGTCGCCGCGATCATTTCCTGCGCGTGACTGAGCACCGACTTCTCGCCGCGCAGCGTTTCGTCTTCGGAAGGATCGAGCTTCGCCGTGGAGATCTCGTCGACCTGGTACTTCAGGAGATCGAGCCGCAGCGTCCGATCGCGTTGCGCCTCGGTCATTTCGTGCAGTTGATCGGCAGCGCGTTTCCAATCGGCGTGCGCGTCGCGCGTCGCTTCGAGCAGCGCGAAGTGATTGCCGTATTCGTCGACGAGCTCGCGGTAGCTCTGCCCTGCAACTCGCTGATGCGACTCGTGCTGGCCGTGGATCTCGAGCACCGCATCCATCGCGTCTCCGAGCTCGCGCACGGACAACGGGGAGCCGTTCACGAGCACGCGCGCACGTCCGCCGGCGGCGATTTCGCGACGCACGATCAGCTCGAGTCCGCCATCGCTCGGCTCGCACTCGATTCCTAACTCGTCGAGCTCCTTCCGCACGCTCGTCGGCAACTGGAAGACAGCCTCGGCGGTCATGCGATCGCTGCTGGCGCGGATCATCTCGGTCGACCCGCGCGCGCCGCGCAGAAACTCGAGCGAATCGATCAGCAGCGACTTGCCGGCGCCCGTTTCGCCGGTCAGAACGTTCAGCCCCGCTCCCGGCTCGATGGCGAGCTCTTCGACGATGGCCAGGTTGCGCACTTTCAGATACGTGATCACGACCGCGAAAAGTGTACCTTGATGAGTACCTCGGAGTACCTCGGGTACCTCGGAGTTCCTCGGAGGAGATGGAAGTTCGCCCCTGCCGAGGTACTCCGAGGAACTCCGAGGTACTCCGAGGTACTTGTCCCGGGCACGCCCCTAGCTAAGAAACAGACTCATGGGAAAGCAAATGATGGCCGCCGCGGCGATCCTCATCGTCGCGCTCGGATGTTCGAAAGAGGAAGTGAAGGACGCCGGCGCGCGCGCGCAGACTGCCGCGACGAAGGCGGTCGACAAAGCAGCGGATGCGATCGACGCCGCGGTACCGCTCGGTGAGCGCGACGATCCCGCCGCGCGCGAGAAGGAACGCTTCGACGAGCAGTGGCGCCAGCTCGAGTCGCTGCGCGAAGCGCGCGCGGGAGCGCCACAAGGTCCGCCGCCGGCCGAGGTGAAGGTGACGTTCGTGCCGAACGGCAAGGAGACGTTGAAGGGTCTCGATCCGAACGCGATCAACAATGCGCCGGTGGTCGTGCCGATCAAAGGCGACGTGTCCGGACCGTCGGTGGTGAAGACGCAGGTCTTTCTCGATCGCGCTGGCTTCTCGGTCGGCGCGCTCGATGGACGCTGGGGGCGCAACAGTGCGATCGCGTTATGGTGGTTCCAACGCTCGCGGGGCATCCAGGCCGCGGAGCCCGGCGCGCTCGACGAGGCGACGTTCCGCGCGCTCGCGGCGAATGCGGGGGGAGCGCAGGCGATCGTGCAGCACACGCTCACCGACGAAGACGTGAAGGGTCCGTTCGTGTCGGTACCGGAAGACGTCTACGACAAGGCGAAGCTCGATTGTCTGTGCTATGAATCAAAGAAGGAAAAGCTCGCGGAACGGTTCCACACGACCACCGAGTTTCTCGACCTGCTCAATCCCGACACGGATTTCGGCTCGCTCAACGCGGGATCGACGTTATGGGTGCCGAACGTGCGCGAGGCAATCACCGCAGATCGCCCCGACATCGCGCGCGTCTCGATCTCGATCCGAGGCAATACGTTCAATGCGTTCGACGCGGCCGGCAATCTGGTGTTCCACGGACCGACCACGCTCGGCTCGAAGTACGATCCGTCGCCGCGCGAAACGGTGGAGGTCAGGAAGATCACGTTCGATCCGCACTTCCACTATCAACCCACGCTGTTCCACGAGGTGCCCGACAGCGATCCGGAAGCGAATCTTCCGCCCGGACCGAACTCGCCCGTCGGCGTCGTATGGGTCGCCTTATCCAAACCGCACTTTGGGATTCACGGGACGTCCGACCCCGACTCGATCGGCTACGCGTCCTCGCACGGTTGCGTGCGCCTGACGAACTGGGATGCGCGCGACGTCGCGCATCGCCTGAAGCCCGGCGTGCAGGTGGAGTTCGTCGACACGCGGACTGCGCAGACTGCCGCGGTAGCGGGTCGTTTCCCGTTACGCCACCGCTTCGCGCAGCAGGTCCGCGTCGATGCCGGGATTCTTCAGATTGCCGAGCAGCGTGAGGGACAGTGACTCGGGATCGACGATCGAGCGCGCGACGTTTTGAATATCGTCGAGCGTCACCGCGTCGATGTGCTGGATGATCTCATCGGCGGTGAACTGCCGGCCGAAGTAATACTCCTGTCGCGCGATGCCGGACATGCGGCTGGTAGTCGACTCGAGCGAGAGCAGGATCGAGCCCTTCAGGTGTAGCTTCGCGCCCGCGAGCTCCTCGGCGGTCGCGCCTTCTGTCTTGATCTTCTTCATCTCGGCGAGTGTGAGATCGAGCACGCGCTTGAGATTGCGTGGCGCGCATGCGGCGTAGACGGCTTCGTAGCCGCCGTGCAGATAACCGTTGTGATACGACGCGATGCTGTAGACGAGACCTTCCTGTTCGCGGATGCGCTGGAAGAGGCGCGAGGACATCCCTCCGCCGAGGACGGCGTTGAAGAGCGCGGCGGCATAACGCTCGTGGCCTTGTTGCGGGAAGCCGCGTGAGCCGAGGCAGAGGTGGACCTGTTCGAGCTCGCGTTTTTCGCGGAGGATCACGTGTTGCTTCGGCGTCGGCGCGTTCCACTCATTGCGAAACGGCGCGCGGCCGCTGGCGGGAAAGTGCTTCTCGAGGAATGGCAACACGTCGTCGGGCGTCACGTTTCCGGATGCCGCGAAGATCACGTTCGATGGCTGAAACGTTTCCTGATAGTGCTCGATGATTTTCGTGCGCGGCAGTTTCGCGATCGTTTCTTCGGTGCCGAGGATGGGGCGGCCGAGGGGGTGGTCGGGCCAGAAGGCGGTGACGAAGATCTCGTGAACGAGATCGTCCGGGGTGTCCTCGACCATCTTGATCTCTTCGAGGATGACGCCGCGCTCCATCTCCACGTCGTCATTGGTGAAGCGCGGCGAGGTGACGATCTCCGTGAGCAGATCGAGCGCGGTGGGGAGTTGCTCGTCGAGCACGTGTGCGTAGAAGGAGGTGTACTCCTTGCCGGTGAACGCATCGACGTCGCCGCCGAGTTGATCGATGACCTGCGCGATCTCCTGGGTGTTGCGCCGCTCGGTTCCTTTGAAGACGAGGTGCTCGAGAAAATGCGACGCACCGCCGTGCTCTTCGGACTCAACCGCGGAGCCGCTGCGCAGGTAATAGCCAAAGGCAACAGAGCGGACGTAGGGCAGCGTCTCGACGAGGACTGTGAGTCCCGAAGGAAGCGTTGTTTTGAAGCAGGGGGAGGCGTTTCGAGTCATTCGCCGCGGATTGTAGTGGACGACCGGGGAGCGGCCGCATCGCGATCAGGTCTGTCGTCCAATGTAAAGCCATCCCGCACCCGCGAGAAACGCACACAGGGCGAGGAGCGCCGGCAGGTCTTCAGACGTCGTGACCGGGCAGACGATCGGGCAGTCCAGGGTCAAGTCGATGCGAACGTGGTTTCCCGTCCATTGTGGTTCGATGGATGAGAGAAATCCCGCGGAGCGGACGACTCGGAGCCTCACGGAATCCAACGAGGTCGGATTTGGAGGGATGACCTGGACCGTCGTTTGAGCGGCGGAACTGAGCGCAACAAGAGCGAAAAGAGCGAGAAAGAAAAGTCGTCGATTCGGCATCCTTTTTTTTCGCGCACTCTACGGCTGCGCCATTGCCGCCTGGCGCATGGCGATCTCCTGCTGCAGATCCATCACCGTATATACCCACTCGCTGTAATCCTCGGCGCCGTTGAGTGCGATGAAACTCCTGCCGGCCGCGTTCGGGCGGACGCCGACGAACGGCCCGACGTAATCCTTCGGCGACAGATCCTTATTCAGCTTGCTCGGCTGACGCGCGCCGGCCGGTTGCGGCTGCGGCTGCGGGTTTGTGGCGGGGTTGCGTCCGTTCGGCGTGGTGACTGGCGCGACCTGCCCGCCCGGCATCACCGCCTGCGCGGGGACGAGGATCCAGTCATCTTCCTTCCCGGTGAGCGGGCAGGGCCACTTGCCGCCATTGCGCAGCATGAGCGGCTTCCGCGCGTCCTGCATCTGCTGCAGGCTCGTCGGCGCCGTGTTGTTGTGCTTCTGTTGCCAGCGCAGGATGCCGCGCGCGTACTGCTTCATCAGGAAGATCGTCTGACGATCGCGCTCGCGTTTCATCACCATCGACCACTGCGCGGGAACGGTGTAGGCGATGACGATCAGGATGATCGTCAGGATCACGATCAGCGCGGCGAGGGTGAACCCTTCTTGTCCGCCGCTGCGCTCAGAGCTCGTTGTACGGGACATTGTCGAGCGTCACTCCTTCGGCCACGCTCTTCACGTCGACGACGCCCGGTTGCGACATCGCTTCGGGATCCGTCTCCGACGGAATGGGCTCGCCTCCGTCGCCGGTCTCGGCGGAGAGCGGATCGTCCATGATCACTTCCCAGTCGGTCTGCTTGGTGATCGGATCCTTCGGAACGGCGCGCATGTAATTCGGCACGAGCTCGTTCAGATCGGCGGGGAAGCGCTGCTTGTCGGCGTAGAAATTGTCGATGGCCTTGCGCATCGTGGCCAGGTTGTCCATCAGGGCCGCTTCGCGCGCTTTCCGCTGCGCGAAGCGCACATTCATGATGGCGACGCCCGCCAGGATGCCAATGATCGTGACGACGATGATGAGCTCGATGAGCGTGAAGCCCTTCTGGCCGGAACGGCCCGCGCGGGTCTTTTTCAGTTGCGTGTTGATCATGGAGCTCACCATTCGTTGTAGTGCGTCTTGCCGTCGAGCGCGAGGGCGGTCGAGGTCGAGTGAATCTCGTACAGATGTTCCGTACTGCACGAGCCGCCCGGCTTGCAGGTATCGCTGAACGCGGAGTCGGGATCATCGGTCGACGACAGCACGCGCCACTCGCTGCGTCCGGTCATCGGATCGACGAGATCGCGCTCGCGGATCAGGCGCACGGTCTTGCCGTCCGACATCGTCACGCCCTTGAGCAGCTCATCGAAATCCTTCGGATACCCTTCGGAGCCGAGCGCCTGCATCTGCGCGGGACGGACGAGCGGCGCTTGTTGGCCCGGCTGCGGCGGTTGATTCGCGGTCGTCATCAGCTCGTGATAACGATCGATCGCGTCGGTGATCTTGCGCAGGCGATCGCGGAGCTCGATCTCTTTCTGACGGCGCAGCCCGAAGCGTGCCACCGGCAACGCGACCGCAGCCAGGATGCCGATGATCGCCACGACGGTGATGAGCTCCGCGACCGTGAAGCCGCGCATCCAACGATGAACGATGAACGATGAACGATGAACGGCATCGCCAGCCGCACTCGTCCTCGTTCGTCGATCAAGGTTCGTTAGCATCACTGAACTCGCGCCCTCCCGCCGGCGACGGCGGCGACGATGCTCTGTCCTCCGGCGGTGTGCAGATCGGGGTTGTCCATGACCAGGAACGTATCGCCCGGCAGTCCGCCATGCACGCGGATCGCGAGCACCTGACCGCCGCCGGTAAAGCGCAACGGCTTGCCGTCGCCCTGCGTGACCGTGATGGTTCCCGCATCGCGATTGACGCTCACGATCGGCGGCGCATTGAGATCCATCACGATCGCGGCGCCGATGTTCACGTCGGTCACCGACATCGCGCGCGGATTGAAACGGAACACGAGCTGCGACGTCGTGAGGCCGTCGAGATCCATTCCGATCACTTCCCATACCTTCGATTCGCCCGGCTTCAGTGCGAGCGTTGAAGGCTGCGGTGCAATGCGCGGTGCGAGTCGCAACGCGGCGGTGTCAGGATCGACGGTGGCCAGCATCGTGGCCGATGCAGCGTTCGGCGCAGCCGCTTCGGACTGGAGGCGCGACGCGGATTCCGAAGAGGACGGCGGATTCGCCACGTCAGGCGTGTTGTTCTGCGGCGGACGGCGGAAGGGATCGCTCGGCGGCGTGCCCTGCGTCGGCGGCGGCTGCTCCGGTGCCATCGGCGGCACATCCGTCCCCTCGGGGATGATGTAGTTGCCCGGCTCACCATCGCTGGAGAGTTGCAGGTTGGCCGGATTGAGCGTGCTGGGCGGCGCGACGAACGGATCGGCGCTGCCGTTCTGCGACTCGATGCGCGGCGACACGCCGCGGAACGTCATGTTGTTGCCGGTGCCGACCCACATCGGCGCGAGGTCTTCGTCGGTGATGTCCGGGATGCGGATGATGTGCGGCGTCATCGTCAGCACGAGGTCCGTGCGTGTCTGCTCGCTGTGCTCGTCGGTGAAGAGACGGCCGATGAGCGGAATGTCGCCGAGGAGCGGGGTCTTGGTGGCGCTGCGGATCTTGTTGGTCTGGATGAGGCCGGCCAGGAAGTTCGTCTCGCCGTCCTTGAGACGGATCGTCGAAGTGATCGTGCGTGTCGCGAACGTGGGCTGGTTCTGTCCCGCGAACTCCACCGACGCGCCCTGGTTCGAGACCTCGACGGTGAGCTTCAGCGTGACCTCGCGATTGTGATGGACGCGCGGCTCCATCTCCACCTTGATGCCGACGTCCTGATACTGGAACGAGGTGTACGGAACGGTGAGGTTCGCGTTCGTGCCGGTCTGCGTGCCGGGGTTGTAGCCGGAGATCGTGGTGACGGGAACCGGGATGCGCTGACCGATGTGCAGCGTCGCTTTCTCCCCTTCGGAGATGCGCAGCTCGGGATTCGCGAGCAGCTCGCTGTTGCCGTACGTCTTGAGCAGCGAATACGTGGCGGTCGGAATGGCGAAGGTCACGTTCGAGCGCAGATCATTGAGGCTGCCGACTGCCTGCGCGATCTGGTTCAGCGTGCCGCGGTTGAAGCCCGCGTTGTTGAGATTCGGCTGTGCGGTCGCCGACGACTCGAGGCCCTGCGTGCCGGGGAAGCCGGAGATGGCCAGGCCGAGGTCGCGGATGCGGTTGAGGTCGAGCTGGACGAGCTCCACCTGCACGACCACCTCCGCTTTGGCCTTGTCGTTCGCCTGAATAATCTTTTCGGCGATGCGCACCTTGTCGGCGGTGTCGCGGATCGTGATGGCGTTGAGCGCCTTGAGCGGGAACACGTTGCGCGCTTCGATCATCGTGCGCACCACGTTGGTGACCTGCTCGGCGTCGCCGTTCGAGAGATAGAACGTGCGGATGACCAGATCTTCGTAATCGCGGCGCGCCTGCGGATTGTCGGGTACCACGATGATGGTCTTCTCGTCGAGGACCTTGTAGAAGTGATTCGCGGCCTGCATGACGCGCTCGAGCGCGGCCTGGGCGGTGACGTCGCGGAGCTCGATGGTGATGCGGTCGTCCTTCACGGCCTGATCGAACAGGACGTTGATGCCGAACGCGTTGCCGAGCGCTTTATAGATGTCCTTGACCGGTGTGTCGCGCGAGAACGTCAGCGAGATCGGATCGTTCGACGCGGGATTGAGCTGCGGCGGCTGCGCCTTGGTGATCGCGGACTGCGCGCGCTTCTTGATGTCGTCGATGGAGACGCGCTCGGAGGCGGCGCGATTGATGGTGTTGATCAGCTCCACGGCCTTCACCAGCTCCACGGCCGCGAACTGGTTGGTGGAGTCGAGCTTCACGGTGAGCTGGAACTCGTTGGCGGCCATCTGCGCGAGCCGGAGCTGTTCGTTGCCGGTGGAACGATCGGCGGCGGCGCGGTAGGACTTGCCCTTTTCGAAATGCAGGCGCGAGGCTTCGCGGCGTGCGCGGTCCAGGCCGATCTTGAACTGGCGGTTCTCCGGATTGATCTCGAGCGCGCGCTCGTACTGCATGACCGCGGTATCCCAATCCTTCGCCGTCTCGGCGGTCTGCGCTTTCTGGTACGCGTTGTAGCTCGCGCACGACAGCAGCGTCAGCGAGATGAGCAATGTCGCGGTCAATGTTTTCAGTCGATTCATTTCATCAGTCCTGGTCTTCCGAATCTGAGCTTGTGACGCGGCGCGTGACAAAACGTCACTGCGCGCCGAGCGGCACTCGCAGCGTGATGTCGGGCGGGAATCCGACGTACCCGATCTCCGCCGACTCGATGCCGATGCGGCGCAGAATGAACTTCCCTTCGATGATCTCTCCGGCCCGTGCGTTGACGATCTCGCCGTCGCGCGCGAACGTCGCGATCGGGTTCCTCGCCGGCCCGAACATGCCGATGAACTTCCAGTTGAACTGCGGCGGCGTCGGAGGCGGCGGCAGCGGCGGTGTCTCCGGCTCATCGCACGTCGTGCCGATGCCATCGCGATCGACGTCCTGCTGATCCGGATTGGCGACGCTCACGCAGTTGTCGCGAAAGTCCGGCACGCCGTCCTTGTCCTGGTCGGGTGGCGGCGCCGCCGGCGGCGGTGGAGGAGGTGGCGGAGGGGGTGGCGGCTCTTTGTACGCGAACAGATTGCGGTCGCTGTTATAGCTGCCGCTCTCCGCGTCGAGGAGCTCGAGGCGCACGGGATCGACTCCCGGCGGCGCGAGCATCGGCTCGACGCGCGTGCTCTTCCCGTTGGCGGGAGTCACCGCCGATGACGGCGGATCGCCGCCATCAGGCGCCGCGAAGGTGTAGATCGCGAACACGGCGATGAGCACCACCGCCACGACAGTCCAGGTTTTCCAGTTCATCCAATCCATCACAGCCGGTTTTGCGCGGCGCGGCCCTTCGGCTGTTCGTCGCGGAAAATGGTCTTCAGTCGCAGGTCGAGCGTGAGCGAGTTGCCTTCGAAGGCCGCGAGGTTGATGCCTTCGATGATGACGAACTGGCGGGACAGCTCGAGCAGGTTGATCAGGCGCCGGATCTGTTCGTACGTTCCGCTGACGCCGAAGGAGATGCTCACTTCGTTCGCGCCGAGGGTTTCTTTGCCGCGTCCGCCACCGGAGACCTGGCGCGCTTCGCCCTTGGCGAACGAATACGACGACGGCTCCAGGCTGCTCGCCATCGCCAGCCTGGTCACCTCGGTGAACAGTTTCGTGAATCGCTCCGGCTGCGTGGCCCAGTGTTCGTTGAACACCATCAGCACGTCGTTCTCGACCTTGCGATAACTCTTCAGCGTCTGTTCGGCGCGAATGCGCGCGGCGCGCGTCCGATCGAGCTCGCTCTGCACCTGATCGAGGCGCGCATCGAGCGTGTCGAGGCGCGTCTGATACTGCACGCGATAGGTGAAGAAGAACAGCGCGTTCGCCGCGAGGACGAGCGCGAGGATGATCAGCAGGATCCGCTTCTCGCGCCAGATCATCGCGATGCCTCCGCGAGGCGCACGCCGTTCCCGGCGGGCGGCGGAACGTATTCGACCGAAAGGCTGAACGAGTAGGTGCCGTCTTCGACGAGCGCCTGCCGGCTGGGGAACGGATTGCGGAACTGCGGGTCGGCGTGCATGCGATTGATCGTGCGCACCATCCCGTCCGGCGACTTCGAGAGGAACTCGAGCGACAACCCCGTGTTGCCGCCGTCCTTGCCGAAGGCCGGAGTCACGGAGACGAGCCGCACGTCATCCGCGAGAACGGACTCGAGCTCGTCGAGCAGAGCGCTCCACGAGAACGCGCGCTCGGAGAGCTTCGCGTTCACGAACTTCGTCTGCGCGTCGAGGCGGCCGAGATCGAGACCTTTGATGCGTTGCTGCACCGACTCGTTGCGCTGCTTTTCCTGCTGGGTCTGCGCTTCGATCGAGGCGATCTTCGCGCGCGTGCTCTGCGTGTCGCGCGTATAGCGGTAATACGTCTCGACGTTGTTGAGCATCAGGAACGCGGCCAGCAGCGACATCAACACCACGGTGATGTAGACCGGACGGTAATCGCGGTAAGGCCGCGATGCGAGGTTGAGATGGAGAGGCTTCACCCGGTGAATACTCCTGTGCAGGCCGTGAGCTCGGCGTCGAGATGGTGGAGATCGTTCGGAGCGTCCTGGATATAGTCGCGCAGCGACACCGGCCGCACCTTCGTATTGAACTCGCTGGCGAGCGTCTCATGCACAGCGGCGCCGCCTTGTCCGGCGACGTAGCAGTTGGCGAACGTGTCGACGGCGAGCGCGTCGCGCAGATAGTTCGCGGAGAGGCGGATCTCCTGCTCGACCGTGCGCTCGCTGCTCAGGTTGCGCGAGCGGATGAACAGCGGCTGCGCGCCGCGGAACACCGCCGTCGTGAACTCGGTATCGCGCACGTAGAGGAAGAGGCGGTCGGCCGTGGTCTCCGCTTCGCGCGTGGTGATCGCGTTCCAGATGTTGAGGCCGAGCGGCTCGACGAGCACGACGTCGAGACCGACCGCAGCGAAGGTCTTCTCGAGCGCGGTCAGCGTCTCGTCGAGCGCCGAGAGCACGAGCACTTTCGCAGCCTGTCCTTCGCGTGTGAGCACGGTGTACGACACGCGCAACTGCTCCGGAGGGATCGGGAGCGTGCGCTTGAGGCTCCAGCGGACCACGTCGAGCGCGTCGGCTTCGCGGTCGGGGAGCGACGGCAGGTCGACGATGTTGATGCGGAACCACGAGTCGGGGAGCAGCAGCGAGACCTTGTCCCACTTGCCGGTCTCGTTGCGCATGCGGCGCAGTGCTTCGGTGAGCGAAGACGCGCTCACGAGCTGCGGCGTCACCATCGCGGACGCGAACGTGTCCGCCGCGAGGCGATACGGCTTCGCATGCACCAGACGCATTCCGGCTTTCCCGCGGCCGAAGCGCGCGTGCACGATTGCATCGGTATCGATGATGACGACGTCTGGTGGAAAGGAACGAGCCATATCAGTTGACCGCTTTACTCGACGAAGGTGACCTTGTTGATCTCGCGGAGGGTGGTCTGTCCCTGCTTGACTTTCATGAGAGCCGACTCGCGCAGGAAGGTCATGCCTTCCTCGTGAGCGGCCTTCTTGATTTCCGAGGCGGGACGGCGGTCGAGAATCATTGTACGAATACGATCCGAGAGGTCGAGAAGTTCCGAAATCGCCGCGCGTCCATGGAAGCCCGTGCCGTTGCACTCGATGCAGCCCGCGCCTTCATAGAACGTCGTGGCGCGGAACTGTGCGAGATCCAGTCCCGATTCGAGCAGCACCGAGTCCTGATACTTCACCTCGCGCCTGCAGTGATCGCAGATCTTGCGCACCAGGCGTTGCGCGAGCACGCAGTTCAGCGCCGAGACGAAGTTGTAGAGGTCGACCTTCATGTTCAGGAAGCGGCCCAGGACGTCGACGACGTTATTCGCGTGGACGGTGGTGAAGACGAGGTGGCCGGTGAGCGCCGACTGCACGGCGATCTGCGCCGTCTCTTCGTCGCGGATCTCACCGACCATGATCTTGTCCGGATCGTGGCGGAGGATCGAGCGCAGTCCGCGCGCGAAGGTGAGACCCTTCTTCTCGTTGACCGGGATCTGCGTGATGCCGCGCAACTGGTATTCGACCGGGTCTTCGATGGTGATGATCTTGTCTTCCGGCGACTGGATCTCGGAGAGCGCCGCATAAAGAGTGGTGGTCTTGCCGGAGCCCGTGGGACCGGTGACGAGCACCATGCCGTACGGCTCCTTGATGAACTTGCGGAAGCGCGCCAGCATCGACTCGTCGAAGCCGAGGATGTCCAGGCGCAGGTTCTTGAACTCCTTCGACATCGACTCCTTGTCGAGGATGCGGATGACCGAGTCTTCGCCGTGCGCGGTGGGCACGATCGAGACGCGGAAGTCGATGGTGCGTCCGGTGATGCGCAGCTTGAAGCGGCCGTCCTGCGGGACGCGCTTCTCGGCGATGTCCAGCTCCGACATGATCTTGATACGGGAGATGATCGTGGTGTGATGGCGCTTGTCGATCGGCTCGAGCGCTTCGTAGAGCACGCCGTCGATGCGGTACTTGACCACCACCTCGTTGTCGCGCGTCTCGATGTGAATGTCCGAGGCGCGGCGCTGGATGGCGTTGAAGACGATGGAGTCGACCAGCTTGATGATCGGCGACGAATCCTGCGCCGTGATCGAGTCGATGGTCAGCGTTTCTTCGCCGTCATCGTTCTCGGCGACGAGCTGCATACGGAAGCCTTCCGTGGCTTCATCGAGCACACGCTGCGTCGACTCGGACTTTTGCAGCTTTTCGCGGATGGCGGCGGGTGAAGCCACCTTCACCTTGAGCGGCGCGCCGAGGAGCAACTCCAGCTCATCGAGCTTGAGGACGTCCGTCGGATCGCCGACGACGATCGAGATCGCGCCGTCCTCGCGATGCTCCGGCAGGAACTGATAGCGCATCATCAGGTCGAGCGGGATGTCGCGGAAGAGCTGGTGATCGCCCTGGAAGTGATCCAGATCGACGTACGGGAAGCCATATTGCTCGGCCAGACGTCTGGCGCGGGCCGACTCCCCGTTGGGATCGGCGGTCTTGTAGAGCGTGCGGTTCGGATCGGCGACCATAGTTTTGCGTGTGTTGCTGGATTACTGATTTGCTCCCACCGAGGAGAGACGGAAGAGGGGCAGGTAGAAGGCGTAGAGCAGGACGCCGATGACGATGCCCATGAACACGAGGATCACGGGCTCGATCGCCGCAACGAGCCGGGACAGTCTGGATTCGATTTCCTCGTCGTAGAACTCGCTGACATTGGAGAGCATTTCCGTCAGTGCGCCGGTCGATTCGCCGACCTTGATCATCTCGACGGCGAGGTCGCTCATGACGCCGGTGGTGTCGAGCGAGCGCCACAGCGGCTCGCCTTCGCGCACGTTCTGCACCACGCCGGCGATGCGCGTGGCCACGAGCTGATTGGTGACCGACTGTGAGGCGATCTCGATGGCCGGCACCATCGGCGTACCGCCGCCGAGCAGCGTGCCGAGCGATTGCGTGAACTGCATGATGGCGAAGCGGTGCAAGACGCCGCCGACCAGCGGAATGCGCAACTTGATGCGATCCCAGAGCAGGCGGCCGCTTTTCGTCTGCGCCCAGCGCCGCAGCAGGAAGATCACCAGCACCGTCGCCGCGAGGACGAGCGCGATGTTGCTGCGCAGCGTCGTGGCGAAGTTGATCATCAGCACGGTGAACCACGGCAGCTCGGCGCCAAAGCCGGTGAAGAACTCGGCGAACTTCGGGATGACGAACGTGAGCATCACGAAGATCATCGCGGACGACATCACCACCAGCACGGCCGGATAGACCATCGCACCGACGACGCGCTTGCGCAGCGTCACGATCATCTTCTGATAGCGCAGGAAGCGGCGGAGCACGCCTTCGAGATCGCCGGAGCGCTCGCCGGCGCGGATGGAGGTCGAGTAAATCGCAGGGAAGAGATCGCCGTAGCTGGCGAACGCATCGGAAAGCGCGACGCCGGAGGTGATCTTCTCGCGGATGTCCGAGAGGATCGTGCGGAAGCGGACGTTCTTCTGGCGCTCGAGCATGATGTCGAGCGACTGCACGATGGGCAGGCCGGCGCGGACGAGCGCGAGCAGTTCCTGATTGAAGAGGAGGAACTGTTCGGTCGAGATCGCTTTGCCGATGCGGGGCACGAAGTCGCGCGCGGTGAGGTTCGAGCGCTTGACGTCGAACACGTGCATGCCCTGGCGCAGCATCTCCTCACGCGCCGCGCGAACCGAGCCGGCTTGCACATGCCGCTCGACCACGTCGCCGTCCGGCGTACCTACTCTGAGGATGAATTCAGGCATCTAAGGCTTTCCTCCGCCACGACTTGGACGCGCGCCTGCTGCAAACGTTACGGTGGTGTGGCGAACTGATAACCGGCTTGGCGCGCGGTCGCTTCCACGAGGACCGGGAGGGGCCTCCGACAGCCGCGCCCAACGGGCCCGGACCCGATTGGGTTGGCCCAGCCTCCACCACACAGTGTCGCCAATTGGGAAAGAAGTGTCGCGGAGGCTGGGCCAACCAATGGGGTCCGGGGCCGTCGGCCCCGGCCGCCTATAGCTTTCCCTGCCGTTTTTTCGCTTCTCCCTCAGCCCTCAGAGAAATACCCGAGAGGTGCCGATCGGGAGAAACGAGTTCAGGCGGCGCGATACTAATTCTGCTTTGTCACTTTCGGAAAAGCCGTAAGCCGTTTAGAATGAGCGGCGAAGATGTTCCGCAGCCCGCCACACGAACCGTAAGAGGAGTAGATTTTATGAGCGCTGGTCGCCACACGGCGTGGTCAAGCGCTTTG
>DASPNA010000162.1:0-22087 GCA_035626775.1 Thermoanaerobaculia bacterium
GGGATTTCACATCCGTCACTTCGGCGTTAGCATTCTTCCGGGCCATCGAGTTCTCTCCTGTTCTCGTTTTTGTTTGGCGACTTGAACTTTACAGGAGACCTCTTTGGCCCTTTCTTTTTGCAGAACTATCGGGACACTACCGGTCGTCAGGTACCGATGACCTGCACAGCCGCCCACATACCAGGCGACGCATTCGGGCGGCGGATCCATTCGAGCTGCGTGGCGCGCAGCGCGTCCGCCGGCGATTCGCCCCTCACCAGATATTCGTGAAAACGCGGGAAGAACTGGCTGGCCGCCGCGTCCTCGATGGGCCAGAGCGTCCCGACCACGCTCGGAACACCGGCATGCACGAATGCACGTGCAAGCGACGAGGTGCTCGCGTCGGTACTGCACGCTGCCAGTATGACCACGCGCGTGTTTCGGAGGCGCATCGCGGCGATGTCGTTGGCCGACAGGAGTACGGGCGAGCCCTCGCTCGACACGAGTGCAGCGATACTGCCATCGTTCGGCGCAATGGCGTGTCCCGCAAAGTGGATCACATCGGCCGCGGCGGCGTTCTTTTCGAAATTCGCAACAGTCTGCGTGATCAGTTTTCTGCCATACGGGTAGAGAGCGGCGATTGCATCCCGCTCGTATTGGGTTGCGTACAGAAGATCGAGGTCGCGACCTTCGGCTGAAGAGGCGGTAATGAGCAGGAGGTTGCCTGCGCGATCGGCATTGCGCGGCTGCTCGCGGCGGCGGACATATTCCGACATGCTCGATGCAACGACGACGACGTGCGTCTCGACGAGATAGCGGCGAGCGGGAGACACCAGCGCGGCGAATGGCACGGTGCGCAACGTCTCGTCCGGGACGAACACGATTCGTCCGGCAGAGACGATTTCGTCAGCGATCGGCGTGAGGAGTCGTGCGTAAAGCGCGGTTCCGGCGTCCCGGAAACCAGAGGCGTTTCGCGTCGAGGCGCTGTTCGCAAACTCTGCCACCTCGCGGGCGAGATCGTCGCGCGTCACGAGACTCTCCGCGACGTGAATGCGATCACCCTTGACCACGAAGATCACTAGACGCGATGACAGCGCCGCGTATTGAACGATGACCTCCGTCGGATCCGCGGCGGCTCTGAGGACCGCGATCGGCTCGATCCCCCGCGCGCGCTCTGCGTAGGCGAGTGCGGTGCGGCTGTCGCCTCGCGTCACCGCCAGCCCGATCGCCTCCTCAAAGAGTTCCCGCTGGATCGCCGAGCGTTCCCATCGTGTCTCGGGCAGCGAATCGCCACGGCCGCCCCTGTGGTCGTGCTGGATCGCGTCAATGCCGGCAGCGAAGTCCGACGCGGCCTCGTCCAGCCGCCTCAGCGCCGCGAGGGCGCGGCCGCGCTGCAGGTACAGCTCCGAGAGCTGCTCGGGCGCGGTGCGCGCGCGCTGCGATGCGATGACGCGCGTGAGGAGCGGCACCGCTTCCGCGGGTGCGGCAAGCGAAGCGCGCAGCGCGGCGCTTCTCGCTTCGGCACGCGCGCGGAGGAACGGGTCACGAATGTGCGCAATCGCCTCGGACGCGCGGAGCAGGTCCGTCTTCGCGGCGGCGACATGCTTCATGCGCAGGGCGACGCGCGCGCGGAACAGAAGCGTGTCCGCAACTCCGGATTCGTCGCGGGTCCCGGAGAGGAGATCGGCCGCCAGCGTCAAGAACGACAGACTCTCCTGCCAGTCGCCTCGGAGAGCGGCACTGTTCGCAGCGGCATCGAATGCAACTTCGAGCCGGTGGCGGTCCTCCCGTCCATCCCGCAGCGAAATCAGACGCTGCCGCTGCGCGGTCGCATGCTGGCCGATGCTGTCGTGGACCGCGGCGAGCACGTTGCGCACATACGCCGCATTGTCCATCTCTCCGATCTTCTCGTAGCCGGCGATACTGCTGGAGAAGCTCTGAATCGCGTCGGTCCAACGCGCTTCCATCGCGCTGAGAAGACCGTGCTGCCACTCGAGCCGTGCACGCTGCGCGATAAATTTCCCATCGCTCTCGGCGGCCAGCCGTGCGAGCAGAATCCGCGCCCCCTCCAGGTCGCGTTCCAAGTACCGAATGTGTGCGATGTACCCCAGCGCAACCTGTTCGACCGGACTTCCGGCACGCCGAAACTCATTTGCCGCACGGGCGAACGCGGACCGCGCCAGTGGCCAATCCATTTTGAGGTGCGACGTCCTCGCGTCGCGAAACGCGAGATGCGCTCGCGCCAACGCTCGCTGCCGTGATGCATCCGCCGCGTCGATCGCCGCGACTGCCGCCGCGAGCATGCCATCGCCGCCACTCCGGACGAGTTCCTCCCCTACGGTACGGGCCACAGAGAGCCGCTTCGCGGCTTCAGACGCGTCGCCTTCTGCGGTCGCTTCCGCCCAGCGAGCGAGCAGCTCGGTTTCGCCCCACGCCCGCGCGTCTTCCGGGAACCGCCGCGCGAATACGCGTGCCATGTCGATGTCCGCGTCGTCCGCGAACGCGTTGCGTCGCTGCAGCCATGCATCTCGATCGAAACTCGCCGACTGGGACAGCCGGCTGACGTGCTCGCGCGCCTCGGCGGCCCACGGGCTCTCAGGGTCGACGTCCAGATAACGCTGCCAGGCGGCGCGGGCAAGGCTGGTGAGACCGAGGCGCTCGACGATCAGAGCGCGATTGAAGAGCGCTTCCGGCAGGCGGTCGTCGATCCGCAACGCCGAGTCGGCGGCCGCCAGCGCCGCGGCCAGTCGTTCGACATCGTCGCGCTGGACCGCCTCGGTGTAATACGACGCAGCGAGATCGCTCCACAGCAACGCGTCTTCGCTTTTGCTCGCGATCTCTCTGAGACGGCTCGACGCTTCGCCGGGTCGTCCGCTGACGAGGTATGCGATGGCGGCCGCGTGACGACCGCGGACAGACGTGTCGGCACGCGTCCGTTCGAGCACTTCTCCTGCCGCGCCGATGAATCTCATCTGTACGGGGTCGAGTGCGGGGTTGCCCGAACCGGCTGCACCGCGAGTACGGCCGCGCAGAGGCGCGTATTCAAAACGCGAAGCGCGTGCTTCGAGATCGCGTCCGTCGCGAGGAGCGGCGCGAGTCAGAATCGCATGAGGATCGTTCGAGACGGAGGGACGATACAACGTGAGGTACATGGCTCCGGCGACGTTCGCTGCGACTGCTGCGGCGACCCACCATGAGCGGAAGCGCGACACGCGGGCCGGCTTTTCGACGTCGACGTCGATCGCTGACGCAACGGCCGTGGTGTCGTTGACGACACACATGCACCTGTGGCAGCCGCGGAGATGATCGAGCACCTGCCGTAGCTCATCGTCGAAGACCTTTCCGTCGATGAACGCCGCCACGACCTCAGCACTCAGGCATGCATCCGGTTCACGCATGCTGCTCCTCGCTGCTCGCCGCTTCGGCCGCCGAGGATTCTCCGCGTTCCTTCAGCTTGAAGTCGAGAAAGTCGGAATTGCCTCCGACGAGAGCGTCGATGTCGCGCGCGCTGATCCCTGCCTGTTCCAATTGTTTCCGCAGCACGGCGAACCAACCCTCGAACCGCCGGTACAGCGTCTTTACATCGAGATGAAGAGCGCGCGCGATCTGCGTCGTCGTCATCGACGTCTCGAAGCGCAGCCGGAACACCATCTGGTCGCGCTCAGGCAGCCGATCGATGAATTCGTTGACAATCGTCGAGATCCTCCTGCCGACCTTCACAGATTCGATGTCCAGGACGTGCGGCGCTTCGACCGGAACGGCTGCTTCATCGAGATCCACGAGCCGCCGCCTCACCCGATGAGGCAGCCGGGCGGCGAAAACCTCGATCTCCGTCTGAGATACGTCCGGGTATCGCTCGCGCAGTGCGGTAGCTGCTTCCTCGAGCGTTTGCTCATCGCGGAAGAGCAGCTTTTCGAGCGCGACTGCGACCGGGCCGAGACGCTTGGCCTCGTTGGACGGATTCCATTTGCCCCACAACCGAATGCGGTAATCGAGGAGCACGTGCGCCGCGACGGCGGCAAGGTATGTCGCAAAAGAACTGCGGCCGGCAAACCGGCGGATGATCGCGTAGTCGTTGTCGATCAGACGCACCTTGAGCTCAGCCGAAAAGTCCTCCACCTGGTCCGGTGTCATGGCCTTGCGGCGGCAGAGTGAAGCGGCAATCCTCTCGACGAGAGGCAGGTTCTCGAGCAACAACTCCTGCGCCGTCTTCGTCATTTGCGCGCCTCGTCGACGTTCCACTGCCGCAATTCCCGATAGAGCTCGCGCAGGTCCTGCACGATTCCTCGGTACTGTTCCTTGGCATGGCGGACGAGCCAGGTCAACAGGCGGATGAAGGTGCGCGTGTGGTGAGCGATGCCGGCGATCGCCGCGCAGACGACGACGATTTCGGCGAGAAAGAGAAAAGCGCGATGCTCGTCCATGATCGATTCCCGTAGCGAACCGCTACGTCCGGAATCTAGGTCCGAGTTCGTGAAGGAGCAATAGACGCGTCGGATGAGTTTTTTGGATTCCTCATTAGAGTCGTTACGAAACGGTGACAGCTCACGCGGTAACCCGCACCGTTTGCCCACGTACCAGACGTCGAGTCCTGACTCGAAAGAGGAAATGCCCATGTGCAGAACGGCGCTCGCGCTGTTGTTGTTCACGGTTGCCTGTGTGCCGGCGTCGGCACCGCCGGCGGTCGTGCCGGCCGTCGATCATCACCAGCACCTCCTCAGCCCTGCCGGCGCGGCGCTCGTGAATCGCATCCTGCCCCCGGTCGGGCTGCCGGAGCCGCTCGCGTCGCTGCTCTCTGCGCGCGTCACGGCCTGGAACAACGCAGCGGCATTGCGAGATCTCTACACCGAAGACGCGCTCGTCCTCGGCCCTGAGTCGCCGGGGTGGATTCGCGGGCGCGATGACGTGGCGAAGATGTTGAGCAGCGTATTCGCTCGCGCGTACGACTTACTGCCCACGAGCTACCGGATCGAGGGATCGAGCGCCTTCATCGCGGGCTACCTCACGCGCAACGCCGGCACAGTGGTAAGACCGATCGGGTACTTTTTCGTCGATCTGCAGCAGCGTGCCGACGGCGCATGGCAGATCGCGGCCGAGACGCCGATCATCCCCGGTCCGCACCAGGAACCGGTCGTCACGGCAGAAGACCTGATTGCGTTGCTCGACGCCGCGGGCATCGCACGCGCCGTCGTGCTTTCCGATGCGTACTACTTCGACGCGCCGGATCTACCCGCTGGCCTGGCCGACGTTGCTGCCGTCAGAGCGGAGAACGACTGGACCGCGGAGCAGGTCGCACGCTATCCCGGCCGGCTGGTGGCGATCTGCAGCGTGAATCCGCTTGCGGCGTATGCCGTCGGCGAGGTGGACCGCTGCGCGAACAGTGGAAGGTTCGACGGCCTGAAGCTTCATTTCGACACCTCGGCGGTCGACCTTCTCAATCCGGATCATGTTCAGAAGGTGCGTCTCGTCGCTGCCGCGGCGAATCGAGGCCGGCTGCCGCTCATCATCCACGCGCGAATGGGCGGCGCGTCGGGCCGCGAACACGCTCTCGTTCTGCTGAACGAAATCATCACCGCCGCGCCCGACGTCGTCACTCAGATCGCGCACCTGTGGGGCGGTCAGGCCTTCTCCGAGCCCGCGCTCAGCGCGTATGCGGAAGCGGTCGAGGCGGAACATCCCGCCACCAGGCGGCTCTACTTCGACGTGGCGCAGATGTGGAACGCGAGCGACGAGGACCTGAAACGCGCGGTCGCGCTGATGCGTCGTATCGGGATCAAGCGCATGTTGTATGCCTCGGACGGGCCGCAGTTCGGCGGCGTCCCACCTGCCGAAGCATGGCAGCGATTCCGCGCGCGCGTTCCGCTGACGGACCACGAGCTCGGGGCGATCGCGGGCAACGTGGCGCCGTATCTCTAGCGGCGAGGGCTCACCGGCAAACACAAATCCGTATGGTTCAGCCGGTACCGCACGTTCACCCGAGTCGTGTGGTAGATCTCGACCGCGGGCAGACCGACCAGTTGGTAGCCGGGAAGGGCCAGCAGACGCGGAAAGATCGCGCCGTAGGCGGCGGGGAGCGTTTCATACGGTCCGACGTGGGTGGTGACCGCGAAGGGCCCTCCCGGGAGAAGTTGGTATCCGACTTTCCCATCGGAGGCGAAGGGACCCGGCACAACGAGCGCCGCGTCGAAGCGGAGCCGCTCGGGAGGCGTGGTGTTCGGCGCGTCGTGCCCGATCCCCATCCAGACCGGCGGACCGGGCATCCCGCGCCGCGCCGCCCAGGCCTCCAGGTCGTCGAAGAGACTCTCCGGAACGGACTCGTACGGTCCAACGTGCCGCCGGAAGGCCAGATGCGCGGGCCGCATAGGGATCACCTTCGTCGCCGAGATCTCGAATGCCGGCGCTCCCTCGGCGCAATCCTCGATCCCGGTCTCCTGCCACGCCGACAGCTCCTCGCGCACCCGTTCCCGGTAGTCGCTCGGCGTGCGACCGAAGTGCCGGCGGAAGGCGCGCAGGAATGTCTCGGGCGTTTGAAAACCGCACTCCAGGGCGATGTCGAGCACGGTCGAGTCGTGCACCAGAAGGCGGAAGGCTGCGCGCTCCAGGCGAAGGCGCGAGGTGTACGCCTTCGGCGTCTCCCCGATCGCCGCCTTGAACCGGCGCTGCAGGTGGAAGGGCGAAAGCCCCGCCTTCCGGCTGAGCGCCGCGAGACCGATGTCCTCTTCCAGGTGCGCCTGAATGTGAACGAGCAACGGAAGGAGCGAATCCCAATCCGCCGTCACGCCGGTTCCGCGACCTCGTGCAGAGCAGCCCTCCGCCCGCCGAGGTGACACGCGACGAGCTTCAGGAGATAGCCTGCGGTCATGAACCCAACGAGCCGCGCCGAAGGCAGACCGGCCGAGAACATCAGCGCGCCGTCAAAGAGGAGGAAGAACCCGAAGAGAGCCATCGCGGTGGGCCAGGCACGAGCAGGGTTCCGCGAACCGATCCAGCGGCAGATCAGATAGAAGATCGGTGTCCCCGCCAGCACCGACACCCACGGGCCCGCGACCTCGGCATAGCGCTGGTAGAAGGCCGGTGTCTCCCCCGGATGAATGAGGTAGCTGTAGAGGGCGACCCAGGCGAAAGCGGCTGCGATCTGCGCAACCTCGGCCAGGAGCATCCCGCCGAGCGCCGCGCCCCATCTGATGTCTCTTGTTCTCATGGTGCGAGAGTAGCGCGAGCGGGATGGGGGCGTCTTGACGTTTCTTGCGGAGGCCGTCACGGAATTCGCCACCGAGACCGAACACGCCATCATTCGCGCCGATCCGGTGAAACTGCACCAGATCCTCAACAATCTGGCCGTCAAAGCGATCAAGTTTTCGCCGAGCCGCACAAATGTCGCCATCCGCGTGCGCCAAGAGGGAGATCGCGCGCTGTTCGAGGTCGAGGATCAGGGCGTCGGCATTCCGTCGAGCCCAGCTCACCACGATTTTCGAGCCGTACAACACGCTGCGCCGCACCGGCACGGCCGGCGAGCCGAGCATCGGACTCGGGCTGGCGATCGTCAAACAGCTCGCCGAACTGCACCGCGCAGTGGTGGAGGTGGAAAGCGAAGAAGGGCGCGGCTCTTTGTTCCGAGTTGCGTTTCCGCTCGTAGGTTGACAATCAGCCGCGCCGCGCCGCCTCGATGGTGGAGATGTCGATCTTCTTCATCGGCATCATCGCTTCGAAGACGCGCCTTGCTTCATCGCCACCCGCCGCGAATGCATCCGTCAACACGCGCGGGGTGATCTGCCACGAGAGACCCCAGCGATCCTTGCACCAACCGCACTGGCTTTCCTGTCCGCCATTGTTGATGATCGCGTTCCAGTAGCGGTCCGTCTCTTCCTGGTTGTCCGTCGCGATCTGGAACGAAAAGGCCTCGCTGTGTCTGAACTCCGGCCCGCCGTTGAGACCGAGACAGGGAATGCCCAGAACGGTGAACTCGACCGTCAGTACATCGCCCTTCTTGCCACCCGGGTAGTCGCTCGGCGCCTCGTGAACAGCGGTCACTTCACTATCCGGAAAAGTGGCGGCGTAGAAGCGGGCCGCCTCGACCGCGTCTTTGTCGAACCAGAGACAGATCGTGTTCTTTGCCGTCATGTTCGTATGCTTCCCGCTACCGGAGCACTCCCCGCTTTCCCATCGCGTACGAATACCAGCTGAAACCGAGCAGGAGGATCGCAATCACAGCGCTGATGATCGCCATCTGCCGTCCCATGACCGCGCCGCCGTTCGTGAGTACGTACGTGTAGACGAGGCTGATCAGGAATGCGGCCAGCGACAGGACGAAGACTGGAAAAGCAATTTTTCTCCGCAGCAGGAGCAGGATCGAAGCGAGGAAGGCGCCCCACACGCCGATCGCCCACACCGCCGTCATCCAGTCGGGCATCTCGAGATAGTGCGCGATCTGCTCCGGCGTCATGCCGGCACTGGCCATGTACTTCGCGCCCTGCGTCATGGCCATCACGAAGTCGAAGGCGCCGATGGAGTTGAACAGCAAGGCAATGATGCCGACGAGCCAGAGATGCCAGGGCGCTTTTACGGTCGGAGTGGTCATATTTTTCAGATGATCTCACCGATACTAGCGCTCGCTCTAACTTTTCGGCCGATGCCGTCGTATGACTTGGCGTGATGATCAGACCATCGCTGTTGCTGGGCTGTCTCTTCTTCGCGTTCGCCGGCGCTGCGCAGCAGATCGAACTGCCGCAGGAATCTCGCGCGAACGACGACGCGCTCGCGGCTGCCATGCCGGCATTCGCCGAGCGCATCCTCGCCACGTCTTCGACGCACGATCCCGACACGCTCTTTCGTCTGCAGCTCGCGGCCGGACGCTACGACGATGCCTTGACGTCGCTGCGGGCGATTCCAGCGTCGCTTGCGAACGTGCGATGGGAGATCTACGCGAACGCGAAGAGCATCGAAGCACGCGACGCGAAATCGTTCGGCGATGCATTCCGCCAATCGTTCCGCGAGCGGATGCGCAGCCTCAGCGACGACCATGCACACCGAGTGCTCTGGACGTTCGGAACGAGCCTCGCTTTTCTCGAGAACGATTTCCGCGGCACACTTTCGCGCCACGAATCCGCATCCTCGCTTCCCCTCGCCGACGCCATCGATCTCACCAAGAAATACCTCGGCGTGCAGGCATACCGGAGCTTCACTCCGCTCATGGCGGACCTGACGGCCGAGGATGATCGGCGGCGTTACGCGGTGGAACGAGAGAAGCCGATTCGCGTGCGTGGCGGCGCCGTGCTTTGCGCGGACATCGTCAGGCCGCGCGTGGATCGCCGCTTTCCGGCGCTCCTCAACTTCACCATCTACGCCGATGCGCAGAACAACTACACCGAAGCGAGGCGCAGCGCGTCCATGGGATATGCGGGAGTGGTCGGCACGGTGCGCGGGAAACGATGCAGTCCCGGCACTGCTGTGCCCTACGAGCGTGACAGCGAAGATGCCGCCGCGCTGATCGACTGGATCGCCTCGCAGCCATGGAGCGATGGGCGCGTCGGCATGTACGGCGGCAGCTATGAAGGCGGTACGGCGTGGGCCGCGGCGAAGCGGATGCCGAAGGCGCTCAAGGCGATCATGACCGGCGCGCCGGTCGCGCCCGGAATCGATGTGCCGATGGAAGGCAACATCTTCTGGAACTTCGTCTATCCATTTCCGTTTTACACGACGAACAACAAGACGCTCGACAACGCCACATACAACGACAGCGCACGCTGGCAGCGCCTCGATCGCGAGTGGTATGCGAACGGCCGCGCGTATCGCGATCTCGAGAAGATCGACGGAACACCGAATCCGGTGTTCCGCACATGGATCGCGCATCCGAGCTACGACGGGTACTGGCGCGCGATGATCCCGTTCCAGAAAGAATTCGCGCGCATCGACATTCCGGTGCTGACCACCGCTGGCTACTACTACGGCGGACCGGGAGCAGCGGTCCATTACTTCCGCGAACATCTCAAATACCGGCCCAACGCGGAGCACTACCTGCTCATCGGCCCCTACGATCACGTGCGCGGCCACAGCGGAACAATCAACCTCCTGGGCAGAAAGACGATGACGACTCTGGCCGGGTACGAGCTGGAGCCGGCGGCGCATATCGACATGGGCGAGCTGCGCTACCAATGGTTCGACTATGTCCTGCGGAAGGGCCCGAAACCGGCGTTGCTCACGGACAAAGTCAACTACTTCGTCGTCGGAGCGAACCAGTGGAAGCACGCGCCGTCGCTCGCCGCGATGGGCGAACGGAAGATGAAGCTGCCGCTGCACGGCGAGCTCACCGTGAACCTCGGCGATCGTTCGGATGTCGATCGCGCTGTGCCAGGCGGAGGAGTCGTCGACAAAGAGATCAATCTTGCGAACGGGCTGAAGTTTGTCAGCGAACCGCTCTCCGCGCCCGCGGAAATGAGCGGACTGTTCTCCGGCCACTTCGAATTGATCACCAACAAGAAGGACTTCGATTTCAACGTTTCCCTGTATGAGCTGACGGCGACGGGCGAATATCGTCTTCTGGCGCCGTACTGGTCTCGCGCGAGCTATACAGGCCATCTCAGCGAACGCCGGCTGCTCACCCCCGGCCAACGCGAGCGCCTCGATTTCGAGAGCGCTCGCCTCATGAGCCAGCAGCTACAAACCGGCAGCCGCATCGTTGCGGTGATCAGCGTCATCAAGGAAAGCGGGCGTCAGATCAATTACGGCAGCGGACAGGACGTGAGCGCCGAGAGCAGCGCCGACGCGGGCGAGCCGCTTCACATCCAATGGATGCCCGGTAGTTTTCTCGAGTTGCCGCTGCGCTGACTCAGCTTCCGACCGCACGCGCCAGCTCGCGGAGCAGTGCCGCCCCGTCTCCGCGCCACGCACTGCCGTGCATGACCGCGAGTGTCTGCGGTTGGAACGCGGCCAGCTTCTCGAAAAGCGGCGCCGCGTTCTTCGAATGCGCGTAGTAGTCCATCTGGCCGCGGAACATCTCGCTGGGACCGAGGATGTCGGCGCTCGTGAGAGCGATTTCGCCGCGGCCGGGCTGGGTGAAGAGATCTCCGCAGAAGAGGGTGCGCGTCGATTCGTCCGCGATGTAGCCGGTCTCCCATCCATGCGGCAGGTGCGGCGTGTCGAACCAGCGGAACGTGCGCCGGCCGGTGATGATCGACTCGCCGTCGGCGAGGCCGCGCGGCTCGCGATCGGCGACGTCCGTCACCGAAACCATCGCCGCGGTCGCGCTGCACAGCGGCTGCGCGGAGGGAGCGAGAGCCAGCCATTCGTTGAGCGAGCCGCACTCGTCGGCCTCGAAGTGCGAGAACGAGATCCAGCGCAGGCGCTCCGGCGCCAGCACGTGCGCGACCGCCTCGCTCACGAGCGGAAACATGCGGCGTGGCCCGGTGTGGAAGAGCAACGGCTCGTCGTCCACGACGAGGTACTGGTTGAAGGAGAAGGCGGTTCCGGGAAGGTCGACCGGGGTGTTGATCCGGTAGGTGGCGTCTGCGATTTCGTCGATGTTCGTGCCGGTGAGTGCGTTCGTGATCATGATGACCTCCATTCAGTAAACAGCGATGTATCGCGAATGTAGGTCCAGCCCATATGGCTGTCAAGCACATTTCTGTGAACACGTGTGTTTATCGAACGATGTTATGATCGGCGCGCCATGAAGGGCGCCAGGACGTATACGAAAGTGCGCCGCGCCGCTGCCGAGGAGGCGACGCGGGAGCGGATCGTGTCCGCGCTGATGGCGTTGCACGAGGAGATCGGCCCGGCCAGAACCACGGTCAGTGCCGTCGCTGAGCGCGCCGGCGTCGAGCGGCTGACCGTTTATCGCCACTTTCCGGACGAGCCGTCGATGCTCCGCGCGTGCTCGGCGCACTGGAATTCGTTGCACCCGCCACCGGCGATCTGCTCACCGACCGATGATCCGCTCGCCGACTTTCGCCGCACGCTGCTGCGCCTCTATGTCTGGTACCGCGAGAACGCGGCCATGCTCATCCAGATCAACACGGACGCGCGCAAGATGCCGGTGGTCGCGGAGCTCATCGCGCCGTTCGCGGACCATCTCGACGCGATGGCTGCGGAGCTCGATCGACGGTGGCCGAAGCGGAACGCGCGGCGCGCGCAGACCATCCGCCACGCGCTGGATTTCTCCACGTGGCATTCGCTGGGCCGCATCGCCGGCGACGATCGCCGCGCGGCCGCGCTCGCGGTGAGCTGGCTTAACGCGGCTTAGACAAAAACAAAACGGGCGGGGTTGCCCCCGCCCGTTCGTGTACTGCATTGAGCTCGTGTTACTTCGGCGCGACGATGTTGTAGTTCGGGTCGTTCGCCGTCGTCAGATCGCCTGACGTGTCGATGAAGTGGCCCGAGACGAACGTCGTCTGGTTCATCCGCCAGATGGCGACCTGACGAGTGGTGGTGGTCTGCCAGATCATGTCGGCATCACCGTCACCGTTCATGTCACCGACGCCGACCAGGTTCCACGGGGCGCCGACGCTGGGCAGGATGACCGCGCTGCTGAACGTAACGCCGTTCATCAGCCACACCGCGCAGCCCTTCGACATCGAGTTGCGCCAGACGATGTCCAGCTTCTTGTCGCGGTTGAAGTCACCCAGACCCATGATGTTCCAGTTCGCGTCCGGCACGGTCGGCAGGGCCGAGATGCTGAGCACGGTCGTGTCACGCATCAGCCAGACACTTGCTGCGAACGTCGTGGCATGCCGCCAGACGATGTCGGCGAAGCCGTCACCATTGAAATCGCCGGTGGCGACGACTCTCCAGTTCGGATCCGGAGAGCCCGGCATGGCCGCCGTGCCCGAGTGGACCAGACCGGTCATGTACCAGACTTCCATGAGGTTCGTGACGGAGCTGCGCCAGAGGATGTCGGCGTTGCCGTCAGCGTTGAAGTCGGCGATGCCGACCAGGACCCACGGAGCGCCGCGGTTCTCGATGGTGGTGAACGACGTCGGCGCGAGCGGCAGGGTGTTGTTCATTTCCCAGACGCGCGTGTCGCCGGTGGTGCCATTGCGCCAAACGATGTCGCGCTTGCCGTCCGACGGCGAGCTGAAGTCGCTGTTGATCGTGTCGTCATCGACGATGTTGACCGTCGCGACAACAGTCGCGCCGAGCAAGCCGCCGACCGGCGTGGAGATCGTGGCGGTGAAGTTCTGCATCCCTTCAATCGCGCTGGTGTTGATCAGCGCGATGTTGACGGTCTGCGAGGTCTCACCACCTGCGAAGTTGACGGTCGTCTCCGTGCCCGTGTAGCGGACACCATTGACGGCGGTGCCGTCCGCCGTCGCGAGCGAAACGCTGCCCGGACCGCTGGTGTTACCGCCGGTGCGGGTGATGGTGAGCGTCACCGTGCCTGCGCTTTCGAGCGCGTAATACGTCGCCGGCGCGAAGTTGAAGCTCGGTGCATCGACGTACTGCGTGACGCTGCCGGTGGAGCTGAAGTAGGTGCCGTTGCCACCGTACGTCGCGTTGATCGTGTGCGCGCCACCGGTGAGAGCGCTGGTGGTGTACATCGCCACACCGCCGGAGAGGGTGACCGTGGCCAGCGGGGTCGCGCCATCGAGGAACGTCACGGAACCGCCAGGCGTGCCGCTGGTCGCGGAGACCGTAGCGGTGAACGTCACTGGGCTGCCGAGAGCCGACGGATTGTTGCTGCTTCCGACGACCACGCTCGTCGCGATCTTGGAGATCGTCTGCGAAACCGACGCGGAAGCCGACGCCGCGTAGCCGGCATCGCCGGAGTACGTAGCCGTCAGGTTGTGCAGTCCGAGCGACAGGGACGAAGTGCTGAGCGAGGCTACACCGCTCGCGAGAGCGACCGTCCCGAGGTTCGTCGCGCCGTCGAAGAACGTGACCGTACCGGTCGGCGTACCGCCGGCCGAAGTCACCGTCGCGGTGAGCGTAAGGCTCGAGCCGAACGGCGAAGGATTCGCGCTCGTCGTGAGCGACGTGCTGCTGGGGATGACGCATGCCGTGTCGCTGACGAGCGTGGGGAACGGAGTCTCGACCACACCACTGAAGGCGATGTTGTCGATTCTCCAGCCGGTGCCCGCGGTGTTGTCATCCGCGCCGGTACGGAAGCGGAAGCGCACGGTGCTGCCCGGTGCGATGGCGCGGGTGATGGTGCAATGCTGCGAGGCGTTTTGCGTACCGGTGAACGCCGGACGTCCATTGAGTGGGTTGGTCCCGCCCGCGATGAGCAGCGGCGTCGCGTTGTAGCAGCCCGTGGTGCCGCCGCCGTTGGTGCCGACGTCAGGCCACGCACCGCCATTCACCTGCATCTCGATGACGCCGCCGTCGAAGAGATTCTCAAAGCTCCAGGTGTGATCGAACTGCATGGTCACGCTGCCCGAGCCATCGACCGTGAAGACCGGCGAAACGAGGCGGTTGTCCGACGGCGCTCCGCCGTTCGGGCCGAACCAGCGGTGGCTCAGCGGGGTGACCGTCTGAATGGAGAACGGCGCGATGTCGCCGAGGACCGGTTCGAAGTCCAGTGTCCAGGGCGTGGTGGCCATGGTGGACGCCTCGACGTCGTCCGTCGCGCTCGAAGCGGGAATGATGTCGGTGTTGGCGCGGAACGACGCCGTGCCGTTGCGCGAACCGGTGATCGCCGGATCGGTCAGAGTGATCTGGAAATCGATCTGCTGGACGCCGGCGACTCCCGGATTCAGCGCAACCGTGATCTGGCTCGAGACCGTGGACAACGGCTCGGAAGAGGGGAAGTTGATGGTCGTGCCGTTGGGGAAGCTCACGCCCGGGTTGGTGCTGGCGATGGTGGCGGTCGTGGCGTTGAGCGTCGTGCTGCCGACGTTCTTGATCGCGACCGTCAGCTTGCCGTATTCACCCGTATCGAGGACACCGTCCGCGTCGCACGACGCGACGCTGTCATCGAGCAGCGTAGCCGAGTTGACGACCATCGCGTCCGGAGCGACGACGAAGCTTTCCACGACGCCGGCGTGTGTCGTCGACGCACGATCGGGAGCGATCGCGCCGACGCCCATGCCGCGCTTGGCGTAGGCCGCCCAGAACAGGAGGTAATCGGTGTAGTCCGTCGCATACGCGGCGGCCAGAACGGCGTCGCGCGCTTCCACGTACGTCGGAGCCGGAGGCGTCATCGCCAGCGACGCCACGAGGTACGTCTTCATGCGGTCCTGCGCCTGCTGGAACGTCAGGCGCGGCAACGCACCCTGCGTGTCGCGCAGCAATGAGGAGTAGCACTCCCACAGCATGTTCGCCCAGACCTCGCCGGAGTTGTGGACCTGCGCGTTGACGCCGCCGCTGGCGACGGGAGGACCGACAGGCAGCGGCACGCCATTCATGATGTGCTTGAACGTGAAGGCGTTGTAGTTCGTCATGTCCGTCGAGTACGGCGTACGACGGATGCCGAGGTAGTAACCGTGGTTGGCCGCGCCGCTGAAGTTCACGCCGCTCGTGGCGTACGTAGCAATCGCGTAAACGCCGCCCCACGTCGCGTTGCTCGGCGTGGCGGTGTCATCCTCGCGGACGGTGAGCATCATGGCGGTGAAGTCGCCCCAGCCCTCGCCCATCGAGCGGCCCTGGTTGTTGGAGAGACCGGCGGAGTTCGAGACCAGGCGGTTGCTGAGGTAGTGGCCCCACTCGTGGAACACGATCTGGTTATCGAGCGTACCGTCGCGGTCGGCGAAACGGTGCATGCGCATCGTGACCGTATTCGGCACGGCGAGCTGCGTCTTGATCGGAGCCGCGGAGTTGAAGGAGATCGTCGAGAGCGGCTTCGTCCAGACGGTGTTGAAGCCGGTGATGTTCACCACCGCATTGGCGCTGGCGCCGCTCTGCCAGACCATGAGGATGCCGACGGCACTCGTGGCGGTCAGGTTCGTGATGCGCGCGGAAAATGCGCCGGTGAAATCGAACATCGCGATCTTGCCGGCCAGCGCGGCCGCATTCGTCACGTTGTTCGCACCGTCGAACGTGGCCATGACCACGTCCGCGGTCACGTCGAAGGTCTGCGGACCCTGCATGCCGACGCCCATGGCGCGCAGCCCGGCGATGCTTGCCGGCGCGATGATCTCGTTCACGTTCGACTTGTTGGGGAAGTTGTACATCTGCATGCGCGGACGCGCGCCGTCGGACGGCGTGGACATGTTCGCGTTGCTGAAGCCGCTGTAGTCCTGCACTTCCGAGCGGATGTTGTCGTTCTGCAGACCACCGCGGCCGAAGTTGTTCGTCTGCGCGTTGCGCATCGCCTCGGTGAAGCCGGCGTCGTAGAACCAGTCGTGGAGGAAGTTGATGTTGTAGAAGAGCTGCTGAATCGCGCTCTGGCGCGCTTCGGCCGTGGCGTGATTCGTATCCGGCACGTTGCTGTGCAGGAACTGGTCAGGTGCCGTGATGTCGGCGCGGAAGTCGCCCGTCGGAGGATCCGCGGGAGGCGCAATCGGAGCCAGACCGTCGTTCGTGGTCGGGTTGCCCTGCGCATCCGTCGAGCCGAAGAGATCGAGGTACGCGTCGGCGTTGTTGCCCACGGTCTGCGTCGCGCCGGGCGCGACCCACGGATCGTTCATGCTGAAGGGATAGTTCGGCAAGGTCACGTCGGCCTGCGCGACGAAGGCATGCTGTCCGCCATCCGGAATCGGGTTGATCTTCGGATGAACGCCATTGCCGGCCGGAGTGTCGTAGGGAATGCCGGTGACAGGATCGGCCCAGACGCGATAGGTGAAGCCGCCCGGGGGAAGCGCGTTCTGCGTCGTCGATCCCGAGTGCTCTTCGGTGAGGTTCTTGCGGAAGAGGATCGATCCATCGATCGCTGAGATGACATACGAGTAGCTGTCGGTGATCTTGTTGCCGACGAAAACGCCGTCGGAGCTCACGCCATCGCGCGTGACGACCGAGGTCTCGATGTAGTACGCCGGAATGAGGCCTTCAGGAAGATGGAAGTACACCTTCTTCATGCGCACCGGATCGGCGAGCTCCACGCCCGCCGAGGAGGTCAGGGTGAAGAAGTCATAACCGTCGCGCGAGCCCGCCGGAGTGAGCTGCGACGCGTTCAAGGCGAGCTCCGTGAGATTCTTCAGCGCGTCGGAAGCAGCGGCCGTCTCGCTGCGAGCCCAGCCGTCGCCGATGACCGGAGTCGCCTGGCTGCTGATGTAGCCGGAGATGGCCACCGGGTTGAGCCGCTGGTCCATGACTACGTTCAACTCTTCACGGAAAATGGCAATGCCGTCCACCTGCTGGGAGAACTTGACGATGACCGGTCCGCGGCCCGTGCTGATGATGCCTTCGACGACGGCGCTGGTCGCGTCCGTGCCGGTGTGGCCGTACGCATTGCCCGCACCGTGCAGAATGCCGCGTGCCGCGGCGATCTCAGCGCGCTCCGCGCCGTTCCCGATGGGAACGCGGCCGGAGAGCTGCGAAGCATCGAGCCACAGGAAAGTGGGGACGCCGAGGCGCTCCTCTGCCTGAATGCGCAACCCATCCCTGTTGAGCTGGCCGACCTTCTGTTCGATGGCCGCGCTGATCTCGGGATTGGGTTTGCTGTGAAACAACGCGTCAATATTCGGCAGGTCTTTGCCGAATGCGCTGCCCGCGAACAACAGCGCAATACCAAACAAAACGACAGACCGCATGCTAAATCTCATACGTTTCCTCGGACCCTGATTAAAAGGTAATGGCGTGAAGCGACGATTTTGGAATGGTCACGCATACTAACCCAGCGACTGCAGTTTGGCAAATAAAAGTTATTGTCCGGTTTGCCGGTACCTTGACAATGCACCGTCCGGCACCTAACGTCGCGCTTCTCCGATGACGCTTTCCGGCGAATCGACCGTGGTCGTGTCGAAAGATCAGATGGCATCCGACATCGCTGGCGAAACCGTGATCCTCGGCCTCACGGCGGGTCGTTATTACGGTCTCGACGCGGTCGGCGCGCGCGTCTGGCAGCTCATTCAGACGCCGGCTGCGGTGCCGGATCTGGTTGCTACTATCATGTCGGAGTACGAAGTCGGTCGCGAACAGTGCGAAGCCGATCTGCTGAAGCTCCTCCGTCAGATGATCGACGCTGGTCTCGTGGAGGTGCGGGGATGACGCTGTTCGACAAGCTGGCGCGGCTCGACAAAGCGGAACGGTCGCTGCTCGCAGAGACCGCGATCGTCGTGCCGCTCGTTCGCGTCGTGTTGACCGTTCTTCCTTTTCGTCTCGTGCATCGCGTCATCGCGGCAATCCCTCATCGCGCGCGCGCATCGGAATCGCGGACGCCGGAGCGCATCGCGCGAATGGTCGCCGCGGTGTCTGCTCGGGTTCCGCGCGCGACGTGTCTGACGCAGGCGCTCGCCGCAACGGTGCTGCTCACACGTCACGGCCATCGGTCGACGCTCCGCCTCGGCGTCGCGAAGAAGGAAGACGGCACGCTGCGCGCGCACGCATGGCTCGAGAGCGGCGGCCGCACGCTCCTCGGCGGCCCCGACTCCGGCGCGTTCACGCAGTTACCGCCGGTCGCTTTATCGCGCCGATGAGCGGCATCGCAGGCGTGGTCCGCCTGGACGGCGCACCCTCCGCGAGTGGCGCCATCGACGCGATGGTCGCAATCCTCCGGCACCGCGGCGATGGTCATGCTGTGTGGTCGGATGGGATCGCGGCGTTCGGTCACGCGATCCTGTACACCACGCCGGAATCGCGCAACGAATCGCAACCACTCCTCGATGCGCAACTGGCGATCGTCGCCGACGTTCGTCTCGACAACCGTGCGGAGCTCCTCTCCGCTCTGAACATCCACGATGCATCGACCGGCGACGCCGCGCTCATTCTCGCCGCGTATCGCAAGTGGGGTCGCGGGTGCGCGCCGCGACTGGAAGGCGACTTCGCGTTTGCGGTCTGGGATCAGCGCGAGCGGTCGCTCTTCTGCGCGCGCGATCCGTTCGGCGTGAAGCAATTCGTTCATGCGCGACTCGCAGGAAAGATGTTCGCGTTCGCAACCGAAGTGCGCGCGTTGCTGGCGATCGAAGAGATTCCTCGCGACGTCGATGAGAAACGCATCGCGGATTTCCTGGCCATCTACTTCGATGAGCCGGAGCGAACGTTTCATCGCGCGATCCGCCGGCTGCCCGGCGGATGCTCGCTGACGCTCCGCGATGGCGAAGTGACGGTCGATCGCTACTGGTCGCCGGAGCGCGTCCGCCCGTTGCGCTTCCGCGGAGCCGATCGCGACGCGCGCTACGCGGAAGGATTTCGCGAGCACTTCGTTCGCGCGGTACGCGAGCGAATGCGTGCGGCGCACCCATCAGAGGTTGGCGCGATGCTCAGCGGTGGGCTCGACTCGACATCCATCGCGTGCGTCGCGCGCGACGAACTGCATTCATTGATTGATGCGCCGCTGCCGGTCTTCTCCTGGATCTTCTCCGACAGCATGGAGTCCGACGAACGCGAATATCAGGAGGCCGTGATCGCGGCAGGCGGGATGCGTGCGATCACGCTCGATTCCGCGCAACTCGGCGCTTCGCCATGGATGGACCTCGAGGCGCTGCTGCCCGACGGGCCGGTGTACGCGCCCAATCACTATCTGAACAATGTTGCGGCGCGTGAGGCGCGCACGATCGGCGTGCGCATCCTGCTCGACGGCACCGGCGGCGACAGCACGATCTCGCGAGGACGCGGCCGATATCACGAGCTCTTCTTCCGCGGACGCGCGATCGCGCTCGCGCGCGAGCTGCGCGCGCTGGCGCGTCTCCGCGGGACGAACGAATCGCTGCCACGTCTTTTCTTCGGCAACGTCGCGGCACCGATGCTACCGGGCGCGCTGCTGGCAGCGGCGCTGCGGCTGCGCGGTCGCACGCCGTCGACGTTCGCACCGCTGAAACTGCTCACGCCGCGGACGCGAGAGGCGAGCCGGGTGTCGATGGCGAAATACACCGTGCCGCTGTCCGCGCGCAGCGAGCATCTCGCACAACTGACGTCACCGATGCTCGCGGACGGACTGGAACTGCTCGACCGTTCGATGGCCATGCATCGCGTCGAAGGTCGTTATCCATTTTTCGATCGGCGCCTGGCAGAGTATTGCCTCTCGCTGCCCTCCGATCAGAAACTCGCCGGCGGTTATACGCGCATCGTCGCGCGGCGCGCGATGGCCGGCATCGTGCCGGATGCGGTGCGCTGGCGCGCGGGCAAAGGGCTCCCGGGATTGCACATCATCGTCGCGCTGCGCCGGGGCCGCGCCATCCTCGATGACCTCTTCGTGCGCGACCCGTCGGTGCTCGCTCCATACGTCGACATCGACGCTCTTCGTGCGATGTACGCCGAATTTCTGTCGGCAAAATCTGTCGAGTTCAGGAGCGTGATCCAGCTCTGGAGCGCCGCGGTCCTCGCGCGTTGGCTCCGCGAACAGCAAGCGCAGCAAAATGTCTTGTCAGCATGAGAAACTGCGGCTAACATCCCGCGCTCAGACAGACCGTTCAGGAGAGAAACACGATGGATCAGGCCTCGAATACCCCCGTTTCGACCGAAACCGTGCAGGCGGACCGGAAGCCGTATGTCGCTCCGACGCTGACGGACTTCGGTTCGTTTTCCGAGATTACGCAGGGCACGCTCGCTGGAGTCGGCGCAGACTCCGGCATCTACTCGTAAGCACACGACTTCGGGAGCGTCGCCAACCGGCCGCTCCCGCCTCAACCGCCTTGCGCGCGCGCTTCGATGATGCTTGCGCCGCGCGCAGACGCCGGCTCCGACATCTCACGAATCCGGTAACCGGCTCCCTCCAGCAACCCCGAATACTCCGTCACGGTCCGTTCGCGGCCGCCGGTCAGCAGCAGCATCTGCAGGTCGAGCGCGTATGGATCGGCGATCACTCCGGGGGCCGCCGCTTCATGCATCGTCGCGCGCGCTGGCAACAGCACCTCGACAATCACTAACGTTGCGTCGCTCGCCGCATCGCGACACGAGCGCAGGATGCGCGCCGCTCGCGCGTCATCCCAGTCGTGCAGGACCCACGACAGCAAATAGACGTCGCCACCTTTCGGCACGCTCTCGAAAAAATCCCCCGCGATCACGTCGCAGCGATCGGCGAGTCCAGCCGCTTTGATGAGCGGCCGAGCACCTTCGATCGTCGCCTCACGATCGAACAACACGCCGCGCGCGGACGGATGCGCGCGCAACAACTCGATCAGCATGGCGCCATGACCGCCGCCGACGTCGACGATCGTGCGCGCGCGCTGCACGCATTCGAGACGCGCGATCGCCGCGCCCAGTCCGGCAGTGCTTGCATTCATCCGCGAGCCGAACGCGCGATCGTCCGTTCGCTCGAAGAACGACTTGCCGTGGACGTCGTCATGCGGCGTGCGTCCCGTCTGCACGGCGTCCAGCAGACGACTCGTTACGTTCCACATCCCTTCGCCGGCGCGGATCGCGCTTGGACGAAGCGAGCGCGGATGTGCTGTCTGCAGCAACTGTCCGGCTGGTGCGAGCGCGAAACGGCCATCCTCGTTCTGCACGAACACGCGCGAGACAACGAGAAACCGCAGCACGCGCAGGAGCGTCGCGGCATGCACCTGCAGACGCTCCGCGAGATCCTCCGCGGCGCGAGGACCCAACGCGAGCTGGTCCGGCACGCCGAGCTTCGCGACCACGTAGATTGCCTGCGTTCGCAGCGCACCGCCGATGAGGTCGCGCATCTGCGACTCCGCCGCGGGATCGAGTTTGGCCAACAGCGAGTGCGTCGCCATCGCGCGGCATTCTAGTTTGAAGTGCGCGGCAGCCGCCGCTTTGAAAGCGGCAGCACGACTGCCGCACTCCATAGCTACAATGCCAACGCCTCGCATGTATCTTTACTCCGCGTTCGCGTTGACGATTGCATCGGAGATCGAGCTTCCCGAGCTTCCCGCTGGTCGTGGCGCGGCCGACGTCACGATTCGCCTCGATGCGCTTCACGAGCCGCGTTCTGAATCGGACGCGTGGTCGGTCATCGCGGCACCGGGAGAAGCACGCGGATGGGCGCCGGGCGCCGGCGGATTTCGCGTGCGCGGCGGCACCGAGATCGTGATCGAGCCGATGCCGGGCGCGGACGATCGCGCGATCCGACTGGCCATCGTCGGGCCGCTGTTCGGAGTCATTCTTTCGCAGCGCGGAC
>DASPNA010000163.1:0-17599 GCA_035626775.1 Thermoanaerobaculia bacterium
GCCGGAGCGCGTTCCGGCGATCACGAGAGTCGCCGCCACACCCGCCAGCAGAATCGCGCTGACGGCGAAGACGGCCCATTCGAGGACATTCTTCTGCGCTCTCATGTCGAAAGCAGCAGCCTTCCCGCGGATGCGCCGATCGTTGCAGGGAACGCGAGCACGACGACCTGACGGATCGCGATCTCCGGTGCGACGCCGGTGAAGCGGCCGAAGAACCAGAGGATGATCGCCGACGCAATCAGTGCGACCGCGTACGTCGCCGTCGTGCCGCGAATCACGTCCAGCCACCCCTCGACGCGGCGGCTGCGGCGAAAGTTGCTGAAGTAGAGAACGATGCCCCCGATGACCAGCGACGCAACGCAGAGCCCGAGCAGCCGGAAGGCACCTGCTTCGACCGCGATCATCAGGATCTCCTCGGTCGGCGCGACGTTCGCAGCGAACAGCACCGCGCCGCAGAACGCGATCACGAGCTCCGCGGCGAAGCCGGAGCCTTCGTCTTCATTCTTCTTCTCTTCTTCTCCTCCCGCGTGCAGTTGTGCGGTTCCGACCGAGAATCCGATCGCGACGACGGAAGCCTCCACCACGATCTTCCCCAGCGCCTCGCTGGCCGGAATCCCCGGTCCGATGCGTTGCAGGAGATAAAGGACTCCCGCGGAAGTGAGCAGGCCGAGGCCGAGCTCTTCGACGGAATCGATGACCACTTCCGGCCAGGTCGCATCGCGGTGCATGCCGGCGAAGCGGTTGTAGCCGAGGAGCAGTACGTAGGTGAACGCGAGCAGTCCGGCCAGCCGGAGCGGCGCGGCGATGAACCCGGCCCACCACATCTCCATCGTGTACAGCAGCGGAAGGCTGAACATCAACCCGCCCGCGAGACCGCGGCCGTACTCCTGCAGCGACTCGGCGATGGTCGGCCCGCGCATGGCGGGCGCTACAGCATAAGATGGGCCATACGACCGCGCGCAGGCTACGCCGCGCGCGGATCGAGCATCACCTTGATCCAGCCCTGTTCGCGCTGATCGAAACGTTCGTAGGCCTCGATCACGGACGCGAGCGGCTCGGCCTGCGTGAGAATCGTCGAGGGATCGAACGTCCCGCTCTGCACGAGCGGCAGCAGCATGGGGATGTACTTGCGGTGATGGCAGTTTCCCATCTGAATGGTCAGGTTCTTGTTCATGGCCATGCCGATCGGGAACGTCTTCGACTGTTCCGGATACACGCCGACGATCGAGAGAGTTCCCGCTTTCGCCAGCGCTTCGACGGCCCAGTTCAGCACCTGCGATGGTGCGTCGCCGGGCTGCCACAGCGCGCCGCTCGGATTCTGTTCCGGCGCGACCTCGTTCTTCTCCTTTTCGAACTCGGCCGCCTCCTTCTTCGCCTTCTTTGCGGCCGGACCGTGATGCGGATGCTCCGCATCGACGCCGACCGCATCGATGGCGCGGTCGACGCCGATCTTTCCGGTTAGCCGCTGGATCGTCGCGACGGGATCTTCTTCCTCGAAATTGATCACCTCCGCGCCCTGCGCACGCGCCATCTCCAGGCGCGACGGATGCCGATCGACCGCGAGCACGCGGCCGGCGCCGAGGAGCATCGCACTGGCGATGGCGAATTGCCCGACCGGTCCGCACCCGAAGACGGCCACGGTATCGCCTTCCACGATCTCGGCGATGTCCGCGCCCATGTAGCCGGTGGGGAAGATGTCCGACATGAGAATGGCCTGATCGTCGGTGACGCTGTCGGCGAGTTTCACGAGGTTCACGTGCGCGTACGGCACGCGGACGTATTCGGCCTGCATGCCGTCGAAAGGCCCGCTGTCTTTCGGTCCGCCGTAGAACGCGGTGCCCGCGGCCGGGCCGTTTGGATTGGCGTTGTCGCACTGCGAGTAATAGCCGGCACGGCAATACGAACACGTGCCGCAGGCGATGGTCGAAGGGATCACCACGCGATCGCCTCTGCGCAGATTGCGAACGTCTTTGCCGATCTCTTCGACGATGCCCACTCCTTCATGGCCGAGGATCGTGCCGGGTTTCATGCCCGGCATGGTGCCGCGGATCATGTGCAGGTCCGTACCGCAGATTGCGCTCGCCGTCAGGCGAACGATCGCATCCGTTGCTTCCTTGATTTTCGGCTCCTTCACTTCGTCGAGCCGGATGTCGCCGACACCGTGAAATACGACTGCTTTCATCATCAACCTCCTCTCACACAGACGTGCGGGAAGTGCATGGTGAGTGCCGTCGGTTCGCGAGTTGCAGAGTCTGGCGGCGGAGGGTGGTCATGAAAAAGAAACTCGCCATTCTGATGATCGTGTTCGCCGCGCTTCTGCCGCTCGCGTGCGATACGCCGAGTGAGCAGGCCACTGAGGAAAAAGTCGAAGACGCCGGTGAGGCCGCGGGCCAGAGCGAAGACGCCGCGGAGCAGCAGGGAGAGGCTGCGAAGGAGGGCGGAACGGCAACCGATACGACGGGGACGACCGGCACCACGACGACGTACACGGAGACGGTCACGACGACGACGTGAGGGCGGGGCCCGAGTCTTCGAGTCTTAGAGGCTTAGAGTCGTAGAGAAGATATCCGGCTCGTGCCGCGTGTTCCTCTAAGCCTCTAAGACCCAAAGACTCCAGACTTTGACTCTTCAGGCTTCGAGTCTATTCTTGCGCCCATGACCGTCCAGGCCGGCGCCCCCTCTTCCATCGAGCGCGAGCTGGAGTTTCGGAAAAAGCTCACCAACATCGCCAATCAGATCAATGCCGCGGAGTCCATCCCGGTCATTCTGATGACGCTGAAGGACAAGATCCTGGAGCTGCTCGACGCGGAACGCCTCACCATCTACGCGATCGACACGAAGAATCAGGAGTTGTACTCGCTGACCAAGGTCGGCGATGCGCCGAAGGAGATCCGGGTCCCGAAGTCGTTCGCGTCGATCGCCGGCTTCACCGCGCTCGCGCGCAAGACGCTCAACATCAAGGACGCATACGACAACGCCGAGCTGCAGAAGTTCCACGCGAACCTGCGCTTCGATCAGCGTTGGGACAAGTCCACCGGCTTCCGCACGAAAGCCGTGCTGGCGGTGCCGATCCTCTTCGAGAAGTACCTCCTCGGCGTCGTGCAGCTCATCAACAAACGCCACGGCGTTGCGTTCACGGAACAGGACGAGGACGCCGCGGAAGAGATCGCGCGCATCCTCGGCATCGCGTTCTACAACCAGCATCGCGTCACGCGGCAGACCAAGCCATCGAAGTTCGGCGTGCTGATCGACAAAGGCATCGTCTCCGAAAAAGATCTCGAGGCCGCGGTGAGCAACGCGCGCATGAACAACACCACCGTCGAGAAGGTGCTGATCGACGACTACAACGCGCCACGCGAGGAGATCGGCCGCTCCCTTTCGGCGTACTTCTCGACGCCGTGGTTCAACTACGACGGCACGCAGACCATCCCATCCGATCTGAAAGACCGCGTGTCGTCCGACATCTGGAAGAAGCATGGCGCCGCGCCCGTCGAGCGCAAGCCGGGCGTGCTCGTCGTGGCCGTTGAAGACCCGCAGGACCTCACGCGTCTCGACGGCATCCGCGCGATGAACCTCGCGCCGCGCTACGAGTTTCTCGTGGCGATGAAGCACGAGATCCTCGCGTACATCGCCGCGTCGTACGGCGAACAGGCGCAGCAGGACGGCTCCACGGCCGAAGCCGCCGACTGGGCCAAGATCCTCGACTCCCTCGGTGAAGGCGAACGCGTCGAGCTCGACGATCAGGAGCGCAATCCCAACGAGCCGGAGATCGACGAGACCGACTCGGGCATCGTGAAGCTTGCCAATCAGATGATCATCGAGGCCTACGCGAAAGGCGCCTCGGACATTCACATCGAGCCCGACGGTCCGCGCAATCCGTGCGTGATCCGCCTGCGCATCGACGGCGAGTGCGAGAAGTTCATGGAGATCCCGGGCCCGCACCGCAACGCGCTCGTGCAGCGCCTCAAGATCATGGCCCGCCTCGACATCTCCGAAAAGCGCAAGCCGCAGGACGGGAAGATTCGCTTCAAGTATTCGAAGGGAACGATCGAGCTGCGCGTCGCGACGATTCCGACTGCGAATCAGAATGAAGACGTGGTGATGCGTATCCTCGCGGCCTCGAAGCCGCTGCCGCTCGACAAGATGGGCTTCAGCGAGCGCAATCTCACCGCGTTCAAGGCAATCCTCGGCAAGCCTTACGGCATCGCGCTCGTCGTCGGTCCGACCGGTTCCGGCAAGACCACCACGCTGCATTCCGCGCTCGGCTTCATCAACACGGTGGACATGAAGATCTGGACCGCGGAAGACCCGGTCGAGATCACGCAGAGAGGCCTGCGGCAGGTGCAGGTGCAACCGAAGATCGACTTCACGTTCGCCGCCGCGATGCGCTCATTCCTGCGCGCCGATCCGGACGTGATCATGGTCGGTGAGATGCGCGATCACGAGACCGCAGCGATCGGCATCGAGGCGTCGCTCACCGGTCACCTGGTGTTCTCGACGCTGCACACGAACTCAGCGCCGGAGACGATCACGCGTCTGCTCGACATGAACATCGATCCGTTCAACTTCGCCGACGCGCTCCTCGGCATCATGGCGCAGCGCCTCATTCGCGTGCTCTGCCCGAAGTGCAAGGAGGGCTACAACCCGTCGCCGGAGGAGTTCGAGGAGATCATCGAGGTGTACGGCTACGACTATTGGCCGGGCACCGGCATCACGTATTCGCCCGAGCTCATGCTCTACCGGCCGAAGGGCTGCAATCACTGCAACAACTCAGGCTACAAAGGGCGCATGGGCGTGCACGAGTTGCTGGTCGGCACCGACGAGATCAAGCGCGCCATCCAGCGCAAGGCGCCGATCGACGAGCTGCGGTCGACGGCGATGCAGCAGGGGATGCGCACGCTCCTGCAGGACGCGCTCGAGAAAGCGTTCAAAGGCGTGACGGACATCAAGCAGGCGCGCGCCATCGCGGTGAAGTGATTTGGAGTGCGGCGGCACAGCCGCCGCTTTCAAAGCGGCGGCTGTGCCGCCGTACTCCATAGGCAGGGGTCCAACGATGCAGGAGAAAACCGTCGCCGGTCAGAACGAGTGTGATGACCGCTGCGACGAGCTCGATTTCTCAGTAGCGGAGCCGTTCGACCAAGTTCTGCTCGCGGAGTACGAGGACATTCACGAGCGGCGGTTCGTCTCGACGGGCACGCCGCCCGGCTCGGAGCGTCCGCGGAACCTGGCCGGCATCTCGCTCTCCGGCGGTGGCATCCGCAGCGCGACGTTCAACCTCGGCATGCTGCAGGCGCTGAAGAATCGCGGACTGCTGCAGCACTTCGATTACCTCTCGACCGTTTCCGGCGGCGGCTATTGCGGCGGATGGTGGAGCGCGTGGCTCTCGCGCGCATCGCGGCAGCGCAAAGACTTCTTCCCCGACGACGAGCGGATCGAGCCCGAGCGCCACCAGGAGCGTTACGAGGACGCGCTCGAGGCGCAAAGCCGGGACGCATTGCGCTATCGGACGGACAAGTCGGAGAGCGCAATGAACGCGGGCGTCGACCCGGTTCATCACCTCCGTCTCTTCTCGAACTTCCTCACGCCGCGCAAAGGATTGCTCAGCTCCGACACCTGGCGTGCGATCTCGACGATCGGCCGCAATCTCGTGCTCACGTGGCTCGTGCTGCTGCCGCTCATGCTCGCCGCGATCATGTGCGGCCAGGCGTATTTCGCGCTGCTCACCGAGAACGAATACGAGTACGAGATCAACGCGGCGGGAACGGGCGAACAGAACGTGCGCACCGAAGCGGAGTCGGTCGACGCGGCCGACGCGGTGGTGGAGGAGAAGGAGGAGGATCAGGTCGCGGCGGAAGCGAACGAGATGGAGGTCGGGGAGCGGACCAGCAGCTACCGCGAGCGCCTCCAGCGTCGGCTGGTCCTCGCACTCGCTCCGTCAGCGTTCCTGATGGTCGGCGCGATCGTCTGCGTCATCGTCTGGATGCTGGCCACGCGCAAGTGCTGGATGTTGCGCGACGTCGTCGTCTACGTCCTCTCGGCGATCGCGTTTACGGCGCTGTCGATCATCGGCCTGCAGGCCGTGGACGTGAAGCTGCAACCGGAGCTGGCCTGGCCCGTCATCGGCGTCTTTCTTTTCTTTGTCCTCATCCTGGCGATCGCGGGTTTCCGCCGCCGGCGCACGTTCAGCGCGCGCATCTCCGACCTCGATTTCTGGCGCAATCACATCGCGGGCGTGCAGACGCGCTATGTGCAGTGGTCGGTGTTCTCCGCGGTGGTGTTGCTGTTCGCCGGATTCGGTCATGAGGTCATCGACTTTCTGTTGCTCGACGCCGGGTTTCACAAATGGGTCGGCGCGAAAGTGGTGAAGGCAGGCGGCTGGGGCGCAATCGCGATGGCGGGTCTCGGGTCGATCTACACCGCGCTGAAAGCGTCGCCGAGCGGCGGCGATGAAGTGAAAACGTCGCGGCCAAGCACCGTCGACCGGATCGTCTTCGCGATCGTTCCTCCGCTGCTGATGCTGGTGCTCGGCCTCTTCCTGGCGTGGGCCGGCCATCGCTGGTACACCGAGGTGTACGAGGATGCGCACGGCGAGATCCGGTCGATCACCATCGCCACGGTGATCTCGGCGTTTCTCTTCATCGCGCTCGCGTTGTACGAGTTCCGTCCGCGGTCGCCGAAGCGCATGCTCCTCTTGATCGGCACGTGGCTGTTGCTCGCCGTCGGCGTCTACTTCCTGCCGGCGGCGCGGCTCGAGCAGAACGTCTTCGCGATCGCTTCCGGTGCGAGCGTGTTCATGCTCCTGGCGCTGGCGTTCCGCGGGCCGGTCGGCAGACGCAACTGGAAAGCGATCACGCTCGCCGCGCTGCTCGGCATCGGGACGTGGATCGTCATCGACTGGCGCGATTACCACGAGACGGCGAACGCCGCGCCGATCTCGCTGCTGCCGTACATGGTGCTGATCGGCATCCTCTTCTCCGTTGCGCTGCTGATGTACGAACTGGTGTGGGGCGAGGGGAGCAACATCCGCTCGTTCGCGTTGATGACGATCGGTTTCCTGATGTTCGTGCTGCTCGCCGTGGCGTCGTTTTCGCCGACCGAGTACGCCTGGCGCTCGCTGGCGATGTTCGGCTGCATCTCCACCATCATGGGCTGGGTCCTCTCCCTCGGCTGGCTCGCCGATCCGAACACGCTCACGGTGCATGCGTTCTACAAAGCGCGCCTCGTGCGAGCGTACATGGGCGCGTCGAACGACGAGCGCCGCACCGCGCGCGACGCGGAGATCACCGAGGCGGTGCCGGGCGACGACGTGCCGCTGGCGGCGTTGCAGAACACGAGTTATGGCGCGCCGTACCACCTCGTCAACACGACGCTGAACCTCGTCGGCGCGCGCGATCTCGCGACCGTGCAACGCGTGTCGGATTACTTCGTGATGTCGAAGCGCTATTGCGGCTCCTTCCGCACCGGCTATCGCCGGACGAGCGAATATTCGTGCGGGACGGTGTCGCTCGGAACCGCGGTGGCGGTGTCGGGCGCGGCGGCCAGTCCGAGCATGGGCGCGCAGACTCCTTCCGCGGCGCTGGCGATGTTGCTCACACTCTTCAACGTGCGACTCGGCTTCTGGGCTCCGACTCCCAATCGCGGCTACTGGCGCGCCGGCTCCTCGCGGCTCTGGCCGGTCTACACGATCCAGGAGTTGCTCTCGCAGACCACCGATCTGCAGCCGTTCGTCTATCTCACCGACGGCGGTCACTTCGACAACACGGGCGCCTATTCGCTGATCCAGCGCGGCTGCCGCTTCGTTCTCATCGGTGATTGCGGCGCCGATCCGCGCCCGTCATTCGCGGACGTCGGGGATCTCGTGCGCAAGGCGCGCATCGATTTCGGGACGGAGATCGAGATCGACCTTTCGCCGTTGCTCGCGAAAGAGCCGACCGTTCACCACGCGGTCGGGACGATTCGCTACTCGACGATGCACGCGAAGATGCTCGGCCTCAGCGAAGAGGAGCGCAACGGCATCATCATCGTGATCAAGCCGAATCGCGCGGAAGGTGCTTCCGCGGACGTGCTGCAGTACGGATTCGACAACGACGCGTTTCCGCAGCAATCGACCGGCGATCAGTGGTTCGACGAGCAGCAGTTCGAGAGCTATCGCCGGCTCGGGTGCATCTCCGCGGACTCGCTGTTCGCGGGCGAGCGCGAGGTGAAGGACATCGCCGAGTTCTTTATGGAGAGCGGCAGCAAAGCTGCCGCTCTCCAAAGCGGCGGCAGAGCCGCCGCACTCGACTAAAAAAAGGCCCCTCCCGCCGAAGCGGAAGGGGCCGAAATCGCGGCAGCTACGCTGCCGCTTTGGAAAGCGGCGGCTCGTGCCGCCGCACTCCATAAAGACTAGGTTGTGGTCGTGGCGCTGGTGCCGGTGGCCGCGGTGTCGGTGCCGGTGGCCGAGGTGTCCGTGCCGCCCGAAGTGGCGGAGGTCGCCGACGTGTCCGTCTCGGCTGAGATGGTCGTGGTCTGCGTCGTCTCGGTGGTGATCGTGGCGGTATCGGTGGCGACGGTGTCGGTCACCACGGTGTCGGTCGACTCGGCCTCTTCCTTCTTGCAGGCGACGAGCGCGACGAGGGCAACGGCACAAAGAATGGTCACGAATTTCTTCATTTGAATCTCTCCTTCAATTCTGTCGAATCGCGAAAAGTGAAACGTGCTGCGCATTCTTTTGGTGCCGTACCACCCCGCCTTCTCGTTTGGGTTTGAAACTGTGGGGCGCTGCATAGCACGCGCCTGACCGGGACTGCAAGCGGCAATCAGTCGGGGAAGGCGGTCCGGTCGATGGCGGGGATCAGCCGTAAAGCGTTCTTGTAGTAGAGCTTCTTCAGCACCTCGTCGGGCAGGCTGAGGCCGTACATCTTCCAGAACGCGTGCCGCTTGCGGTAGTAATCGAAGTACTCGTCCTCGGTCTCGAGCACGCGGAAGTACGCCGCGTATTCGTCCGCGTTCCAACTGTCTTTGCCCATCAGCACGCGGTCCTGATACTTGATGAGGAACGCGCGCGCCGCGCGAGGCTGCCGTCCGAGCTCGTACAGCACCGCGCCGATCTCGGTTGAGACGTTCGGCAGCTCGTCGAGTAACTTGCCCAGGCGCGCGAGATCGTTGCCGAGCCAGGCCAGGTGCGCTGCGATGAACTTCGTCTTCGGATGGCGGCGGAACAGATTGAACTGCTCGCCCATGGTCTGTTCGAACGATGCGAATTTCGGATCGTCGCGGCGGCGGTTGGGGAACTGCTGCAGCTCGAGCCAGCGCTCGTTGTGCTTGTCGAGCGGCGCCCAGAATGCGACCGGCTCGCCCGTGTGAATCAGCACCGGGATCCCGAGCTCGCCCGCCTTCTGCCAGATCGGATCGAGACGCGGATCGTCCGTCGGCACGCGCTTGCCTGACTTGTCGACCAGGAACATGCCGAGGTTCTTGAAGATCTTCAGGCCGACCGCGCCGTTCTTCACGTCCTCTTCGAGCTGCTTCGCGGCATTCGTCGCGAAATCAGGCTCGTCGATCTTCGCAAAGTCGACGTTCGCGAACGCGACGAAGCGTTTCGGGTAACGCCAGCGCAGCTTCGCCAGTCCATCCCGGAGCTCGCTGCCGGAGCCGCCGCTGAGGTTCACCATCACGCTCAGGCCGATGCGATCCATGTCCGCGACGAGCTTGTCGACATCCGCCTGCGACATCTCGCGCCGCTGATGGTTATGGATGTCGATGAACGGGAACTTCGCCTTCGTGCGCGGATGCTCCGGCACGATCAGCGTCGATTTCGGGTCGTACTCCTCGAACGTCAGCGGCGGCAGCGTCTGCGCCGCCGCCGACGTGGCGATGAGAAGCATGAGAGCTGCGAGTGCGCGCATTGTCTGGACATCTGGAGCGACGGGCTCTCAGCCCGTCGAACATCGATGCTCGACGGGCCGCAGAGCCCGTCGCTCCAGATTGGCGGTCAGTGCGCGAACACCATCACGCTGGCTTCCGTGTTGTCCCACTTCAGCGTGAGCGGCGCGCGCGCGTTATCCATCGGCTTGAGGTCGATCGCGAAGGTCTCGACGGACGACGGGAGCGTCTTCACCGTCATCTTCGTGCGGCCGAGATCCTGGGCCTGGTCGTACTTCGTGCCCCACTGGCCGGTCTGCTTGTTGACGATGAGCGTCCACTCTTTCTCGCCGGGAATGGTGAAGAGCGTGTATTTGCCGGCCGGCACATGGATCTTGCCGATCATCAGGTCGCCCTCGGTCGTCAGCGTCGTGGCCGCATTCGCGCCGGTGCGCCAGACCTTGTCGAAGGGAACCAGGACGCCCATGATGTCGCGGCCACGCTTCGACGGCGCACTGTAATCAATGGTGATTTTCTTGCCGTTCAGCGTTGCCTCGGCCTTCGCGGGCGGGCTGAGCGGCTTCTTCGTTTCCTGCGCGACGGCGACGCCGCTCAGGAGCAGGACGGACAGGGAAAGGACGGAGAGTTTGCGCATGATGCGCGGATGATCGCACGGCCCGGCCGCACGGAAATGTGATGGAGCGGTGAACGGACGCTACGGCGTCATGTCTGCGCGTCCGCTTCGAGCGCTGCCGAGGGCTTCGCGGTGTCGCGGCGGCAGGCGCAGGTGCCGTGGTAGAAGACTTCGTCGCCGGATGAAGCAGTGAACCAGCAGTCGCAGTTCGCGCATTCGATGAGGTCGGCTGGAGGCGTCATCCGGTTTTCTCCGTGCGGCGAATTGCAAGAAGGGTTCCTCGGGTTCCTCGGAGTTCCTCGGAGTTCCTCGGGGGATCTACTCCGAGGAACCCGAGGAACCACGTTCACGCGTGTCCGTCGCCTTCCGCGCACAACTCCATGATCCCCTTGGTGAACTCATCGACGTCGAACGGCTTCGAGATTACGAGCTTCACGACGTCGAGATCGAGCTTCGTCAACGCCTGTTGCGACACGGCTGAGACCACCGCCACCGGCACGTTGATGTTCTCGCGCTTGAGGAAGGCGATCACCTCGAACCCATTGAGCTCAGGGACCATCAGATCGAGCACCATCACCGAATAACGCTGCGAGCGGAGCTTGTCGATCGCGGTGCGTCCATCGCCGGCGAGGTCGATGTCGATCTTCATCCGCTTGAGCAGTTTCTCGACCAGGCGGCGGATGGCAGGATCGTCCTCGACGACGAGTGCGCGATAGCCGGGCTTTGCGGCGACACTCTGGGGCTGAGTCATGCGAGTGGCCTCAGTGTAACAGCACGTTGAAACCGCGCTCGCCCTCCCGGCGTACACTCGCGCGATGAAAAAGCCGCTGCTGATTTTTCTGTTCGCGCTGCTGTCGGCCGGCTCGCTGTCGGCGCAGGAGCTGTCGGCAGCCGATCTCGACCGCCGCCGTAAGGCGCTCGGGGACCTGTTGCATGAGCAGTGGGAGTACACGCTCCGGACCTCGCCCGAGTTCGCCTCCATCCTCGGCGACCGCCGCTACAACGATCAGGTCAGCGACGTCTCGGAGAAGGCGGCGTACGCCGATCTTGCCGAGACGAAGAAGTTCCTGAAGCGCTTCGAGGCGATCGATACGACCGCGTTCTCGGATCAGGAGACGCTCGACCGCAACCTGATGATCCGCGACCTGCGCACCTCGATCGAGCTCGCGAAATTCAAGACCTGGCAGACGCCGGTGAACCAGATGAACGGCGTTCATCTGCGCGCCGCACAACTGCCGGGCGCGCTGCCGTTCGCCACTGTCAAGGATTACGAGGACTACATCGTCCGTCTCGGGAAGTTCCCGAAGACCATCGACGACACCATCGCGAACATGCGCAAAGGCATCGCGGGACGCCTGATGCCGCCGAAGTTCCTGCTCGAGAAAGTGACCGAACAAGCGCAGGGACTGGCCGCGTCGAAAGGCGAGGCCTCGCCGTTCGCGGTACCGCTGACGAACTTCCCTGATTCGTTCAGCGCATCCGAAAAAGAACGCCTGCGCACGGCGGTGCTCGCGGCGATCGACCAGCACATCATCCCGTCGTACGAGCGCTTCGCGCGATTCGTGCGCGACGAATACGCGCCGAAAGGGCGTACCGACGTCGGCGTGTGGGCGCTGCCTGATGGCCGCGAGCGTTATGCGTTCATGGTCCGATGGATGACCACGACCGATCGTTTGCCGGAAGAGATCCATCGCATCGGCCTCGACGAAGTCGTGCGCATCGAGCGCGAGATGCTCGCGATCGCAACGCGCCTTGGCTACTCCGATCTGAAATCGTTCAACGCGGCGGTCGAAACGAATCCGGAGCTGAAGGCGAAATCGCCGCAGCACATGCTCGACCTCTACACGAAGTACATCGATCAGATGTATGCGAAGCTGCCGCAGCTCTTCGGCCGCCTGCCGAAAGCGAAGCTGGAAGTGCTTCCCGTGCAGCCATTCCGCGAGAAGGAAGCCTCGGGCGCGTCGTACGAAACCGGCTCCCCCGACGGCTCGCGTCCGGGACGCGTCTACGTGAACACCTACGAGGCGACGTCGCGCAAGACGTTGTCGTTCGAATCGACCGCGTATCACGAAGGCGTCCCCGGACATCACATGCAGCTCTCCATTCAACAGGAGTTGCCGGAGCTGCCTCCGTTCCGCCAGCAGGGCGGCCATACGGCCTTCATCGAAGGCTGGGCGCTCTACTCCGAACGCCTCGGCAAGGAAGTCGGCTTCTATCAGGATCCATACAACGACTACGGCCGCCTCAATGACGAGATGCTGCGCGCGATTCGCCTGGTCGTCGACACCGGCCTCCATCACAAGAAGTGGACCCGCGAGCAGGTCGTGCAGTACTTCCGCGATCACTCCGCGATCGATGAGGTCGAGATCCAGAGCGAGACCGATCGCTACATCGTCTGGCCCGGCCAGGCGCTCGCGTACAAGATGGGACAGCTCAAGATCCTCGAGCTGCGCGAGCGCGCACAGAAAGAGCTCGGCACAAAGTTCGACATCCGCGGCTTCCACGACGAAGTCCTCGGCGCGGGCGCGCTGCCGCTGCAGGAGCTGGACGAGCGGATCGTGAGTTGGATTGGGCGGACCGGGGGGAAGTCGTAGGAGTAGAGTCTCAGAGTCTCAGAGTCTCAGAGTCTCAGAGATGCATGTGGCTCCGACCCTCTGCGACTCTGAGACTCTGAGACTCCATGACGTATGCCCGAACTCCCCGAGGTCGAATCCTACGCGCGCTACTTCGCGCGCCACGCGCTGAACCAGCCGATCACGCGCGCCGACGTGCGCGACGAGCGCATCCTCGGCGAGATTCGCAAGGACGCGTTCGCGCGCAAGCTGAAGGGCGGCGCGTTCACGAGCGTGCGGCGGCACGGCAAACATCTGTTCGCCGAAGTGGCCGCGAAGAAGACCTGGCTGCACCTGCACTTCGGGATGTCGGGGGACCTCGCGTACTACCGCGATCCGAAGGAAGCGCCGCGATTCGCGCGCATCGTCTTCGACTTCGCCGGCGGCGCACATCTCGCGTTCGAGGACATGCGGTTGTTCGGCGTCGCCGACCTCGTCTCCTCTCCTGATTCGTTCATCGCCGATCGCGGTCTCGGACCCGATCCGCTCGATCCGAAGTTCACGTTCAGTCGTTTCGCGGAGTTGCTCGAGCGCCGCCGCGGCGCGATCAAGTCACTGCTGATGACGCAGGAAGTCATCGCCGGTCTCGGCAATCTGTGGGTCGACGAGACGCTCTACCTGGCGTCGATTCATCCGCGCCGGCCGATCGATCGGATCACCAAACCGGAGATGCGCGCGATCTACACGTCGATGCGGCGACTGCTCGGCGATGTCATTGCGCGGCACGAGCGCGGCGGGAAAATGCCCGCGAAATCGCTGTACGAGCATCGCGAAGTGGGCGACCGCTGCCCGCGCTGCGGCGGCACGATCGAGCGCAGTGTCGTGTTCGGACGCACGACGTACTTCTGCGCGAAGCATCAACGGTAGGTTAAAATCCGCGCTTTGTTGCAGGCTTCATGAAGCTACCGGAGCGTCTGGCAGAGCTCGAGCGTCAGGTGGACGAGATCGTACGCGGCAACATGCTCGTCGCGGCACGCGCCGATGGTGTGCCGGTCGTCACCGCCGATGCAACGCCCGCCGGCCGCGTGATGCGCCTCGTGCTCAGTGAGCTGCGCAAGGAAGTGCCATACGACAGTTGCTCGGTGCAGGAGCTGCGCGGCTCGCGCCTGGTCATCGTCGGCGGCGTCGGTTTCGCCCAACTGGACGTGATCCTCGGCGAGTCGTTCGAGGTCGACAACATCGACATCCCGAACGGCGAAGTGATTCATCGCAAGCGCCCGCTGATCGTCGGCGACACGCAGCAGTACCGCGCATTCCGCCGCGGGCTGCACGTCGGCGCCGGCATCCGCTCCTGGCTCGGCGTGCCGATGATCGACGGCTCGCGTGTCGCAGGCATGCTCGCACTCGACAAAGCGGAGCCCGATTTCTACAGCGCCGTTCACGCCCAGACCGCCATCGCGTTCGCCGTACTCGTCGCGCGCGCCATCCTCGACGGCGAAGGCAACGCCGGCGAGCTCGCGGGCTAGTGGAGACGACCGGGTCGTCTCTAGTAATCCGCAAGCACCGGCGGCGCCGTCGATCGTTCGAGCAGGCGCAGCGCGGCGAGCATCACTGCGCGTTGCATCACCGCGTCATGCGGCGCGCCGAGCGGATATCCGTGCGGAAACGGTACAGCCAGCGCGCGAGGCGGGCGTACCTTCTCCGCGACTTCGCGGAGGAGAATCACGCACACGGTGGCGATGCCGCGGCGCTCGATCTCGGCGGCGAGCAGGCACACGGCCTGGTTGCACATCGGTCATATCGGCACGAGCAGCACCGCGTCGACGCCGTCCGCCGCGAGCGCATCCGCCACGGCCTTCGCGCTGCGCGTCGTCAGTCGGCCCGGCGCGGTGATCGAGCCCATGAGCGAGAAGTGCCGATGATTCACGCTGCCGATCGCACCCTCCGCGGCGAGCTCGCGAATGCGATCGATGGGGAACGCGAGATTCGGATCGGCTTGCACGCCGCTATGGTCATACGACGCGCTGCGATGCGAATCGATGAGCGCGCGCGTGGTTGCGTCGGATGGAATCTCGCGAAAACTGCAGTCGCCGCCCCGTACGTCGTTGTCGAATGGCTCCTGATCCGGCAACGCGAGCCCCGCGGTCGAAACGATGGCGACACGCGATTCGGCAAGCGGCCGCGAGAGTGGCGACCACGGCACCGGATCGATGCGCCGCCAGGGATACGCCTTCAGAAACAGGCGTGCCGATAACGGGAGCTCGGAAACGTTTGCCACGGGCGCATGGTAAGTAATCGAAGCGTAATCTGACCCCTCTAAAGTGTTCTGAGGAGGAGAACACTTGCTGAATTTCACCACTCACCAACAGCTGCGGGGAGCGATCGAGTCGCTGAGTTGCGAGCGCCTCTCGACCCAGAAGCAGGAACTGCTCACTCTCATCGATTCAATTGGGTCGTTCGCCGCCGGCGGCGACAACCATCAACGTCTTTCCCCGCGTGAAGCCGAAGTGCTCACGATGATTCTCGAAGGGCGTCGTCTGAAAGAGATCGCGGCCAGGCTCGACATCAGCGTGAAGACGGTCACCACCCACCGCTCGCGCCTGCTGCGCAAGCTGGGACTCGAGGACAACCTCGGCCTGTATCGCTATGGCGTGCGCAACGGGCTGATCAGCGTGTAGCGTGTGAGGTACGATCCCGCTCATGTCGGTGATCGTCGGCACGAGCGGATACAGCTATAAAGAGTGGAAGGGGACGTTCTATCCGTCCGACCTTCCCGCCACGAAGATGCTGGCGTTCTACGCGCAGCATTTCGGCTCGGTCGAGATCAACAACACCTTCTATCGGATGCCCGTGGCCAGCATGGTCGAGAAGTGGGCGTCCGAGGTGCCGGACGGGTTTCGATTCGTGCTCAAGGCGCCGCAGCGCATCACCCACATCAAGAGGCTTACCGGCGTCGAGGACGAGCTCCGCTACTTTCTCGAGACCGCCTCGCTCCTCGGCAGCAAGCTCGGTCCGTTGCTTTTTCAGTTACCGCCAAATCTACGCAAGGACGTGACGAAGCTGCGCGAGTTCCTTGCCCTGATTCCGCATGGTTGGCGTGTCGCGCTCGAAGTGCGTCATGACTCCTGGTGCGACGACGAGATCTACGCCTTGCTGCGCGAACACGACGTGCCGCTGTGTCTCTCCGATACCGATGAAGTGGCCGATCCCGACACGCTGCTGGTGAACACCGCGTCCTGGGGCTACCTGCGCCTGCGCCGCACGGATTACTCCGACGCGCAACTCGCGGACTGGGTTCGTCGCGTCGAGTCGCAAGGCTGGTCGGACGCGTTCGTTTTCTTCAAACATGAGGACGAGGGGAAGGGGCCGTTGTTCGCGAAGCGGTTTCTGGAACGACTGGAGCGACGGGCTCTCAGCCCGTCGACGTGACCCGACGGGCTAAGAGCCCGTCGCCCCAGAGAGGACGAGCGGAAGGGGGTGTTCGCTCCGGATTTTGGTACTCTTCCCCGCCGTGACGCTCCTCCGAAGCGCCATCGTCTTTTCGCTCCTCTTCTCGCTCAAGATCCTGAGCCGGATTTTCTATCGCCATGATTGGGACTGGGTCGGCGAGGTGCCGCCGAAGCCGTGGAAGGGTTTGCGGCTGGTCATCTTCCTCAATCACACCAGTCTCTTCGAGCCCGTCTTCCTCGGCGTGCCGCCCGCGAGTTTCATCTGGCGTCTCGCTGCGCACGGCGTCGTGCCGGCGGCGGACAAGACCACCGATCGCCCGCTGGTCGGCATGATCTTCCGCTTCATCGCGCACGAGGTCATTCCGATCACGCGACAGCGCGACGACACATGGGCGCAGGTGCTCCGGACGATCGAGCCCGATTCGATGGTCACCCTCGCGCCCGAGGGGCGCATGAAGCGCGCGAACGGCCTCGATTTGCATGGCAAGCCGATGACGGTGCGCGGCGGCGTGTCGGACATCATCGAGTCCCTGCAGAAGGGGAGGATGCTGATCGCGTACAGCGGCGGTTTGCATCACGTGCAAGTGCCCGGGCACGTGCCGTCGGTATTCAAGACCGTGCGCCTGCGGGTCGAGGTGCTGGAGATCGCGGACTACCTCGCCGAGATGATGAAAGACGGTCCGGAGCAGTTCAAGAAGAACGTGATTCGCGACCTGGAACGTCGCCGCGATCTGTATTCTCCCGAGGAGAAGCGCGCAGCGTCGCCTGAAAGTCCTGCACGGTCATCGGCCGGCTGAACAGGAATCCCTGCACGTATTCGCATCCCTGCTGGAGCAGAAAATCGAGCTGGTCCTGATGCTCGACTTCTTCCGCGATCACGGCGAGACCGAGGTCGTGCGCGAGACGCATCAGATTGCGCGCGATGGCGCGGCAGCGTTCGTCCGAAGGCAAAGGACGGATGAATGTGCCCGGCAGCTTCAAGCCATCGATCGGAAAGCACAGCAGATGATCGATTGCGGAGTGATCGGTGCCAAAGTCGTCGAGCCACAAGCCGACGCCGAGGTCCTTCAGCGCGCGCAATACGTCTTTCGTCGCGTCGAGGTCCTTGATGTGCGCGGTCT
>DASPNA010000164.1:0-19256 GCA_035626775.1 Thermoanaerobaculia bacterium
CACGAGGCCCGGATATTCGGTGAGGTATTGCCACTGCGACCAGGTCGACGCGTCGTCGGAGGGCTGGCCGTCGACTTCTTTCGAAAGCGTCAGCGCGGCAGCGGCCATCGCTTCGCGGCGGCGATGGGCATCGACGATCACGCGCGCGAGCTCGAGTTTCTCGACGTAATCGTTGTACGAAGTCACGTCGAGCTTCTTCGGTGCGAGCGTGCGATGACCGACCGTGCTCGTGCCCGACGCGACGCCGAAGATGGCGATCGGCAGGTGCGCATCATTGAAGATGGAGATCAGTGAATGAATCGGGCGGATGTACGAATGTTCGCCCGCTCCCCAGCGCATCATCTTCGGCCAGCGCAGCGAGGAAACGATCTCCGCGATGCGATCCTGCAGCATCGCACCCATCTCGCGGCCAGTCACTTTTCTGCGGATGAGGATGTACGCGTCCTCGGTCGGGATCACGTCCTCGATCGCAGCGCCCTGTTTCTTCAGAAATCCGTGCAACGCCGGTGTGGGATTGCCGTCCGGGTCGTATGCCGACTTTTTCGGCGGACCTTTCACTTCGAGCACGCTGTCAGGCTCGCGCTCGGGAAGGTTCTTGATCGCAAACGCGATGCGGCGCGGCGTCGTGTTGACGAGGACGCTGTCCGTTTCGGCGCCGAGGTCGGATGCGAGTTTCGAGAGACGCTCGTGCAGCGTCGACGAGGCCGCGTCATGCATCCACGCCGGAATCTCTTCCGTCAGCAGCTCGAAAAAGTAATCAGCCATGATCTGGAGCGACGAGCGCTCAGCCCGTCGAGCCGCCCTCCGTTCCGACGGGCTGAGAGCCCGTCGCTCCAGTCAGCAGCGGGAAGCCGAGCTCACGTCTGCTCTCCAGGTACTGTCCCGCGCAACGCACCGCGAGGTCGCGCACGCGCTTGATCACGCCGACACGTTCGGTCACCGACACAGCGCCGCGCGCGTCGAGCGTGTTGAAGATGTGCGAGCACTTCAGCGTCCAGTCGTACGCGGGCAGCACGAGCTTCTCGTCAAGGCAGCGGCGCGCTTCCCCTTCGTACGCGTCGAGCAGTTTCCAGTGCACGGCGACGTTCGCGACTTCGAAGTAGTACTTCGAGAACTCGTATTCGTCCTGCTTGCGCACTGCGCCGTACGGAACGCCGGACGTCCATTCGATGTCGTACACGGAGCTTTCGCGCGCGAGGAACATCGTCAGCCGCTCGAGTCCGTAGGTGATCTCGGCGGAGATCGGCGTGAGGTCGATGCCGCCGGCTTGCTGGAAATAGGTGAACTGCGTGATCTCCATACCGTCGAGGAGGATCTGCCAGCCCACACCCCAAGCGCCGAGCGTCGGCGATTCCCAGTTGTCTTCTTCGAAGCGGATGTCGTGCTTGGTGAGATCGAGGCCGATCGCCCGCAGCGAGTCGAGGTAGAGCTCCTGCACCTCGAGCGGCGAGGGCTTGAGGATGACCTGGAATTGATAGTGCTTGCCGAGGCGAAACGGGTTGTCGCCGTAGCGTCCGTCGGCGGGGCGACGCGAGGGCTGCACGTACCCGACGTTCCACGGTTCCGGTCCGAGGACGCGCAGATAGGTGGCGGGGTGCATCGTGCCCGCACCGACTTCGAGATCGAGCGGCGTTTCGATGATGCAGCCGCGCTCGGCCCAGAAGTTCTGCAGTCTCAGGATCAGAGACTGGAAGGTGACCCGCGACATAGGCGGGGCATTCTAGTGCATGAGTCTCCGTCGTACGGAGCGCCGGCGTCCCGTCAGTTCCCCGGTGGCGGCGGCGGAGGAGGCTCTTCCTCTGTCTCTTCTTCCTGTTCCTCCGCGCTCGTGTCATTCGCAGGCGGAGGCGGAGCGGGAGCAGGTTCCGCGGTCGTCGTCGTTGCAGGCGGCGGTTGCGGCGGCGGAGTTGTGGTTGTAGTAGTCGTCGTCGCAGTGTCTGTCGTCGGCTGAGGCTGCGGCTGCGGCTCCGGCTGAGGCTCCGCTTGTTGCTGCGGCTGCGTTATGGGTTGCGGTTGCCGCGGCTGCTGCTGCACCGGCCGCGCTTGTGGCTGCGGCTGCGCGATCGGTGCGGCCGAACCGGACATCATCGGCGGCGGCAACGTTCCGGCCGGATGAGCCGGCTGCTGCGGCGGCGGCGCCGCGGCCACCATGTTTGGATCGAGCGTGAACGCCGTAGTGGTGTCCGCATTCGTACCGGTGATCGGCGGGACCATCTCACCGGGTCCGTGTATCGTCGACGTCACTCCGGCCGCCGATCCTTCCTGCACCGTTTCGTACTGCTTCTGTGCGGCGCTGCGTGCTCCGTCCCGCCCGCCACACGCTCCCGCGAAGACCACCAACACCATCGGATAGATCAGCTTAGTTTTCATGACGCACCTGGTGTGAATCAATCGCAAGCGCCTTGCCATTGGGGCACCGTATTTGCGATTCGTTACAACGAGGAGGACGACAGACTCATGGCCAAAGATCGCGAAAATCAAGGCGGTCCGACCTACAACGCGAAGGAGGCGCCCGAGCGCGAGTCGCATCGCAAAGCGCAGAGCCGTGACGAGCTCAAGGAGCGCAGTGTCCACGGCGAACGCCCAGGACACGGACAGCGAAACGGCTCAGCCAAAAAGAAATAGCGGCGCGGAATCGGTCAGATCCGGCGTGGGTTGTGAATACCGTACCGATGTAGTACGGTATCGCGCCCATGCTGAAGATCTCCCGACTCACGGACTACGGCCTCCTCGCAGCCGTCTACCTCGCCCGCCACGCGGGTGAAGTCGCCGCCGCGCGCGAGATCGCCGAGTTCTATCACCTGCCGCTGCCGGTCGTGACCAAGGTGCTGAAGGCGCTGCACACGAGCGGCGTCATCCGTTCGCACCGCGGCGTCGGCGGCGGCTATTCATTCGAGCAGGATGCCGAGGCGGTGACGCTGGGGCAGTTGATCGCCGTGTTCGAGGGACCGTGGGACCTGGTCGAATGTGAAACGTTCGACGACGACGGCCACGCTACATGCGCGATTCGAGTGGCCTGCCCTTCGCGCCGCTTCATGTTCGGCATCAACAGCGCGATCAAGGGCGCGTTCGAACAAGTCACGCTGGGCGATCTCGTGCGCGGCGGCATGCCGCATGCCGTGATCGACAAGAGCCAGCTCGGAACCAGAGAGGCAGCGCAATGAGCAACGCAGCAATCCACGAGATCGCACAACAGGACTACAAGTACGGATTCGTCACCAACATCGAATCCGACGTCGCTCCTCCGGGGCTGAGCGAAGACATCATCCGTTTCATCTCAGCCAAGAAAGAGGAGCCGGAGTGGCTGCTCGAATGGCGCCTCAAGTCGTTCCGCCACTGGCTGACGATGAAGGAACCGACCTGGGCGAACGTCACCTATCCGCCGATCGACTACCAGGCCATCAGCTACTACTCCGCGCCGAAACAGAAGAAGAAGCTCACCTCGCTCGATGAAGTCGATCCGGAGTTGCGTGAGACGTTCAACAAGCTCGGCATCTCGCTCGACGAGCAGAAGCGCCTCAGCGGCGTGGCCGTCGACGCGGTCTTCGATTCGGTCTCGGTCGCGACGACGTTTCGCGGCGAGCTCGCCAAGCTCGGCATTATCTTCTGCTCGTTCTCCGAAGCCGTCCGCGAGCATCCCGAGCTGGTCAAAAAGTACCTCGGCACCGTGGTGCCGTACACCGATAACTACTTCGCCACGCTGAACAGCGCCGTCTTCTCCGATGGCTCGTTCTGCTACATCCCGAAGGGCGTGCGTTGTCCGATGGAGCTGTCCACGTACTTCCGCATCAACACGGCGAACACGGGACAGTTCGAGCGCACGCTGATCGTTGCCGATGAAGGCTCGTACGTCAGCTACCTCGAAGGCTGCACGGCGCCGATGCGCGATGAGAATCAGTTGCACGCCGCCGTGGTGGAGCTGGTCGCGCTCGACGGAGCGACCATCAAATATTCGACGGTGCAGAACTGGTATCCGGGCGACAAGAACGGCAAGGGCGGCATCTACAACTTCGTCACCAAGCGCGGCAAGGCGATGAATCGCGCGAAGCTGTCGTGGACGCAGGTCGAGACCGGCTCCGCGATCACGTGGAAGTATCCGAGCTGCATCCTGCAGGGCGATGACTCGGTCGGCGAGTTCTACTCGGTCGCCCTGACGAACAACTATCAACAGGCCGATACCGGCACGAAGATGATCCACATCGGCAAGAACACCTCTTCGACGATCGTGTCGAAAGGGATCTCGGCCGGGCGCGGACAGCAGACGTATCGCGGCGAGGTGAAGATCCTCAAGAACGCCACCAACGCCCGCAATTACTCGCAATGCGACTCGCTCCTCCTCGGCGATCAATGCGGCGCGCACACGTTCCCCTACATCGAAGTGCGCAACTCGACGGCGACGATGGAGCACGAAGCATCGACATCGAAGATCGGCGAAGACCAGCTCTTCTACTGCCAGCAGCGTGGCATCAGCGCGGAAGACGCGGTCTCGATGATCGTGAACGGCTTCTGCCGCGAGGTCTTCCGCGAACTGCCGATGGAGTTCGCGGTGGAAGCGCAGAAGTTGCTCGGAGTTTCATTGGAAGGGTCGGTGGGGTGAGTCTCAGAGTCGCAGAGTCTCAAAGTCTCAGAGTCCCAGAGGGTATCCATCAGGCGCAGCGCGTCCCGGCCGAACCCTCTGAGACTCTGAGACTCCGCGACTCTGAGACTCACCCGCGAGGGAAACAATGCTAGAAATCAAAAACCTCTACGCCGGGATCGACGGCAAGAACATCCTGAACGGCCTCGACCTCGCCATCAACCCGGGCGAGGTGCACGCGATCATGGGGCCGAACGGCTCCGGAAAATCGACACTCGCGAACGTGCTCGCGGGCCGACCGCGCTATGAAGTGACGGCCGGCAGTGTCACGTTCGAAGGGAAGGATCTGCTGGCGCTGCCGGCCGAGGAGCGGGCGCGGGAGGGTGTGTTCCTGGCGATGCAGTACCCAGTGGAGATCCCCGGCGTCAACAACATCTACTTCCTGAAGGCGGCGCTCAACGCGGTGCGCAAGCATCGCGGCGAGGAAGAGCTGGATGCGATGGAGTTCCTGCAGCTCGCGCGCGAGAAAATGAAGGTCGTCGAGCTCGACGAAGCGTTCATGAACCGCGGCGTCAACGAAGGCTTCTCCGGCGGCGAGAAGAAGCGCAACGAGATCTTCCAGATGGCGGTGCTCGATCCGAAGCTGGCCGTGCTCGACGAGACCGACTCCGGCCTCGACATCGACGCGCTGCGCGTCGTCGCCACCGGCGTGAACACGCTGCGCAGCGAAGCACACTCGGTGCTGGTCATCACGCATTACCAGCGCCTGCTCCGCTACCTCGTGCCGGACTACGTGCACGTGCTCGCGAACGGCCGCATCGTGAAGTCGGGCGGCAAGGAGCTGGCCGAAGAGCTCGAGCAGAAGGGCTACGACTGGATCGAGGAAGGTGCGGCGTGACGTCGCAGCTCGAGGAAGTCAGCCTGCGCGAGCGCGCGGCGGAATCGTTTGCGAAGCTCGGCTGGCCGACTCCACGCATCGAGGAGTGGCGCTACACGAACCTCGCACCGCTGCAGAAGATCGATTGGCGCACCGATGACGCGCCGCGCCGCGTGGAGAGTCTCGCCACGATGGCCGGACGCGCGATCCTCGAGCTCGTGTTCGTCAACGGAAAGCTGGTCGAGCAGACCGGCCAGAAGTTCGGCGTCCCCGACGACGTGAACATCGCCGACTGGGAACGCAACGCGATGGTCGCGCTGAACACGGCGAACATGCAGGACGGCGCACGCATCGAGATCCCGGCTGGCAAGGTCGTGGAAGGGTTCATCCACTTTCTCTTCATCGGTCAGGGTGAGAGCGTCTGGTCGCATCCGCGAAACATCGTCGTCGCCGGCGCGAACAGCCAGGTCACCATCGTCGAGACGTACGTCGGCACCGGCACGTACTTCACGAACGCGGTGACGGAGATCGTCGCGCACGAGAGCGCGGTCGTCGATCACACGAAGCTCGAGTGCGAATCGATCGCCGCGTATCACATCGGCAACGTGTACATCCGCCAGGAGCGCGGCGCGAACGTCACCTCGCGCACATTCGCCGTCGGCGCCGCCCTGGCCCGCAACGAAACACACGTCACCCTCGGCGGCGAAGGCGCGAGCATCACGCTCGACGGCTTGTTTCTCGGCACCGGCACGCAGCACCTCGACAACCGCACGGTCGTCGATCACCTCCACCCGCACTGCGAAAGCGTGGAGCTCTACAAAGGTGTGCTCGATCAGAACGCGCGCGGCGTGTTCGACGGCCTGATCATCGTGCGCCCCGGCGCGGTGAAGACGGTCTCACGCCAGACCAATCGCAACCTGCTGCTTTCCGAGACGGCCATCGTCGACTCGAAGCCGAACCTCGAGATCCACAACAACGACGTGAAGTGCAACCACGGCTCGACCATCGGCCAGATCGACGAGGAGGCGCTGTTCTACCTCCGCTCGCGCGGCCTCGCGGAAGCGGAAGCGCGCAGCCTGCTGGTCTACGCGTTCGCGAGCGAGATCGCGGACCGCATCCCGATCGAGCCGGTGCGCGAACAAGTGCGCCGCGCGCTGTTCCAGGCCATGCCGGAGCGGATGCCCGAACGGCGAGGAGGAACGCGATGAGCGTGACTGAACAGACGCGCGCGACCTACGACGTCGCCGCCATCCGCAACGACTTCCCCATCCTCGCCCGCGATGTGCGCGGCCGCAAGCTCGTCTATCTCGACAACGCCGCCACCACGCAGAAGCCGCGGCAGGTCATCGACCGGCTCGTGCGCTACTACACGGAAGAGAACTCGAACGTCCATCGCGGCGTGCACTTTCTCAGCGAGCTGGCCACGCTCGAATACGAAAACGCTCGCGGCGTCGTGCAGCGGTTCATCAACGCGCGCAGCGAGAAAGAAGTGGTCTTCACGCGCGGCACCACCGAGTCGATCAACCTGGTGATGCAGGCGTGGGGACGCACCAACGTCGGCGCGGGCGACGAGGTGCTGATCTCCGCGATCGAGCATCACTCGAACATCGTCCCCTGGCAGATGCTCGCGCAGGAAAAAGGCGCGACCGTCCGCGTGATCCCCGTCAACGACGCGGGTGAGCTACTCATCGATGAATACGAACGGATGCTGAATCCGCGCGTGAAGATCGTCGCGGTCGGCCACGCCTCGAACGCCCTCGGCACGATCAATCCACTGCGCCGCATCATCGACGCGGCGCACGCGAACGGCTCGCTCGTGCTGGTCGACGGCGCGCAGGGCGCACCGCACATCGGCATCGACGTGCAGGCGCTGGATTGCGACTTCTACGCGTTCTCCGGACACAAGGTCTACGGTCCCACCGGCATCGGCGTGCTGTGGGGCCGCGAGTCGCTGCTCGACGCGATGCCGCCATGGCAGGGCGGCGGCGACATGATCCTCTCCGTCTCGTACGAGAAGACCACGTACAACGCGCTGCCCTACAAGTTCGAAGCAGGCACGCCGAACATCGCCGGCGTGGTCGGCCTCGCCGCCGCGCTGCAGTACGTTTCCGCGATCGGGCTCGACGCCATCAGCGCGTACGAGCACGATCTCGAGCGATACGCCACGCAGCACCTCGGTGAGATCAAAGGGCTGCGCTTCATCGGCACCGCGCGCGAGAAAGCAGCCGTGATCTCGTTCGTGCTCGAAGGCGTCCATCCGCACGACATCGGCACGATCCTCGATCAGGAAGGCATCGCCATCCGCACCGGCCACCACTGCGCGCAACCGCTGATGATGCGCTTCAACGTTCCCGCCACCGGCCGCGCTTCGTTCGGTCTGTACAACACGCGTGAAGAAGCGGACGCGCTCGTCGCCGGTCTCCAGAAAGTCATCGAGGTGTTTGGCTGATGTCGGATCTCCGCGAGCTCTACCAACAGGTCATCCTCGACCACAATAAGAATCCTCGCAACTACCACGAGATGCCGGACGCGACGAATCGCGTCGACGGCTACAACCCGCTTTGCGGCGATCACTACACGGTGTTCCTCAAGACGGATGGCGACGTGATCCGCGAAGTGAGTTTCACCGGCAGCGGCTGTGCCATCTCCAAAGCTTCGGCCTCGGTGATGAGCTCGACCGTGAAAGGGAAGTCGAAAGAAGAAGCGGATCGCCTGTTCGAGACGTTTCACCGTCTCGTCACCGGCGATCAGAGCGGCCTCAGCGCGGCAGATCTGGGGCGCCTGGCCGCGTTCTCCGGGGTGAGCGAGTTTCCGGCTCGCGTCAAATGCGCGACGTTGGCGTGGCATACGCTACGAAGTGCGCTCGACGGCAACGACGAGAAAGTCACCACGGAGTGAGGGTGAGAGCCAAATGAGAGAAGAAGTCACATTCAACCGCAGCGCCGAAGCGATCATGATCCCGAGCGGCGAGAAAGTGCTCGTGCCGGTCGGCGCGCAGGCGACGATCACGCAGTCGCTGGGCGGTACGTACACGGTCATCACCGACCGCGGCCTGATGGTGCGCATCTCGGGCCGCGAAGTGGAAGCGATCGGCAAGAGTCCCCAGGACGCGGCCGAAGTCGCCGCCGCGGATCTGACTCCCGAGAAGCTCGAAGAGATGGTGTGGGACGCCCTCAAGACCTGCTACGACCCCGAGATCCCGGTCAACATCGTCGACCTCGGTCTCGTGTATCTCTGCGATCTGCAGGACGCTGAAGACGGCGGCAAGAAGGTGCACATCAAGATGACGCTGACCGCGCCCGGCTGCGGCATGGGTCCGGTGCTCGCCGGCGACGTACGCTCGAAGATCATGGCCATCCCCTCGGTCAAGGATGCCGAGGTGGAAGTGGTGTTCGATCCGGTGTGGGATCGGAGCATGATGTCCGAGGCGGCGCGGTTGCAACTCGGCATGATGTGGTGAAATCTGGAGATCTACTTGCGGGTGGCCCTTCTGCGGCTTGGAACTTGGTTCGCATTGAACACGTAGACCGACCCCTGATCGAGCTGCGTTCCGATGTCGTCGCCGTATGCGCCGGCGGCGATGTCGTTGCCGCTGATTGCGACGCAGTAGCCGAGCGTGTCGAATGCGTCAGCGTCGAATGCGGTGCGGGTGGCTCGCGGTTGCCACACGCCGTCGCGGCGCGTGAAGACGCGGACTGAGCCCTGGCCGGAGCGCTCGCCGACGTCATCGCCAAAACTTCCGACCGCGGCGACGTCGCCTTCGAGAGCGGCGGAAACTCCGAAGCGATCGTTGTTCGCAGCGTCCGCGGCGACGAGCTTGGCCTTCTCACGCCAGAGGACACCGGTGCGCTCGAAAACGTACGCCGCCCCTCGATAGTCATTGGCGAGTGATCCGACGAGGATGCGATCGCCGTCGATGTCGACGGACCGGCCGAACTCGTCGAAGATGGCGGCATCGCTGGCGAGAAGCCTGGCCTGCTGACTCCACGTATTGCCGTTGCGCACGAACACCCAGGCCGCGCCCTGATTCTGCACCGTGTCGATATCCGCAAAGCCGGCCGATACGACGAGTGTGTTGCCATCGATGGCGACGTTCTGACCGAAGTTGTCCGACGTCCAGCCATCGGCGTGAACGAGGCGCGCCTGCTGCGTCCACGTGGTGCCATTGCGCACGAACACGTACGCGGCGCCGTATGCGGCGAAGATGCCCTGGTCGCGGCCGACGGCGCCGACGACGAGCGTGTCGCCATCGAGTGCGACGGAGTAGCCGAACACATCGCCGGCGTCACCATCGTTCGCGGTCAACTTCGCTTGTTGGGGCCAGCCGGTTCCGTCGCGTACGAAGACATAGACCGATCCCTGCTCCTCGTTCGCGCCGACGTCGTCTTTGAATGCGCCGACGGCGATCGTGTTCTCATCGATCGCGACGGAGAAGCCGAACGAGTCGCGTGCGGCGCCGTCGGATGCGACGAGCGCGGCCTGCTCGATCCACACGTTGTTGCTGCGCGTGAAGACGGTCGCCGAGCCCTGCTCGACGTTCGCTCCGATGAAATCCTGCAGACTGCCGACAACGAGCGTGTCGCCGCTGATGGCCACGGAGAATCCGAACTGATCGAGGGCGGCGCCGTGGCTCGGTGTGAGTTTCTGCTCGGCGGCGTGAACGACGGACGCGAGGACGACCGACACGAGCAACGCGCGCATGGAACGTCATGATGGACATGTCCAGGACAGCGGGCGGTTACAATCGCGCATCCTTCCCGATTCGAGGAGTATCGCTTGGCCTATTGCGCGTACTGCGGGAGCCACGTAGCCCAGGTCTCATACGTGCCGTGCGCCTCGTGCGGCAATCCGACGAATGGTGCACCGCCGCGTCCGCCCGCGCGCGCCGGCACGAATCCGGCCGCGATCATCATCGGCGTCATCGCCGCCGCCCTGGTGCTCCTTTTCATCATGGGCATCCTCGCGGCGATCGCCATCCCGAATCTGGTCACGGCGACGGAGCGCGCGAAACAAAAGCGGACCATGGCCGACATGCGCACGGTCGCGACGGCGCTCGAGTCGTGGGGTGTGGACAACTCGACGGTCCAGTCGTATCCGGAAGGCGAGACGGTCGCGGCGCTGCGCGAGCACGTCGAGCCGAAGTACGTGACGAACCTGGTCACGAAGGATGCATGGGAAACCGACCTGCGTTACATGCCGCTCGAGAACCGCGGGTACGTGATCATCAGCGCAGGCAAGGACAAAACGTTCGACGTCGACACTCCCAGTCAATACGCGGGAGGCGAGGTCGAGAACTTCGACTGCGACATCGTCTTCGCCAGCGGTTCGTTCGTGCAGTACCCGAAGAACATCGTCGGAGGTCAGTGACGTGTACTGCACGAATTGCGGCAACGAGCTCGGTCCCGGCGCGCGCGCATGCGGCAACTGCGGGCAACGCGTTCCTTACTTTCCGCCACCGCCGGACGTCCCGAACTATCTCGTCCAGTCGATCCTGGTGACATTGTGCTGCTGCCTGCCTCTCGGTATCGTGGCACTCGTCTACTCCGCTCAGGTGAACTCGAAACTCGTTGCGGGCGACGTTGCCGGCGCACAAGCTGCCTCGAAAAGCGCGAAGACGTGGTCGATCATCGCGCTGGTCGCGGGCATCGTTACCGCAGCGGGAGTCTCCGCGCTGTCTCTGTTGCAATGAAGGAGGAGTCGTGAACTGTCCGAGCTGCGGTACTTCGAACCTGGATACGGCCAGCATCTGCATCAACTGCGGCAAGCCGCTCACCAACGCGGCACCGCATAGCTACACGCCGCCACCGCCGAGCGCGTCGTCCTACGGCGCCGTGGCACCACCGGTGGGCGAACCGATCCCGAACTACCTGGTCCAGGCGATCATCACCACGTTGTGCTGCTGTCTTCCGTTTGGCGTGGTGGCGATCATCTTCGCGGCGCAAGTGAACTCGAAGCTCGCGGCCGGAGATATCGCGGGCGCCCAGCATGCCTCGAGACAGGCGAAGATGTGGTGCTGGATCGCGGTCGGATCGTGGCTCGTTGTGATGGTGCTCTGGATGGTATTCGGTGGAGTGGCGGTCCTTCAGAACTTCGTCGGCGACGGCATGGCGAATCGCTAGCGCGATCGCCATCGTGGTCCTTGCGGCGGGAGCGTGGGTGCTCTACACGTTCCCGCCCGTGACGGCCGGGTTCTATCCGCAATGCGCGTTCCGCCAGCTCACGGGACTCGATTGCCCCGGCTGCGGCTCCACGCGCGCATTGCACGCGCTGTTGCACGGGCGCGTCGGCGAAGCATTCCTCTTCAACCCATTCCTCTTCGCGGTCATGCTCCTCGGCGGCATCGCGCTGCCCGGAATGCTGCGCGGCGAACCACCGCGCTTTCTGTACACGCGGTGGTTCGGCTGGGGCAGTTTCGTGGTGGTGATGACGTGGTGGATCGGGCGGAACGTCTACCGGTGATCGTTGAAGAACGTCCACTGGCCGACGGGGAAGCCGGCCTTGAGCTGCTGCGCCTGCAGGTAACCGTCGACCGCGCCGAACGCGCCGACCAGCAGTGAGCCGGCGCCGCAGGTCGGGATCGCGATCACGAGTGCGGTGACGATCGCGACGATCCCCTTCGTCATCTGTCCCATGACCAGGTAGCCAACGCCGCCGAAGAGAAAAAGATTCAGCAGCAGGATCAGCACGGGATCCTTGGGCGGGTTGGCAGGATGAACGAGCTCGCCGGAACCACCTCCGCCGGTGCTCGGCGGAGGCGGAGGCGGTGTGTAGGAGGAGTTGGACATCGATGATTCCTAGAAGTTGATCTTCTGACCGATGTCAGTGAGCACCGGCACGCTGAAGCGCTTGCCGCCGACACCCTGCACGATGCAGAGGATGCGGATCACCAGGAACGCGATCCAGACCACGCAACTGATGACGCCGATGCCGCAGCCGGCGATGTCCGGCAGCGCGAAGCCGAGCACGGTGAAGACGATCCACGCGACGATCTCGCCGATGAGGATGCCGATGCCGTTCTTCGCGTGCCACTGCACTTCGGGATCTTCCTTCTTCGTGAGCAGCGGAATCAGGGCGAGGATCCAGAGGTATGACAACACCACCATCAGCGTGCGATCGCCGCCGCTGGATGATGCGCCGCCACCATAGCCGCCGCCGGGCGGAGGAGGAGGCGGTGGCGTGTACGAGCCACCTCCGGGCGGAGGCGGAACTGCAGGCGGTACGGTGGGCGGGGGAATCTCGCTCATCTTTTTCTCCTTGCGTTCGCGGGTTGGAAGCGAAACGATTCTAATCGCTTTCCGTGATGCGGGTGAGGCGTCGTTCCGCGGCGCGCATCGGTATCACCGCGAGCGCGGCGGACAGCGTGAGCGCAATCACGATCGGTGCCGCGGTCGCGGCGAGCGAGCTGCGTTCGAACATCGCCAGTACGTGCGTGAGGAAGTAGCGCATCAGAGGCCGTGCCACCAGCACCATCATCGTGGCGACGTAACCCATCGCCAGCGCCATGTAGGCGAAGCCGCCCAGAGACAGTCCGACCTGCAGCGGATTCTCTGCGTTGAAGTTCGGTGTCAGCGCGCCTAAGGCCACGCCGAGGCTGACCAGCGTCGCGGGCAAGAGCAGCGCGCCGATGAGCGTGAACGCCCACACCACCGCGTTCGCATCGAGCAGCACGTTCGCGAACGCCGTCAGCAGCAGCGACAACAACGTCAGCGGCAGCGCATACACGAACACTTTCACCCGCAGGAACTGGCCGTACGAAACCGGCGCGGTCTGCACGAGCCAGAAGGCTTTCCCTTCCGCCGACACCGACGGATACGCGAAACGGAGACAGATCGCGGCAATGACGAAGCCGGTCATGCCGAGGTTCAGATACGCGACCAGCGTGGCGCGGGCATCGCCGCCCAGCGGCAGCATACGCACGTTGTATAGGTACATGAACACCAGCGCGGCCATGAGGAACAACTGCGACCACTGCGCGACGTCGCGGCTGAGCGTGCGCACTTCCTTGGCCAGCAGTGCGCGCAGTTGTGGATCGGCGCGCCGGAGCATGCGATCGAAGAAGCGCGTCGTCGATATCGCGCCGATCGCCATCGGGGCCATGCTCTCGCGCGCGCGGACGAATGCGGTGAAGTACCACTTGCGCGCGATGACCGCGAACGCGATGAGCAGCGACAACGCGATGACGGCGATGCGCGGCGCGAGAACGGTTCCTCGGGTTCCTCGGGGTTCCTCGGAGTTCCTCGGGATGGCTGGTTCAACCCGAGGAACCCCGAGGAACCGAGGAACCCGAGGAACCTCACTTGTCATGAGCTGCGCGAGATCGGAGCTCGGATAGAGACTCATCGACGGCAGCTCGATGCTCCGCAGCACCTGCACCGGGTTGTCCGTGAACACCTCGGTGAAGAAGCGCTCCGGCCTGCTCATTCGAAACGCGATCACGGCCAGCGTCAGCACCAGCACCGCCAGCGTGGCCACGATCTGATGAACGCGCTGCACCGGAAACCAGCGCACCAGCAGCAGGATCACGATCGACGCCGCGCTGACCGGGATGGACATGAGCAACGCCAGGTTGCCGAGGATCACCGGATAGAAGATCCACGGCTTCGCGTATTGCTGCGCGAACGCAATCACGAGCGGGATCAGGAAGAGGAACACCACCGTCGCCGCCTGCATCAGCGTCTTGAGCCACCGCCCGAGCGCGACGCGTAATTTCGAGCGCGGCGCGGCGTGATGCACGTCGAGATCGAGATCGGTGAAGAACGAGCCGATGGCGGCGGTCAGCGCTGACGAGAAGAGGATCACCGTCGCCACGAGAAAGACGAGCGACAGCAGGTTGCGAAGAAGGCCCAGCGCGAGGAACGGCGTTTCCGCTTCCACGTTGACGATCGCGCGAAAGAGGCGCCGGAAGAGGAGGTAGTCGCCGTACAGGAATCCAGCGACGGTCAAGAGAACGATCAGCGTCCGTGTGATTGAAGTCGCGTTGAAGGGTCGGAGTTTCGCGAGCGCGAGGCGCAGCGGCCACATGGCGAACGATCGTATATGGAGTACGGTGGCCGCAGCCACCGCTTTCCAAAGCGGCCGCACTCCATAGGGTCTACGTGAGCGGCTTGACCTCGTCGAACCACGCCATCGTCGACTCGCTTCGTGTCTGACGTCCGCGCGAACGCTCCAGCCCCAGCGCGATCAATCGCTCGATCAAACGCGAGTACTTCAGCTCCGTCGCCTCCCAGAGCTTCGGGTACATCGAGATGTTCGTGAAGCCGGGAATCGTGTTGATCTCGTTCACGTACAGCCGGTTCGTGCCGCGCTCGAGGAAAAAGTCGACGCGGGCGAAACCCGAGGCGCCGATCGCTTTGAACGCAGCGATGGCGAGACGGCGGACTTCCTCGGTGCGATCGGCGGCGAGCTTCGCGGGGATCACGAGCTGCGATTTGGTATCGACGTACTTGTCGGCGTAGTCGTAGAACTCCGCTCCGGCGACGATCTCGCCCGGCACCGACGCTTCCGGCTTCTCGTTGCCGAGGACGGCCACTTCAATCTCGCGCGCGTCGGCGCCGCGTTCGACCAGCACCTTCTCGTCGAATCGGAACGCATGCTCGATCGCGCTGGCGAGATCGGCGTCATTCTTCACCTTGCGCACGCCGACCGACGAGCCGCTGTTCGCGGGCTTCACGAAGTACGGCAGGCGCAGCGCGTTGGCGACGGCGCGCGTGACGCGCTCGCGCTCGTGACGCCATTCGTGCTCGACGACCGGCACGTAGTCGACCATCGGCAGCTTCGACGCGGCGAAAGCCTGCTTCATGTGCACTTTGTCCATGCCCACCGCGGATGCGGTCACGCCGCTGCCGACGTACGGCAGACCGAGGACCTCGAGGTAGCCCTGCAGCGCGCCGTCTTCGCCGCCTGTCCCGTGGATCAAGGGGAAGACGATGTCGACCGCTGACTCACGCGACCATGCTTCGAACGAAAATTGCACGTCGCCGGTCGCGCTGTTTTCCTCGCCGTCCAGAATGCGCGCGCTGCGCTCCGGCGCGACGAAACGTCCGTCGCGCGCGATGCAGACCGGCGTGATGGCGATGCGCTCCTTCGACGCGGCGTTCGCAACCGAGCGAGCCGAGAGGATGGAGACTTCGTGCTCGGCGGAACGGCCGCCGAAGAGGAGGACCGTGCGGATCGGCTCTGTCATTTCCCGAGTGGAATGCTGCCGATCAGATACTTCAGGTCCTCGTCGCGCCAGCGGATGCCGCCGCCGAAGATGAAGGCGGTGTCGTTGAGCGGATTGTCGACGCCCGACGTCACGAAGAGCGTCGGCGAATGCGGCTTCTCGTGGCGGAAGATGTATTCGCCGAGGACGCGGAAGTGCGGGTTGTCGTCACGCTTCTGGCCGAAGTCGAACGCTTCGCCGGTCACGCGGATGCGATCGTTCAGCTTGTAGTCGGCACCGACGCCGCCGGTCGAGTCGAACAGTCCGACGCGCACCGACAAATCATCGAGCACCCATCCTGCCTGCGCGGAGATCACGTAGTCGCGGTCGTATTTCGTGGTCTCGGTGATGATCGTTTCTGAAACGCCCGTGGCCGGATTGGTGCGCGTTTCGACGAACGTCTTCTCGCGCTTGCGGCCGCGCGGATCGTCGGCGAGCTCGATGTTGTAGAAGCGGTTGCGATCGGGGTTCGGGACGAGGCGCAGTCCGACCGTCGAGCGCGAATTTCCGTTCACCGTCTTCACACCGTTCTCCTCGGTTTCCTCACTGAGGCCGGCGTAGTAATCGGCCTTGATGCCGAGGTCCATCTGAATGCGGTTGGCGCGGCCGAGCGTTTCCTGCAGCGACTTCACACCGCTCTCGACCGACGACAGCGCGCCGGTCAGCTTGTCGTGTGCTTCGTCGCTGTAAAACAGCTTGCCGACGGTGCCCTGGCCGCTTTTCACGCGGCCGGTGATGTCGTTGAGGTTGTCCGCGGTGACGCGCAGATCGGCGGAAAGACCGCGCAGGTTCTGCACGACTTCGCGCAACTCGGGACGGTTCTCACCCACGGTGCCACCGATCTGATTGGCCACGCGATCGAGCGTGGCCGCGAGGCGTGGGATCTCGCTGCGCAGATGCGCGGTGATCTCGCGCGTGTTCACGAGCGTCGCGTCGACGTTGGCGCGGTTCGCCGCGATGAGCAGGCGCACGTCCGCGGTGATGCCGCGAACGTTGTCGACGATCTCTTCGAGCCGCTGCTGCCCGGTCGGCCCGCCGACGACCGCGCGCATCGAAGCGGTGATCGCCTTCACATCCTTCGCGATCGCCGCCACCTCTTCAGTGATCTCATCGATCGACGCGGCCTGCGATCCGGCGATCTGGACGCTGGTTTGGGGAAGCACCGGCTTCCCCTGCGAACCGGGATCGATCTCGACGTAGCGCTCGCCGAGCAGACCGAGGTTGGCGATCTTCGCCGTGGCGTCGGAGTGCAATGGCACATCATCGTTGACCGTCATCGTGATGAGCGCGCGTCCGTCCGGCAGCGATTCGACGCTCGTGACGTGCCCCTTGCGTACGCCACCGATGCGCACCGTGGCCTCATCTTCGAGGCCGGCGGCGTTGTCGAAGATCACCTTCACCTCGCGCATCTGGCCCGACTTGCGGAGATTGATGTCTTCGATGCGCAGGACGAAGTAGCCGAGGACGGCCAACGCGATCAACATCACGACGCCGACTTTTGCTGCTGAGGTCATATCAGGACTCCACGTTTCCGAGCGGGTCGAGCCCCGCTTTTCGCAACATCAGGAACAGCGTAGCAAGCGGCAGTCCGACTACGTTCGTGTAACTGCCGTGGATGGATTCGATGAACATCGAGGCGATCCCGTGCACCGCGTACGCGCCGGCCTTGTCGAGCGGCTCGCCGGTCCGCACGTACCACTCGATCTCCTCACGCGAAAGCGGCAGCATCCTCACCTCGGACTCCACGACGCGCGTGTCGTGATGATCGCGCTCGATGTTCTCGAGCGTGACGCCGGTGTAGACCATGTGCGTCTTCCCGGCGATCGTGGCGAGCATACGCGCGGCATCCGCGGCGTCGACCGGCTTCTCGAGCAACTCGTCGCCGAACAGCACGGTGGTGTCGGCGGCGATCACCCATCGAGACGGATGCTCCGCCGACAACGCCCGCGCCTTGTCGCGCGACAACCGCGCCACATACTCCTCGGGTGTCTCATTCGTGGAGCGCACTTCCGGCACGTCGGGAGGAAGCGCATCGAACTCGAGGCCGATCGACGCAAGCAACTGGCGGCGCCGCGGCGACGACGAAGCGAGGATGTATCTCGTCACGGCGCGGAGTTTATTACGAGGATCACCACCGAGCGCGCCTCCGCCACGATCTTGTAGATGATGCGGTACACGCCGACGCGATGCGACCACAGTCCCTTCAGCGGATCGAAGAGCGGCGCGCCCGCGATGGGGTTGTCGCTGATGCGCGCGAGCGTGGACAGTACGAGACGGCGATCGACGCCTTCGATCGCGTCGAGACCCGCTTTCGCAGCGGTGGTGATGCGCAGGCGCGGCAGGCGGCGATCGAATTCGACCGGCGTCTCTTCATCCGCTTCCGCGATCTTCGCGAACAGCAGCGAGTCGTTGGCAATGTCGATGGTCTCGCGCAAGGCCATGTATTCGTCGTACGACACGAGCACGGCCACCGGACGGCCGTTGCGCTCGAACTGCGTGCGCTCCCCCTGCGCCTCGCACTCGCGGATCAGATCGCGCGCGTCCTCCGGCAGCTCGAGGATGTCGATCTTTTTCACGACACGGCGTCTTTGAGATAGTCACGAAACTCGCGCCCGAGCTTCGGATGACGCAGCGCGTAGTCGACAGTGGCCTTGAGGTAGCCGAGTTTCTCGCCGGCGTCGTAGCGTGTGCCCTCGAAGACGTAGCCGAAGAAGTCGCCGGCGCGAACGAGCTCGGTGAGCGCGTCGGTGAGCTGGATCTCGCCGCCCGCGCCCTGCTGCGTTTTCTCGAGCAGCGGAAAGATGTCCGGCGGCAGGATGTAGCGGCCGATGATCGCGTAGCGCGACGGCGGCTCGGATTTCGGTTTCTCGATCATGTCCGTGACGCGGAAGCGGCGATCGGAAACGAGCTCGCCGGCGACGATGCCGTAGCGCGACGTCTCTTCCTCAGACACTTCCATGAGCGCGACGACGGGACGGCCGGTGTCCTCGAACACGCGCCGCATCTGCAGCAGCGCGGGGATCTCGGCGAGGATGACATCGTCCGGCAACACGACCGCGAACGGTTCGTTGCCGACGGCATCGCGCGCGGTCAGCACGGCGTGGCCGAGGCCGAGAGCTTCTTTCTGGCGGACGGCGATGAGGTCGACCATGCGGCTGACCGCGTCGACTTCGGCGAGCAACTCGTCCTTGCCGCGCTCGCGCAGGGAGCGTTCGAGCTCGGCGGTACGGTCGAAGTGATCGAAGATCGTTTCCTTCCCCTTCGACGCGACGACGATCAGTTTGTCGAGGCCGGAGTCGCGCGCCTCTTCAATGCCGTACTGCAGAATGGGCTTGTCGACGAGAGGCAGCATCTCTTTCGGGATGACCTTCGTCGCCGGAAAGAAGCGCGTCCCGAATCCGGCACAGGGAAAGACGCACGTACGCAAGGGGCTCATGGCGCGCGGAGGATACCTCAGAGACGACGGGAGGCCGCCTATAGCTTTCCCTGCCGTTTTTTCGCTTCTCCCTCAGCCCTCAGAGAAATACCCGAGAGGTGCCGATCGGGAGAAACGAGTTCAGGCGGCGCGATACTAAGAAGAAGGGTTCGTCCCGCTACGAATT
>DASPNA010000165.1:0-9745 GCA_035626775.1 Thermoanaerobaculia bacterium
CTCATGGTCGCGGGCCGCGTCGGCTCATCGATGGCGGCGGAGATCGGCACGATGCGCGTGACCGAGCAGCTCGACGCACTGAAGGCGCTGGCGACGGAGCCGATTCAATATCTCTTCGTCCCGCGCGTCATCGCCGGCATCGTCATGCTCCCCTTCCTGGTCATCCTCGGCGACGCGCTCGGCATCTATGGCGGTTACCTCGTGGCGGTGAAGCTGCTGAAGACGAACCCGGTCGTCTACAAACAGAACACCTTCCAGTTCCTGCAGCTCAGCGACGTCTGGAGCGGCTTGATCAAGGCCGGTGTGTTCGGCCTGATCCTCACGCTCACCGGTTGCGTGCGCGGCTACTACACGACCGGCGGTGCGGAAGGCGTCGGCCGCGCGACGACGTACGCGGTCGTGTCCGCGTCGCTGATCATCCTGCTCACCGACTTCTTTCTCACCAAGATCCTCTTCTGATGGACATCATCGAGCTCCGTAATATCGACAAGTCCTTCGGCGGTCGCAAGGTGCTGAACGACATGTCGATCTCGGTCGCGCAGGGCGAATCGCTGGTGATCGTCGGAGGCTCCGGCACCGGCAAAAGCGTCACGCTGAAACACATCATCGGTCTGCTCAAACCCGATCGCGGGCAGGTCATCATCGACGGCCATGACATCACGCAGATGAAGGACGTGGAGCTGAATCAGTTCCGGCGGCGCTTCGGCATGTCGTTTCAGGAAGGGGCGCTGTTCGACTCGATGTCGGTCTTCGACAACATCGCCTTTCCGCTGCGGCGGCACGCGAAGATGTCCGAGAAGGAGATCCGGCAGCGCGTCGAGGAATGTCTCGAAGACGTGCATCTGCACGGCGTCGAGAAGAAACGTCCGTCCGAGTTGTCGGGCGGCATGCGCCGGCGCGTCGGTTTCGCCCGCGCGATCTCGCTCAAGCCCGAGATCCTGCTGTTCGATGAGCCGACCACGGGTCTCGACCCGGTGATCAGCGACGTCATCGCGGACCTCATCGAAGAGATGGACGTGAAGCTCGGCACGACCACCGTCACGATCACGCACGACATGAAAGTCGCGTTCAAGATCGCGGATCGCGTGGCCATGCTCTACAAGGGCCACATCATCGAGCAGGGCACGCCGGAGAAGTTTCAGGAATCGAACAACCCGATCGTGCGGCAGTTCATCGAGGGCCGTGCAGCCGGTCCGCTCACCGATGGCGAAGAAGAGACCGTGGTGCATCACCCCGAGCGCCGCTTTCATCCGCGGACGAACTGAACCCGCACAAACGAAAAGCGGGATCAGGCCTCCAGCCTGACCCCGCCTGACGTCGTGCACCACTCCGCTGGTTAGTCTTTGCGAAGGCGGGTGCGGGTCTCGGTTTCCGTGGTGGTCGACTGCGTCTCGGTCGTCGTCTGCGTATCGAGCGTCGAGGACGAGGTCATCGGAGCCTGCTCCGGCACGATCACCGGCGTCGTGACCGTGGTCGACTGCGTGGTGATCGTCGTGTCGGCAGTGTCGTCGATCTCCGTATCGAGCGTCGCCGTGTTCGACGTCGTCAGATCCGTGGTCTCCGTGATCGTCACGGTGCTGCCGGACGAGCGATCGGGAATCACGTTGACGTTGGTGTTGGTACCGACGTTCGAGGCGTTGCCCGCGCCGGGTGCCGCGCTGCTCGAGTAAATGTTGCCGTCGCTGTCGATCTTCGCCGGGCCCGGCGCAGGAACGACGGAATCGCTCTGGGTGACCTGCACGACGTCATCGGTCGTGTCGACCGTGGCCGCCGTGTTCGACGCACATGCGCCGGTCAGGAGAAGCGCCGCGAACCCTGCCGCGGCTACCGTGTTGCGCATCAACTTGCTCATCATGATCATGACTCCTTCATCGTTTGCTGGTCGTTTCCATGTCGGCCATCGTGTGGCCATCACGACGACGTAAGGGCAAAAGGAATGCCTAGTTATTCGGAGCAACCACAGCCGCTCCGACCTATGATGGTTCCGTGGCCGCCGCGCACACGTATTCGGTCTCGGAGTTGCTCCGCGAAGTCAACCTTCAGCTTTACCGCTTCAACGATGTTGCCGTCGAAGGAGAGGTCACGAACTTCGTCCGGTCCGCCGCGGGGCACCTCTACTTCACGCTGAAGGATGCCAAGGCGCAGATCAAGATCGTTCTGTTTGCCACAAACGCCCGGTTCCTGCGGTTCCGCATCGAGAACGGACTGCAGCTCGTTGTACGCGGGCGATTGACGATTTACGAGCAGAAGGGCGATTTTCAACTGAACGCCGTCAGCGCCGAGCCGGCCGGCATCGGAGCGTTGCAGCTCGCGTTCGAGCAATTGAAAAAGACGCTCGCCGCGGAAGGCCTGTTCGAGGCGGCGCGGAAGAAACCCATCCCCCTGCTGCCGCAGCGCATCGCGGTGATCACCAGCCCCACCGGCGCCGCCATCCGCGACATCCTCCACGTCCTCGGCCGCCGCTTCGAAAACCTGTCGTTGCAGATCTATCCGGTACGCGTGCAGGGACCCACTGCCGCGCGTGAGATCGCGACCGCGCTGCGCAATCTGTCGAAGTGGAAGCTGCACGACGTCGTGCTGATCTGCCGCGGTGGAGGGTCGCTCGAAGATCTTTGGGCGTTCAACGAGGAAGTGGTCGCGCGGGGAGTGGCGGCGTGCGAGATCCCGACGATCTCCGGCGTCGGGCACGAGACCGATTTCACGATCTGCGATTTCGTCGCCGACCTGCGTGCGCCGACGCCGTCCGCCGCCGCCGAGATCGTGATTCGCGCGAAGAGCGAGATCTGCATGCAGGTCGACGCGATGGTGCGTCGCGTGCGCCACGTGATGGAAACACGGGTGCGGCATTATCGACACGAGCTCCGCCACCTTTCGTCGTCCGATCGACTGGGCATCGTCGTTCGCCGCGTGGCCATCGCGCGCGAACGGCTGGAACGTCGCCGCCTCTCGCTCTTCCGTCAACTCGACGCGCGCGCGAAATCGCTCCGTCGCCGTCTCGACGCTTGCACGGAACCGCTCGCGCAGTACCCGGCGCGCGTGCAGCGTGAACGCATGCGTTTGCGCTCGACCTTGGCCACGCTGCAGGCGGTCTCACCGCTCTCGGTGTTGTCGCGCGGCTACGCGATCGCGTTTTCGCGCACGCGTCGCGGCCGCAAGCCGATCCTCGACTCGGCGCAGGTGAAAGTGGGCGAGCAGATCGAGGTGCAGCTCAAGCGCGGCCGTCTCGAAGCCACGGTCGATCGCCACACCCTCGGCGTCGAGAGTCTCTGGCCGGAGATCGAGACGAAAAATCGCTCGACGGGCTGAGAGCCCGTCGCTCCAGATGGCCGTGCTATAACGCGCGCAACATGGCCATTCGGCGTCCGAACGAGTTCGAGAAGTCGTTCCAGAATCTCGAGAAGATCGTGCATCGGCTGGAGAGCGAGGAGTTGCCGCTCGACGAGTCGCTGCAGCTCTTCGAGGAAGGCATCCGCCTCTCGCGCTTCTGCCATCAACGGCTCGAGGAAGTGGAAAAGAAGATCGAACTGATCCTCGCGGACGCGAAAGGGCAGCCGGTCACCGAGCCGTTCGAAGACGAGGAACTGCACGAGGATGAGGAAGTCGTGGAGTGACGCCGGCCGAATACCTCCGATCCAAGCGCGAGCTCGTCGATGCCGCGCTCGACGCACAGCTTCCGCCCGCCGAAACGTATCCACCCACCATTCATGAAGCGATGCGCTACGCCGTCCTGGGCGGCGGCAAGCGAATCCGCCCGATCGTCGCGATCGCCGCGGCCGAAGCGGTCGGCGCCAACGTCGAGCCGCTGCTCATGCACCTCTGCGCGCTCGAGCTGATTCACACGTATTCGCTTGTTCACGACGATCTGCCGCCGCTCGACAACGATGATCTGCGCCGCGGCCGCAAGACTACGCACGTCGTGTACGGCGAAGCGATGGGCGTACTCACAGGCGACGCACTGCTGACGGAAGCGTTTTCGTGGCTTGCAAAACCGGTTGCCGGACTCGATCCCGCCCGCCAACTGCGCGCGGTGGCGGAGGTGGCGATGGCGGTGGATTCAACGGGAATGATCGGGGGGCAGGTCGCGGACATCGTGGCCGAGCGCTCGCACGAAGCCGCACACGATCGCGACTCGCTGCTGCGGGAGCTGGAGTTCATCCATCGCAACAAGACCGGCAAGCTCTTCACCGCGTCCGCCATCCTCGGCGGACTGCTCGGCGGCGCGTCGGACGAGCAGCTATCCGCGCTGCGCCGTTATGCGGACGCGCTCGGTCTGGCCTTCCAGATCGTCGATGATCTACTTGACATTGAAGAGTCCTCTGCGACACTAGGGAAGACGGCTGGCAAGGACCTCGAGCAGGGAAAGCTGACCTGGCCTGCGTTGCTCGGCGTGGAGAGTGCACGGGCGGAAGTGGGGAGACTGCTCGGGGAGGCTCTGGAGAACGCTGCTATGATCGCCGGTCCTGTGAATTACCTGGCGCCCATCGCACGTTTCATCTGCGAGCGCCGCCATTAGCCGCTCGGATTGGACACGATGGCCAGACTATTAGACTCGATCAATACGCCTCACGACCTGCGGAAGCTCGACCGCAAACAGCTCCCGCAGGTGGCGCAGGAGATCCGCGACCAGATCGTCGACGTGGTCTCGCGCATCGGCGGCCATTTCGGCGGCAACCTGGGCATCGTGGAGCTGACGCTCGCGCTGCATTACCTGTATGACACGCCGCGCGATCAGATCGTGTTCGACACCGGCCATCAGAGCTATCCGCACAAGCTGATCACCGGCCGCCGCGACACGTTCCACACCATCCGCATGCACAACGGCATTTCCGGCTTCTGCAAGCGGGAAGAGTCGGAGTACGACGTCTTCAACGCGGGCCATGCGTCGACGTCGATCTCGGCCGCTCTCGGCATCGCGGTCGCGCGCGACTTCCGCAAAGAGGATTACCGCGTCGCGGCGATCATCGGCGACGGCGCGCTATCGGGCGGTCTCGCGCTGGAAGGGCTCAACCAGGCCGGCCACCTCAAGCGCAAGCTGCTGATCATCCTGAACGACAACGACATGTCGATCTCGACGAACGTCGGCGCGATGTCGGGATACCTGAACCAGATCATCAAGGGGCAGCGATACAACCAGGCCAAGGACCTCGCCAAAGGTGTGATGGACCGCATCCCGCTGATCGGCGGCAAGCTGCACGGATTGGCGCACGACATGGAGCAGGTGCTCAAGAACATGATCGTGCCCGGCACGCTCTTCGAGGAGCTCGGTTTCAAGTACCTCGGACCCTACGACGGCCACGATCTGGAGCTGCTGCTCGACCTCTTCGAGGAGAACCGCGACTACGACGGCCCATTGCTCATCCACGTCATCACCAAGAAAGGCAAAGGCTACAAACCGGCCGAGAACAAGCCGATCTGGTCGCACGGCGTGAATCCGTTCGACGTACTGACGGGCGAAGTGCCGAAGTCGAACAAGCCGGCGCCGCCGGTGACCTACACGGCCGCGTTTGCGGACGCGCTCGTCGCGCTGGCGAAAGAGGATCCGAAGATCGTGGCCATCACGGCCGCGATGCCGGAAGGCACCGGTCTGGACAAGTTCGCGAAGAACTTCCCGGACCGCATGTTCGACGTCGGCATCGCGGAAGAGCACGCGGTGACGTTCAGTGGCGGCATGGCCACGCAGGGGATGAAGCCGGTCGCGGCGATCTACTCCACGTTCCTGCAGCGCGCGTTCGATCAGGTCTTCCACGACGTGGCGATCATGGATCTGCCGGTCGTGTTCGCGCTCGACCGTGGCGGCATCGCCGGCGCCGACGGCCCCACCCATCACGGCATCTACGACATGGCCTACCTGCGGATCTTCCCGAACATGATCTGCATGGCGCCGAAGGACGAGAACGAGCTGCGGCACATGGTGAAGACCGCGCTCGAGACCGGCCATCCGACTTCCCTTCGTTACCCGCGCGGCAGCGGCGTAGGCGTGGAGCTCGACGCCGAGCTCAAGGCGTTGCCGGTCGGTAAGGGCGAGGTGATGCGCGAGGGCGCCGACGCGACCATCTTCGCCATCGGCAGCGAAGTCTGGCCGGCCATGGAAGCGGCAGAGATCCTTGCAAAGGAAAACATTAACGTCACAGTAATCAACGCTCGTTTCATCAAGCCTTTAGATGACGAATTGATTCGTAAGTATTGCGTGGCTAATTCGAACATCGTTACCGTGGAGGAAGGTTCGCTGGCGGGCGGCTTCGGTTCCGCGATCATGGAACGTTGCGAGGAGCTCGGCATCCACGACGTGAACTTCCACCGCATCGGCATCCCCGACGAGTACGTCCACCACGGCACGCAGGACATCCTCCGCGCCTCTCACGATTTGCATCCGGAGGGGATTGCGAAGAGGGTGCGGGAGTTCGTGGGGCCGCGGCGGTACGCGACGATCGGTGAAGTCGCCCAGATCTTCATCGATGCCGGCATGCAGATACCGGAAGAAGATCTGATCCGCATGCACGAGAAAGGCAAAGACTCGGAGCACATCGACGAGTTCGTGTACGGGAAGAAGAAGCGCGCGACAGCGAAGTGATGTTGAGGTATTTCGTTGACGCCTGGTTTTACATCGCGCTCATCGATCGCCGAGACTCTCACCATGCACAGGCTGTTCGTCTGGCCGGCACGCTCGCTCCGCAGCAGTTAGTGACGCACGATGCAGTATTCACAGAGTTCCTCGCCTATTTCGCGGAAGAAGGGGCCAGGATTCGGCGACACGCCGTCGAGAGCATCCGCCGCGCGATACGAGTGTCGCAAGTCGTTCCCGCTGATCGAGAATTGTTCCTGGCCGGTTTGGACCGTTATGCCGCCCGTCCCGACGAGGAGTGGTCTCACGTGGACTGCATGTCCATGGTCGTGATGGAAGACCGCGGCATCCGCCACGTCCTCACCAACGACCATCACTTCTCCCAGGCCGGCTTTACCGTCGTCAACGAATGAAAAAGCAGCGGCTCGACGTCTTGCTGGTCGAGCGCGGCCTCGTCGACTCGCGGTCGAAGGCGCAGTCGCTGATCATGGCCCGGCGCGTTCTCGTGAATGGGCAGTTCGTCGACAAGGCAGGGGCGAACGTTGCCGCGGATGACGACGTGGCCGTCGCCGAGCTCGAGCATCCCTGGGTCGGGCGTGGAGGGATGAAGCTCGCTCATGCATTAAAAATGTTCCCGATTAGTATGAACGGAAAAGTGTGCGCAGATATTGGCGCATCAACTGGTGGCTTCACCGATGTGATGTTAAAGAGTGGTGCTATGAAGGTGTATGCGATCGACGTTGGTTACGGCCAACTCGATGTCTCATTGCGCAACGATCCGCGCGTCGTCAATCGCGAAAAGGTGAACGCGCGCTATCTCCAGGCCGAGAGCTTCGAGGAGCCGATCGAGTTCGTCTCGATCGACGTGTCGTTCATCTCGCTGAAGTTGATTCTCCCCGCTGTCGCAGAGTTCCTGCGCGGTGAGCTCGTCGGCCTCATCAAGCCGCAGTTCGAAGTCGGCAAACACGTGGTGGGCAAAGGCGGGATCGTGCGGGATGAAGCGAAACGCGCCGCCGCCGTCGATTCCGTCGTCGATTTCGCGCGCGAGCTCGGGTTCGAGGTGAGAGGCGTAATCGAGAGTCCCATCAAAGGTGCGGAGGGAAACGTCGAGTACCTCATGTACGCAGCGTCAGGTACTCCCGCAGCCCCTCGCGCCATGAACGAGGACGCACTCCCGTGAGCCGCTCGTAGCGCTCCGTCGACAACACCGAATACGCCGGACGCCTCGCCGGCCGCGGGAAGTCTTCGGAGGTCACACGCCGGACCTTCACAGCCGCGCCGCTCTCCTCCGCGATCGCACTCGCGAAGTCGAACCACGAACACTCGTCCTCGTCCGCGTAATGCACGATGCCGCGCGCCACGTCCGAATCGTGCGCCAGGAAAGCAAGGCGAATGACCGCGTCGGCGAGGTGCGGCGTGTACGTCGGTTTCCCGCGCTGATCGGAAACGACTCGCAGCGGATCCGTCCCTTTGCGAATCTGATTGCGGATCGCCTCGACGAAGTTGTATCCATGCACTCCGAACAGCCACGACGTGCGAATGACGAGGTGCTTTTTCGAATGCGTCGCGGCCAGCTCGCCCAGCAGTTTCGAACGGCCGTACGCGGACAATGGCCGCGTGGCATCGGTGACATCGTACGGAGTCGTGCTCGAGCCGTCGAAGACAAAGTCCGTCGAGAGCTGCACCAGCAACGCGTCGACCGAGTTCGCAGCGGACGCCAGGAGCTCCACTGACGACCCGTTGATCGCGTTCGCCACGCTCTCCTCGGACTCCGCCTGATCGACTTTCGTGTACGCCGCACAATTGACGATCACGTCGGGCGCGTGCTCGCCGATGATCGAGTTCACGCTGCGCGAATCGGTGATGTCTAAATCGATGTGGGTGAGAGGAACGACGTCTTCACCTCGGGTAATGAGAGCGTCGTGCAGGTCGCGGCCGGCCATGCCGCCGGCGCCGGTGATGAGCCACTTCACCGCGGATCAGATCAGGCGTTGCGGTCGTCGGACGACTTCGGGAGGGCCTTGTCGTCGTTCTTGCCCTTGAGGCCGTCGCGGAAATTGGAGATGCCTTCGCCGAGGCCCTTGCCGAGCTGAGGCAGCTTGCTCGCGCCGAAAATCACGACCACGATCGCGAGAATGAGAAGCAGCTCCATTGCGCCAAACGATCCAAACATGTGGCCTCCAGGGGTGACTCGAACCGGCGGAAGTCTAACCCGAATCGATCCGTTTCCCGGCACAACACAACCCGCGCGGAATGCGTTCCCCTCCACTGCTACGATCAACGTTACTATCGACCCTCCACATGCTCGACCTCTCCGGACTCAATCCCCAGCAACGCGAAGCGGTCACTCACGGCACGGGACCGCTCCTGGTCCTCGCCGGCGCCGGCTCCGGCAAGACGCGCGTCATCACTTATCGCATCGGCTATCTGATGGGCGAGATGGGCGTGCGCCCTGCGCAGATTCTGGCCGTCACGTTCACGAACAAAGCGGCCGCGGAAATGCTCCATCGCGTCGATCAACTCGTGCCGCCGCAGGGCGGCTATCGCCCATGGATCGGGACGTTCCACTCGACGTCATTGCGGATGTTGCGGCGCTATGCGGATCGCATCGGCTACACGAAGTCCTTCGCCGTCTACGATACGTCCGATCAAATGACGCTCATCCGCCGCTGCATGCGCGAGCTGAACGTGAACGACGAGGCCTTTCCGCCGCGCTCCGTGCTGACGCGCATCTCGCACGCGAAGAACGAGCTGATCGGACCGGTCGAATACGAAAAAACCAATCACGACTTCTTCGGCGCACGCGTTTCGGAGATCTACCGGCAGTATCAAAAGCGGCTGCGCGAGTTCGACGCCATGGACTTCGACGATCTGATCGGCAACTACGTGAAGTTGCTCGAAGATCACGAGGACGTGCGCAACGAGCTGCACGAACGCTTCCAGCACCTGTTGATCGACGAATACCAGGACACGAACAAAGCGCAATACGTCCTGGTGAAACTGCTCGCGGGCAAGCAGGGAAACATCGTCGCGGTGGGCGACGAAGACCAGTCCATCTATCGCTTCCGCGGCGCGGACATCAACAACATCCTCAACTTCGAGCGCGACTTTCCGGGCGCGCGCATCATCAAGCTCGAACAGAACTACCGCTCCACCGGCAACATCCTCGACGCGGCGACGGGC
>DASPNA010000166.1:0-9922 GCA_035626775.1 Thermoanaerobaculia bacterium
GATATCTCCGCTCACCAGCGGTGCAAGATACTGCGCTTTCTGTTCTTCGTTCGCGAACAAGGAAAGGAGATGCATATTGCCCTCGTCCGGTGCAGAACAATGCATCGCCAGAGGGCCGAGGAAGCTGCGGCCGGCCTGCTCGAAGAGGACACACATGGCCACTGTGCCGAGCCCCATCCCGCCATAGTCCGGCGGGAGCTGCGGCCCGTAAATGCCTGCGGCTCTTGCCTTTGCGCGCAGGTCCGCCACCACCTCGTCCGTGATCGACTGGCCGACCTTCCCCTCGGCCGGAATCACTTCGTCCCGCACGAACGCGGCCACGCGGTCGCGCAGTGCGATGAGCTGCGGGTCGAGACTGAAATCCATGTGAGTCAGCTCTGCAGGTTCTCGAAGATCGTGGCCGCACCCTGGCCGCCGCCGACGCACATCGTGACCATACCGTAGCGCGAACCGCGCCGCCGCATTTCGCCGAGGAGTTGGACGGTGAGCTTCGCGCCCGAGGCGCCGAGCGGATGTCCGAGCGCGACCGCGCCGCCGTTCACGTTCACTTTCGATTCGTCGAGACCGAGCTCCCGAATCACCGCCAGCGCCTGACCTGCGAAGGCTTCATTCAGCTCGATGAGATCGATGTCCGCGAGCGTGAGTCCTGCACGCCTGAGCGCCTTCGGCACCGCAACGACCGGTCCCATACCCATGATCTCCGGCGGCACGCCGCCGACCGCGTACGAAACGAAACGCGCCAGCGGCTTGAGTCCGAGCTCCTCCGCACGCGCACGCGAGATCACCGTCACCGCGGCCGCGCCATCCGAGGTCTGGCTGGAGTTGCCGGCGGTGACGACACCTTTTGCGTGAAACGCGGGCTTCAGTTTCGCGAGCGCTTCGAGCGTCGTGTCGGCGCGCGGACCTTCGTCCGTATGGAACGTGAAGCGCTTCGTTTTCATCTCGCCCGTTTCATCCGCTTCGGTGATCTCGACGTCGAGCGGCACGATGCCGTCATCGGCGAACTTGCCCGCGGCCTGCGCCGCGAGCGCGAGTTGATGACTGCGCAGCGCGAACGCGTCCGCATCTTCGCGCGAGACGTTGTACTTGCGCGCGACGTTCTCCGCGGTGAGGCCCATGCTCAGGTAAGCGTCGGGCCGATGCTCGACGAGGTAGGGATTCGGACGGAAGCGATTGTTGCCGCGCACGAGACTCATCGACTCGGTGCCGCCCGCGATGATCTGGTCGGCCATGCCGGCCATGATTCGCTCCGCCGCCATGGCGATGGTCTGCGAGCCCGACGAGCAGAAGCGATTGACGGTGACGGCCGGCACGCTGTCCGGCAGACCGGCACGCAACGACGCGATGCGCGCGACATTCGTCCCCGATTCGCCTTCCGGCGTCGCGCAGCCCATGATCACGTCGTCGATCGAATCGGGCGTGAGTTGCGGAGTCCTGGCCATCAACGCGCGGATCACTTCCGCGGCCATGTCGTCAGGACGAGTGGTGCGCAGCGAACCGCGCGGCGCCTTGCCGACCGCGGTGCGCAGGCCGGCCACGATGACTGCTTGGTGCATGGTCTCTCCTTGAGTTCCTCGGGTTCCTCGGGGTTCCTCGGAGGGGTTCAGCGCTCCCCCGAGGAACCCGAGGGACTCCGAGGTACCCGAGGTACTAGTTTCTCAACGGCTTGCCCGTCGTCAACATGTGCTGAATACGCTCCTGCGTTTTTGGCTGCGCGCAGAGCTCGACGAAGACTTCTCGCTCCAGGTCCAACAGGAATTGCTCGTCGACCCATTGCGCGCTCGAGAGATTGCCGCCGCAGAGGATGTACGCGAGTCTGCCGCTGACGTAAGCGTCGTACTCGGTCGCATATCCGCCTTGCTGCAGGTTGTAAATCGCGGCGAGCAGCGCCGCGCGCGCGTCGCGGCCGGCGGCGAAACAGTTGCGATCTCGCACCGGCGGCGTGTAACTCTCCGCGGCGAGCACGAGCACTTCCTGCTTCGCCTCGTGCAGGAGGTGATCGCGGTTCATGACCACGCGATCGGCAATGGTGAGGAATCCGAGCGAGCGTGCTTCCTCCGCGCTCGACGACACTTTCGCGGTACCGAGCGTCCCGAGCACGGTCTGCAGAAACGGCACTGCGTCGCTGTTCGGCGCTTGTTTTTGTGGCGGTGACACGATGCGCCGCACGAACTCTTTGCAGCCGCCCGCGCCCGGAATCAGGCCGACGCCGACTTCGACGAGGCCCATGTACGTCTCACTCGCCGCGACGATGCGCGCGCCCGCCATCGCCACTTCCGCGCCGCCGCCGAGCGTGCGTCCGAACGGCGCCGTGACCACCGGCTTCGCGCAGAAGCGCACCTTCATCAGTGCGTCCTGCATCCCTTTCACCGCTGCATCGATCGAGGCCGCAGCGCCCTCGGCGAGTCCCGCCTTGAGGTTCGCACCGACGCAGAAATCGCTGCCGTCGTTGCCGATGAGGAGACCTTTCCAGTCGCCGCGCTCGACCTCATCAACCGATTCCAGGAGCATCGCGCGGATGTTCTCGTCGAGCGTGTTCATCTTGGTGTGGAACTCGAGACAGAGCACGCCGTCGCCGAGGTCGCGGAGGCTGGCGCCTTTGTTCTCCTTGATGACGTGGCAGTCGCTCAGGTTGATGTGGCGCGGGTCTTTCGGAATGGCGACGTACGACTTCGACGCGACGTCGTACACCTCGCCATCGCGATAGAACGTGGTGTGTCCGGAGTCGAGCATCTCGTGCACCCAGGGCGGCACCGCGACGCCATTCGCTTCCATCAGATGGACGGTTTCGCGCACGCCGAGCGCATCCCACAGTTCGAACGGTCCCAGATCGTGCGAGAAGCCCCAGCGCACGGCGTTGTCGATGTTGGCCAGGTCGTCGCTGATCTCCGGCACTCGGCGCGCGGCATAGGCGAGCGCGTTGTAGATGATGTGCCGCCCCATCGCGCCCGCGCGATCCTGCTGCTGCAGCACGAACTTCACACGCTCCGCGAGATCGCGGATCTTCTGCGCTTCTTCCAGCGACGCGATCTGCGGCTCGATGCGCGAACGATAGTCGCCCGTCGCGAGGTCAAGCGACAGGATCACTTTGCCGTCTTTCTTGTAGAACCCCTGCTTTGTCTTATCGCCGAGCCGGCCTTTCGCTGTTTGATCGACGCGCAGCCGCTCGACGAGCGGCGAGCGCAGCACCTCGCGCGATTCGTCGTGCGGAATCGCGCCGTAGAGGTTGTCGGCGACCGCGCTCGAAACGTCGAAGCCGACCAGGTCCTGTAAACGGAACGCGGCGGTCTTCGGACGACCGAGGAGCGGGCCGGCGATGAGGTCCGTTTCTTCGACGGTGTAGTTGTTCGCCAGCGCGAAGTCGACGAGCGACGCGCCGCCGACCGAGGCGAGACGGTTGGCGATGAAGTTCGGCGTGTCTTTGCAGATCACGACCGATTTGCCGAGGCGCGTTTCGGCGAACTTGCGCACGAACGACGTGACGTCGGGCGAGGTGTCCGGCGTCGGGATGACCTCGAGCAGTTTCATGTAACGCGGCGGATTGAAAAAGTGTGTGCCGAGGAAGTGGCGCTTGAAGTCCTCGGACGCGTTGGAGGCGATCTGCGCGATCGGAATGCCGGACGTGTTGCTCGACACGATGCTGCCCTGTTTGCGCAGCCGGTCGATGCGCCCGACGAGGTCGCGTTTCGCGTCGAGGTTCTCGACGATGGCCTCGATGATCCAGTCGCCCTCGCCGATCCAGGCCTCGTTCGCCTCGAGCGCGCCGATGGTCACGAGCTGCGCAACCGCGGGCGTGAAGAACGCGGCGGGCGTGTTCTTCTTCAGCCGCTCGAGCGATGCTTTCGCGATCTCCTGCGTGACGTCGAGCAGATAGACCGGGATGCCGGCGTTCGCGAAATGCGCGGCGATGCCGCCGCCCATGGTGCCGGAGCCGATTACGACGGCGCGGTGGATCGTGTGCGTCATTTGGGGTTCGTTCTCCGTTTTTGGAGTCTTAGAGTCTTAGGGTCTTAGAGTCGTAGAGGGTCGGGATCACAAGTTACGCGAGCGGAAGACTACTCTACGACTCTAAGACTGTAAGACTCTAAGACTGCCAACGAGTCACACAATCGTCCCCCCGCCATCCACAACGATCGTCTGCCCGGTGATGTAGCTCGACGCGTCGGCCGCCAGGAACACGGCCACGCCTTTCAGCTCACCCGCGTTTCCCACGCGAGGAATCGGGTTGCGCTCTCTGATCGCGGGCTCGACGAGTTGGATGACCGGATCGGCGAGACGCGAGTGAAAGAAGCCGGGCGCGATGGCGTTCACGCGGATGCCGTGCGGTCCCCATGACGCCGCGAGCTCGCGTGTGAGTCCCATCAAGCCCGCTTTGCTCGCGACATACGCCGCGTAATGCGGACCGAGCACGGCAGAGCGCAAACCGGCCACCGAGGCGATGTTGATGATCGCACCGGAGCGCGCTTTCAGCATTTCGCGGCCGGCAGCCTGCGCGAAGAGAAACGCGCCGGTGAGGTTGGTGTCGAGCACCTTCTGCCATTTGTCGACAGCCATCGTCTCGGGACGCTCGCCCCACGAGATGCCGGCGTTGTTGATGAGGATGTCGATGCGGCCGAATGCGGCCATCGTGGCGTCGACGACCGCCTGAACGTCCGCGGGATTGGCGACGTCGCAGACACGGCCTTCGACACGAAAACCACGGCCCCGCAGTTCATCGAGCGCGGGCGTGAGCCACTGCTCGCGCCGCGCGCACAACATCAGCGACGCGCCGGCCTCCGCGAGGCCTTCCGCCATTTCGAGGCCGAGACCGCGGGAGCCGCCGGTGATGATGGCGGCGCGGTTGGTCAGGTCGAAGAGAGTGGACAGCATGCGTGAATGAGATCACGCGATCGGAAAATTGAAAATTGAAAATTGAAAATTGAAAAATATGAAACGAGCGCCCCTTCGGGGCCTTTCGTTTTTTCAATTTTCAATTTCCAGCAGCGAGTGCGGCCAGACCAACCCCGCGTTCCGATCCGCGTCTCTTCGGTTCGCGCCAGTTCGCGTTTGGCGCCGGGAAGCGGAGCTGGTCTGGCCGCACTCGCTGCTGGATCGGGCGCTAGCGGTCGCGCGGCGGGCCGCCCGGTCCGCGCTGCCGCAGGAACTCCGCCGCCGCTTCGAATGCCGCGAACTTCACGTGCTGCTCGGCGCTGAGCAGCGCGGCGAACTTCGCGTCCGCCGCGTCCTTCGCCGCATCGCGCTGCGCCGCCAGTCCGCGCATCTGCAGTACCAGTGTGCCGATCGTCGACGCGTCGGCCGCCTCGCGAAGCTGCTCCGCGAGCGCACGCTCCTGATCGTGCACCGCGCGCATGGCCGCGTGCAGTTCACTTTGAGACGTTTCCCACGCGGCCTGCTGCGCGGGCGTCAGCGAGAGGTATTCGACGAGCGGATTCTCGCGCGGCGCGAAGAGTCCCGGTCCACCCGGGCGGCGGTTCTGAGCGGTCGCCGCAACAACGAAGGTGAGTGAGAGGAGCACGACGATGATTCGTTTCATGGATGCGATGTTGCCCATCCGCGCTCGCCGTTGCTTCACCACCGCGCAAGGAGAATGTAAAGAACGTAAAACCTCGGCGTACGCGCGTTTTTCCAAAGAACGCGCGCGTTAGACTCGCTGGCAGATGCGTCGTCCGAACTCGATCGTGATCGTGCTGCTGTCGCTGCTCGCGGCGACGCTCGCGGTGCTGGCGACGCTGCAGTACCGCTGGATCGACCGCGTCAGCGACGCGGAGCGGCAGCAGATGCACGCGAACGCGGACTTTGCGGCGCGGCGGTTCATCGAAGACCTCTCGCGCGAGCTCGTCCACCTGCATTCGACATTCGTCGCGGACGGCGACGTCGTCGCGCAATACAAGCAGTGGGCGAGCACGACCGGGCATCGGAAGCTCGTGCGCAACGTCTATCTCATCGAGCGTTACGAAGAATGGACACTGCACCTCGTCGACGACAACGGCGCGCTCGCGGAAGTGCCGTGGCCGGCGGAGCTCGAGGTCGTGCGCGAGCATTTGCCGAACGAGCGCCCGCGGCGCGGACCGCCGAATCTGCCCGCGCCTTTCTTCAGCGAGATCCCCGCGCTGTTCATCGTCGAGCCGCGCGGAAGCGGAGGCCCTCCGCGCGGCGAATTCGGCGGCGACATGTTCGGCGGACCACCCCGTCCGCCGCGCATGGTGCTGTTGCATCTCGATCCCGCCAGCTACGCCGATTTCATCGTCCCGCGCGCGGGGCTCGACGTCGCGGTGCTGAGCGGCGATCGCGTGATGTATCGCTCCGATCCGGCATGGCCGGACGGAAAATCCGCGCCTGACATCGAGCTCGATTTCAGTCCGTTCACCGGTCCGCGAAGACCCGAGCGCATCTCGCCGCCATCGCGTGTGCTGGTGCGGCGCCACGACGGCAGCGTCGACGCGATCGTCTCCGCCGCGCGCCGCCGCAATCTCGCGGTGTCGTTCGGCATCGTGCTGATCCTCGCGTTGACCGCGGCCGTACTCGTCGCGCTGCTGCGCCGCGCGGAGCGCCTCCGCCGCCAGCAACTCGAGTTCGTTGCGGCGATCAGCCACGAGCTCAACACGCCCGTCGCCGCGTTGCGCTCCGCCGGCGAAAATCTGCGCGACGGGATCATCCACGACTCCGACAAGCTCTCCCGCTACGGCTCCACCATCGTCCGCGAATCCACCCGCCTCGGCGAATTGACCGCCCAGGTGCTCGAGCTCGCAGGCATGCAGGAACGCCGCGCGCGCAACGATGCGCCAGTGGATGTCGCGACCGTGATCGCAGACGCCGTGTCGCAGTGCGACTGGCTGGTCGCGCGCACGCCGGTGAAGATCGAGACCAACGTCGACCCCGATCTACCGGCAGTGCACGGCGATGGCAGCGCGATCATGCGCGCGCTGCAGAACCTCATCGCCAACGCGATCCGTCACGGCGGGGCGGGCGAGTGGGTCGGCGTGCGCGCTACACGCGAGGGCGATTGCGTCGCCATCACCGTCGAAGATCGCGGTCCCGGTGTCGACCCGTCCGACGCCGAGCAGCTCTTCGATGCGTTCTATCGTGGCCGCAACAGCAGCGCGGTTCCCGGCGCGGGACTCGGCCTGGCGATCGTGCGTCAGGTCGCGCTCGCACATGGCGGCTCGGTGCGCATCGACAAGCGGCGTTCCGGTGCCGCGTTCACCATCGAGCTTCCGGCGGCGAGCCATGCCTGACCTGCAGCGCCGCCTCCTGCTCGTCGAAGACGAAGAGAGCCTGATCCTCACGCTGCAGGACCGCCTCGAGAGTGAAGGCTACGCGGTGACGATCGCGCGCGATGGCGAGACCGCGCTCGAGGAGGGTTGGCACGGCGCGTTCGACGCGATCGTCCTCGACGTTTCGCTGCCGCGCAAAAGCGGCTTCGACGTCTGCCGCGATCTGCGCGGCCGCGGCGTTCACACGCCCATCCTCATGCTCACCGCCCGCGGCCAGCTCATCGACCGCATCCTCGGCCTCAAGCTCGGCGCCGACGATTATCTGACCAAGCCGTTCGAGATGCTGGAGCTGCTCGCGCGCATCGAAGCGCTGTTGCGCCGCGCGCGCACGCTCACCGCGAGCAGCGCCGACGCGTATGCGTTCGGCGGCATCGAAGTCGATTTCCGCCGTGCCGAAGTGACGCGCGATCGCGGGGCGATCGAGCTCTCCGCGCTCGAGCTGAAACTGCTGCGCTACCTGGTCGAACATCGCGGGTCGGTGCTGTCGCGCGATGAGCTGCTCGAGAAGGTGTGGGGCTACGACGCGACGCCGGTGACGCGCACCGTAGACGTGCACATCGCGTCGCTGCGGCAGAAGGTCGGACCGGAGTGGATCCTGACCGTGCACGGGCTGGGCTACAAGTTCGTGGGATAGCTCTGCGCTCTCTGTGGTGAAACCTTAACCACAGAGGACACAGAGAAATCAAAGCGCGCTGCTTCCCCTCACCGGCAAAAAGTCTTCGCCCGGATTGATGAAACGATCCGTTTCGAAGTGGTACTGCTTGTCGTAAAGCTGCTTGTAGCGGCCATTCTTCGCGAGCAGTTCGTCGTGCGTGCCGCGCTCGACGATCTCGCCGTTCTCGAGCACGAGGATCTGATCGGCGCCGCGAATCGTGGAGAGGCGATGCGCGATCACGAACGTCGTCCGGCCGCGGCGCAGTGCGCGCAAGCCATCCTGAATCTTCGCCTCGCTTTCGCTGTCGAGACTCGACGTCGCTTCATCGAGGATGAGGATCACCGGATCGGCGAGGATCGCGCGGGCGATGGCAATGCGCTGGCGCTGGCCGCCGGACAGCTTGATGCCGCGCTCGCCGATCACGCTGTCGTATTTTTTCTCGAGCGGCTCGACGAACTCTTCGACGTGAGCGATGCGCGCGGCTTCGACCATCTCCGCGAATGTCGCGTCGGGTTTGCCGTAGCGGATGTTCTCCGCGATGGTGCCGTCGAAGAGGAAGTTGTCCTGCAGCACGATGCCAAGGCGGGAGCGGAAGTCGCGGAGGCGGATGTCGGTGAGATCGCGGCCGTCGATGAGCACCCGGCCTGATTTCGGCCGGTTGAACGTCATCACGAGGCTGATCAGAGTGCTCTTGCCGGAGCCGCTGGAGCCGACCAGCGCGGTGGTCGTATGTGCGCGCGCCGTAAATGAAATGTTCTTCAGCACCGGCACACCTTCGTTGTACTCGAAGGTGACGTCGTCGAACGTCACGTCGCCGCGCACGCGGTCGATCGGCTCACGTGATGCGTCCTCATCGTCTTCGGTGCGTTGCCGCATGATCTCGCGGATGCGATCGAGTCCCGCGAACGCTTCCGTGATCTGCGTACCGATCGACGCGATCTGCATCATCGGCGCCGCGAGCATGGCGGTGAACATCAGATACATGAACAGATCACCGAGCGTCATCGTCCCGTTCTGAATCGCGCGCGCGCCGCCGACCATGATGATCACGCCGACGACGCCGATGATCGTGGTGCCGAGCGCCGTCGTGCCGGAGACGGCGGTGATGGTCTTGGCCACGTTGCGGAAGAGCTTGTGCACGCCCTTCGCGAAAACGATGTCCTCGCGTTTTTCCGTCGTGTACGCCTTGACCACGCGGATGCCGCCGAGGGATTCGGCGAGGCGGCCGGTGACCTGGGCGTTGATCTCGCCGCGCGTGCGGAACAGCGGACGCACGCGCTTGAACATGTACGCGAGCGTCGCGCCGAACGCTGCGAGCGTAATCAGCGTGATCAGCGTCAGCTTCCAGTTGAGATAGAACAAAACGCCGAGCGCGAGCACCGCGGTAACGACGCTGCCGACCAGTTGCACGAGGCCGTTGCCGATGATGTTCCGGATGCCTTCGGCATCGCTCATGACCCGCGAGATCAGCACGCCGGATTTCGTCGAGTCAAAGTACGCGACCGGGAGACGGAGCACGTGCTGCTCGATCTTCTTGCGCATCTCGGTGATGGAACGCTGCGCCGCGACGCCGAGGATCTGCGACAGTGAGAACGAGGTGATGGCTTGCACGATCGTGGCGGCGCCAGTCGCGAATGCGATCGGGAGCAGCAGCTCGTAGCGCCCCTTGCCGATCACTTCGTCGACCACGTACTTCGACGAGGCCGGCAGCACGAGACCGGCGATGCGGCTGATCATCATCAGCAGCAGGCCGGCCGACAGGCGCCCTTTGCGCGCGCTGATGAGCTCCCGCGCTTCCCGCCAGACTTCATCGATCTTCGGTTTCTTCACGGCGCGATGCTATGTCAAACCGGACGGGAGGCCGCCTATAGCTTTCCCTGCCGTTTTTTCGCTTCTCCCTCAGCCCTCAGAGAAATACCCGAGAGGTGCCGATCGGGAGAAACGAGTTCAGGCGGCGCGATACTAAGAAGAAGGGTTCGTCCCGCTACGAATT
>DASPNA010000167.1:0-91069 GCA_035626775.1 Thermoanaerobaculia bacterium
CGGGCTAAATTCGTAGCGGGACGAACCCTTCTTCTTAGTATCGCGCCGCCTGAACTCGTTTCTCCCGATCGGCACCTCTCGGGTATTTCTCTGAGGGCTGAGGGAGAAGCGAAAAAACGGCAGGGAAAGCTATAGGCGGCCGGGCCCAACGGGCCCGGACCCGATTGGGTTGGCCCAGCCTCCGCGACACAGCGTCGCCAATTGGAAAAAAGTGTCGCCGAGGCTGAGCCAACCAATGGGGTCCGGGGCCGTCGGCCCCGGCCGCCGGAGGCCTCCGGTCGTACTCAGCGCACAGCATCCGCGATGCGTGCGCGCATCTGCGCGTCGGGCATCGCGCCGGTGCCGGCGTTCATGTTCTGGCGCAGGTGCTCTGCTTTTGAAGTCGCGGGGATCGCGCATGTCACGGCGGGATGCGAGATCACGAACTTCAGGAACAGTTCCGCCCAGCTCGTGGCGCCGAGGTCTTTGGCGAATGCCGGCACGGGCTTGCCACGCGTTTCGCGGAACAGCGAGCCGGCGCCGAACGGACGATTGATCAGCACCTTCACGCCGAGGTCGTTTGCGAGCGGGAGCAGGCGGTGTTCGGCTTCGCGTTCGGCGAGCGAGTAATTGATCTGCACGAAATCGATGCCGCCGCGGCGGAGCACGGCCGCGACGTCGTCGTATGCGCTGGACGTGTAGTGCGTGATGCCGATGAACTGGATGCGGCCCTGCGCTTTCCACTCGCGCAGCGTGCGCAGGTGCGTGTCGACGTCGACGAGATTGTGCACCTGCATCAGATCGACCTTTCCGCGCAGCTTCCGCTCGGAGTCCTGCATTTGCGCGATCCCGCTGGCGCGTCCGGTGGTCCACACCTTCGTGGCCATGAACAGCTTGTCGCGCACGCCGAGCTTCACGGCCAGATCGCCGACGACGTTTTCCGAGCGGCCGTACATCGGCGACGAATCGACGACGCGTCCGCCGAGCTGTACGAAGAGCGACAGCACCTCCTCGAGCGGCTTGCGCGCGGCATCGGAGGGACCGACGTCGAACGTTTGCCAGGTGCCGAGGCCGATGACGGGGAGATTCATTCGCGTGTGCATGCGTGCGCCGAGTGATGCGGCGCCGGCGGTCATGAGTGCGATGGCCTCACGTCGTGTGAGCGTCATGCTTCCTCCCGAGAGCATAGCCGTTGGCCGCCCAGCCCGCGGCGACGGCGATGCCGAGTGCGGCGATCGACGCGATGCCGGCGCCGGCGGAGTGCAGGGCGCCGAGGAGCCAGGCGACGAGGGCGTCGTTACCACGATAGACGAACGTGTCGATGAAGTTCTTTGCCTTGTAGCGCTCCTCCGCTTCGACGACGGTATAGATCACTTCACGCCCTGGCCGCGTGAAGCCGTGCTCGCCGACGCGATGAATGACCTGCAGCGCGAACAGGATGCCGAGGCTCGGGAAGAAGGCGAGGACGGCGAGGCCCGTGCCGATCAGCACGGGCGCGGCGATGAGCGCGATGCGCAATCCGAGGCGGGTGAGCACCTGCCGCGTGATCAGCAACTGCACGAACACGATCGAGACATTGTTCGTGAGATCGAGCAGCGCGAAGAAACGCGTGCGCTGGCCGGAATCGGAGATGGTCCGCTTCACGATGTCGATCTGCTCGAAATACAGGATGCCGGAGATGGCCGTGTAGCAGATCACGATCAGCGCGATACGGCGCAGGGTCGGCGAGCGCAGCGCGAGGACGATGCCGGCGAAGACATTGCCGCCGATTTTTTGTTGCGGCGGTGCATCGGCGCGGCGCGGGATGAGCGTGGAGAGGATGGCCGCGAGCGCGAGAAAGCAGGCGGAGACCGGCAACAGATTCATCGGACCGATGCGCGGCGCGAGCAGCACGGTCAGCGCGGGGCCGGCGATCGCACCCGCCGTTCCGCCCGCCGCGACGATCCCGTACATCCTGCGCGCTTCGCCTTCGTCGTACGCGTCGGCCATCAGGCTCCAGAACACGGAGATGATGAACAGATTCAGCACCGAGATCCCGATGAAGAGGCTGACGCCCCACGCGATGATGCCTCCGGTTTGTAGGCCGGCGAACGTCAGAAGCAACAGCGCGGAACAGAGCGCATAGGTGGCAGTGGCGATGACGCGGCGCCGCACGCGCGCGACGATCCATCCGAACAGTGGCACCAGCAGCAGCGTCGCGACGAAGGTGGCGGTGAACAGCCAGGGAAGCTGCTCGATGCCGGCGCGTACGCCGATCTCGTCGCGCACGGGACGGAGGACGAAGTAGCCGCAGAGAACGGAGAAGAAGGTGACGAAGGGGAGGATGACGCGCATCGGTGCGGGCGACGCTAACGCGAGAGGTGACGGGATGGCGTTACGAAACGAAAAGCGTTGCCGAGGCAGCCTTCTCCCCTCGCGGAGGGGAGAAGGTGCGCGAAGCGCGGATGAGGGGCGCGCCGCGATGAGGGATACCCCTCATCCGCCTCCGGCACCTTCTCCCCTCGCGGAGGGGAGAAGGTTACTCGAATGCATCACCAGCGCGCGCCGCGATCCACTTCCACGCGTTCCGCTTCGAAGCGGCCATTGCGCTGCCAGTCGCCGCGCACGGTGATGCGGTCGCCGCGGCGCAGATCGTCGACGTCGTAGCGGCGGCGATTCGCATCGACGCGGCGTACATCGATGGCCACGACGCGGCCGGTGCGTTCGACCGAAACCCAAACGACATTGCCGCGACGGTCGACGTTGGTGACGATGCCGGTGAGGTACCGATCATCGCGGCCGCCGCGATCGTCCTCGCTGCGCAGCACGTCGAGGTCGGACACGCGCAAGGTGCCGCGATTCGCATAGCCGGTCGCGCGAATGACGTCGCCGCGCTCCAGACGTCGCAGATCGCGCAGGTCGCGATCGGCGATGAGCGTGTATCCGCCGCGATCGAGGCGGATCACAATTTCGTTACGGTCGCGATCGATGTCGCGCACGCGCCCTTCGACGGTCACGCGCTGCGCCTGTTGCGAGCGTCCGCGCCATCCGCCTGTCTCATCGTGACGACGGTTATCCGCGAAAAGCGACGGCGTGGCGAGGATCGCGAGGACGAGGGTGACAACAGCTAACTTCTTGTTCGTGTTCATCTTGGTCTCCTTGATGCGATTGACGACTCGATTACTCACGCCGCAGAAATGCGCAACGGCGGCGCCAGCCGTACGGCCGGATCGCGCGCGCAGTCGTACATTGGGAGCATGCTGCGCATCCTCGTTTGCCTGTTCGTCACCGTGGCGGTGAATGCCGCGACCTTGCGCGGGCGCGTCATCGACTCGATGGGCGACGCGCTGCCGGGTGTGAGCGTCGAAATGAGCGGTGCGATCGCGATCACCGATCGCGAAGGTCTGTACGAAGCGACGCTCGACGACGGGATCCACGAGGTCGCGTTTCGCTTGCCGGGATTCGCGACGATGACGCGCCCGAGTGTCCGAGTGAATGGCGATACGCGTCTCGATGTGACGTTGCAACTGGCCATCAGCGCCGAAGTGGTCGTCACCGCGAAGGAGACGTTTCGCAAGGAGAGGATCGGCGTCGCGGACGCCGCCAGCGCCGGCGTCGTCACCGCGGCCGAGATCGAGCGCCGGCCGTATCAGCGCGCGGGCGAGATCCTCGAGACCGTGCCCGGCGTGGTGACCAGCCAGCACAGCGGCGAGGGGAAAGCCAATCAGTACTACATGCGCGGCTTCAATCTCGATCACGGCACCGACATCGCCATCGACGTCGCGGGCGTGCCTGTGAACATGCCGTCGCACGCGCACGGTCAGGGCTACGCGGACGCTAACTTTCTCATCCCGGAGCTGATCGGCGGGGTGCAGTATCGCAAGGGACCATACGCCGCGATCGACGGCGACTTCGCCAGCGCCGGCGCGGTCGACATCCCATATCTCAACATGCTCGAGCAGCCGATCGCGCTGGCCCAGGCGGGGACCTTCGGCTTCGGCCGCGCGCTCGTCGCCGCATCGCCGCGCGTCGGAAACGGATTTCTCCTCTTCGCGCTCGAAGGGACGCGCGACTCCGGGCCGTGGGAGCAGTCGGACGATTACCGCCGCGCGAACGCGGTGCTGCGTTACTCGACCGGCGGCCAGCACAGCGGCGCGAGCGTCACGCTGATGGCGTACGACGCGCGCTGGCGCTCGACCGATCAGATTCCCGAGCGCGCGGTGCGCGATGGATCGATCTCGCGATTCGGTCTCATCGATCCGAGTGACGGCGGCTCGACGTCACGCTGGTCGCTGTCCACCGACTGGCAACGCGGCGGCACACGTGCGTCCGCATACGCGCTGCAATACCGCCTCGATCTGTTTTCGAACTTCACGTACTTCCTCGACGATCCCGTGCACGGCGATCAGTTCGAGCAGAAGGAAGAACGGTTCGCGTACGGCTTCGAAGCGGCGCATCGCTGGCTCGCCGGTCGCGCCGAAAACGTCGTCGGCATCGAAGGCCGGCGCGACGATATCGACGACGTCGGCCTGCATCACACCGCCGCGCGGCGCAGGCTGAGCACGATCCGTGAAGACGACGTGCTGCAGACGAGCGTCGGCGCGTACGCGCAGAACGCGATGCGCTGGTCACCGCGTGTGCGCACCACTGCGGGTGTCCGTTTCGATCGCTACGCGTTCGAAGTCGACGTCTCGCACACCGCTTCCATCGCCAGTCCGAAGCTCAGCATCATCTTCGGTCCATGGCGCGCATCTGAGCTCTATGTCAACGCCGGCACCGGCTTCCACAGCAATGACGCACGCGGCGGCGCCGGCGTGACGCCGCTCGCGCGCACGAAAGGTGCGGAGATCGGCATGCGCACTTCTGCTCTGCCACGCCTCGAGCTCAGCGGCTCGCTCTGGGCGCTCGACATCGCCTCGGAGCTCGTCTTCGTCGGCGACGCCGGCACGACGGAGGCGGGACAGCCGAGCCGGAGGCGCGGCGTGGAGCTCACGGCGACATACGACGCGCGCGACTCGCTTTTGTTCGACGCGCAATATGCCTACTCGCGCGGCCGCTTCGAGGATGGCAGCCGTATCCCCGGCGCCGTCGAAGGCGTCGCGTCGATCGGGGTCACGTTTGGTTCCTCGGAGGGGACCGCGCAACGGCCGAGGAACCCCGAGGAACCCGAGGAACCGAGGAACCGACGGTGGCTGGAGCGCGTCTCCGCCGAAGTCCGCTATCGCTACTTCGGCCCGCGGCCGCTCATCGAAGACAACACCGTTCGCTCGAATGCGTCGAATCTCGTGAACGCGCGCGTCGGCTACGCCTTGACGCCGCATGTGCGCGTCGACCTCGACCTCTTCAACGCGCTCGATGCCAACGTCAGCGACGTCGATTACTTCTACACCTCGCGTCTCCGCGACGAAGCTGCGCCGGTCGACGACGTCCACTTCCACCCGGTCGAGAAGCGCTCGCTCCGCATCGGTATCACCACGCGATTTTGATCCGTCCATCTGCCATAATTGCGCGCTCAATTCATGACAGATCAGGCGACGCTTGCCGGCGGGCGTTTCATGATCCAGCGGCGGATCGGTGCCGGTGGCATGGGCGTGGTCTATGAAGCCTTCGACCGCGACCGCGCCCAATCCGTCGCCCTCAAGAAGCTCCTCGGCACCGACGCAACCGCGATCGTCCGCATCAAGAACGAGTTCCGCGCGCTCGCCGACGTCGTCCATCCGAACCTCGTCCGCCTCTATGAGCTCATCGGCGAAGGCGAAGAATGGTTCTTCACGATGGAGCTCATCGACGGGGCCGATTTCCTGAACTACGTGCGCGGCCGCCGCTCCTCGATCCTCGACGATGCGACAACGGAAGGCTCGCAGACGGAGCGCGAAACGCTCATCGGCCGCCACGATCGTCCGTTCGAAGCGGAGCGCGTCCGTCCGATCAGCGAAGGCAACGGCGATCACGTCGTCGATTACGACACGCTGCGCCGCACGCTGCACCAGCTCGCGGAAGGCGTGGCCACGCTGCACGAGGCGGGCAAGCTGCATCGCGACCTCAAACCGTCGAACGTGCTGATCACGCCGGCCGAGCGCGTGATCGTGCTGGACTTCGGACTGGCCACCGACATCGCGGGTATCGACAAGAAGATGACGTTCGGCGGCACGCCCGCGTACATGGCGCCGGAGCAGATCGCGGAGCAGCCGGCGACCGAGGCGAGCGATTGTTATGCGATCGGCGTGATGTTGTACGAGGCGCTCACCGGCACCGTGCCGTTCAGCGGCAACTTCTATTCGATGCTGGTGCAGAAGCGCACCACCGATCCGCGTCCGCCGATCGATCTGGTGCACTCGATTCCGAAAGACCTGAGCACGATCTGCAGTGAGTTGCTGCGGCGCGAGCCGGAGGCGCGACTGACCGCGCGTGGGCTGCTCGACCGCGTTGCGGCGCGACGCGATCGCGCAGTGTCGAAAGCGATCACGATGATCCGCCCGAAGGGCGCGCGGTTCGTCGGCCGCATCGAACAACTCGAGCAATTGGAAAGCGCATTTGCGGCCACGGAGCACGGAACGCCGGTGACGGTGATGCTGCGCGGGCAGTCGGGCATGGGGAAGAGCGCGCTGGTGCGGCATTTCCTGCACGAGGTGCAGCGCCGCGATCCGACCATCGTCGTCTTCACCGGCCGCTGCTACGAGCAGGAGTCGGTCCCGTACAAGGCGGTCGACAGCCTGATCGACGATCTCGCGCGCTACCTCAAACGTACGTCGCCGCTCGAAGCGAAAGCGCTGATGCCGACCGACGCGGCGGCACTCGCGCGGCTGTTTCCCGTGCTGCAGGAGCTCGAGCAGCAGACGAAGAGCCGGCGCCGGCCGATCGAGATCCGCGATTCGCAGGAGCTGCGCCGTCGCGCCTTCGCCGCGTTGCGCGAGTTGCTTTCGCGCATGACCGACGATCGCCGCGTGATCCTTTTTCTCGATGACGTGCAGTGGGGCGATCGCGACAGCGCGGCGCTGCTCGCGGAGCTCCTGCGGCCGCCCGATGCGCCGCCGCTGTTCGTCATCGCCGCACATCGCACAGAAGAAGCGGAGCTCAGTCCGCTGCTGTCCGAACTGAAGAAGATTCGCGAGTCGGAAGAGAACGCGCTCGGCGAAGTGCGCGAGATCTCGCTCGAAACGCTGAGCGCGCACGAGGCGCGCGATCTCGCGAAGAATCTGCTGCACGATTCCGGTGCGCACGAGCGCGTCGATGCAATCGCGCGCGAGGCGGGCGGCAGTCCGTTCTTCATCGTCGAGCTGGCGCGCTACTCGGAGTCGACCGGTCTGTCGACGAACGAATACGGCGCGGGCGACATGGCCCTCGACAGCGTGATCCGCTCGCGCATCGAGCTGCTGCCGCACGGCGGGCGCGATCTGCTCGAAGTGGTCGCGGTCGCGGGACGTCCGATCATCGCCACGGCCGCGAACACGGCCGCGGGTCTCAATCGCGAAGATCAGGCCATGCTCGCGCGCTTGCGCGCCGATCATCTCCTGCGCACGCGCGTGCGCGGCGGCCGCGATGAAGTCGACACGTACCACGATCGCATCCGGGAGGCGATCCTCTCCGCGCTCCCCGACGAACGGCGCCGCGCGCATCACCTCACCATCGCGAGGACGCTCGAAAGCGAAGGTGCGCGCGACCCGGAAGTGCTGGCCGTGCACTACCGCGAGGCGGGCGACGACGCGCTGGCCGCGCAGCACGCGCGCGAAGCAGGCGATCGCGCCGCGGCCGCGCTGGCGTTCGAGAACGCCGCGCATTTCTATTCGATGGCGCTGGAGCTCGAGACCGCGCAGCGCGATTCGTGGGTACTGCTCACGAAGCTCGCCGACGCACTCGCGAACGCGGGCCGCGGTCCCGACGCCGCGCCGTATTACCTGCGCGCCGCCGATCAGGCGGGTGATTCCGGCGACGCGACGGAGCTGCGGCGCAAGGCCATGGAATGTCTGCTGCGCGCGGGCCACGTCGACGGTGGCCTGCAACTGATCCGCAGCGTCGTCGATTCAGTCGGTCTCAAGTTTCCCGAGACTCCGAAGCGCGCCGTCCTCGGCATCATCGCCGGACGCCTGCGCCTGCTCGCGCGCGGACTGAAGTCGAAGGAGCGTCCCGCGGATGAGGTCCCGCCGCATTTGCTCACGACCATCGACGTGTGCTGGGGCGTGATCACCGGACTCGCGCGCATCGACAACATCCGCTCCGCGTACTTTCAGCCGATTCATCTGCGGCTTGCGCTCAAGGCCGGTGAGCCGTATCGCGCATCGCGCGCGCTCGCGACCGAAGCGTGTTTCTCCGCGACGAAAGGGGAGAAGGCGCGGCTCAAAACGGAGCGGCTGGTCTCGCGCTCGGAACGCGTCGCGCGTGCGATCGCCGATCCGCATGCGATCGGCATGTCCACCATGGCCCGCTCGATGGAAAGCTATTACCTGGGCATGTTCCGCGACAGCGTGCAGCAAGCCGATGAGGCGGAGACGATTTTCCGTGAGCGCTGCACGGGCGTGTCGTGGGAGATCAGCACGACGTCGAATTACGCGATGTGCTCGTTGGCCTATCTCGGCGAGCTGGGGCAGCTCGCGCAGCGCGTGCCGCAACGCGTGCGCGAGGCCGAGGAGCATGGGGATTTGTATGCGGGGCTCGATCCGGTTTGCAAGCCGGGGATCATGTGGCTGGCCGCCGACGATCCCGATGCCGCGCGACGCGCGGTCCGGCAAGTCATGGACCGCTGGTCATTGCAGGGGTTTCACTTCCAGCACTATCTGGAGATGTTCGCGGAGAATCAGACGGACTTGTACATGGGGAACTGGGCGTCGGCATGGCGGCGGTCGGATGAGCGCTGGCCGCTGATGAAGTCCGCGTTCCTGCTGCGCATCGCATTCGTGAAGCTCGAGGCGCTGCATCTCGTCGGTCGCTGCGCGCTGGCCGCCGCCGCGGCGAGCGGCGACACGTCTCTCATCGATCGCGCCGAGCGCAACGCGCGCGAGATCGAAAACGAAAGAGCGCCGTGGGCGCAACCGTTCGCACTCGCGCTCCGCGCCGGCGTCGCCTCACTCCGCGGCGCCAACACCACCGCCGCCGATCTCCTCGGCCAGGCCACGCGTGCATTCGAGAAGTGGGATCTGCTGCTCTACGCGAAAGCGGCCGATCACCGCCGCGGCGAAGTCACCGGCAGCGCGACCATCGTCTCCAGCGCGGACGAGTGGCTGCGCGCGCGGGGCGTGAAGAACGTGCCGCGGATGCTCGATGTGCTCATGCCCGGGTTCGTGTAAGGCGTATGGAGTGCGGCGGCAAAGCCGCCGCTTTTGAAGGCGGCAGCTTTGCTGCCGCACTCCATACGCACACCTTGAGGCCTTTCGGTCGCCCATGCATTACCGAGAGCCGGCGCAAGCTCGGGATCGGCCCCGGGTCGGTCCTGGAGTGGGACCAGGAAGACGACAAGGTCGTCGTGCGTAAAGCAGGTCGATATACATCCGAAGAAATTCATCGGGCGCTTTTCACGAAGCGGCCGAAGCCGCGGACGATCGACGCCTTGAAGCAGGGCGTCGCGAAGCACGTTCGTAAAAAGCATGCGCGCCGTTGATCCCAACTCGTTACACGCGACGACGAAAAGCAGGTTCTCGCCGCGGAGCAGTTTGTCGCGAAGGGTGCCTGGGTCTCACACCTTGTGCTCACCATTCAGGATGCCGACGTCGCCGCAGCGGCGCTCGCGGACTATCAGCGAAAACCGCAGTTAGGATTCTCCGACTGTCTCGTGCTGGCGATTGCGCGCAAGGCTGGTCACACGCCGATGGGAACCTTCGATAAGACGCTGAGCAGGCTGGATGGCGCGCAACGTATTTAGGGCGCCTTCTGCACCGGGCTCTTGAACATCATCATCGCGAATCCGATCGCGAGCAGCACGTACGCGATCGCGAGCGTCAGCACGATCCGATCCGGCGGAAAGCGCAGCGCCACTTTCACCAGCGCGAGTGCACCGACCAGAAAGTGCACGAGATTGCCGATGGCGAGCGGCCGGTTGTAGATTCCGCCGATCAGGCTGTCTTTCGCCATCCAGTTCTGCATCGCGAAGCCGAGGTAGAGGGCGCCGAGGAGTTGGATGAGGAGCGGAACAGGCACGCTCATCGCCGCGCCGATCTCCTCCGGCGCGAACGTCGCGGCCAGGCCGGCCACGAACATGAAAACGGCGCTTGCTGCCATCACGACTTTCGTGTTCATCGAACCTCTGTGAAGCCGGTCTCGTCGAGCGGTTCCGCGCGCCGATCGAGGCGCGTGACCATCCACTGCTCGCCGCGCCGTTCCACTTCCACGATCACCGACGCCCACATCCCGCCGTCGAGATTTTCGGACCAGCGAAAGCGGCGTCCCGGCCATTGTGATGCGTCGACATGCTGCGCGCGCAGATGCGCTTCCGCCATCTCGATCAGCTCCGGCCCGCCTTTGTGATCGCACGGCATGACGGCATGGTAACGTCCCGCGCACCATGAGAGACATCCATTCCTTCGCTCGTCCCGAAGAGGCCGTCGTGCGGCACCTGGCGCTCGATCTCGACGTCGATTTTTCGCGCAAGCGGCTCGCCGGCTCGGCGACGTTGACGATCGAATCGCGGAACGGCGCGCGCGAGCTCGCGCTGGACACGCAGGGACTGACCGTCGATCGCATTACGCTCGATGACGCAACGGAAACGACCTTCACCCTCGGCGACACACAACCATTTCTCGGCAGTCCGCTCACGATCGCGATCAAGCCCGACACGAAGTCCGTGAAGATCGAATACGCCGCGTCGCCCGATGCGGCGGCCGTGCAATGGCTCTCGCCGGAGCAGACCGCGGGCGGCAAGCATCCCTTTCTTTTTACGCAGTCGCAGGCCATCCTCGCGCGCTCGTGGGTGCCGTGTCAGGACACGCCCGGCGTGCGCATGACGTACGACGCGACCGTGCGCGTGCCGCACGGACTCATCGCCATCATGAGCGCGGAGAATTCGCCGGAAGTGAGCGCGGACGGCGTGTATCGCTTCCGCATGCCGCAGGCCATTCCGTCGTACCTGCTGGCGTTGGCGGTGGGCGATCTCGAGTTTCGTTCGTTCAGTGACAACAGCGGCGTCTGGGCCGAGAGGCCGATGATCGATGCGGCGCATCACGAGCTCGTCGACACGCCGAAGATGATCGCGGCCGCGGAGAAGTTGTACGGGCCGTATCGCTGGGGACAGTACGACGTGCTCGTGCTGCCGCCGAGCTTTCCGTTCGGCGGGATGGAGAATCCGCGCCTCACGTTCGCGACGCCGACCATCCTCGCGGGCGATCGTTCGCTGGTGAGTCTCGTCGCACACGAGCTCGCGCATTCATGGTCGGGCAACCTCGTCACGAACGCGACGTGGAACGATTTCTGGCTCAACGAAGGATTCACGGTCTACTTCGAGCGCCGCATCATGGAAGAAGTCTTCGGCCGCGACTACTCGGAGATGCTCGCGCTCCTCGGCTACCAGGACCTCGAGGCCACCGTCGCCGAGTTGCCGTCGCGTGATACGCATCTGTTCCTCGATCTCACCGGACGCGATCCCGATGAGGCGGCGACGAAGCTCGCGTATGAGAAGGGCTACTTCCTCCTGCGCCTCATCGAAGAAACCGTTGGCCGCGAAGAATGGGACGCGTTCCTGCGCGATTACTTCGATCGGCATGCGTTCCATTCGATGACCACGGCCGAGTTCATCGAAGAATTGCGCGACAAGCTGCTCTCGCTTCATGAAGGCGCAGAGGATCAGATCGGCGTCGAGCAGTGGGTGCATACGCCGGGGATTCCGGTGAACGTGCCGCAGGTGCACTCGGACGCGTTCGCGAAAGTCGAAGCGCAATCAAAAGCGTTCGAGTCGGGCACTCCGGCTGCGCAACTGGTGGCGCAGAACTGGTCGACGCACGAATGGATTCACTTCCTCAGACATCTGCCGAAGACGCTCACACGCGAGCAGATGGCGGAGCTCGACGCCGCGTTCCATTTCACGGAGAGCGGCAACTCCGAGATCCTCCACGAGTGGCTGATGAACGCGATCGACAGAAGGTACGAGCCGGCGTACGACGCGCTGGAGCGGTTCCTGTTGCGGCAGGGGCGGCGCAAGTTCCTCAAGCCGCTGTATCAGAAACTCGCCGAGACGCCGGAAGGACTCGATCGCGCGCGCAGGATCTACGAGAAAGCGCGGCCGATGTATCACGCCGTTTCGTATCGCACCATCGATCAGATCCTCGGCCGCGAATAGGCCGAGTAACCCTCGCCCCGCTTGCGGGGAGAGGGTGGCCGAAGGCCGGGTGAGGGGCCGATTTGCGACCCCTCATTCGCCCTTCGGGCACCTTCTCCCCTCGCGGAGGGGAGAAGGCTACTTGTGGGACAGGCGGGCTGAGCTAAAGTACCGCATATGGAAGCAGCCGAAACGAAGTCCCTGCCGGAGAACGCGTATCTTCCGCTCGCCGACGGCGAGACGTATCAGCCGATGGTTCCCGCCGAGGAGGCGCCGCCCGAAACGACATGGCGCGCGATCCTCTGGGGCTTCTTTCTCTGCATCATCTTCACCGTCGCTTCCGCGTATTCGGGACTGAAAGTCGGACAGGTGATGGAAGCGGCGATCCCGATCTCGATCCTCGCCATCGGCCTCGCGCGCGTATATCGCCGCCGCTCGACGGTGCTCGAAAACGTGATCATCACCAGCATCGGCGGCGTCTCCGGCTCCGTCGTCGCCGGCGCGATCTTCACACTTCCCGCGCTCTATTCGCTCAACCTCAACCCGCATCCGGTGCAGACGATCTTCATCTGCCTCGCCGGCGGCATTCTCGGCGTGCTGTTCCTCATTCCGCTGCGCCGCTACTTCGTGCGCGAGATGCACGGACGCTTGCCGTATCCCGAGGCGACCGCGATCACGGAAGTGCTCGTGACGGGGGAGAAAGGCGGCTCGCAGGCGAAGCTGCTGCTGCAAGCCACGGCGATTTCCGCGGTGTACGACTTCTTCGTGACGACGTTCCAGGTGTGGCGCGAGTTCGTCGACTTCCGCTTCATTCCGGCGATGCAGACGCTCGCCGACAAAACGCGCATCGTGGTGCGCTTCGACGCGGTCGCCTTCATTCTCGGCCTCGGCTACGTGATGGGCTTGCGTTCGTCGATGATCCTCGTGTCCGGCGGCATCCTCGCGAACTTCATTCTCGTCCCGCTGATCTTCATGTTCGGCGCGCGGTATCCCGAGGTGTTTCATCCGGGGGCGATTCCGATCGGGGATATGGATGCGTCGCAGATCTTCCGCGGCTACGTGCGGTACATCGGCGTCGGCGCGATCGCGACCGCGGGCATCTTCGGCATCATCAAATCGCTGCGCGTGATCGCGGGCTCGTTCGGTGTGGCGGCGAAAGCATTTCGCGCCGGCGGCGAATCGTATGGCGAGCGTACCGATCGCGACATGTCGATCGTCAGCATCCTTGCGGGTGTCGTGATCGGCGCGATCGGCGTCGCGGTCTTCTTCGGTACGCTGCGTCCGACCATTCCCGTGCTGATCGTCGGACTGTTGCTCACGTTGCTTTTCTCCTTCTTTTTCACGTCGGTCGCGGCGAACGCAATCGCGACGACCGCGCGCAATCCTGTGTCGGGCATGACCATGCTGACGATCATCATCTCGTCGGCGGTGCTGCTGCAGTTCGGCGTGTCGGGCACGACGGGCATGTTCTTCGTCATGGCGATCGCAGGAATGGTGTGTACGGCGCTGTCGGTATCGGGACAAACGATCACCGATCTCAAGACCGGCTACTGGCTCGGCTCGACGCCGGCGGCGCAGGAGAAGGTGAAGTTCCTTGGCGTGATCGGCGCGGCCATCGCGGTCGGTCTCACCATCGTCATGCTCGCGCGTGTTTTCCAGTTCGGCGAAGCGGCGCCCGGCGATGTGCGCCAAGTGCTCGCGGCGCCGCAAGCGTCGATCATGCAGGCGCTCGTGCAGGGGTTCATGAACCAGCAGCCGATCGCGTATTGGCTCTTCGCCATCGGCGCGGTCATCGCCGTCATCACAGAGATCCTGCGCATACCGCCGCTCATCTTTGCGCTCGGGATGTACCTGCCGCTCGAGCTCAACACACCGGCGCTGGTCGGTGGATGGATTTCGCACATGATCACCAAGCGCTCGGAGCGTGAAGGCGGCGAGCGTGGCCGCACGATGCGCGAGCGCGGCGTGATCATCGCCTCGGGACTCATGGCGGGCGGTGCACTCGGCGGCGTGTTCGGTGCGGCGCTGCGGCTCCTCCCGTGGTACGCGGAAGAGCGGATCAAGACGCCGTTCTACGACCATCCCGTTGCGGGACACGTGGTGTCGCTGGTCTTCTTCACCGCGCTCTGCCTCTATCTCTGGTTCGACTCGCTGAAGAAGAAGCCGGTTTAGCGGTATGGAGTGCGGCGGCAGAGCCGCCGCTGCGCGATCTCGAACAGCGTCGGGCTTCACCAGGCTGTTGTGGCGAGCAGTGTCGTTGCGGAGCGTCGCCGGTTCACAAGCGCGAGCGTCTATCGTATGCTGCGGCCCCACTTTTTGAGGTCGAACGAACCCATGGCCCTTTTCTCCAAAGAACCCACTCCCGCGCCGCGTCCCGAAGTGCGCAGCTCGACGCCTTCGCAGCCGGGCACGACGTTCATCGGTCCGAATGTGACCATCGAAGGCACGCTGAGCGGCTCCGAGCCGATCGTCGTCGAAGGCACGGTCCGCGGAAAGATCAACCTCACCGCCGACCTGCTGGTCGGTACGAAGGCTCGTCTCGAAGCCACCGTTCACGCGCGCAACGTCACCATCGAAGGCAAGCTCACCGGCGACATCTCCGCGGACGACCGCGTCGAGCTCGTCGCCAGCGCCTCGGTGGATGGCAACATCAAAGCACCGAAGATCATCGTCGCCGAAGGCGCGAAGTTCCGCGGCAACGTCGACATGGGATCGCGCGTGCCGAAGGATGATGCCGCGTCGGCGAAAGCGAAGTAAATCAGTCTGGAGCGACGGGCTCTCAGCCCGTCGTCCCACCAACTCGGTCGGCGGGCTGAGAGCCCGCCGCTCCAGGAGAATCTAAATGTCAGCAACCGCAACCAACACCTTCGCGCGCGACTACGCGCTGCGCGAGACGCGCGAGTATTCGAACTACGTCAACGGCAAGTGGGTGAAGTCGGGCACGGGCAAGGCGTTCGAGAACCGCAATCCTGCGAATCAGGACGATCTGGTCGGGCTCTTTCAGGATTCGAACGAGGATGACCTGAATGCAGCCGTCGACGCCGCGTCGAAAGCGTACGAGACGTGGCGGCTCACGCCCGCGCCGAAGCGGGCCGAGTTCCTGTATCGCGTCGGCGACATCCTCAAACGCCGCAAGGACGAGATGGCGCGCGAGATGACGCGCGAAATGGGCAAGGTCGTCGACGAGACGAAAGGCGACATTCAGGAAGCCATCGACATGGCATTCCTCGCCGCCGGCGAAGGGCGCCGTCTGTTCGGCGTGACCACGCCGTCCGAGCTCTCCAACAAGTTCAACATGGCCGTGCGCATGCCCCTCGGCGTCGCGGGTCTCATCACGCCGTGGAACTTCCCGATGGCCATTCCGGCGTGGAAGGGCATGGCGGCGCTGATCTGCGGCAACACCGTCGTCATCAAGCCGGCGTCGCAGACTCCACTCTCCGTGATCCTGCTGACCGAAGCGTTCGAGGAGGCGGGTTTGCCGGCGGGCGTGTGGAACGTCGTCACGGGCGGCGGCCGCGAAGTCGGCGAGCCGATGCTCAAGCATCCGAAGATCCGCGTGATCTCCTTCACCGGCTCCACTGATGTCGGCCGCCACATCAACGTGCAGTGCGCGCCGCAGTTCAAGCACGTCCATCTCGAGATGGGCGGCAAGAACGTGATCATGGTGATGGACGACGCCGACGTCGACCTCGCCGTCGATGGCGCGCTGTGGGGCGCGTTCGGCACGACCGGCCAACGCTGCACGGCCGCGTCGCGTGTCGTGGTGCACGACAAGGTGTACGACCAGTTCGTCGAGAAACTCGCCGGCCGCGCGAACAAGCTGCGCGTCGGCAACGGACTCGATGCGAAGGTGGACATGGGTCCGAGCGTCTCCGACTCGCAGCTCAAGACGGTCGCGGAGTACGTCAAGATCGGTACCGACGAAGGCGCGAAGCTCGTCGCGGGCGGCAACGTTCTCAAGGACGACAATTACGCGAAAGGTTTCTTCCACGAGCCGACCGTGTTCGCGAACGTGAAGGACGACATGCGCATCGCGCAGGAAGAGATCTTCGGACCGGTCACGGCGGTGATTCGCTGCGACTCGCTCGAGCATGCGATCTCGATCGGCAATGGCGTGAAGTACGGCCTCTCCTCGTCCATCTACACGCGCGACGTGAACAAGGCCTTCGTGGCCATGCGCGACATGTACACCGGCATCTTCTATGTGAACGCTCCGACGATCGGTGCCGAGGTGCATTTGCCGTTTGGCGGTGTGAAGGAGACGGGGAACGGCCATCGCGAAGCCGGCGTGGCCGGCATTGACGTATTCACGGAGTGGAAGTCGATCTACATCGATTACTCGGGCAATCTGCAGAGGGCGCAGATCGATACGGAGCTCTGACGACCGTCAGATCTGGGGCCCGTTGCTCCAGACTCCAGGCAACCGACAACAGCGATGCGCAAGCTCATTACAGCAATCACTCTCACCGTCACGGCGCACGCGTTCGGGCAGACGACCGATCAGAACGCCGAGCGCATCGTTCAGCACATCCTCGCGAATTCGCAGGCGTACGACACGCTCTCGTATCTCACCGACAACATCGGACCGCGGCTTTCGGGATCGAAGGGCGCGGCGCTGGCGGTGGCATATACGGAGAAGCGGTTTCGCGAGTGGGGCATCGACGTCCGCCGCGAGCCGGTGATGGTGCCGCACTGGGTGCGTGGCGACGAACGCGGGCGTCTGGTCTCGCACAACGATCAGAAGCTCGTCCTCACCGCCCTCGGCGGCAGCGTCGCTACGCCGGTGCAAGGTGTCACGGCGGAAGTCATCGAGGTCACGTCGTTCGATCAGCTCGCGGAGCTGGGACGCGCGAAGATCGCCGGGAAGATCGTTTTCTATAACGGTGTGATGGACATGTCGCTCGTCGAGAGCGGCCGCGCGTTCGAGGCTTATTCGAAGGCGGTCGTGTTCCGCGGGGTCGGCGCGAGTCGCGCGGCGGAGTTCGGAGCGGTGGCCGCTGTGGTCCGTTCCGTCGCGTCGGCATCGCTGCGCACACCGCATACCGGATCGCTGCGCTACGACGAGAAACATCCGAAAATCCCCGCTGCGGCACTCACGACGGAAGACGCGGATCTCGTGCATCGGCTGCTCGCCAAAGGTGAGCGCGTGCGCATGCATCTCGTGCTCACGCCGCGCACGCTGCCGGACGTCGCGTCGTCGAACGTGATCGCGGAGATCCGCGGCAGTGAGCGCCCCGACGAGATCGTCCTCATCGGCGGCCACCTCGACTCCTGGGACCTCGGCACCGGCGCCATCGACGACGGCTCCGGCGTGGTCATGTGCATGGAAACGCTGCGCGCGATGAAGGAGCTCGGGATCGTGCCGAAGCGCACCATTCGCGCGGTGTTGTTCATGAACGAGGAGAACGGCTTGCGCGGCGGACGAACGTATTTCGCGAATGCCGCGAAGCGCGAAGAAGTGCAGAAACATGTCGCCGCGATCGAGAGTGACGCCGGCGCCGCGCCGCCGGTGGGCTTCATCACCACGCTCGAAGGAAAACATCTCGAGCGTGTGAGCGCGCGGATGAAAGTGCTGAGCCGCATCGCCGCAATTCGTTTCGACAGCTCGAAACATACCGGCGCCGATACGTCGCCGCTGACGGATGCGGGCGTGCCGGGCTTCGGGCTCGTCCCCGATCCGCGCCACTACTTCGATTTCCATCACACGCCGGCGGATACGCTCGACAAGGTCGATCCGAAGGCGCTCGCACAGAACACCGCGGCGATGGCTGCGCTGGCGTACGTGCTCGCGCAGGAAGGGTTGTAGTCCCGGTCCCCTCACCCGGCCTTCGGCCACCCTCTCCCCGCAAGCGGGGCGAGGGTTACACAACAAAAAAGCCCCGGCGCTTTCGCGCCGGGGCTTTCTCACGTGACTGCGTGGCTGGTTAGAACGTGAAGCTGGCGGAGACGCGGTATTCGCGCGGGACTTGATAGTCGCCTGCGGTGCGGGCCTTGCCGTAGTTCGTGCCGAGGTTGAAGGTGGTCGGCAGGCCGAGCGCGTCCTTCGGATCGGTGGCACCGTTCTTCGCGGTCACGGTCGTGTCGAAGAAGCGCAGTTCCTGCTCGTTCGTGACGTTGTAGACCTCGAACTTGATGCGCGGCGAGACGTTGCGGATGATCGGAATGGAGTACGTCAGCGCCAGGTCGAACTGGTGCGTCGGGTTGTACTCCTCCGATCCGAGCCCGCCGAAGTAGATACTCTGCGACGTCGGCTGGTTCTTGTAGCCGGCCGCCGTGAGCTTGTCGCGCTGGATCTGCGAGAGTGTCACGCCCGTCGCGATGTGGCTGTACGTCTGCGCGGAGTCGTACGAGAAGACCACGCCGAAGTCGAGATTGCCGGCGCGGCCGAGACCGAACTCGTAGTTGTTGAGCAGGCGCAGGCGATGCTGCTGGAATCCGGGCATGCGGCCTTCCGGAAAGTGCCGGGCGGCGTCGCGCATCTCCGGACGGTCGCCGAAGATCGACGGGTTGCCCGGCTGGTTGCCCGCTTCACCGACGAAGTTGCCTTCGTTCTCGAGCTCGTACGTGTAGTTGCCGTGGATCGTCCAGCGGTTGAAGAAGCGGAACTGCGACAGCAACTGGATGGCCGAGTACTTCCGGAACATGTCGTTCGTGTTCGAGTAGAACGTGTTGTCGAACACCTTCTTCACGCCGTTGACTTCGAATTCGGTGAAGCCCGTACCGGTGGTGACGAAGTCTTCGAAGAAGTCGGACCACTCGCGCGTCGTGTACGTGAGCTTGCCGAAGCCGTTGCGGCCGAGGGCGGTGCCGCCGGAGATCGTCCATTCCTTGGCCACCGGCGACACGATGTTGTCGTCGACGAAGACGTTCTTGAGCGGGAAGCTCGCGTCGGTGATCTCCCAGTTCGCGAGATCGAAACCCGGCGCGAAGTCGACGCCTTCTCCCGGAGGTCCGATGTAGCGGTAGCTGATGTTGTTCGGCGTGCCGACATTCGTGTTGACGGCGAACTGGCGCTCCGAGAACTTGCCCGCGTATTCGGCGTAGGTGAGGTCGACCTTGTACTTGCCGTTGGCCAGCGGATCGATCGCCAGCGCGAGGCGCGGGGTGAAGCGCGAAGCGCTCACGGTGTCGATGTTGCCAGTGGCCACGCCGCTGGTATTTTCGAAGCGGCCGCCGATGTTCGCGGTGAAGCGCTTGCTGATCGTCCATGTATCAGTGACGAAGAACGCGTCGGTCTCGAGATCGACCTCGGCGCCGCGCACCGGGATCCAGTTCACCATCGTCGAGATCGGACCGACCGAGGTCGGCGTGCCTACCGGCAGGAACACCGGAATGTAGCGGCCCTGCGCATCGGTGATCGGGCTGCCGGTGGTCGTGCCGTCAGCAGTCTTGTAGTTGGCGTTGAAGACGTAGCCGGTCGAGCTCTGGGAGTTTCCGCCGACGCGCGTGCTCGTGTAACGCTCCCAGCCGCCCTTGAAGTCGTGCGTGCCGGTGCGGCGCGTGGAGAGGAAGTACGACGCCGCCGCGGTCAGATCCTTGTTGTTCCGATCCTCGGGATCGGTCGAATCGAAGAACGGCGCATTGAAGTGACGGCTCGGGCTGTGCGACCGCGTCAGGAACGGCGAGTCGATGATGTTCGTGCTCGTGCCGCCCGTGCCGCGAAATCCGAAGATCTTCTCCGAGTACTTCACTTCGGCGAAGAGGTTCGAGGTGATGATGCCGTTGTAGAACGCGGCCTTGCGCGTGTTCGGCAGCGTGCGTGTGACGAACGACCGCGGATCCATCGTACGGTCGGCAAGACCGATGTTGTTCGCCTGCGAGGTTTCGTTATCGAGGTACGACACCTGGAAGGTCTGATTCGCGACGGTCGCGGTCAACTTGCCTTCCCAGCGCGGGTTCTCGACGCCGAAGACGTACGGGATGTTGGTGACCGGCAGGTTCCGCGATTCCTGCGTCTTCTCCTGGCGGCCTGCGGCGAAGAACCACAGACGATCGCGGAGGACGGGACCGCCAAGGGTGCCGGAGTAGATGTAGTTGTTCTTGTCGAGGCGCTCGGTGGTCTCGATCGGCGTTTCATCGCGCCACGCCGAGTTCGTCACGTCGGCGCGCGCGCTGCCGGAGAATTCGTTGCCGCCGCTCTTGGTGACGACGTTCACCACGCCGCCGGTGAAGCGGCCGTATTCGGCGGAGACGCCGCCGGTCATGACCTGCGTCTCGGCGATCGCGTCCTCGATGTAGAGGTTGTGCGCGGTGCCGAAGAGATTGTCGTTGACGTCCGTGCCGTCGACGAGGAACACGTTGTCGTACCCGAACGCGCCGTTGATGCGCACCTGTCCGACGTTGAACGTGTTCTGCGTGACGCCGGGGGTCAGCGACGCGATGGCGGCGAGGAAGTTCGCGCCGCGCGGAATCGGCAGCTCCTGGATCTCTTCGCTGTCGAGGTTCGTGCCGAGCTGCGTCGTGGTCAGCAGCGTCGGAGCGTCGGCAGTGACGGTGATCGCTTCACTCGTCGCGGAGAGCGACATCGCGCTATCGACCTTCGTCGTTTGTCCGAGCTCGATGTTGGTCGTCTTGCGGACGTTGGCCATTCCTTCCATCGTGAACTCGACCGTATATCTGCCGGGAGGCAGACCGCGAATCAGATAGTCGCCGTTCTCGCCGGTGTACGAGGTGCGCGCACCTTGCAGCGACGGCGACGTGGCCGTGACGGTGACACCCGGGATGGCGCTGCCGTCGGCCGTGGTGACGGTGCCGGAAACGGCTCCGGTCGTCGTGGCCTGGGCAAACGCGTTGCCGGCGATCAGCAGGAGAACCGCAAACGCGACTAAAGCGCGCGGGAACCTGAACCCAAACGCATTCATATGAACCCTCCTTAACTCTCGCAAAAAGATTGGGGGTGGACTTGGGAATATTCAGCGGAGTTGCACGTTCCCGTCCCGCGCACGGCGAATATCCCGTAACACCGAAGTGACAGGACCGTAACGCGTTAACGCCGAACGGATGTTCGGTGTCGCTGGAGGCGATTCAACCGATTGGAGTAACGTGAACGGTTTTCCAGATTCGGGTCAGCGCAGCGTGCTTGGATTGACCTGCTTCGCGAACGTCCGGCGGAATGCCCCGGTGGAGGTGACGAACTCCACCGCGCCGCGAATGAAAAACGGATCGAGGCCTTCCGATGCGGTGTCCGCGACGACGCGCACCTGCGTCCAGACGCGCAGCAACTCGGTCGCGCCGGGCGCGATCTTCGTCTGCGGCCGCTCGATGACGTTATCGAGCGTGAACGTGCCGACGCTGACGCTGCCGAGTTGAATCCGATCGACGGTCAGCGTCTCGGTCGTCGATGGATTGGTGATCTCGATCTCGAGCACCGTCGAGAACTGACTGGCCAGCGGCGTCCGCGCCTCCGGGATCTTCACGTCGCGGATGTGGATCGCGGGATTCAGTGAGCTTCCACCGGTGGAGCACGCGGAAAGGACGAGCAGCGCAACGACGGACACGGCAGTTCGCATGGACTGCAATGTAAGTCCGGTTAGTGTCGAATGCGCGCCCAGATGCGGTACTCGCTCTCTTCGAGCACGTCCTCCGCATCGGCGGCGACGGTGAGCGCGACCCGGCGATACGGGACCTCGTAGCGGACGCCGACGTCGGTGCGCCACGTGTCGAACTCATAGCGTTCGAGGACCGTCGCCGCGAACTCATGACCCGCCAGCGGCACCTGCACGCCGACGCGCGCGGTCAGGAGATGTTCGGGAAACTGGCGGCGATCGCCGCGCGTATACACGTAACTGCCGCCGGCTTCGAGCCGATCGAACATGCGGTAGCGCGCGTCGAGTTGCGCCTGATCCATTTCCAGCGCTCCGTCGTAGTGCAGGAAATCGACGCGTGCGGCACCGGTCGATTCGAGCGATGACGTGTAGCCGAGCGTGGCGATGCGCAGCACGGGTCCAGGGCCGAAGGGGCGCGGTGTTTCGAGATATTCGCCCCAGCTCGCGACGATGGCGTGACTTCCGCGGTCGCTTTGCAGATCGAATGCTCCTGCCACGCGCCAGGTCGTTCGTTGTTCGTCGCGACGCACACCAGCGTCGACGGTCCACGGTCCGACGGACCAGCGGTCACCGATGAAGAACGCGTCGAGGTCACTGCCGAGGTGATCGGAGCGCCCGCCGCCGGCGCTCACGACGTGATCGCCGACTCGGTAAGACACCTTCGCCGCCACTTCGTCGTCCTGAAATCGGATGTCGCCGGAGCCGTAACGTGAGCGACTCACTACCGCTTCAGTGATCAGGCGTTCGTTCAGCACGCCGGTATAACGGAACCCCGTGGCCGTGCCGCCGAAATCGAAGAGCGGCAGCTCGGTGTCCGCATCGAAATGCGAAGCGACGAAGTGATGCGCCGCGCCGGCCTGTGCATTCACTTTCAACGTGAGGCCGCGTAATTTCTGCAAGCCGATGTCAGTGGGATCGCCGGCCCAACCGGAGGCGAAGAACCATAAGCGCTCCGGCACGATGCGTCCGCCGCTCGCGCCTTCGAGCACATAGCCGCCGTCGTCGTGCGTCGAGTACGTCCCGCGCAGCAGTATCGAAAATTCATCGCTGCCGGAACGCGTGCGCGCGAGGATGGCGCTGCTGCCGAGGCGATCGAGCTCGATCGGCTGCGCGCCGCGCACGATCGTGACTTCGTCGAGCGCTTCTTCGCCGAGAAGGAAGGGGATGAAGACGGGAGTGTCGTCGAGGATGGTGTCGCCGCGCGGGAACACTGGCGATAGCGCGGCCGCCGTGATGACGTCGCGCCGCAACGGAACGCGCTCGAGCTCATCGGCGGACCAATGCGTCGAGATGACGGTTGATTCGGCGACGCTGACCGTGGTCGCGGTCGACTGCACGCTCTCCTCGTCCGCGCTGATCTCGAGCCGCGCATCTGCGCGCGCGATGCGTCCGAGTTGAATGGTCACGGGACGCGTGAGTGAGGTGAGTCCCGCGCGCGAGAACGAAACGTCGTACAGGCCGGGCGTGAGCGCACCGAGCCAGTACGTGCCGCGCGCATTGGTCGTGGCGCTGCGCGTCGCTTGCGTTGCGCGCAACGTGACGGTGACGGTTGCGCCGACCGCCGGCGCGTCACCGGCCATGACCCGGCCGGTGAGCGCAGAGCTGGTGATCGCCGCGTGAATCGGAAAGGCGACCAACAACAGAAGCACGAGTGATACGGCACGCCACCCCTCATCCGCCTTCGGCACCTTCTCCCCTCGGAGAGGGGAGAAGGCTACTAAGTCGTTCGCTGCAGGTGATTGGGAGAAGGTGCCGAAGGCGGATGAGGCGTCTCTCACTCGTCCTCTGTCATCGACTCAACTGTCGATACCGGATCCGGTGCGGCTGCGCCGCCTCGGCACCGAGCCGTTTCTTCTTGTCCTCTTCGTACTCGGTGAAATTGCCGTCGAAGAACTCCACGTGGCTATCGCCTTCGAACGCGAGGATGTGCGTGGCGACACGATCGAGGAACCAGCGGTCGTGGCTGATCACGATCGCGCAGCCCGCGAAATTCTCGAGCGCTTCTTCGAGCGCGCGCATCGTGTTGACGTCGAGGTCGTTCGTCGGCTCGTCGAGCAGCAGCACGTTCGCGCCTTCCTTGAGCATCTTGGCGAGGTGCACGCGATTGCGCTCGCCGCCGGAGAGCACGCCCACTTTCTTCTGCTGATCGGAGCCCGAGAAATTGAAACGCGCGACGTACGCGCGCGACTGCATCTCGCGCGGCCCGAGTTGGATGATGTCGCCGCCACCGGTGATCTCTTCGAAGATGGTCTTCTCGCCATCGAGCGTGCGGTTCTGATCGACGTAACCGAGCCGCACCGTTTCGCCGAGGCGGATGGTGCCGCTGTCCGGCTTCTCCTCGCCGATAATCATGCGGAACAGCGTGGTCTTGCCCGCTCCGTTCGGACCGATCACGCCGACGATGCCGCCCGGCGGAAGGCGGAACGACATGTCCTCGACGAGCAGGTTGTCACCATAGGCTTTGGCCACGCCGTCGGACTCGATCACGACGCTGCCGAGACGCGGGCCGGGCGGGATGTAGATCTCGAGCTCCTGCACCTTTTCCTTCGTCTCCTGATTGAGCAGGTTCTCGTACGCGTTGATGCGCGCCTTCCCTTTCGCGTGCCGCGCTTTCGGCGACATGCGAATCCATTCGAGCTCGCGGTCGAGCGTCTTCTGCCGGTTCGATTCCGACTTCTCTTCCTGCGCCAGGCGGTTGCGTTTCTGCTCGAGCCACGAGGAGTAGTTGCCCTTCCACGGAATGCCTTCGCCGCGGTCGAGCTCGAGGATCCAGCCGGCAACGTTGTCGAGGAAGTAGCGATCATGCGTGACCGCGATGACGGTCCCGGGGTATTGCTGCAGATGCTGCTCGAGCCACTGCACGCTCTCCGCATCGAGATGATTGGTCGGCTCGTCGAGCAGGAGGATGTCGGGCTGCTGTAGCAATAAACGACACAGTGCCACGCGACGCTTTTCGCCGCCCGACAACGTCGCAACCGACGTCTCAGGCGGCGGGCAACGCAAGGCGTCCATGGCCATGTCCAGCTTCGAGTCGAGATCCCATGCGCCGGACGCGTCGAGCTTGTCCTGCACCTTCGCCTGGCGCTCCATGAGCTTGTCCATGTCGGCGTCGGGATCGCCGAAGGCGTTGTTGATCTCGTCGAATTCTTTGAGGAGGTCGAGCACCGGCTGCACGCCCTGCTCGACGATCTCGCGCACGGTCTTCGTGGGATCGAGCTGCGGTTCCTGTTCGAGGAAGCCGACGGTGTGGCCCGGCGAGAGCACCGTCTCGCCGAGGTGGTCTTTGTCGGCGCCGGCCAGAACGCGCAGGAGCGACGATTTGCCGGAGCCGTTGAGGCCGATGACGCCGATCTTGGCGCCGTAGAAATAGGAGAGGTAGATGTCTTTCAGGACCTGCTTCTTGCCATGAAACTTCGAGACACCGACCATCGAGTAGATGATCTTGTTCGGTTCGGGTTGCTGAGCCATAAGTGGGCCGGATTCTAACGATGTTTGCGCCTGTTTGGAGTGCGGCGGCATCGCCGCCGCATAGAAAGCGGCAGCTTTGCTGCCGCACTCCAGAGTCAGTGCACGGTTTCGGCGACAGGCACACTTGCCAAGCGCTGCGGCGTCGGCAGCAGGTCCTCCGCCGAATCATCGAACGCGACCACGACCAGCGTCTGATCGTCTTCCGGCGGGCGGTTGCGCGTGAACTTGCGCACCGCGTGCAGCAGCGCCTTCTTGATCTCATCCGCGGAGAGATGGCCGTTCGACGCGATGACCTGCTCGAAGCGATCGAAGCCGAACGGCTCGCCGTCGTCATCCACCGCCTCGATCAAGCCGTCGCTGTAGAGCACGAGGCGATCGCCCGACTGGAATTCGACTGTGTGCTCGCGGAACGGATCGCGACGGCGCACGCCGAGCGGGAAGCCCCACGACGACAGCATCTCCATCTTGCCCGTCGACACGCGAAAGACATACGGGTCGAGATGGCCCGCCGATGAGAAGCGGAGCGTCTGCGCGCGCAGATCGAGCAGGCCGAAGAAGAACGTCATCATCGTGCGCCGCGGCGATGTCTTGATCACGATCTCGTTGAGCACATCGAGCACGGCGCGCGGCGCAGGGTCGTAGTCGACTTGCACGAGCAGCGCGGATTTCGCCATCGCCATGACGATGCCGCTGGTGAGGCCATGGCCTGAGACGTCGCCGAACGCGATGCCGATCTCGCCGCTGGCGACTTTCAGGAAATCGAAGTAGTCGCCACCGATCTCCGTCGCGGCCCCGTAATGCGACGCGACGCTCGCGCCGGCCATGTCCGGCGCATCGAGCGGCAGCAGCGCCGCCTGAATGCGATTCGCCGCATCGATCTCCGCCTTCACGCGCTCGCGCTCGACGATGCGCTTCACATGCGGCGCGAGATCTTCGTACGCGTAGACGACTTCGCGCCGCGTCAGCAGACCTGCCACCGCCAGTCCCACCGCGATCACGCTCGGCACCACCAGCGACACGACCAGCTGCCGCCGGAAATCACCCTCAGCCATGCTGAGCAGCGGCAACGTCGCCGTGAGCGCGGTGCCGAGGAAGAGCGCGGTGCTCGTCGTCAGCAGGTCGTAGCCGAGGAAGATGAGGATGGCCGCGAGTCCACCGCCGAAGCCGAACAGGAGGCGCATCAGGTACGGTCCGATGGGCGGCGCTGCCACTCCACCGATCGCAACGAGAATGATCGCGACCGCGATGCCGAGCCACAACTTGCGGCGCCGGTGCGCAAACGCCAGCACGAACAGGATCGCCACCACCGCCGTCGCCACCGCCTCGGACACCGAGTTCAAGAGCATCGCGAGCGGGCCGCCGAGACCGATGATCATCTCGCTGCCGCCGCCGAGGACCGGATGGGCGATGCCGAAAAATGTCGGAATCGCGGCGATCGCGAACGCCGCTGCTGCGACCGCGGGAGCGGTCAGTACGCCGGTGAGCAGCGACTGGCCGACGGTGGCATTGATCGGATCGCGGCGCAGGATCGCGTCGAAGGACGCCAGCCGCGCACCCCAGCGTTCGCGCGCGTAACTCTCGCCGACCGCCCACGCCAGGAACACCAGCACCGCCATCGGCACGTCGGCGAACAGGAACTTGAAGCCGCCCATCGCGAATGCGGTCTGCTGCGCGTCGATGCTGCCCATCCCCGAATCGCTGAACATCGCCGGCGCCGCGAGGAAATCGAACATGAGAGAGATCAACAGGAGCGCTGCGAACAGAAACGAGGCAGTACCGACGCCGACTTCACCGGCGTGGTACTTCTTGAGAAACATCACCAGCAGCACGAGCAGCAGCACATAGAGCGCGACGTAATTCACGAGCGCGCCGCTGATCCGGTCTTCGTAGCGGAATGGCGTGCCGTCCGCGTACTCCTCGATGAGGTCCCATCCGGCGAAGCGATCGCCGTTGAAGAAGACCCACACGTACATCACGACATTGCCCGTATCGAATTTCGACGGGACTTTGTAGCGGAAGGTCCAGTCGGTCCGCGCGCGCGTGACGTTCGGACGCGCCGACTCGAACACGGGATCTGGCGCTCCCGCGAGCGCGCGCGATTTCACGAACGCGTCCGCGCGCGGCCGCAACTGCGCCTCGGTCATGTTCGCGCCGCGCGTCTCGGGCCGCTGCCGCAGGCGCGCGCCGAGCATTTCGCCCGAGCCGCTCACGTACACGTGGCCATAGGGGATGAACTTCTCCAGGCCGTCGCGGAAGTACATCACTCGATAGCCGCCCAGGCGCGGGCCGACGACGGGATCATCGGCGGAGCGGCGGAAGCGCTCGGGGTCTTTTTCGAACTCGCGGTCGAGGTACGGCGAGCCCACCCAGGTCATCGTCGTCCATGCGCGGTCGACCGGGATGCCGAGCTTGCGCGCTTCTTCGTCCGCAATTTTCTGCGCCTCGCCGCGCGTGATGGCGACGGACGGCTGCACCGCGTTGAACCGCGGGATCAGCACGAGCAGCACGACGACGCCGAGCGCAAATGCGAGGTAGGGTGCGAACCGTTTCATGGGTGGTTGAATGATAGCCGTGCCGTCTTTCCGCTTCTGATTACGTTTTCGTGCACAACTGGTTTCGAGTTCCACGTCCAGATGGTCGCTCCGGCTACACTCCCTCTCGTGTCGTCCTCACCAACGCCTCCTCACGCGCGATACGCGCTCGCGATCCTCACGCTCATCAACCTCTTCAACTACATCGACCGCTGGGTCGTGGCCGCGGTCATCGAGCCGATCAAGAAATCGCTCGGGCTCTCGGACACTCAGCTTGGCGTGATCGGCGCCGGCTTCATCGTTGTTTACGCTTTGACGTCGCCGGTGTTCGGAATGTTAGGAGACCGGCGCGCGCGGCCGCCGCTGATCGCGCTCGGCGTCGCCATCTGGAGCCTGGCCACGGGACTGGCGGGATTCGCTCGCGGGTTCTGGGGATTGTTCATCGCGAGATCGACGGTCGGCGTCGGCGAAGCGGCGTACGGCACGATCGCACCAGCGATCCTTTCCGATCTCTTTCCGCTCGAACGCCGCGGTCGCGTGTTCGCCGTCTTCTTCGCTGCGATCCCTGTCGGTTCCGCCGCCGGCTACGTGCTCGGCGGACTGGCCGATCATCATTTCGGCTGGCGCGCCGCGTTCTGGATCGCCGGATTCCCCGGCATTCTGTTGTCGCTGCTCGTATTGCTGGTGAAGGATCCGCCGCGCGGCACGTTCGACGATTACGCGCCGCGCGCGAGCGGCACGCGCACGATCGACGCGTATCGCGATCTCGTCCGCAACCGCCCGTACGTGCTCGCGGTCCTCGGCTACGCCGCGTACACCTTCGCCCTCGGCGGGCTTGGATTCTGGATGCCGGCGTTTCTCGAACGCGCGCGCGGCATGGCGCGGTCCGACGCGACGGTGACGTTCGGCGCGATGGTCATCGTCACCGGTTTCATCGGCACGTTCATCGGCGGCTGGCTGGGCGACAAACTGCTCACGAAAACGCGACAGTCGTATCTGTGGGTATCGGGGATCGCGACCTTGCTCGCCGCGCCGATGACGCTGCTCGGATTGATGCACGAGAACAAGGTCGTGTATCTGACCGCCCTGACGATCGCCGAGGTGCTCATCTTCATGTGCACGGGACCGATCAACTCGGCGATCGTGAACGTGGTGTCGCCGCTCGAGCGTGCGACTGCGGTCGGGTTGTCGGTATTCACGATGCACTTCCTGGGCGACATTCCGTCGCCGCCGCTGATCGGGATGATCTCGGACGCGAGCTCGCTCGCGCAGGGCATCCTGATCGTGCCGCTCGCGATCCTCGCCGCGGGTTTGATCTGGAGTTACGCGGCGTGGACGGCAGTAAAGGCGTCGTGATGTGGTGGCGACCCCTCATCCGGCCTTCGGCCACCTTCTCCCCTCGCCGAGGGGAGAAGGCTACGGAGGGCATATCCTTGAGTAGCCTTCTCCCCTCGGCGAGGGGAGAAGGTGGCCAACGGCCGGATGAGGGGAGCGCTTGACCGATGCGGCGCCCAATCACCGCTTTCTTCCGCTTCTGTCTGCGCGTCTTCTTCAAGCGCATCGAATTGCTCGGCCTCGACCGTGTCCCGCTTCGCGACGCCATCATCTTCGCGGTCAATCATCCGAACGGCCTCGTCGATCCGCTCTTCCTGCTGTGCTTCGCGCCGAAGCCGGTCTCGTTTCTGGCGAAGGCGCCGCTGTTTCGCTGGCCGATCATTGGCTGGATCATCCGTGCGTTCGACGCGATTCCCGTTTATCGCAAAGAAGAGATGAAGGGCGGCTCGCTCGCGGAAGCGAATGCGGAGCTCTTTCGGCGTTCGCGCGAGGTATTGCAGCGCGGCGGTGCGATCGCGTTGTTCCCGGAAGGGACGACGCACGACGATCCACAATTACGGGAGCTGAAGACCGGCGCGGCGCGCATTGCATTGGGGGCGAACGTCGATGCGATGACGGTCGTGCCGACCGGCATCTATTACACGGCCAAGCACGTGTTCCGCAGTTCCGTGCTGGTGCTGTTCGGCGAGCCGATTCACGTGCAGCCGCTGGTGATGGACGGGGAGCCGCCCGCGGATGAGGTGGATCGACTTACGGCCACGATCGATGCGGGACTCGATTCCGTCACGCTGCAGGCCGAATCGCACGCGGCGCTCGATCTCATCGCGCGCGCGGAAAACATCTTCACGGCGGACGACGACCAGCCGCTCATCCAGGAATTCGACTTGCGGCGGCGGTTTCTCCAGGGCTATCACTATCTCAGCGCGCGCGATCCGGAGCGATTATCGAAACTGCAGCACACGATCGCGCAATTCGAGGCCGAGCTGCGCCGCGCGAAACTCGACGTTCACGAATTGCAGCCGAAGATCGATGCGCGCCGCCTCTTCCGTGTGCTCGTGCTGCTGCCGCTGGCGCTCATTGGCGCAATCGTGCACTGGCCCGCGTATCGAGTGATCGATGCGCTTGCGAAACGCTTCTCGAAGGGCGAATGGAGCACGATGGCCACGGCGAAGTTTCTTGCGGCGCTGACGTGCTATCCGCTGACGTACATCGCCATTGCGTTGATGATTGGCTGGCGTTTCAGCATTACCGCAGGCGTCATTGTGACTTTCATCACACCGATTCTTGGGTATATCGCGCTACGAGTCATTGAGGAGGCCGATGAAGTGATTGGGGATTTACGGGCCTTATTGCACCGGATTTTCCGAAACTATGGGTATTCGCAACTCGTTACACGACGTGCCGCAATTCGTGACGAGATGTTGAATGTCGCTCGCGAGATGGAACGTTAATATCCGCGCCCGCATGAAACGCCTCATCGTAGTTCTGCTGCTCCTCTCTTCCACCGTCTCGATGCACGCTGCCGGGAAACGCCGCGCCGTCGGCCGGAGCGTGCAATACCCGCCGTGCTCGATGGTCACCGGCAGCTCGGCCGTCACGTTCACACGCAATGAAGGGTTTACGCTCGCGCCACTCGCCGTCGCGCCGCAGCCGATCTCTTACACGTACGGCGTCGCCGCGATGATCGACGAAGAGGACACGCTCGTCGCATGGCATCGCGACGATCTCCTCATCTCGACCAATGCCGGCTGTTCCTGGCGCGTTGTCGCCACGATCGAAGGCTCCGACTTTCCGCCGAAGCTCGAGCCAGCGAAAGGCGGCCGCGTCTACGCATGGTCCGAGAACCGTTTCTTCTTCGTCCGGTATGACGCGCGCGGCGCCGTGAAACTGCGCCAGCCCGTGGAGTTCGTCGGAGTGAATGTCGACGCGAACAACGCCGACCGCGTGCGCGCCGGTGGTTCCGATGGAACGCTGTGGGAAAGCGTCGACGCGGGAGAGACGTGGAATCCGATCGGGACGAAGATTGCCGCGCCACTGTTCTACCGCTTTGTGTTCAATCCGAACGATCTCGACCACATCGTCGCCGGCACGACCACCAACGGCGCGTACGTCTCGCGCGACGGCGGCCGGAACTGGACGCAGGCGGCCGGCTTCGGCACGAGCGGCGCGAACGTGTTTCATTTCGTATTCTCGCCTGTCGACGGCAACCGCGTGTGGTCATTCGGCATCAACCTCGAGGAAGGCAACAACGGCGAGGCGTCGCACGGCCGGCACATCTATCTGTCGGACGACGGCGGCGCGACGTACACGCCGGTCGTCGACGAAGCGCCCGGCGTGAAGCTGACCAACGGCCCGCCGATGGCGGCGCATCCGATCAACCGAGATGTGCTGTACTTCATCTTCGGCACGCATATCTTCGACTACGGCACGGACCTGTTCCGCTATGACCACGCCGGCCGCTGGCTGACGCTGACGCATAGCTCGCTCGACGACGTCAACGCCATCACCTTCAGCCGCAAAGACCCGCGCGTGATGTACCTCGGCATCGAAAATATGGACTGACGCTAAACTTTCGCTCGATGCCATACGTCGAGCTCATGCCTTCCGCGGCATTGCGGCCGTGGGTCGAGTGTTTCTGGACGCGCAGCGATGATGCGCCGTCCGGCCAGCACCGCGTGCTCCCCGACGGCTGCGCCGATCTGGTGTTCGATCTGAGCGCGGGGGAAAGCGCGGCTGTCGGCACGATGACGAAACCGCTCCTCCTGCCGCCGAGCGGCTCGTACGAGTTCCTCGGCGTGCGTTTCCGTCCGGGCCGGGCGGCTGCATTTCTGCGCATGCCGCTCGCCCAGATCACCGACGCGCGTGTGCCGCTCGGCGACATCTGGAAGGATTGGAGAAGTGACACCATCTGGAGCGGCGGGCTCTTAGCCCGCCGAACCCGACGGGCTGAGAGCCCGTCGCTCCAGATGGTTGCAATGCTCGAAGCGGAGCTGCTACGCCGGCTCGATCCCGATCGCGATCGGCGCGTCGACGAGGCCGTCGCGCGCATCGTGGCCAGCGGCGGAACGTTGCGCATCGAGCCGCTCGCGCGCGAGATCGGCATCTCGCGCCAACACCTCGCGCGCCAGTTTCTGCATCACGTCGGCGTGTCGCCGAAGACGTTCGCACGGGTGATGCGGTTTCGTCGCGTGGCGGACATGCAGCGCGTCGATCGCGACTGGGCCGACGTGGCCATCACGAATGGTTTCTACGACCAGTCACACCTCATCGCCGAGTTTCGCGAGCTCGCCGGCACGACGCCCGACGCGTTCCATTTTTCCAATCGCTGAACGGCGCGCGGCGCTATGTTGCGCGTATGAAAATCACACCTGTTCTCGTCGTTCCCGCCATCGAGCCATTGCTGCCGCTCTGGGAAGCGCTCGGCTTCACGCGTACTGCCGAAGTGCCACATGAGGGCGTGCTCGGATTCGTGATTCTCGCGCGCGATAACGCGGAGCTGATGCTGCAGACCGTCGACAGCGTTCGCGCCGACGAGCCGCGCGTATTCGCCGGTTCGTCGACGATCGGGCCGGCATCGCTGTTCATCGAGGTCGAGGATCTCGACGTCGTCGTGGCGAAGCTGCCGCCGGGCACCGATGTCTTCATCGAACGCCGCACCACGCCTTACGGCGCGACCGAGACGTTCATTCGTGACGGCGCGGGGAACATGGTGATCTTCGCGCAGTTCGGCAAGTAGCGCGATTGGCTCGCGTTACGCCGAGGTGCGGGAGGCGATGTTCGCGATGGGGCGCGGATCGCGAAGGTTCCAGCGCATCCTGCCGCGGCCTGATCGCGCGTTACTCGACATGCTGCACGGAAACGCGGCGAGGCCACACGCGCTCGCTGGCAATGGTCGGCCTAATCGATCCGACGCTCGATCGCAACAGTCGCGAAGCGCTGCCGACGGCGAATTTCATCACCCATGAAGACATCGGTGGCGCGGACAGCAAGAGCAACGAAGCCATTCTGCGCAATGCATGCGACACGACCGTGTCGAAACGCCGGTGCGCCGATCCTCATGGCTGCCGGCCTCGCATTGAAGAAGGCCGAAACGCAGCCGACCACCCGGCAGGTCTATCAGATCGCGGAGCTCGGCAAACCTGCGAAAGTGCCGACGCGCGCTCCCGAATTCGATGAAGCCGTCGCGTCGTTCAACGGCGATCGTGTGCTGCACTTCAACCATCCCGCGTGGCGCGACGACCGAAATGATCCGCGCTCGCAACGCGCCCCGCGCAAATGAAAAAGGGCGAGCCTCGCGGCTCGCCCGCGCGGCCGGAACTCGGCCGGCCTGCCGTCGCATTCGTATCACTTCCCCTTCAGCCTGTAGTACGTGCTGACCCCAACGTTCAGCGCCTCGGCACGTTCGTCCGGGGACTGATGAACCGTCTCCACCTTGTGCACCACGTAGTCACGCAAGGCTTCCTTGTTCTTCTCGAGATCGAATTCCGGCGGTACGTGGTCGGCCGGGCAGACGAATGTGTTGGTCGAGATCGCCCGCAGCGCCAGCTCCGCTATGTCGTGAACGCGCGGCGACTGGACCAGATGAGCGATGCGCTCGTATTTCTCGTACGTCGCGCGCGCCCGGCGGAGCTCTTTGCGCGCCGCCAACACGCGCACGTGCACGAGCAGGCCCATCACGCGATTGCGGACGTCTTCCTCCGGAATCTTGCGCAGCAATTCATGGATACCGTCTTCGACTTCCTCCAGCTGCTCCGGCTGATCGGCGTACTGCTCGAACAGCGTCAGCAACTGCGCGGTGTGTGCGTTGATCTCGACGGTCCGTAGTTTGTGCTTCGTGGCAATCTTTCGTGCGCGCAGTGCTTCCTTGACCGAGCGATCGAATTCCTTCATGTGCCGCGCAACGCGCGCGAGTCCGACGTGAGCCATGGCGGTCCACTTCACCGACTGTGCCGCTTCGGCGTCCATGAGGAGACCGCTGAGCCGTTTCTCGGAACTGACCGAGTCGCCGAGATGCAGATCGATGAGTCCCAGTTCGTACCGCGCGCGGAAGGCAGCCGCCGGCTTGTGCTGACTGAAAAACCCGACGCACTGCTCGAGGTTCTTCCTCGCCGCGGCGAGGAGGAAGGCGTCTCGATCGCGGGCCGAGGCGCGCTCGATTGCGCCGAGAAGCTGCTGAGCGTACGAGCGATGAACGAGGTCCGGCGTCAGATCGAGCAACATGCGCCCGGCGACGACCACGGTATGCGCTTCATGGAGCCGTCCCTGATCGAGCAGCGATTGAGCGAGGCCGAGGCACAGCGCTTTCGCGACGCTATATTGGGCGGCCTGCCGTTCCAGATCGCGGCCTCCTCCGGCGTTCGAGAATCGCACAGACGCGGCCACCAACGACTTGCGGAACATCACGGACGCTTCGAGAAACGCGCGCTCGCGTAGCCGAAGTTTGGCTTGTGCGTAGTAGAGCTGTGTGAGCAGCCCACCCGATCCCGGGTCCATCGAGTCCGCGATCTGCAGCGCCGCGTCCATAATTCGTCTCGACTCGCCGAGGCGTCCATGGCGATATTCGAGCACCGCGAACTGCCAGGCGCAGAAAAGCTCCTGTCGCAACAGCTTCCATCCGAGATCGTCCTCGCCTGAAAACTGAAACATGCGCGCCGGCTGGTGACGCTGTTGATCGAGGTGGTCGACGATCCGGCGGTATGGAAGAAGCGCCTTCGCCGCGCGATCCCCTTCGCCCCGGTAATCCGCGACTTCGGCCGTGAGCGTCGCCGCACGCAGCAGGAGGAACTGCTCCTGTTTTTCTTCCCAATCCATGCCCTCCCACGGCATCTGCAGCAGATCATCCAGCTTGTTGGACCGTCCAGCGGCGGCACGGTGTGCGATCAACTTTCGGACAGCACTGTTCAACACCGGCTCGACCACCGCGTGATTGCCAACGCGAACCAGGGAAAGCGCCTGGGACAGTTCCGCGCCCACCTCTCGTAACGGCATACACCGATCCTTCTTTTCTCGCGGCGGAGAGAAAACTTATTCACTTGTGGGAAGGGATGACCGATTTTCCGAACGGCGTATTGTAAACCGCGTTTGAGGAACAGATGCGCAACGGCAAACAGCAGGAGCTCACGACAATGCGATTCAGAACGCCAGTTTTCCTTCTGATGCTCGCGACCGCGGCAGTCGCTCACGCCGCAACCGTCGCGAAACCGGCCATCAGTCCTAACGCCGGAACGTACGTCGACTCGGTGAAGGTGACCATCAAGAGCAACACGTCCAACGCCAAGATTCGCGTCACCACGAACGGCAAGGAGCCCACGGCCAGCTCTCCCCTCTACGACGGCTCCTTTAACGTCAAGTCGACGACGACCGTCAAGGCGAAAGCCTTCAAGAGCGGGATGACGGCAAGCGCGACGACCACATCGAAGTACACCATCGCCGCGGCCAAACCATTGTTCAATCCGGAGTCGGGGACCTACGTCGACTCCGTCAAGGTCACCATCAAAACTTCGACGTCAGGCGCGACTATTCGCTATGACACGACCGGGAAAGAGCCGACGGGAAGCTCTCCCGTGCATAACGGTACCCTGACCTTTACGTCGAGCGTGACGTTGACCGCGAAAGCGTTCAAGAACGGATTGGCCGACAGCGCTTCGGCGACCGCGAAGTATACGGTCGTGAAGAAAGTCGCCGCTCCGAACATCGCTCCCGGCTCCGGCAGTTACGTGAACGCTGTCAAGGTGACCATTACGACCGCGACCTCCGGCGCGACGATCCGGTATGACGCCTCCGGGAAGGAACCGACCAGCAAATCTGCGGTCTACAGTGCGCCGTTGACGTTCACCTCAAACGTCACTCTGAAGGCGAAAGCGTTCAAGTCAGGTATGAATGAGAGTGCGACCGCCTCGGTCTCGTACAACATCGGCGTTCCCACGCTGTCGTCCGTGAAGTTCACCGCCATCGACAGTCCTCTGACGACGAATCCCAATGCCGGAGGAGGTCAGCGCATGTTCGCGGAAGCGCGTTCCGCCAAAGATACCGTCGACCGGCGCATGGTCCGCGTCGTCGCAAGGGTGAAAAACGCAGGCAAAGGAGTGCCTGTGTACTTCCGCGTTTTCGATCCCGATGATCCGAGCGATGAGAAGATCGTCCACAAGGGGCGGGACAACAAGTCTTATACGAGCGAAGCCACGGATCTCGACAAGGACGCAAACGGGAATGACAATCGACCCGACGGATCTTCTACGCCAATCCAAGGCAGTCTGAATGGAACCTCGGCCACCACTGACGCGCACGGTGAAGCATCGGTTCTCCTTACGGTGAGCCGCCAGCCAGGGAACAATTTCATCGCCACTGCTTCTCTCGAATCAGCGTACAGCAACGGACTGCGGCTGCGCAGCGGAAACGGATCCGTTGTCGAAGATTCCTCCGGTAATAAGCTGCCGACCAGTCGTGCAGTGAAAACCGACCTGCTGACCGTGTGGAGAACGGTGCATCTGGAGGCCGACCGCATGGACAAGGTGAACGGCAACGTCGTCCGCGGGACGATCAAGGCGGTGAAAGCAGGGAGCAGCGCGAACACCACTGAGGTTACGATCCCGAACATTCCGAGCCCGGGCCTGACCGGGAAGGCTGGGCTGGCTGATCGCTTCGCAAATGGCCGCTTTCGCGCGAATGGCGGCGCGTATCTGACAGTGCGCTCCAACACCGCGAACCTGATTGCGAGCGATGTTGTCATCGTCAATGGGAACGTCGACGCGAGCATAGTCGGAAAATCGTTCGAGCTCGAGGACGACGATTACGTGGGCTATCCAGAGGGTGCCGCACTGCTAGATCCCGCAACGAAACGATTGTCGGACTACTTTCGGCAGGCCTATGTCGAAGTCACCTCCGATCTCTCCAACCCAAACCCGATCGCTCCCTTCAAGCCGAACAGCGACACGTCGCTGTTCGGCAACTATCCGTCGGATTACAAATATGACAGTCGCCGCGCGGCGTCATTCGATTTCTGGCAGGTGTATGTGCTGGCGGCGTTTCAACCGTACGAGACCGCCGATGGCGATCCGAATTCCGAACGCGTGACGTTGGGCATCGTCGACGATCTGGGGCGCAGCGGAAGTGGAGCCCACATCTTTCAGGAACCGATGCGGGAATCGGGAGAGGCCGAGTACGAGACGGTCGTTCACGAGGTCGGACATCTCTTCGGGTGCGAGCACTCGGACCTCGGCATCATGGAGCAAACCGGAGAACCGAAACACAGTACGAAGTGGACGAATGTCTCACTGGCGAAGATCCGCACCATTCAGAAGAGGTGATCCAATGAAAAAGCACGGCATTTTGCTCCTCGCTGGCCTGATGGCGCTGACCATTTCACTCGGCGCCGACGAGCTTCGGCTGACTGTCGACGCGGAAGCGCGAGACATCGTCGCTGGATTTCCGATCGTGCTCGATGTCACGCTTTCAACGACCGGCGATGCAACGCAGCTTCCAGTCATCAGCCCCGGCGCCGGGAACGTCCACGTTTACATCGAAGACCTGCGCTCCGGCGTCAAGCAACGCTACCTCGGTCCGCAATGGGGAATCGATGAGCGCGCACCGGAGCTTTATGCGGTTACACCCGACGCGCCGATGCGTGTCGCCGTCCCTCTGCTGTTTCATACGGTGATCGAGGGAAGAGACGATCTCGCCGCCGCCGTCCTTCCCTTTATTCCGGCGCGATATCGCCTCACGGTGCAATATCTCGACGCAGGCGCGGCCATTCCCCTTAGTGGCTCCGTCGATGTCGTGATCCGCGAACCGGATACGCGAAGTGAGAGGTCGTATTGGGATGCCATGAGAGCCGATCCCTATCTCGCCGCATCCATTCAGATCGGCAACTTCGCGCGCCATGCCGATCTACTTGCGCGAGCCGAAGAGCTGGTGCGCGAACATCCGGACGGCGCCCATGCCACCGTCACCGGCCTCGCGATCGGGGCTCACGCACTCCACGTGCAGCGTGACGCAAGAAAGGCAGAGGCGATCCTCCAGCGGGCATCGGAACTCGACGCGAATGCACTCCTGCGCAGCCGGATTCGTTACGAACTCGCTTCCGCGCAGATCGCGCTCGAGAAGTTCGAAGAAGCCGCCGCGACGATCGAGAGCGCGTTGTCGAGCGCTCTCGACCAAGGTCTTTCGCGCGACCTTCTCCATCTACGTGGTGTTCTTCGGCGCGGCGCGCTGCCTTAGACTTTGCTGCCCATGACCGTATCAAGAAAGGGCGAGCCGTGCGGCTCGCCCTTTCGATTGAACGTTTTGAGTGGTGAGTCTTAGTACATGCCGCCCATGCCGCCGCCCATGCCGGCCGCGGGGTTTGCGCCGCCGCCCTTCTCCTCTTCCTTGATCTCGGAGATGAGAGCTTCGGTGGTGAGCATGAGACCCGCGATCGACGATGCGTTGAGCAGGGCCTGCTTGGTGACCTTGGCCGGATCGATGATGCCGGCCGAGATCATGTCGACGACTTCTTCGTTGCGGGCGTCGAAGCCCTTGGTGCCGCCGGCGGTCTTGACTTCGTTGAGCACGACCGAGCCTTCCAGACCGGCGTTGATGACGATCTGGCGGAACGGCTCTTCGAGCGCGCGCTTGATGACGTTGGCGCCGACGCGAATGTCTCCGTCAGCCTTCACGCTGCGCTCTTTGCCGTCGCGATCCTTGTAGCTGAGCGAGCCACTCTTGATGGCCTTCTCGACTGCATCGACCGCGCGGAGCAGGGCAACGCCGCCACCCGGGACGATGCCTTCCTCGACCGCGGCCTTGGTGGCGTGCATGGCGTCTTCGACGCGCGCCTTCTTCTCCTTCATCTCGGTCTCGGTGGCAGCACCGACCTTGATGACGGCGACGCCGCCGACGAGCTTCGCCAGGCGTTCCTGGAGCTTCTCGCGGTCGTAGTCCGAGGTGGTGTCCTCGATCTGCGAGCGGATCTGCTTCACGCGGCCGCCAAGCGCTTCCTTGCGCGACTTGTCATCGGTGTCCGTGACGAGCGTGGTGTTGTCCTTGTCGATGCTGACGCGCTTGGCGTCGCCGAGGTCTTCCCACTTCACGCTCTCGAGCTTCACGCCGATGTCCTCGGAGATCAGCTTGCCGCCGGTGAGGATGGCAATGTCTTCGAGCATGGCCTTGCGGCGATCGCCGAAGCCCGGCGCCTTGACCGCGGCGACGTTGAGCGTGCCGCGCAGCTTGTTGACCACGAGCGTGGCCAGCGCCTCGCCCTCGACGTCTTCCGCGATGATGAGGAACGGCTTGCCCTGGCGCGCGACCTGCTCGAGGATCGGCAGGAGGTCCTTCATCGACGAGATCTTCTTCTCATAGATGAGGATCTTGGCGTTCTCGAGGATCGCTTCCATCCGCTCCGGATCGGTCACGAAGTACGGGGAGAGGTAGCCGCGGTCGAACTGCATGCCCTCGACGACTTCGAGGACAGTGTCGAGGCCGCGCGCTTCTTCGACGGTGATGACGCCGTCCTTGCCGACCTTCTCCATCGCCTGGGCGATGATGCCGCCGATCTCTTCATCGTTGTTCGCCGAGATCGTGCCGATGTGCTGGATGTCCTTCCCTTCGACGGGACGGGCGATCGATTCGATGTAGTCGACGGCGACGCGGACTGCCGCGTCGATGCCGCGCTTGATCTCCATCGGGTTCGCGCCGGCCGTGACGTTCTTCACGCCCTCGCGGAAGATCGCCTGCGCGAGCACGGTCGCGGTCGTGGTGCCGTCGCCGGCGATGTCGGAGGTCTTCGAGGCGACCTCGCGGACCATCTGTGCGCCGGCGTTCTCGAGCTCATCCTTCAGGTCGATTTCCTTGGCGACGGTGACGCCGTCCTTGGTGATGGTGGGGGAACCGAACTTCTTCTCGATGACGACGTTGCGGCCTTTCGGTCCGAGGGTCACCTTGACCGCGTCGGCCAGCTTGTTGACGCCGCGCAGGATCGCCTGCCGCGCGTCTTCAGAATACGTAATTCGTTTTGCCATGGTGTGTCTCCTTTAGCCTTCGACGATGGCGAGGACTTCGTCCTCGCGGAGGATCGTGTACTCGACGTCATCGATCTTGATCTCGGTGCCGGAGTACTTGCCGATGAGGACGGTGTCGCCCTTCTTCACGTCGAGCGGGATGCGATTGCCGCCCTCATTGAACTTGCCATCGCCAACGGCGATGACCTCGGCCTCCTGAGGCTTTTCCTTGGCCGTGTCGGGGATGATGATGCCGCCGCGAACCTGCTCCTTCGCGTCCTTCCGGCGCACGACGATACGGTCGTACAGCGGGCGGATCTTGGTGTCTGATGCCATGTGTATCTCCTTTCGCTGCTGTGGTTTGAGAGTATTGCGGGAGGGAGCTCCCGCGATGGAAATCTCGCTGGAACCGGGTTGAGTGCTTGGCACTCAGCCCCGGCGAGTGCTAACAATAGGGCGGGCGGGAAATTCTGTCAAGGTCCGCACTGGCGCCCGTCACTCCAGATGGTCACACCCGGATTCGCGGCCGCCGAAACTTGCGCGGGAACGAGATCCAGCCGCTCCGCCAGAAGAAGAACAGCAGCACGATCGTGGTCGCGGCCATGAGGCCGAGGGCGAAGGGGTAGCCGTAGAGCCACTTGAGCTCCGGCATGTGGTCGAAGTTCATGCCGTAGATGCCGGCGATCACCGTCAGCGGAAGCATCACCGCGGAGAAGATCGTGAGCACCTTCATGGTCTCGTTCGTGCGGTTGGCAATGACGGAGAGATACGCGTCCATCGTCGCCGTCATCTGTTCGCGGTCGACGTCGATCGTTTCACTGATGCGGAACATGTGATCGTAGACATCGCGCCAGTAGATGAGGTGCTGTCCCTGGATGAGCTTCGCGTCGCCGCGTGAGATCTGGTTCAGCAACTCGCGCTGCGGCAGCGAGTGGCGGCGCAGCACGTTGATGTCGCGTTTGAGATGGAGCAGCTCGTCGAGATGCGTCGGCTCCGCATATTCGAAGATGCGATCCTGCAGATCGTCGACCGCTTCCTCGATCGTCTCGAGCAGCGGAAAGTGCGCATCGACCATCTCGTCGACGATCGCGTAAAGCAGAAAGTCGGTGCCGCGCTCGAGCAGGCGGCGATCGCCGGGCAACCGGTTGCAGACGTGATCGATCGCTTTCACCATGCGGCGATGCACGGTGAAGAGGAAGTTGCGGCCGAGGAACGCCGCGATCTTGAACGTCTCCGACGCGTGCTCGGAGAGGTTCACGTCCACGGTACGGAAGATGAAGAAGTCGTACGTCGGGAACGCGTCGTATTTCGGGAGCGTGGTCGCGGAGAGTGTGTCCTCCGCGGCCAGCTCGTGAAATCCGAAGCGCTCCTCGAGCAGCGGCTCGATGACTTCCTGCACCGGGTCGAGAATGTCCACCCAGAGCTTGTCGTCGGACTCGCGCTGCCACTCGTCGATCAGCGCCGCGTCGCCCTGGCGCAGCGTGCCGTTGCTGAGCAGCGAAACGCGGATCTTCGTCACAGCATCTCGGCCAGTGACGTGTACTTTCTGCCCTGGCTCGTGGCCACTGCTTCGTACGTGATCTCGCCGTTGTACACGTTGACGCCTTCCGCGAGTCCCGGATTCGAGCGCACCGCTTTCTCGAAACCGTGCTGCGCGAGCAGCCGCGTGTACGGCAGCGTGGCGTTCGTGAGCGCGATCGTCGAAGTGCGCGGCACCGCCCCCGGCATGTTCGCGACGCAGTAGTGCACGACGCCGTCGACTTCATAGACAGGATTCGAGTGCGTCGTCGCATGCGCGGTCTCGACGCAGCCACCCTGGTCGATCGCGACGTCGACGATGACGGAGCCTTTCTTCATCTGGCCGATCATCTCGCGTGTGACGAGTTTCGGCGCGGCTGCGCCAGGAATCAGTACGCCGCCGATGAGCAGGTCGGCGCGGCGCACCGCATCTTCGAGATGGGCGCGGCTCGAGGCGAGCGTCTGCACGGAGCCGAGGAAGATGTCGTCGAGCTGGCGCAGGCGATCGAGGCTGACGTCGAGGATCGTGACGCGCGCGCCGAGGCCGACCGCCATCTTCGCCGCGTTCGTGCCGACCACACCGCCGCCGATGATGATCACGTCCGCGGGCAAGGTTCCCGGTACGCCACCGAGGAGCACGCCGCGGCCGCCGTTCGGCTTGTGCAGGTAGTACGCACCGACATGCACCGACATGCGTCCCGCCACTTCCGACATCGGCGTGAGCAGCGGAAGCGTGCGCTTGCGCTCGTCGGTAATGGTCTCGTACGCCACGCCGACGATCTTTTTCTTCAGCAATTCCGCGGTGAGCTGTGGAACCGGTGCGAGGTGCAGGTAGGTGAAGAGGAGCTGTCCGTCCTTGAGCCGCTTCAGATCGGCTTCGATCGGCTCTTTCACTTTCACGATCATCTCGGCGGCGTCGAATACGGCGTCCGCGTCCGGCAGGATCTTCGCGCCGGCGGCTTCGTACTCTTCGTCGCCGAAGCCGCTGCCGTTGCCGGCGCCCTTCTGCACGAGCACTTCATGACCGTCGGAGGAGAGGTCGCGCGCGCCCGAGGGCGTCATGCCCACGCGGTATTCGTTGTCTTTGATCTCGGTCGGTACGCCGATCCGCATCGGTGAGTCTCCGTTCAGGTTGAAAATCGCGCGCGAAAAAAAAATCCCCCGCGCGTCAGCGCGGGGGATTGTATACGCGTTGCGGATCGGCGCCGGGCGCCGCTATTTGCGGATCAGCGTGCGCCGTCCCGACTTCGGCGGAAGCGTCCAACCGATGTCGAGGAGCTGGAAGACCGTGAGGTCGACGCCGAGCAGCAGATCGGAGTTGACGAACGGCTCCATCAACAGGTTCGGCGACGACGTCACATCCCAGTGATGGATCGACGAACCCGGATCGTCGGTGCATGGCGCGTACAGGCGCAGCATGCCTTCCTTCGATGCGCCGCCGAGCTGGCTCGGATCGTTGCGTACGCTGCCGCTGACCGTCGTTCCCGCGGTCAGCTGCGCCTTGAGCTGATCGCCATCGGCCGGCGAGATGCTGACGACGGGAATGGTGATGTCCGACGCATCGCCGCCCATCGACGGCGGCGTGCAGGTCTCACGCGAGTTATCGACGATGATCACTCCGACCGCGCCGGCGTTCTGTGCGTTGCGTACTTTCTTGACGAACGTGCACGGTTCCGCGGGTAGCGGCGGGCTGCCGCGATCGATCAGAGCGATGTTGCCGGAGATCGCGGCCGCATTGCTGAACGCGGAGCAGCCATCGAACGTCGTCGGACCTTCGGAGTTTGCCGCGTCCACCGCCCGGACCACCTGGCCGCTCAGCCCCGAGCCGCGCGGCGCCGGACCAAACGTTGCGGTGCCGATGTCGTAGTTGCGAGCGAGGATCGCCGGCTCCGAAAGCGTCAGCGTCGTCACCGGCTGCAGGTAGCGGCCGAGATAGGCGCGGACGTTCTCGCCGTCCCACACCACGTTGCCGGTGTTCGTGAGCGAGGCCTCGCGCTGCTGCTCGTCCATCTGATCCCAGCGCAACCCCGCGGTGCGGTCGAAGGTGTGCACATCGAAGACGGACGGCAGGTTGTCGCGGAAGCCAGGCGCGCGCGTGGCGCCGGACATGCCCAGGCCATGCGCGAGCTCGTGCATTGCGACGACGAAAAAGTCGGAGTGACTGCCTTCCTGGCCATCGAAGCCGTAATACCAGTTCGAGTCGCCGCGGCAGACCGAGTTGTCGACTTCGCTGTTGAACGTCATGCCGATATCGGCGATGCCTGGCGAGAGATCGATGCCGACGAACTTGTTCGCGAGTGCGATCGGATACCAGACGCCCGCGAGCGGCGCGTTCGTGAAATCGCGGCGCACCGCTTTCGGTCCCGCCTGCGCGAGGACCGTTCCGGAGTCGTCGCAGGGCAACGACGTGAAGGACGCTTCGACGATGATGTCGACGTTCGTGTCGAGCATCGTCGACCAGCGCGCGGCCGCCGCTTCGAACACGTTCAGGCGCTGCTGGCCGAGCGTCGTGCCGTTGTTGCCGCCGACCGGTGGCACAGGCGTCGGATCGTTCAGGCCGACGTTTGGAAGATCGATGTTCCTGATCACGATCTTGCCCGTGCCGGCGAACGCGTTGAACGCGCCCACGAGAAGAAAGAGAGCGAAGAGCTTTCTGCGCATCGTGATTACTGCTCCTTCGCCTTCTTCGTCGCGACCTTGTCGGCCGGAGCCTCGAGGAAACGCTTCGCTGCGGCTTCGCTGTCGACGCATACCATCGCGGCCGTGCCGTCATCGAGCGTGCGCACGATCACCACTTCGATCGGACCCGGGGCCTCGACGCCGTTTTCGGTCTGCACCGACTCGCCCGCGTCAATCGCGAACAGCTCGGCGAGTGCGAGCGGACGTGGTCGAGCCACGATCTGCCCGGGCGCCATCTCCCTCACACACTCGCGGTTGTCCGCGACCTCGGCGGCGTGAACAAACGAAGACGTGGCAAGCGCAACTGCAGCCACGAGCACAGACACTGAACGAGCCATCGATTCCCTCCTGGACGGATCTGGGGAGGAGAACCGGGGCGCGGCGTCGCTTATTTTCAGCGACGGCCGCGAAGGCCGAGCGGACGTCCGGTGGTGATGCTCGGGAACGCGCCGGGCGCGAGCAGGCGACCGGCGGCGTTCGCATTCACGAAACCGGCGCCGAACAGCGAGTCGGGCCCGGGAGCGCCGAGGTCGGTGGCGGTGGTCTTCAGCGCGCTGGTGATCTGCGCGGCGGTTGCATCCGGCGCAAGCGCCCACACCAGCGCGGCCGCGCCGACCACGTGCGGACAGGCCATCGATGTGCCGCTGTTCTCGTGGTAGTCGTCCGTGGTGTACGCAACCGTGATGGGATGCGAGCCCAGGGCGAGCAACGCTTGTCCGGTCTGCTGTGTGAGGCGCAGCGTCACCGGCCAGTCGTACAGCCGATCTTCGTCGTTATTGAGCAGTGTCCACGAACCGGGCGACGGCACCGGCTCGTTATCGAAGATCGCCACGGCGATTGCGCCGGCTTCTTTCGCGCGACGCGCTTTCTCGGAGAAGGAGACCTTGTCGCCGCGCTGGACGAGCGCAATCTTGCCGGCCACGGTCGGCGGAAAGTCGCCGATTTTTCCGGTGCCGCAATAGACGAACTCCGCGGAGACGACGCCGCGCTTCGAGCCGTTGACCTCGTTCACGAATGTGGCGGAGTTACCGTCGACGACGTAGGAAACGTCGAACGTTCCGACCGGTACCGTCGACAGGACATTCACGCCGGGCGCGGCGAGGTCGACCTCCGGTCCCTGTCCCGAAAACGATGCGTGCGCCTTGTCGAACGTCGTCGCGGAGACCGCGATCACGTTCGGATACGCCGCCGGGTACACCACCGGCGCGGGCACGTTCGGCGTCGACAGGTTGCCGGACGCAGCAACCACGAGGATGCCCTGATCGGTGACGCTTTGGAATGCTTCGTACTCGCCCCCGCTCTCCTGCGTCGCGCCGAGAGAGAGGTTGATGATCCAGTTGCCGCCGAGCGCCGCTTTCTGCGCAACGACCCAATCCAGCGCCTTGACCATCCCTTCGCTGTCGCCGTTGCCCTGGCCATCGAGCATCTTCACGCTCCACAGCTTTACTTTCGGCGCGACGCCGACGACACCGATGGCGTTGTCGGTCGCCGCGATGGTGCCGGCGACGTGCGTGCCGTGGCCGTCGTCGTCGAGCGGATCGTTGTTGTCCTTGAGCACGTTCCAGCCGCCCATGTACGCGGCCTGGAGATCGGGATGGCGGTAGTCGATGCCGGTGTCGATCACCACGACGTTGACCGTGCCCCTCGGCGCGCCGCGTTGTGCCTCACGCGCGAAGATCGCATTCATACCGAGCGGCGTGGCCTGCTTGAACGGATGGCGGTTCTGCGCGGACTTGTGGCGCGGAACCACGCGCTCCACCCATCGCACGTCCGGCGACCTGCTCAGCGCCGCCGCTTCTTCTTCGGTCAGGCTGGCCGCGAATCCGGCGAAGGTCTGCAGCGTCGCGACCGCGCGCTCTTCCATCGTTTCGCCGAAGAGTTGTTTCGCGTGCGCGACGATGTCCGCGTGCGCGCCGCGTTTCGTGGCGACGAGGTAGCGCTCGGTCTCTGCACCGAATGCGGCGACGGTCAGAAGAAGGGAGAAGATTGCGAGGGTCGTTCGTTTCATGCGGCCGGCGCTCCGAAAAGTCGAATAAGAATACAACGAGTGATAACGTACGCCGCCATGTCCGATTGGAAACAGAATCTGATCAACGACGCGCGCGGCATCGCCGCCATGCTGAAAGACACCAGAACGATCGCCGTGCTCGGCATCAAGCCCGAGTCCCACGGCGGGCAGCCTGCGCACTACGTGCCCGCGCATATGGACCGTGCGGGCTACGAGATCATTCCCGTCCCCACCTACTATCCCGAAGTCACCGAGATCCTCGGCAAGCCGGTCTTCCGCACGCTCGCCGCGATCGGACGGCCGGTGGACATGGTGAATGTCTTCCGGCGGCCGAGTGACATTCCGCCGCACGTCGACGACATCCTGGCCGCGAAGCCGAAGTACGTATGGTTTCAGCTCGGCATCCGCCACGATGAGGCCGCGCAGCAGTTAGCCGAGGCGGGGATCAAGGTGGTGCAGGACCGTTGTCTGATGGTGGAAGAGGGACGGCTGCGATAAGAACCGCGCGCCGCGTCGCGTTTCCTCCATACGAATTGTGGGAGACGCGCGCCGGCAGCGGACCTCCGGTCGCGTTGATTCACGGCCTGAGCGGCTCGTCGCGCTGGTGGTCGCGCAACCTCGATGTGATCGCGGAGCGGCATACCGTCGCCGCGATCGATCTGGTCGGCTTCGGCCAGAACCGGCGCTTTTTCGGCACGCCCGCGGTGTTGCCGCCATTCCCGGAGGTGACGGCGTTGCTCGCGCGGTGGCTGGAGACGTTCGGCGAACCGGTGCATCTCGCCGGTCACTCGATGGGCGGACTGATCGCGATTCAACTCGCGGCGGAGCGTCCCGATCTGGTGCGCTCGCTGACGCTGGTCAATGCGGCGGGGATGCCCTTTCAGCTCGATCCGCGGCCGCACATTCGTCCGCTTCCGAAGCCGCCCTTCGGCGGATTCCGAATCGCACGGCTGCTCGTGCCTGATTTTCTGCGCGCCGGTCCCGCTTCCGTTGCGATTGCGAGCACGCGCGTCGTACGCAGCGATCTGCGCGAGATGATGCGCGCCGTGCGCGTGCCGACGCTGCTGGTGTGGGGCGAGAACGATCCGCTCGTGCCGCTGCAGTACGGCCGGGCGATGCAGCACGAGATCGCGGAGTCGCGGCTGGTGGTGATTCCGCGTGCGTCGCACGTGGCGATGTGGGACTCGGCCGATGAATTCAATCGCGTGTTCCTGGACTTCATCGACAACGCGCCGCAGGCGGAGACGGCGCAGCCGGTTTTTTCGTGGGGCATCGCCGGATGGACGGATGGGATCGCGCATCGACAGGCGGGACCGCGACGCGACATCGTGCTCGTGCATGGCCTGGGGATGTCGAGCGCGTATCTCGAGCGGCTGGCGGCGGTGTTATTCGACGGTGGATGGAACCCGATCGCGCCCGATCTGCCGGGATTCGGCGAGAGCGCGAACGCGCCCGCGGGCGGCCCGGAAGAGCATGCGGCGCAACTCGCGAAGTGGGCGGACGCGATGGGCATTCGCGACGCGGTGTGGCTCGGACATTCATTCGGCTGCAACGCGGTGGCGCATCTCGCGCGCATGCGGCCGGACCTCGTGAGCAAGGCGGCGTTCGTCGGACCGCTCTGGACTCGCAACCGCCACCCGATGATGCGCATGTGCGCGATGCTCGCGCTCGACGCGCTGCGCGAGCCGCTGGCGCTGTATCGCCACGTGCTGCGCGCGTACTGGCGCACGGGCATTGCGCGATGGGTGCGTACGGCTGCGCGCTTCGCACACGACTTCGGCTGTGATCCACCCGCCGGCATCTTCATCGCGGGAACGCGCGATCCGCTGCCCGACCGCACGTGCCTGAATTTGGTGGAGGTGCCCGGCGCGCACGCTTGTTTGTTCTCGAGAGCGGGAGAGGTGGGGAAGATCTTGCGGAACGCGCTGTTTACTCCGGCACCCGAATCTCTGCCTCCGTCGTCTGTCCTTCCGCGATCGCGATCGGGAGACTGGTCTTGACCAGCCCGCGCTCGTCGAGCACCTGCATCGTGTACGTGCCGGGCGCGACGTGGTCGACTGTCGTCGTCGCGCCTGTGAGACGGATCTCGGCGATGCCGTTGCACTGGCACCGCACGTATTCTTCGCCGTTCGGCAGGACCAGCTTCACGAGATCGCTGGTGGCGCCTTCGGTGCGAATGATGAGCGTGCCGCCGGGTGTGAGCGCGATCCGCAGCTCGCCTTGATGCGGCGCCACGACGCGCACGGACTGAGATGCGTAACCGTTTGCCGACACCGAGATGCGATACGCGCCGTCGGCGACCGGCACGAAGAGTGTCCCGTCTTTCTCCGCGTCCGCGGCCCTTGCGGCCTGCAGTCCGGATGCATCGACGGCCACGGCGTAACCGCCGAGCGTGCGGCCGTCGCGCGCGTCCGTCAGACGGACGCTCAAGCCATCCGTCTGTTTCAGCGTGACGAGCAGCGGAGCGGCGCCCGCGTCGACCCGCTGCGTGAAGGTCGCAAATCCTTTTCTGCTGATGCTGACGACATGCGACCCGTGCGCTACCGGAATCGTAAACGCGCCGTTCGCATCGGTCGTCACGCTGCCGGCGCTTTGGTTTTCGGTCCTCACTTCCACCGCCGCTTCCGCCACGGGAGTGCCCTTCGCGTCGAGAACCCGGCCCTCTACGCGCGACCATTCGATATCGATGTCGAACGTGCCGGAGCCGGAGACGTGATGGCGCGTGGAGTACGCCCGGGTTCCTCCTTCGACCTCGACGTCGTACAGGACACCTGGCTCGACGCCGACGAGCTCGTACTGACCCCCGTCGCGCGCAACGGTGCTCCAGACCATCATCTGCGAACGGAACGTGACTTTTCGTCCTACCGCCGGTGTCCCGGAATCGGTGATGGTGCCGCGAATGATGATGTCGTCGCGAAACGCGAGGTTTGCCTCGACGTCGCCGCCGGCGATGACAGTCACCTGGACCGCCGGCGTCGTCGCTTCGCCGCGGGGCGACTGTGCCCACGCCTGCAGTTGCAGCGAGCCGGCAGGCGCGCGCTCGATGACATACTTGCCGTTCCGTCCGATCATCCCGTGCGCATCCCCCGGCCCGGTGCGAACGACGCCAAAGTTCCAGGTGCCGCCGCTGAATCCCTTCACGACGCCGTGCACTCTCCCCGCGCCGGCACTCGGTTTCATGACCAGAACGAGATCGCGCGGAATCTCGCTTCCGAGTGGCACCGAGTCCGATTTCAGCTCGTCGCGCGTTGCGCTGACCGTGTAACGACCGTCGTCCAGACCTTCGACGGTGTATGCGCCCGCGGCATCGGTCACCGCGGACTGGCTATCCTCGCCGGACGCGGTCACGGTCGCGCGTTCGACCGGTGCGCCATCGCTTGTGAATACGTGACCAGCGACCTTGCGCCCTCTCGAGAGCACGATGTCGACATGAGCATCGTCATCGCCGGCCGGGATCTCCACCTTGCGCTTGACGTGGCCTTTCGCGCTCACCTCGATCGTCAGCGCCTCGCGCGGCAAACCGGTCATCTCGTATTCACCGTTCTCCGCGCTATGGGTCATGTTTTCGTAGGTCTCGGCGATCGATATCCACGCGCCGGCGATGAGACCCTGATCGTCGCGCACGACGCCGCGCGCCGACCGGCCGCGCGTCAACGCCACCGTCACCTCGGCCGGCTTGGACGGCTCGACGGTGACGCGAGTCTTCCCTTCGACATAGCCTTCGGCCTCGACGGTGAGATCGCCCGTCGCCGGTGCTGCGTGAAGCGTGAACGTCTCCTCGTCCCCCACGAACTTCATCTCGTTATTGAAGGTGACGGTATAGGAGCGAAGAACCTGGCGTGTTGCAGCGTCGATGACACGACCGCGCACCTCACCCGTTTCAGGCAATTCCAGAACGAGGTCCGCGACGGGCGCGTCCGTCTTCCGTTCCGCGGAGCGCCCCTGTTCGCTGGCGTAGTTCAGCGTATACGTTCCGGCGCGCATGCCGGTGATCACGAACGTACCGTCGGCGGCCACCGTGCCTGTCGCATACGCCATCGCCATGTCGTCGCTGCGCGCGGCGATCGTTCCGGCCAGAGAATCAGCCGATCTCTTGCTCATGACGCGTCCGCGAATCTCGACGCCTTTGTCGAGCACGATCTTCAACGGCTCGCGATCCTGGTGCGGAGTGACCTCCCCCATCCGGAAGCCGGCAAAGCCTTCTTTCCAGACGCCGAGGTCGTGCGGGGCGGCATTAAGGTGCACCATGAATCGTCCGCTGCCATCGGACTCGGCGAACGCTTGCATCATGCCCGAGGACATGGCGCTGTCGACCGGCATCGGCACGCCGCCGGTGGGATCCTGCAAAAGCGCGACGCCGGCGCCGGCCACCGGTTTGCCTGCCGCGTCCGTGATGATTCCGGCGAGCTCGATGCCGCGGGGTAGCGCAATGTCGACCGTTCTGACATCGCGTTTCAGCGGCTCGCTGAGGCCCACGGCGTAACCGCGGCTCAATGCCTGCAGGCGCACGGTCATGCCGCTGGCGATGAATTGCTCGTGGTAGGGGAGCTTGAACTTGCCGTCGCCGCCGGTGCGGGCAGAAGGCATCTGTTCGGCATCTACGAATCCGTAGACCAGTCCCATTTGCGGGACGCTGTACTGCACGAACGCACCAGCGACCGGCCGTTTGTTCTCGTCGACGACGACGCCGGTGAGAAACTCGCGCTTCTTGGCCGTCAGATCGATGCGTGCAGAAAGGCTGTTGCGCAGCGACACCGGCTTCGCGTCGAAATCGAGAGCGCTGACGCCCCATGCCACTACCTGATACTCGCTGGCTTCCACGGGACTGAGCAGATAGTTGCCTTTGGCGTCTGTGACGGCGGTGTTGAAAAAAGGCATTGCCGATGCCCCATGTTTCGACACGCCATACGCGAGCACCGGCATTCCTTCCAACGGATGCTCGCCGGCATCGCGAACGGTGCCGCTGATCGAACGTGGCTGCTCGAGACGGAGCGGCACACTCTTCGCGTTGCGCGGTGCGTTTCCGGCTGCTGCGCCGTCCACGGCGACGATCCTCTTCTCCTCGTCCGCGACATGCGGCAAGCTGAATGTGCCATCGTCGCCGGTAGTGGCGGTCGTCCATCGTCCTGCGAACACGCGCGCATTCGCCACAGGCCGGCCGGCGGAGTCCGTCACCGTCCCCGAGACGGTCGCGCCGGGCTTCAGCACGACGTCGAGCTGCGAAGTGTCTTCCTGCGAGAACGGTGCGTGATCCGGATGAACGTATACGAGCGACGAGGACCACTGCTTCGGATCAGGAATCGCGTAAGTGCCGTCGTCCGCGGTGCGCGTCGTCCACGAAGCTGTTGAATGATTTTCGGCGTACGCGATCACGAGAGCATCGGCGACCGGTTTTCCGTTCGCGGTCACGCGGCCGGTGCGGCGCGCAGCGGGCTTCAAATCGAAGACGACGTTCTCATCGTCAGCCAGCACGAGCTGCCGCGCAGGCGCGAAGCCCTCGTGTTCGGCGCGAAGCTCCACCACTCCGCCGAGCTTCGCTGCGAGCGCAAACACGCCGTTCTTGTTGGTGACCGCTTCGTCGAGGAGCGGACTCTTCGTTCCGTTCAGGATGCGTGTCTGCGATGCCTCCGGTGTTCCCCACCGTTCGGCGGTGACGCGCGCGTCTGCCAGCGGACTCCCTTTCGCATCGAAGACGACGCCGCGCATCGCGCCAAAGAGCGCAGGCGTTACGAAACAGGCGACGAGAGAGACGCAGAACCGGCGCAGCGATGGGTGCATGACTCGCGTAAACGCCGGCGTGCCTGACTTGTTCCTGCGCAACGTGCGGACGTGTAAGACGGAGCGCCTGCCTCCGGCCGGCTGATGCGGCGTCCCGCGCCGCCGCCTTATGCTCCGAGGCACGCGGGAAAGATTCCGCCGCCCTTCACCGGCGGCGGCGCGGGACGCCGCCGCATCAGCCGGCGCGGGACGCCGGCGTTCCGGATGCCAACACGCGCGTGAGCCACAGGTTGCTCAGCTTCTCGAGCACCGTGTTCTGGCGCAGGCGTGCGCGGAGGTTCGTAAAGTCGACGCGGTCGAGGTGCTGGTCCTGGTCGAAACACGAGAACACGAACGACTCTTTGCCGGTCGCGGGGTCGACGTGGCGTTGCAGGCACTGCGCGCAGACCTGTTTCATCATGCATTGCATCGGCGAGTTGATCGAGCCGATGCCGACGTGCTCCGGATTCAGATGCGGCGCGAGCACGCCATGCCGCGCGTCTTTCACCGCGCGCATCATGCCGTCGGAGCCGATGGCGATCAGGCGCGTTGCGTTGCGCAGATCGAATTGGCGCGCCTCGGATGCGTACCACTGCATGGCCTGCACGATGTTGCCGACGAACTTCAGGTCCTGTGGCCGGCGCGGCTCGATCGGCTCGCCGGCATCGACAGACCAGATGACCTGATCGGTGCCCGCTTCGATCTCGTCGCGCTTGAACACATCGACCGCTTTCTTGTAGCCGGCGAAGTAGACGACGCGGCAGCCGTTGTCCTTGAGCGCGCGCGCGATCGAGAAGAGCACCGCGTTGCCGAGACCACCGCCGGCGAGCAGCACTGTCTCGTCTTTCGGGATCTCGGTCGGCGTGCCGGTCGGTCCCATCAACACGACGGGCTCGCCTTGTTGGAGCAGAGCGCAGAGGCGTGACGAGCCGCCCATTTCCAGGATGATCACGGACAGGAGACCTCGTTCCGGATCGCTGGCCGCGCCCGTGAGCGCGATTCCCTCCATCGCCAGCGAAGTGCCGTCGATCTTCGGTGCGTACGTCTCGAAGTTCTGCAGCCGGAAGAACTGTCCCGGCTTGAAGTGCCGCGCCGCGAACGGCGCTCGCACGACGACTTCGACGATCGTCGGCGTCAGCCGATTCACTTCGTGTACGGTGGCGACCAGTCCATCATCGAGTTTCGCCACGAGCGCGTTCCATTGCTCATCGCGCTCCTGCTGCGCTGCATCCGCGCGGTCCATCGACATGAGCTCGGTCTCGAACAAACGTACGACGTGGCGGTATCCGAACTTCGCCGACGCCATCGCCTTCACGACGTTGCCCGCGTACTTCGGATGGTTGTCGCCGTAGAACGTGACCAGCTTCTCGCGCCGCGACGGATGCTGATACGACGTGAAGAAGCCGCGATCGCGCGCCGCCTCGTCGTCTTCGATCAGTTCGTTCTCGATGCCGAGGGAGTAGGACTGGAAGAACTGCTTCCACTTGTCGAGCTTGAACGTGTGCGGATGCTCTTTCTCGTAGATGACGTTCGGCGCAGTGCCGGCGGCGATCATCACCGTGCGCGCGGGGAGCTCGATGATGGTTCCCGAGTCCTGCCAGCGGCCGTCCTCGACGATCTGCTTCTCGAACAGCAGCGATTGCACGTGTCCGAATTCGTCCGCGACCGCTTCGACCGGCGAGAGCATCTCCGCGTATGCGATGCCTTCCTCGAACGCCTTGGCGATCTCTTCGAAGTTGAGGCGATACGCGGGCGAGTCGAGCATCGACTTGCGATAGGCGAGCGTGACGCCGCCCCACGAGCGCACGAGCGGGATGAAGTTCGGCGCCTCTCCCGCGTTCGCCGCGCGCTCGCGTTCCGCCCTCACCGCGCGTCCATGCGCAAGAAATTCTTCCAGGATGAGAATCTCCTCCGCGTCATACCCCGAGCGCACGCGCTCCTCGCCGAGCTCCGCGCCCATCGTCTCGAAGCGCTCCAGCACCTTCTCGACCTGCACCGGGTAGTACGCGAAGAGCTCCGTGGCGGTGTCGATGGCGGTCAGTCCTCCGCCGATCACGACGGCGGGCAATCGCACCTGCAGATTCGCGAGGGAGTTCTTCTTGAACGTGCCGGTGAGCTGCAGCGCCATCAGAAAATCCGAGGCCTGCCGCATGCCGCGCACGAGGTTGTTTTTCATGCGCACGATGGTCGGAGTGCCGGCGCCGGCGGCGATGGCGACGTGATCGAAGCCGAGCTCGTCGAACGCTTCTTCGAGCGTCAGCGTGCCGCCGAACCGCACGCCGCCGTACATGCGCAGGTTCTCTTTGCGCTCCAGCGCGATGCGCATGACCTTCAGAAAATTCTTGTCCCAGCGCACGGTGATGCCGTACTCCGACACGCCGCCGAAGCCGGCCAGGATGCGATCGTCGAGGTCATCCCAGAGCACGCGCGCATCAGGGATCGGCTCAAAAACAGTTCCTTGGGTTCCTCGGAGTTCCTCGGGGTTCCTCGGGTGGCTCCCCGAGGAACTCCGAGGAACCGTGACGGGCTCGATTTTCAGGCCATCGATGGCCACTACGCCGAAGCCTTCGTTGGCGAGGTAATGCGCGAGCGTGTAGCCCGCGGGGCCGAGTCCGACGACCAGCACGTTCCGGCCGTTGTACGGCAGCGCCATCGGACGGCGCACGTCGAGCGGATTCCAGCGCGTGAGCAGTGAATAGATCTCGAAGCCCCACGGCATGAACAGCACGTCCGTCAGCGCGCCCGTCTCGATCTGCGGGATGTTGACCGGGTCCTGCTTCTGAAAGATGCAGGCGCGCATGCAGTCGTTGCAGATGCGATGGCCCGTGCCGGGACACATCGGATTGTCGATCATCACCAAGGCGAGCGCACCGATCGATTCGCCGTCGGCGCGGAGAAAATTCATCTCGCCGATGCGCTCGTCCAGCGGGCAACCCTCCAGCGCCATCCCCAGTGGATTCGGCTTGTAAGTCCCGTTGGGCTGTTGGAAGCCGCGCGAGCACGAGTCCTTTTTCCGCTCGTGACAATAGATGCAGTAGTGCGCCTCGTCGGTGATCTGCCGCGGCGTCATGCGCGCGTCGGTGAGCTCGAAGCCGTCGCGGCGGCGGAACTCGTGATGCACGCCGCCGAAGCGGTTTGCATCCACAGGCTCCGTCGCAACGAGGCGATCGAACACCAGCGGCTTCGGCAGGCGAAACGACGTCCACCCTTCGAAGCGACCAGCCTTCCATTGCGCCGCCGTCCAGTTCACCAGCGCTTCCATCGGCGCGCGTGCTTCATCGGGTGACTGCTTCTCGAGATCGAGCAGCCGATTCGCTTCACGCGCGAGCGCGAGCTCGGGAGCGGCATCGTCGAGGATCGGACCGTCGCCGTTCGCGATGACGTTCTGCACTTTCGCGACGCGCTTTCCGACGAACTCTTTCTTGAAGCGCGCGACTTCCGCATCGCGCTGCGTCCGCGCCTGCAGCGCTGCGACGTGCTCTTCGACGCGGAACAGCTTCGCCAGGAACAGCGACAGCTCGCGCCCCACCGCGATCAGGAGCGCCGATTCTTCCGGCGTCCCCAACCCATGTTCCGTGCTGCTCTGCACCGCGCGCCGGTATTTGTCGAAGCGCGCGAAGAGCTCCGGGTCGTGTTCTTCGACGAAGCGATCGAACGTCAGAGCGAGGTCGCGCAGGCGCGCGTAGGAGTAGAGGTCGGAGTATTGGTAGTCGCCGATTCCGAGGTTCATAGATGTCTATTTGCGCCGCACGTAGATGACCTTCTCGATCGATGCGTGGACGACGCCCGCTGCGTCGAGAAGCTCGACATTGTAGGTGCGATCCACCGGCTCGCCACCGGACGTAGCGGCGCGGACGGCGTCGAGCTCGGCCTCATCGATGCGAAACGTCGCGTACAGCGTATCCCGTCCCGGTTTGCGGAAACGGATCGAAGCGGACTTGTCCCACACGATGTAGCCGCGGCCGAGGAGGCGCATGAGCATGATCATGTAGATGGGGTCGACCGCGCCGTACATCGAGCCGCCGTAGATCGTGCCGACCGCGTTGCGCGTGCGCAGCGACAGCGGGAGTTTCACGCGTACTTCGCTGAAATCGTCGGCGATGTACGTCACGCGTCCGCCGCTGCCGCGATACGCGGGGAAGAGGTTGAACTTCCAGCGCATCACTCGCGATGAGAAGGACTCAGGCACGCGACCCCTCATCCGCCCTTCTTATTCGAGTAGCCCTCGCCCCGCGCAGGCGGGGAGAGGGTGGCCGAAGGCCGGGTGAGAAGCAGATTCATAAAGCGGACGACCCCTCATCCGCCTTCGGCACCTTCTCCCCACGCCGTGGGGAGAAGGCGAACCAGGCAAGTGTCGCCAGAGCGAACACGATCATGGCGATGCCGTTGCCGAGCAGGTCGGGGCGGCCGTTCTGCAGCAATGCGGCCGCGGTCTGCACCATCGAGCCGATGAAGACCGCGAGTGGCCAGGCCAGCGGATTGCCGTCGAGCACGTATCGCGCGACGACCCACGCCAGCAGCGCAATCACCAGCGCGCGGAGGAGCATCAGCGGCGCCTGCGCCATCGACGCGAGCGGATCGACGGACGCGCAGAAAACCGCCACGATCGTGATGACCGCAGCGTGTTTCCCGATCGCGCTCGCATAGAGCGCCGCGGCGGCTGCGAACACGATCGCACCGAAGATTGCCTGCAACGTCTCGGTGACCGCCGGCAGCGGCGTCGCCACTTCTTCCGGCACGGAGAACGTCACCGTCGCGGCGAAAGGCATCGCGTGCGCGATGTACTGCTGCATCACTCCGAAAAGGATCACGATCGATACGGCAGTCAACGCGGCGATCGCGGCGCCGCGGCCGAAACGCGCGCGCCCTTCGCGCGTAACGAGACTCAGCGCGTACGGCACCGAAGCTTCGAGCCCCGCCAGCGCCAGGAACATCACGCCCACCTGCAGCGCGACATCGCGCACGAACGACGTAATCAGTCCGACCGTGAACGTCTCCCATGCCACGGTGGTGCTGTATCCGAACAACAGCAGCTCGGAATGTGCTGCGAACGACGCGATCGGAATCACCGAGAGAATCAACGTCCAACGCAGTGCGCGTTTCCACGGCAGCCCGTGCGCGCGGGTCGCGAGAATGAGTCCGGTGATTACGATCGCGAGCAACATCACCATTCCGATGATCTTCAGCACGAACAGCACGACGTTCAGGAAGGTCTCCTTCGTCGCCTCGCGATACACGCTCTCCGGCACTTTGATGGTCTTGTTGAGCTGGGTGACCGCGCCGCCGCCGACACGCACGGTCACGCGGCGAACCGCGTTTGGCGCGAGCGGCGTCTTCTCATCGAAGTGAAACAGCCAGTCGCGGCGCCGCGGCTGCTGGAAACTGAGCGCTTCCTTCAGTTCGAAGTCGCGTTCGTCCATGCCGAACGTCGCGAACGCGCGCCGGGCCAGCGCCAGCGCGGCGTCCTGCGGCAGCGTGCGGCCGAGGTTTCGTTCGTCCTGGTAGCGGTGATAGCTGACGACGCGCGAGATGCGCGGATCGACTTCGACGAAGATCTCTTCCTTCGTCATCGGCGTGAAGAAGCGCACGACCCACGTGCCGGCCTCGATGCGGTTGCGGAAGATGTCGAGCAGCTTCTCGACGCTCATGCCATTGCGCACCAGCCAGGTCGCGGCGATCTCGTCGAAATCGGCCGGCGCGCCGCCTTCTTCGCGCGACGAGTGCGGATTCCACGAACGGAATCCTTCCACTGGTGCCGCGATGACATATGTGAAACGGTCCAGGCGAGGAATCGTCGTGCGCGCGATCTCCTTCGCTTTCTCGCCGGTGATCTTGTAATCGATCGCGTCCGACGGCGAGCTTGGTCGGAACGCGATCGCGATCGCCGCCGCAATCACGATCACCGCGCAGAGCAACACGCGATTGCGCGTCGGTCGCATCCCCTCCGGGAACTGCGCCGCCGCGATCGCGACCTCGCGATGCGGCTCCGGCGGCGTGGTCGGAATGGTGTTGTTCGAAAGATCGTCGTCCGGAATGAAGCCGCGATTGCGCAGATATAACGCGATCGAAGCCACCAGCGGAATCGCGAACAGCAGACTGGCAATGGCCGCGGAGACGATGTAGTACGTGTTGCCCGACGCAAACAGCAACGTGGCCGTGTAGACGGCGTCGATCGTGTAGTGCCAGATCAGCAGCGGCAGCAATCCGAAGCGCTCCATGAGCAGTCCGGCGACGACACCGGCCAGTCCGACCTCGACGCCGCGGATCCAGAACGGCTGGTTCGGATAGGCGGCATGTCCGAAGCCCCAGATGAACGCGGCGAGTACGATCGCGAAGAAGCGCGAGCGCACGAGTTTCTGCAGGAACGGGATCGCAAACGCCCGCGACAGGAACTCCTCGGAGAAAGCAGGGAAGAATCCGGCGAACATAACCGCCACCCATGGCAGCGCGCTGTTGAGCATGTCGTCGTACGGCACTTCCGCGGGCGCCCACGCGCCGAATTTGTGCGCGGTCAGGTAGAAGACGACCTGGTACGCCATGAACAGCGGCACGAGCGTGTAGCCGAGGATCATGCCGATGAAGACACGGCGCGAGGAGAGCGCTTTCGGCGACGAGAGCCGCGGGATCGCGAGCTGCTTGGGCAGGCGCTCGCGATACAGCACTTCACCGGCCCCGCAGATCACGATCAGCAGCATGGCGAAACCGACGCTCCGCAGTGCCGATAGCAACGTGATCTTGCCGAGAAAGGCCGGGTAGGACGTCGTGGTGTCGTAGTACGCAAGTTCCGCGGGCAGCTCGTTCACCGCCGACGCGATGAGCAGCACGACGCACGTGAGGCCGATGGCGAAAAGGAAACGCAAAGGCAGATCGCCGCGGCGCAGGCGGATGATGAAGATCACCACCGCGCCGATCATCAGCGCGCCGTTGAAGAGCAGATCGACCTGACCGGCCGCGCGGTTCTTCGAGCGCATCTCGCCGTACGAGCGCTTCCACGCGTCCGGCACTTTCAGCTCCTGCGCGTACGAGGTGACCTTGTCGCCGTCGACAGTCACGACGTGCCGGTATTGCGCGCCGGCGGGACGGACCGATGACGACTCCCACGTGAAGATGCGCTGCACGCGTTTCGGCAGGCGGCGTTCGCTCTGTTCGATCAGATTCAGATTCGCGATGTCGACGCCGATGCTGCGCAGAAATTCGACGGGCGGCGTCGCGCTCGGCGGCGGCGCGGCGCGATCTTCGGGGATGTGATGCAGGAAGCCGATGATCTCGCCGGTCGGTGCGACGTCGACGCTCACTTCCTCTTCGACCAGCGGCCGGAACCACCGGTGATGCCACGACCAGACGTGGACGTCGCCCGCCATGACGGCGTTCGCGTTTTCCAATCCGAGGGAGCGCTCGAGAAAGACGCGCGCTTCGTCATCGGAGTCGAACCGCGCGGCGTGTTTCATGTTGCGCGTGTCGATGCCGCGCTCGCGCAGCAGGCGTTCGGCGATCGGCCGCGAGGCGTTGCGGTCGACTTTGAATTCGATGGCCGCCTGCGGGAACGCGGCGTCGAAGTAGCGGACGATGATCGCGATCGACGCGAACACGACCGCGATGCAGATCGCGATCGTCAGCCAGTCGTCCTGCGAGAGACGCCGGCGCTTGTCCGATGTCGGGAGTGTGCTCACAACAATCCGGTGAGAATCAGATCGGCGATCTGATCGGACTGCGCGGAAGGGTCATACACCTTCTCCGAGAGGATCCATGACGTCACCATTTCGTCGAGGACGCCGAACACCGATTTCGCCACGAGCTGGGGGTGGACGTTGCGGCGGAACGTTCCTTCCTGCTGTCCGTGCTCGACGATCTTGCGGATGACGTTGAGGTAGTCGGCCACTTCCTCCTGTGAGAAGAGGCTCATGAACTTCAGGCTGTGGCGCAGCTCGACTTGCGAGACCACGGCCAGTGCTCGGTCGCGGCCCAGCGCATCGAGATGGTGCTTCACCGCGATCCTCAACCGCTCCTCGGCACGATTGACGTTGGCCAGCAACTGCTCGAGCGAGTGCAGATAGTTGCGCGTGTGCTCGCGGAAGATCGTGATGAGCAGGTCTTCCTTGCCGTCGAAGTAAAGGTAGATGGTGCCGTCGGCCACGCCCGCCGCCTTGGCGATCTGCGAGACCTTGGCGTTGAAGTAGCCGAACTCGGCAAAGACGTCGATGGCGGCGCGAAGGATGCGTTCGCGCTTCGACGTTCCGCGGAAAGACTCGATTTCAGTGGCTGTGGGCATGGGCCGCTGAATGCTCATTCAGTGGCAGCCGAGGTGTCAAGTCGCGTTGTCACGTTCGACACAAAGTCGTCATCGCGGTTTTCGCGGTGTTTTCCGTCGATCGCGTCGAACATTTCTTCGCGCGTTGCGCGCGCGGACATCGGATAGATGTGCAAGTGCAGATGCGGCGTCGCGATGCCGAGCTTCAGGATGATCGCGCGCTCTTGGCCGGTGAGGTCGAGCAGGACGCGCTCGGCGCGATGCCACACGCGCGCGAGGTGCAGCCATTCCTCGTCACTGAGCTGCGAGGCGTTTTCGACGTGCGTTTTCGCGACGACCATGGCGTGGCCGCGCGGCGACCAGTCGGGATGGAGCAGCACCCACGCGCGGGCGTCCTCGTACACGACGTCGCCGGCCTCTCGAGGATTCGTGCAGAAGACGCAGGTCATGAAACGCGCGTCACTATAATGCGCCGCCATGCGCACCATCCGCCTCGGCCGCACCAACGTGAATGTCCCCGCAGTCAGCCTCGGCACCTGGGGCCATGGCGGGCCGCGCGTGACTGATTCCGGAGTGTCGGTCGGGTGGAGCGGGCATGACGACACGCAGGCGAAAGAGGCGCTTATCGCGGCGTATCGCGCGGGCATCACGCACTGGGACACGGCGGATGCGTACGGCGACGGGCATTCGGAAGAGTTGATCGGCCAGGTGTGGGACGCGGTGCCGCGGCGCGAGATTTTTCTGGCCACGAAGTTCGGCTACGTGGAAGGACCGTCGAAGCACTTCTACGATCCGAAGTTCATGCGTGCGCAGGCCGAGCGCTCGCTACGCAACATGCGCACGGACGTGCTCGATCTCTACTACTTCCATCACTGCGACTTCGGTCCGGACGATCGTTACTTCGACGGCGCGTGGGAGACGATGCACCGCCTGCGCGACGAAGGGAAGGTGCGTTTCATCGGACTCTCGGACTGGGATGGGAAGCGGATCATGCGTTTCGTCGATCGCGTCGATCCCGACGTGGTGCAGCCGTATCGCAACCTGGTCGATGACGATTACGAATCATCGGGGCTGAAGCAGTGGGTCGATGCGCACGATACCGGCGTCGCCTTCTTCTCTCCGCTCAAGCACGGACTGTTGCTCGGCAAATACGACGCGCCCGTCGCATATGGCGAAGGCGACTTCCGCAGCAACGTGGCTGATTTCCGCGACGCGGACACGATCGCGCGCTACAAACGCGCCGCCGCCGCGATGCGCGAGCGCTTTGGTTCCGTCAGCAGCGAACCGGTGATGCACGCGGTAGTGGGCGCATTGCTCACCGGCAATCCGACCGCGTGCGTGCTGCTCGGCCAGCGCAACGCGAAACAGGTGACAGCAGCCGCGGCGGTGGGCGAGGCGCTGAGCGAGGCCGACGCGCAATGGGTGCGCGAGCAATATCGCGGCGTGTGAACCCATCTGGAGGGACCGGCTCTCAGCCCGTCCGCGAAGCAAATCGCCGGGCTGAGAGCCCGTCGCTGCAGATGGTGAGACAATCGAGGCTCCCCATCATGCCAACCACCACCTGGGCGGAGCTGCTCCATCCCGGCGACGACAACGATTTCTTCGATCGCGCCGTGCTTCCTCCGTTCAATCCGTTGCTGACCAGCTACGACCGCGGCAACGCGTGGTGGCTGGCCGAGCTCAGCCGGCTGGTCTATCGCCATGACGTTCCGGAAAAGGAGCCGCTCGTTCCGCCGCGGCAGTTCTTTCTCGAACAGGCCGGACTGCGCGAGGTGAAGTTTTTCAATGGGCCGGAGACGGGCGGGCAGGCGATTCTCGTCGCGTCGGCGCAGCCCGCGTGGGCAGCGGTGGTGTTTCGCGGAACGGAGCAGGAGATCGGTGATTTCGCGGCCGATCTGGCCGATCTGCACGTGACTTCCGATCCCGACATCATCGATGTGCACAGCGGTTTCAAGGCGCAGCTCGACGAGATCTGGAACGACATCGAAGCCGAGCTCGCGAAGCTCACTTGTCCGATTTTCTACGCCGGTCACAGCCTCGGCGCCGCACTGGCCACGCTCGCGGCGGCGAAGCGGCCGGCGCAGGCGTGTTACGCGTTCGGCTGTCCGCTGGTCGGCAACAGTGCGTTCGCACGCGAGACCGCGCGCCTACCGATTCATCGCGTCGTGGGCGGCCGCGACATCGTCACGGTCGTGCCGCCGGCGCAGTTCGGGTTCGTACACGCCGGCACCGAGCATCGGATTGGCGTCGCGAAAACGAAGCCGGCGCTCACCACCACGATCCTGCGCGTGTTGCGCACGATCGCGCGCATCCATAAGTCGCCACCGCGTTATCTCGCCGATCACGCGCCGAAGAACTACGTCCGGCGCCTCACTGAAGAGTGAGCTCGTCCTCCGCGTCGAAGAGTTTCTGCAGCTCGCGCTGCGCGAGCGATTGCAGCTCGCGCATCAGCCCGTCATCGGCACCGCCGCCGAGGAAGACGTTCACTTCCACGCGAGTGATCAGGCGCGCGAGCTGATCCGGATCGAACGGCCGTGGCACGGTCAGGACGGACGACCGGTCGCCGAACGTGCACACGAATTCAGTCTGGCTCCGGCGCGACCAGCCGCGCTGCTTCTCCAGCGCGTTCAGCACGCGCGTCTCCGCATCGTGCTCGTCGGCCGACAGCAACGCGTCGCGGACGAAGTTGAAAGTCGTTTCGGCGGTGCTTCTCGCGCGAAAGGTGCGCATGGCGCGATCCGCGCGGCGGGCGAGCTCTTCGATCGCCGGACCGGGTGAGGGCGAGTCCATTCGATCGACGCGATGCACGAGGCGGTCCAGCCAGTCACGAGTACCTCGGGTACCTCGGGTACCTCGGAGTTCCTCGGAGGGGATGGATCCGTCGCGGCACTCCGAGGTACTCCGAGGTACTCGTTAATACCTCAACAGCAGCCGCGCCGCATGCTCGATCTGCTCGACGCTCGGCAGGAACACTTCCTCGAGCGGCGGCGAATATGGGACCGGCGTATCGAGTGCGCCGAGAATCCGGATCGGCGCGTCGAGGTATTCGAATGCTTCTTCCTGGATGATCGCCGCGAGCGACTCGCCGATCGATCCGGTGCGTGTGTCCTCGTGCACGATCAGCACGCGATTGCAATGACGCGCGACCGCGAGCACGGCCTCGCGATCGAGCGGTGCGAGCGTGCGCAAGTCGAGCACGGCGATCGAATGCCCGTCCTTCGCCAGCGTCTCCGCAACGTGTAACGCGTCGTGAACGTACGCACCGTACGAGATGATCGCCAGATCATCGCCCGCACGACGGAGCGCTGCCTTGCCGATCGGCACGGGCGATGGCGCTTCGTCTCGCAACACCTGCTTGATCTTCGGATCGCGATACAGCGCGATGTGTTCGTAATACAGCACGGGATCCGGATCGTTCGCGGCGGAGATCATCAGCGCGCGCGCGTCGTGCGGCGTCGACGGCACGACGATCTTCAGCCCGGGTGTGCGATAGAACCACGCCTCGGTGTTTTGCGAGTGATACGGCCCCGCGTGACGCAGCCCGCCCCACGGCATACGCAGCACGAACGGCAGCGAACCGCCCCAGCGATAGCGGATCTTGGCCGCGTTGTTGACCAGCGCGTTGAAGCCGCTGGCGACGAAGTCGTTGAACTGCATCTCGCCGATCGGCCGCATGCCTGCCAGCGCCGCGCCGGTGCACACGCCGATCGTCGCGCCTTCGGAGAGCACGGAGTTGATGATGCGATCGCCGAAGTCTTTCAACAGCGGCCGAAGCAGCAGGAACGCGTTGCCGTATTTGCCGCCGACGTCCTCGCCGTAGACGAACGCACGCTCGTCGGCGCGCAGCACGTCGCCGATGCCGAGCATCACTGCTTCGAGGAAAGTTTTCCCCTTCGCATCGAACGGCGGCGCTTCTTCCACGGCCGGTAACTTGATGTTGCGCGACGCATTCTTGCGATGCGTTTCGTCGAGCACTTCGATGTGCGCGCGGCGCGGTTCATTCGCGAATACGCCGTCGCCCGCTTCGGCGCCGTCGGGCCACGGTGCGTCGATGACGTTGCGCGCTTCGCTCTCGACGAACTGCTCGATCTCATTTTTCCACGACTCGACTTCTCCTGCGGCGATGATGCCTTCCGCTTCGAGTTTCGCCGCGTACGTCGCGATCGGGTCGCGCGAACGCCAGAACTCGTATGTCTCGCGGTCGGCGTAGCCCTGCTCGGTGAGCGCCGGATACGACCACGACGACTGCGGGTCTTTGCCGAGGTAGAGCATGTCGTCGTGATGGGCATGGCCGCACATGCGCATCGCCACGAGCTCGATCAGCGCCGGACCGCGGCCTTCGCGCGCGCGCTCCGCCGCCCAGGTGAACGCGGCCGCGATCGCCTCGGGATCGGTCCCGTCGATGGTGATCGACGGGACGCCGTAGCCCGGTCCCTTGTCGGCGAACACGCGCGCGGCGGAATTCTCGCGCACCGGTGTCGACAGCGCGGTCTGGTTGTTCTGCACGCAGAAGATCGCGGGGAGCTTGCGCGCGGCGCACGCGTTGATCGCTTCGTGCCATTCGCCGAGCGAGGTGGTGCCTTCGCCCACGAACGACACCGCCACGCGCGCTTCTTTGCGCAACTGAAACGCGAGCGCGACCCCGGCAATCGTCAGTGCGGGGCTGCCGAGCGGCGCCATCGCGGGAAGGATGCCGTGCGCCCAGTCGCCGACATGCAGATCCTTGCCGTTCATCGGTGGTCCGGACTTGCCCATCTGCGCGCTGAGGACCATGCGCACGGTGTCGCGATGATTGTGTTTTGCGAGGACGGCGCCGAGGTCGCGGATCATCGGCGAGATGAGGTCGTCGGGCTGCAGGCGGATCACCGCCGCGTAGATCGCTTCCTGGCCGAGGGAACGAAAGCCTTTGCCCTGGAACGAGGTGTTGCCCCAGCGCACTTCGCCGCCGGTGAAGAACTGCTTGAGGCGATTGTCGGTCGCGCGCGTCAGCAACATTCCGCGCAGAATGCCGCGCTTCTCGTCGCGCGTCAGCGATGCGGCGATCGCTTCGCGCCGATGAAAACCGGCCGCGGCGTCGACGATCTCGTCGATGGCCTGCTCCAAACGCGCGCTCGCGCTGACTCCGGGCGTGGTCTCGGGCAAGGCCTCGACGGCGTGCCGCAGCTTCGCGACGTCGAGCTCGCCGGCATCGTCGAGCGCGTGGAGCGCGAAGGGGTACCGCTCCGCGAGAAACGCGGCGAACTTGCTCATGCGGCGCGGATTATCAACTGAACCGGCGAAGAAGATCGAGGTCGGCCAGGTCCTGATGGCGTCCGACGGCGCTCTTGTTGCGCATCAACTCCGTCTTGCCGATGTAGAAGACGGGCTCGCTCCCGAAGGTACCTGGAACACGGTGTTCCCATGCGTCCTCGAAGGTGACGCCGGTGAGATTGGTCATGATGTCGATACGATTCGGGGGAAATCCAAGTTGGATGACGCGACCTCGCTCCGCGAGGTCTTCGGCGGTGACATTGAGCTCGGCGAAGCCGAACTGGTGGAGCGCGGAAACGACCCTGGCGCCATTCTCCGCCGACGCATCGACAAAGATGTCCAGATCCTTCGTGTATCTCGGTCGCGCGTGAAACCCGAGTGCGTGCGCGCCGACAATCAGTGCACGGACTTCATACTTCGCGAGCAGGCGAACGAAGTCGATTTGATCGCGATTCGGTTTCGGCTCGTTCGTCATCGCAGCCCACTCGTGACGCATCTCATCGATCAGCGCCACCCGTTGCTCGGCAGAGAACTGCTGCCAATACTCGCGGTCCGCTTCGGCTTCCTCGTCGAACGACGCGCAGATCCGGAGCCACGGCTTCATGTCATCAGTCTACTTCCGACGCCAGAACACGACGTCGCCCTCTTCGAAATCGGCGTGAAAGTTCGCCTGCAGGTAGGCCCACACCAGTGGCGCGCGTTCGGCGTTCGGGACTCCGTCGACGGTAATGCGGCCGTGCGGGTGCGGAGGCACGAGCACGGCGCGCACTTTCGGATTCGATTCGATGCGGCGGATGACCTCGCGCTGCCGCTCCTCGGTCTCGTAGAACGCCACTTCGTACTCGCGGATCGGGCAGTCGCGGTTGAAGACGAAGTACAGCAGGCCGCTGTTCGTGAAGTCGAAGAACGTCTCGTCGGGGTGCATGGAAAGCGCGAGGTACTTGCGCACGCTCTCGATCACTTTCGCGTCGGTCTCGTGAATCCACGCCCCGCGCGCGCGAGGGATGTGCGCGAGCTCGCTGAATCCGGGACCCATCGGACCGCGGCCACGGCGCATCCAGCCGATGACGCCCATGTGTGTGGTCGGGCCGGCCATCGCGATGGTTGCCACGATGGCCAGCGTCGCCATCGCGACGTGACGGCGGCGCACCAGATGCAGAATCAGCGCGATCACGAGCACCGCCGCGAGCATGCCGAAGTACAGGTGATGCCGCTCGGCGTACGAGATCGCGGTCGCGACGATGAACACCGCGAGGATCACCAGAGGCTCGAGACGCCGCGATGCGCGTCGCGTGAGCATCACGCCGGCGAAGATCGCGGCGATGCCCCAGAAGATGTACGGAAACGCGTCGCGATTGAGCAGCACGGCAAGCACGTCGGGAAACGCGGCTATGCTCTCCATCGCCGGCGGCGGTGTGAAGAAGTTCATCGTGTAAGCGGGTCCGGCGCTGAGTGTCTCGATGAAAGTGCCGCGCAGGAAGTCGTCGAGGATGCCCAACAGTGCCAGCGTGATGAAGAGCGGGATCGTGGCCGCGGCGATCCCGATGACCGCGTGTTTCATCGCGACACGCCCGGTGCGGAACGCCGCCACGACGAGCGCGAGGAACGCATACGCGGCGAAATCGAGGCTGGTCAAGCCACAGATCACCACGAAGAAGCCGGCATATGCGAAGAGGCGCGGTCTTCGCCCACGCACCGCCGCGGCCAGCCACGCGAGCACGATCAGAGCCGGCAGGAAGCGGATGCTCCCGCGCCACACACCCGTCATCAACGCGAGCAGCACCGCGAAGAACGCCGCTTCCGCCGAACCGGTCGCGGCGAATGCGACCGCGTACAGTGCGACCGTCACGAGCGATCCAACCACGACCCGCGCCTTCGTGCGACTGCCGAGGGTCACGCCGCCGAGCTTCATCGCCGCGACGTCGAACAGCCCATCCTCGATCAATCCGTGCGCGGGAAGCGTGTCGCGATACGGCAGCTCGCCGCGCAAATATTCGGACGCAGGCTGCAGCGCATGACCATCTTCGAAAAAGTCGATGCGCGGCTTTCCTTCCGCGGTGGTGAGCGAAAGCGCGTTCGCGTAGCTGTAGAGCGTCAGCGGATAGATGATCAATACGAGAATGCGCGTGGCGACCCGCGCGTTGCGCAGAAACACGCGCAGCACGAACGGCGAGATCACCGCGATCGCCAGCGCGTGCCAGCCGAAGTAACGCTGATCGCGCGCGAAGAAGCCGGTCTGCAACACCAGTCCCAACGGCGCGGCGATGAACGCGAGCGCGGGCGGCAGCGGCGACGGAATGAGCGCGACTGCGATCCGAATCGCGAAGACGATCAACGCGGCGACGTAAATCTCGCCGTCGCCCTGCAGACCGATGTCGATGTCGCGGATGCCGAGGAGCGTGGGCAGGAACGCCGCGACGAGGACGGCGTCGCGGCGCGTGAATCCGAGGTCGCGATTGCGAAGCACCGTGCAGATCGCGATCACGATTGCACACGGCACGATGGCCCATGACACAACACGATGCACGGTCACGAGCCACAGCGCCACGAACGGCGCCACGAGCACCGCATTGCGCGCCCACGCCTGCGCGATCGCCAGTCGCCGCGTGATCGGCCGCATCGCCAGCGGCACGAGGATCGGCAGCAGCATCAGCCCCGCGACCCAACGGAACGGGCCATGCGCGTCGAAGCCATACGCGCGCGCGAATCCGGGCAGTTGATCGGGAGGTGCGGGACGATCCCAGATCGAGACCATGCCGATGGCGATGGCCAGGCCCCAGACTGCGAACGCCGCCTGGAGCTGGAGCGACGCACGCTCGACGGGCTGAGAGCCCGTCGCTCCAGACGTCAAGCCGCCTCCGCCTTCTCGACCAGCCACCGCACCACCAGCTCTTCCGCCCAGTATTCGCAGCGCCAGGGCGCGCCGCCGCTGATGAAGCCGACGTGGCCGCCCGCATTGGTGGTGCGGAAATCGACCGCGTCCGACGCGTTCATCTTCACGCGCGGCAACACGGTGGCAGGGAGAAATGGATCGTCCGCTGCGTTCAACGCGAGCGTGGGCGTGGCGACGTGCCGCACGAAGTGGATCGAGCTGGCGCGCGCGTAGTAGTCCTCCACGCCGGCGAAGCCGTGCAGCGGCGCCGTCGCCGCGTCGTCGAATTCCGTGAACGTCTTCGCGCGCAACGCACGTTGCAGGTCGATGAGCGGCGCGATGTCGGGACGCGACACTTTTTTCTTCAGCGTCGCCAGGAAACGCGACACGTAAAAGCGTCCCGCGCGCGTTTCTTCGAGCAAGCGCGCGCCGGCGCCGAGGTCGTAGGGGACGGAAAGAGTAGCGGCGGCGGCGACGAGTTGCTGCCCCGCGTTCTCGCCGAGCCATTTGAGCAGCACGTTGCCGCCGAGGGAGGCGCCGAAGGCGGCGAGCCGCTGGCGGGGCATGCGCGCGGCGAGCGTGCGCGCGACGAAATCGAAATCGCCGGTCTCCCCCGAATGATAGAAACGCGGGCGGCGGTTGGGCAGCATGCGCACGATGTTGTGCGGATCGCGCGCGCATGAACGGAAGTTCATCGCGGTCGCCGAGTAGCCGTGGCGCGCGATGACGGCGAGGATGCCCTGCATGTACACCGAATACGAGCTGCCTTCGAGCCCATGCATCAACACGAAGTGCAGCGGCGAGCCGGCAGGCCCGTCGACGTGATCGAGCACGAGCTCGTCCCCGTCCGGCGTTTCGAGAACCTCGCGGCGGAACGACACCATCCTGCGCGGACGCGCGAGGCGGCCCCAGATCGTCTGGAAGTGCGGTCCCGGGAGAAACCAGGCCGGTGCAAAATTCGTGGTCATGATGTTGCTTCTGGCCGGACGTTAGCATGCTCGCCGCCGTTTTGCTGCTCGCGCAAACCGTGACTTCGGAGACCATCACGGTCACCGCGACGCGCACGGAGACGCGCGTCGCGGACACGCCCGCAAGCGTGGTCGTGTTGTCGCGCGAAGCCTTGCGAACGTCGGCCGCGCCGACGCTCGACGACGCGTTGCGGCAGGTCGCGGGATTCACGCTCTTCCGGCGCACGGGAAGCCGCGTCGCGAATCCAACGGCCCAGGGCGTGACGCTGCGCGGCGTCGGCGCGAGCGGCGCATCGCGTGCGCTGGTACTCGACGATGGTGTGCCGCTCAACGATCCGTTCGGCGGCTGGGTGTACTGGGGTCGTGTGCCCCGCGCGTCGCTCGAACGCGTGGAGGTGTTGCGCGGCGGCGCTTCCGATTTATACGGCAGCTCCGCGATGGGCGGCGTCATCCAGTTCATCCGCCGCAAGTCCGCGGGAGTCGATGTCGACGCATCGATCGGATCGCAAGAGACTCGGAGCGCATCTTTGTACGCCGCCGGTGAGACATGGGGCGTGGCGGCAGACCTGTTGTCGACGGGCGGATATGTTCTCGTGCGGCCGGATCAGCGCGGCGCGGCCGATGTCGAAGCCGACTCGCGCTCGACCACGCTCGATGCGACGTTGCGGCATGGAGGGATGTTTGCGCGCGCATCGCGTTATCGCGAGTCGCGCAACAACGGCACGCCGCTGCAGGTCAACGACACCACCATCCTCCATCTCGCCCTCGGCGGCGATCTCTCGATGTTCGGCGGCGCACTCGCATTGCGTGCGTACGGCAGCGACCAGGATTACTTTCAAACCTTCTCCGCGATCGCGGCGGATCGCAACAGCGAGCGGCTCACGGTCGAGCAGCGCGTGCCGTCTCGCGGCTACGGCGGCAGCGCGCAGTACACGCGCGGTTTTGGCGATCGGCATGTGCTCGTCGGCGGTGCGGAGGTGCGTCAGGCGGATGGGGTGAGCGACGAGTTGCGATTTACGCCGGCCGGGACGTTTCACGTCGAAGCGGGCGGCCGGCAACGCACCGGCGCGTTGTACCTCGAGGATCTATTCGCGGTGACGCCACGGCTCTCGATCACCGCCGGCGTGCGCGGCGATGCATATCGCGACGAGACGCAGCTCAATCCGCGATTGTCCGTGCTGTGGCGCGCGCTCGATGAGCTGTCGCTGTCCGCGTCCGCATACAGCGCGTTCCGCGCTCCGACACTGAACGAACTCCATCGCGGGTTTCGCGTCGGCAACATCGAGACGCTGCCGAACGAGGAGTTGCGCTCGGAGAACCTGACCGGCTTCGAGATCGGCGCGCGTGCACGCAACGCGCGCATCACCGTGTTCTTCATGGACGTGCGCGACACGATCGCGAACGTGACGCTGTCGCAAACTCCCGCCCTCATCACGCGCCAGCGTCAGAACCTCGGCCGCACGCGCTCGATCGGCGCCGAGCTCGATGCGGACTGGCGATTCGGCAGTGACTGGCGCGGGTCAGTCGGCGCGCTGTTCGTCGACGCCACCGTGCGCGAAGGCGAGCTGCGCGGAAAACGCGTCCCGCAGGTCGCGCGCATGCAGCTCACCGCGCAGGCGACGTGGAAAGGCATCGGAGCGCAACTGCGCTGGTCGTCCTCGCAATTCGACGACGATCGCAACCAACTGCCGCTCGACGGCTACCTCGTTGCCGACGTCGTCGCGTCGCATCCGATCGCGCGCGCGTTCGACATTACGTTCGCGCTCGAGAACCTCACGAACGAGGACGTCGAGGCCAGCGCGACGCCGGTGGTCACCCTCGGCCAGCCGCGCGCGTGGCGTATCGGCCTGCGCTTCCGCCGATAATCACGCGCATGGCGTGGCGCATCGAGAAGCAGTCCAACGGCAAGTTCGCGATCTTTTCCACGCGGCTGCAGGACTACATCGTCATCGACGCCGACGCCGCCGCGATCGAGGAGATCTACGCGGAGAAAGGCGTGGCCGTGTATCTCGCCAGCGCGCGTGCGCAGATCGCGAAAGACGTGGCGGTGCCGGCGGAAGGGGAGGCGTTGATCGAGGCGAGCCGGCGTCGCGGGTCGACGCCAAAGGAGCCGCCGGAGAAGATCGGCGCGACAGGGTTTGTGAGGGATTGACGGGCGACGATTACACCCGCCGCCGTTTCGCTGCCGGTTTCTTTTCCGACTCCTCCCACGCCTCCACACCGGGGACGGTGCAGCGCGGGATCTTTTCGCCGAGGGTTTCTTCGATCTTGCGCACCATCGGCAGGTCCTGCCAGGTGGCGATCGTGGCCACGATGCCTTTCGCGCGGCCGCGTGCGGTGCGGCCGGCGCGGTGCACGTAGTCCTCGACGTTCTCCGGAATGTCGAAGTTGATCACGTGCTCGATGCCGGGGATATCGATGCCGCGGCCCGCAATGTCGGTCGCGACGAGGATGCGATGTTCGCCCTCGCGGAACGTCTTCAGCGCGTCGACGCGCTTGTTCTGCGACTGGTCCGCGTGAATGCGCGCGACCGGATGTCCCTTGCGATCGAGCACCGAGTACAACCACTCCGCGTCGATCTTGCGGCGCGTGAACACGAGCGTCGAGCCGAGCTCCTGATCGAGGAGCGCGAGCAGCAGGTTGCGCTTGTCCGCCTCCTTCACGATGTACAACCGATGCGTGATCCCCTCGGCCGCCCCGCCCGCGGGCATGATGTCAATGCGCACCGGATCGCGCATGAAGTCGCGCGCGATCATCTCGATCGAGTCCGGCATCGTGGCGGAGAACATCATCGTCTGCCGCTCGCGCGGGAGACGGCGCAGGACGTCGCGGATCTGCGGAAGAAATCCGAGATCGAGCATGTGATCGGCTTCGTCGAGGACGAGGATCTCGACGTTGTCGAGATTCACGGTGCGCCGGTTCACGTGATCGAGCAGACGTCCGGGCGTGGCGACGACCACATCCGGCTTGTCGCGCAGCGCGTCGAGCTGCGGCTTCATGCGCACACCGCCGATGAGGCACGCGGTATGGAGGTCGTGTTTTTTTCCGAACAGATCGAGGAACGCTTTCGTCTGCAGCGCGATCTCGCGCGTCGGCGCCATGATCAGTCCACGGACGGTGTGACCGTGCGTGAGGCGCTCCGCCATCGGCAGCACGAACGCCGCGGTCTTGCCGGAGCCGGTCTGGGCGAGGCCGATCGCGTCTTTGCCGGTGAGAGCGGTGGGGATGACCGCGGCCTGAATCGGCGTCGGATGGACGAACCCGATTTTCTCGATGGTGGCCACGACCTCCGCGGAGAGGCCGAGGTTGGAGAAGGTCGTGTCGAGGGTCTCGACGGGGTGTTGCGGGATTGCGACTGTGTGCATGCTATCGAAAGACTCTCATGTAAATGCCGGCGTTGAGGACGAGCACGAACACGCCGATCGCGATCTCGAGCCCCCGCGTGAGGCCGGCGGGATAAATGACGGGCATGATGTAGTGCGCGACGAAACCGCCGTCATAGCCGGCGCGCCCGGCCTGCTGGAGAAAATAGTTCTCCCACTTCGTGAGCGGACAATACCAGCTAAACCACTCGATCAGCACACCCCACACCGCCGCTGGGAGGTGAATCCACATCAACTTCGGCCACCGGAGGACGAGCAAGCCCCCGAAGATGACGAAGAGGATGAACAGGAGGTGCAGCGTTGCGGTTGCGGTTGCGGCGATCTGGTAAGACATGCGTTTCATCGGAGTCGTAGAGTTGTAGGGTCTTAGAGTCTTAGAGGATAACCGCACGCTCGCGAAGCGTCTCTCTACGACTCTAAGACTCTACGACTCGGGCGGGGTCGAGGGCGCCCCCTATAATGCCGAGCCAATGAAACGGTCCCTTCCCCTGATGATCTTCCTCCTGGCCGCGGCGTGTGTGACGCCGCGCAAGCCTCCCGAGCCCGTCCACGTCGTCATCGTCGGCACCACCGACGTTCATGGCTGGTTCAACGGTCACGTCGAGACGCCGCCGGGCGGAGGGGAGGGCGTGTTGTGGGGCGGGCTGCCCGTGCTCACCACGCACGTGGAGGCACTGCGCGCGCAGAACCCCGGTCGCGTGCTGCTCGTCGATTCGGGCGATATGTTCCAGGGGACGCTCGAGTCGAATCTCTTCGAAGGCGAAGCCGTCATCCGCGGCTACAACGCGATGGGCTACACCGCGGCCGCGGTCGGCAATCATGAATTCGATTTCGGTCCGGTCGGTCCCGAGCCGATTCCACGGCAGCGCGGCGACGATCCCCTCGGCGCGCTGAAGCGCAACGCGGAGCTGGCGATGTTTCCGCTGCTCTCCGCCAACATGATCGAGAAGGAAACCGGGAAGACGCCGGCGTGGGCGCGGCCTTCGATGATCACCCGCGCTGGCGGCGCGCGCATCGGCATCATCGGCTTGTCGACGCCCGATACGCCGGCGGTGACGATGGCCATCAACGTCGAGTCGTTGTCATTCACCGATCCGGTGGCGGCCACGATCGATGAAGCGCGCAAATTGCGCGAGCAGGGCGCGGACGCGGTGATCGTGATTGCGCACATCGGCGGACGCTGCACGGACATGAGCGACGAGCACAAGCTCGACAGCTGCGACCTGCAGACTGAGGCGGTGAAACTGCTGGAGAGCCTGCCGCCAGGGACGATCGACGCATTCTTCGCAGGTCATACGCACGCGAACATGCGCCATTACGTGAACGGCATCCCCACCGTGCAGGGACAGGCGCTGAGCCGCGAGTTCGCGACCGTCGACCTCTGGATCGACACGACGAACAACAAGGTCACGAAGAGCGAGATGCGGATGCCGACGATGATCTGCTCGTTCGTGTACGAGGGAACGGAATCGTGCGATCCGCGTAGCGCTGCGAAGGGCGCCAAGCTCGTGCGGCGCACGTTCGCGGGCGAGACGATGGTGGCGGATACGCGCGTGGCCACGGTGCTCGATCCGTTCCTGCGGCGCGTCGCCGCGAAGCGCGATCAGAAGGTCGGCATCGCCACCGCCGCCGCATTCACACGCGTCTACTCCGCCGAATCCTCCCTCGGCAATCTGCTCGCCGATGCGTTGCGCAGATCGGCGGGAGCGGACGTCGGCATCATGAACTCCGGCGGCATCCGCGCGGAGCTGCCCGCGGGCGAGCTCACGTACGGCGACATCTACGCCGTGAGTCCCTTCGACAACTACCCGACGCTCGTGATCATGACCGGCGAACAGCTCGTCGAGTTGTTGCGATACACGTCGACCGGGCAGCGCGGAATCATGCAGGTCAGCGGCGTGCGCTACACGTACGACGCATCGAAGACGGGGCTCGAGCGATTCCAGAACGCGACGCTCGACGACGGCTCGCCAATCGATCCGACGAAGCTGTACACGGTGATCATGCCGGACTTCATCGCCAGCGGCGGCGACGGTGCAATCGATGTCATGAAGACCATTTCTCGCGATCGCATTCAGACCTCGTTCGCGGCGCCGATTCGCGATGTGCTGATTCAGCAGCTCGCGGGGAACGAAGCGCTCCAGCCGAAGGTCGAAGGGCGGATCACGGTGCTGAACAAACCGGCGCGGTAGTCACCCCTCGTCCGCGCTTCGCCCACCTTCTCCCCTCGCCGACGGGAGAAGGCTACTCGCCACGCTCCCGCGTTGTAGCCCTCGCCGCGCGCAGCGGGGAGAGGGTGGCCGAAGGCCGGGTGAGGGGCGTTACGCCGTGCGCGTCTGAATCCGTTTCGCGATGCGCCAGAGCAGCCAGACCAGCAGGGCAATCGCGACCGGCACCGCTAGCGGGACGAAGATCGCGGTAATCGTCAGCGCGAACGAGATCACGTCCTCGATCAGCGAGAGGATCGGATTCGCGCAGCCGAAAGTCGTCGCCGTCGACGCCACGCGCGTACCCGCCTTCAACGTGTGAAAGCCGAGCGACGTCGGCGCGCCGATCATCAGCCCGACGACAGCAGCGACGGTGGGATTCACGTCAGCGCCGGTGAGCACCGAGGCGGTTGCGACCGTTGCCGCGAGCGGGCGCACGAATGTGCCGATCGAATCGAGGAAGTGATCGACGGCCGGAACCTTGTCGGCGATGATCTCCGCGATCGACGCAACGATCAGCACGATGATGGCGACGTCAGACGAGAGCCAGTCGAACTTCCGGCCGAGCTCGATGCCGGCGATGTGAAAGCGCGCCGCCGCCGAAAGCATCAGCAGCGGCAGGAACGTATTCAGTCCTGTCGAGGCGGAGAGTCCCACGCCGAGGAGTACGGCCAGAGCGATGGCGGTCGGTTCCACGGATAGATGTTACGACGGAGAAGGCACAGTGTTTCTGCGCTCGAGCGCAAGCTGCAACTGCCGCCGCAGAAATTCGTCGAATGAGATCCCGACGACGAGGAGCTCCTGCGGCACGAGCGAGCTCGTGGTCAAGCCCGGCAGCGTGTTCGTCTCCAGGTAGTACACGCCGTCTTCCGACGCCACGAGATCGGTGCGCGAATAGCCTTCGCAACCCAGCGCGCGATGCGCCATGACTGCGGCGCGCTGCGCTTCGCGGGCGAGCTCGCCGTGGATGTTCGCGGGGCAGATCTCGCGCGTGCCTTGCCCGAGGTACTTGCCTTCGTAGTCGAAGGTGCGGTTCGGGTCGATCTCGATCTCGATGACCGGAAGCGCAGCGGGTCCTTCGCCGTGATCGATCACGCCGACCGTGAGCTCGCGTCCGCGGATGAACTGCTCGACGATGTACGGAAACGCGAGATCGCGCGGCGCAGTTTCGCCGCGGTCGAGGAAGTAGAGGCCGCGGCTCGATCCGCCGGCGAGCGGCTTGAGCACGACCCGCTCGTGACGCGAAAGCAGATCGTCGACGATCGCGCTCAACTCGGCGTTGTTGCGCGCGACGCGTGATTCAGCGATGCGCACGCGATCTTTCACCAGCTCCTTCGCGCGCTCCTTGTCGAATGCGGCGGCGCTGGCTTCCGAGCCCGAGCCCGTGAACGGCAGTCCGCGTTCTTCCAGCAGTTTCTGCAGCGTGCCGTCTTCTCCGCCGGTGCCGTGCAGCGCGAGCAGGAACACCGGATCGTCGACCGGCAACGTGTCGAGCGCTTGTTCGATGTCGGGAAAAATCGCCGGACGCGACGGCACGAAGTCGGTCGTGAACGGCTTCTCGTGCGCGAGCACTTGGCGCACGCTCACGTCGTGGACCGCGCCGTCGGGCGCCCAGAACCACGCGAGCGGGTCACCGTGCACGGAGCGAAGAACGTTCTGCGCGGAAGCGACGGACACGTGACGCTCATCCGACGGACCGCCGAAGAGGACGATGACTTGCACGGCTGCACTTTGGTGCAAGCCCGTTGCCGGGCGCGCGCCATACGGCCCGCGTCAGTAACGCTGCCCACACTCCGGACAGAACTTCGGCGTCCCCTCGGCCTGATGACCGCATTGCGCGCACGCGCTCTTCGGGGAGAGGGTCGCGCCGCAGTCGTGGCAGAACTTGCCGCCCTGCGTCTTCGCTCCGCATTCGCCACAGACGGCACCGCTGATGGTCTTCACGTCGCGCTGCTTCGTCCAATCGACGGTGCGCGCCTTCTCGTGAATCTGCTCGCGCGCGGCCTCGGCCTGCGCCGCCGCCATCTCTTCATCCATGTCCGGTGCGCAGCCTTCGCACAAGCCGGCCTTCTTGTTCCAGCAGATCGGTTGGCAAACCCAGTTGCCGCAACGCGTGCACTGCTTGAACGTCGGCGCGATCTCGGTGACTGCGTCCTTGAGCGCCGCGTCGTGTGCGGGTCCGCCGACGGCACGCTGCACCTCGTACGCGCTGTCCGCGACGCGCCCGAAAACGCCGCCGAGGAGGCCGCCGGCGACGCGCGCGGCGGAGCCGAGCATGCCGATCTTCGACGTCTGGAACGACGACATGTAGCCGTTCCCGCACTTCTCGCAATAGAACTTGAATTGATAGCCGCGATCGGTGGAAAGGTCTTCGTGATTGTCCGTGAACGGAATGGGAGCGGGCATGAGAAATAGCTTAGCATCCCGCCGCGATGAGGAGGCAACACGCCACGGCCGCGGTCGCGTTCATCGTGATGAGCGTGGCGATGACATGGCCGCTCGCGCGTAATCTCGACCGCGCCGTTTCGGATCCGGGCGATCCGTACATCACCACGTGGATCCTGGACTGGGGCTGGTGGGCGACCTTCCGCGCGCCGCTCTCGCTCTTTCATGCGAACGCTTTTCATCCCGCGGAGTACTCGCTCGCGTTCAGCGAGAACATGTACGGCATCGCGATGCTGCTCTTTCCACTGCGCGCGATCGGCGTGAGCGCGCTGGCCGCGCACAACATCGCGCTGCTGGCGGGCTTCGTCTTCTCCGGCTTCGGCGCGTACCTTCTGGGACAACGACTGACCGGATCGTGGATCGCCGGGATGGCAGCGGGCGTCTTCTACGCGTTTGTGCCGTTCCGCTTCACGCACCTGCCCCACCTGCAGCACATCTGGGGCGGCTGGCTGCCGCTGCTGCTCGTGGCGCTGCTCGCTTATGCGCGAACGCCGACGCGGCGTCGCGCGTGGATCTTCGCGGCCGTGTTCGTGATGAATGGCCTGACCAACGTGCACTACCTGTTCTTCGGCGCGCTCGCATCAGCAATCACCGCGGCGTTGCTCATCCCGCGGAGTCAGTGGCGTGAGCTCGCGATCGCGACCGGCGGCGCACTGCTGATCCTCGGGCCGTTTCTCTATCCGTACGCGGCGGTAGCCGACATGTACGGAATGCTCCGTCCGCGTGCGGAGGTCGCGGGCTACTCCGCGCAGCTCCGCGACTGGTTGCCCGGCCGCGTCACGGAGCCGGAGCGGAGGCTGTATCCCGGCGCGCTCGCGTACGTCGCAGCGTTGCTCGCGCTCGTGATCGCGCGGAAGCAGAAGGCGCAACTTTCCCTCGCGCTGCTCTGGATGGCCATCGGCGTGTTCGGTTCACTCGGACTCAACTTCGTCTTCCACGAGTTTCTCTACGGCGCGATGCCCGGCTTTCGCGCGTTGCGCGTGCCGGCGCGATGGGCCGTGATCGCGTACATCGGCATGGCCATGTTGATCGCGCTGCTGACGGCGGCGCTCGCGCGGCGCAATCGCTGGATCGCGCTGGTCGTACCGGTCATGTTTTTCGCGACGCTCTGGGCTGCGCCGATCCGCTGGTATCTCACCGATCCGAAACCGGCGGAGGTCGATCGCTGGCTGGCGACGCAGCCCGTGCGTGCGATCGCGCAAATCCCGCTCGACGATGGCGCGAGCGAATACGAGTATCTGTTCCGCGCGACGGTGCATCACCGGCCGATGATCAACGGCGTCTCCGGATTCGCGCCGCCCGGCCGCGACCGGCTCGGCGCGATGTCGAAGGAGACACCGGTTCCCGACGCGTTTCTCGATGCGCTCGCCAAATCCGGCGTCGAGTTGCTCATCGTGCACGCCGACTCCCTCGGCGAACGCGCGCCGGTCATCCACGAATGGCTGCGTCGCGAGCTGGACCGCGGACGGATCGGATTCGTGCGGCGATTCCATTCGCCGCGGGCCGGCTCCTGGGTGTTCCGCCTCGGAGTGCCTCGGGTACCTCGGAGTACCTCGGAGTACCTCGGAGGGTCGACGGCCTCTTCTCCCCGAGGTACTCCGAGGTACCCCGAGGAACTCCGAGGTACTCAGCAACTCCAGGATTTCCTCGCCGGACAGCCCACTTGCAGCGCCGGAACGATGGGCGCGCTCGACTTTCCGCCGCCGCGCCTGCGCTTCGATCATTCGGCCATCTTCTCGGGCTGGGCGATGTCGCCGCACGGGATCCAGAGCGTCGATCTCTGGTTCGACAATCGGACAGTCAAGCTGCCCGCGCAGCTCTCGCAGGATCCGTTTCTCGCGCTGCGCTGTCCGCGCGACAAGCACCTCGCGCGCACGCGCTACGTCGGCCAGTTCATCGGCCGTCCGGGAAACATCCGGCGCAGGACGGACGTGCAGGTCGAGGTGACGGATGGGCGTGGCGAGAAGACCGTGTTCGACAACCGCTGGATCACCTGGGATTGAGGTAGCATCCGCGCGAAAAAACAGGAGGAATCATGCGCAAAACACTCATCACCGCAGTCGCGCTGCTCGTCACGACCAGCGCTCTCGCACAGGTGCGTACGCCGCGGCCGAGCCCGACGGCGACGCTCACGCAGGCCGTCGGCCTTACCGACGTCACCATCAAGTACAGCCGTCCGGGCGTGAAGGGCCGCGCCATCTGGGGCGCGCTCGTCCCGTACGACAAGGTCTGGCGCACCGGCGCGAACGAGGCCACCACGATCACGTTCAGCGACGACGTCACGGTCGAAGATCAGAAGCTCGCCAAGGGCACGTACAGCCTGCACACGATTCCCGGCCAGTCGCAGTGGACCGTGATCTTCAACAGCGTCGCCGATCAGTGGGGCAGCTACAGCCACGACGCCGCGAAGGACGTCGTGCGCGTCAACGTCACGCCGCAGAGCGCGCCGCACATGGAGTGGATGTCGTTCGAGATTCCGGAAATGACCACCGACACCGCCAAGATCGTCCTGCGCTGGGAGAAGATCGCGGTGCCGTTCACGATCAACACCGACTCGACCGCGAAGACACTCACCGCGCTGAAGAACGCGATGAAGCCGGACTGGCGCGCGCCGTACATGGCCGCGAACTTTGCGTTCGACAACAAGGGCGTCGCCACCGATCAGGAGATCTCGGACTGGCTCGACAAGTCACTCGCGGTCGACGAGAACATCGGCAATCTCTGGCTGAAGGCGCGGTTCCTCGAGCGTGCCGGCCGCAGGGCGGATGCGATCAAGGCCGCCGAAGCCGCGAAGGCGAAGGCCCGGCCGGATCAGGCGGATTTCGCCAGCGAGATCCAGCGCAATATCGATCTCTGGAAGAAGTAGCTAACTATTGGGTGGTTATCGGTCACCGCGCAAGCGCGGTGACCGACAACAGCAAACCTGGAGCGACGGGCTCTCAGCCCGTCGGTGGTGATTCGACGGGCTGAGAGCCCGTCGCTCCAGATGGCGTGATCGCCTCGAACACGATCGCGGCGATCACACCAACCACGCAGCCGACCACGTTCCACCACAGCCAGGCCATGTTCGAGTAGACCGCGCAGAGAATCACCGCGATCTCCGCGACGATCGCGCCGAGCAGCATCGCTTGCCCGCGCACCCACTTCACATAGAACGCGACCAGGAAGATCGCCAGCATCGTTCCGTAGAAGAACGAGCCGACCCGATTCACGGCTTCGATCAGCGATCCGAGCTGGTTCGCGTAGAGTGCGAAGGCGATGCAGAACGCTCCCCAGAACACGGTCATCCACTTCGACACCACGACGTATTCATGATCGGCGCGGCCGGGGAGCAGCAGTCGTTTCCACACGTCGACGACGCTGGTTGATGCGAGTGAGTTGAGTCCCGACGCGGTCGCGGACATCGCGGCGCAGAAGATCGCCGCGAGCAGGACGCCGACGAGACCGGGCGGCAGGTTCTGCATCACGAACGTGAGGAAGACGTAGTCGGTGTCCGCTTTGTCCGCGCGCGGATCGTTCTTGCGGATCAGCGCCGACGCCGCCGTCCGAGTCGAGTCATAGCTCTTCTGCAGCGTCTGCAGCGCGACGCTCTTTTCTTCGACCGCCGCCGCATCGTTCGCGTTCATGGCGGCAACGAGCTCCGTGGCGGCGATGCGTTTCGCTTCGAACGTGCGCGCGTGCTCCGCTTCCAGTCCGCGGAACTCTTCGGCGTACGCGCTGGCGCGCACTTTCTCGCGCTGCACGGGATTGAACGACAGCGGCGGAGCAACGAACTGGTAGAAGACGAACACCATCGCGCCGACGAAGAGGATGAAGAACTGCATCGGCACTTTCACCAGGCCGTTGAAGAGCAGGCCAAGACGGCTCTGGCGGATCGTTTCGCCGGTCAGGTAGCGCTGCACCTGCGATTGGTCAGTGCCGAAGTACGCGAGCGCCACCATCAATCCGCCGAAGAGGCCGGACCAGAAGTTGTACGGCGTGGTGAGGTCGAACGTGAAGTCGATCACGTTCATCCGTCCCATTTTTCCGGCGACGCGAACCGCATCGGTGAATCCGACGCCGGTGGGAAGAGAGCGGATGGCGATGATCATCGCGATGGCCATGCCGCCGAGCGCGATCAGCAGTTGATGCGTTTGCGTCCACGACACCGCTTTCGTGCCGCCGGTCGCGGTGTAGAGGATGACCAGCACGCCGATGACGAGCGTGGTCAGGTGGATGTTCCATCCGAGCACGAGCGAGACGATGAGCGCCGGCGCGAAGAGCGTCATCGCGGTGCCGAGGCCGCGCTGAATGAGAAAGAGGATCGCGGTCACGGTGCGCATGCCCAGGCCGAAGCGCGTCTCGAGATATTCGTAGGCGGTGAAGACTTTGAGGTTGTGATAGATCGGGACCGCCGTTACGGAAAGGATCACCATCGCGACGGGCAAGCCGAGGTAGAACTGCACGAAGCGCATGCCGTCGGTGTAGGCCTGTCCGGGAGTGGAGAGGAACGTGATCGCGCTGGCCTGCGTGGCCATCACCGACAACGCGACCGTGTACCACTGCATCTGCCGGTCGGCGAGGAGGAACTGCGCGAGGCGATCCTGGCGACGGCCTTTCCACATCCCGTACAAGACGATGGCGGCGAGCGTCGCGCACAAGACGACCCAGTCGACCGGCCTCACGCGAGCATCCTCGTGAACACGTAGAAGAGGATGACCTCCACGGCGAGCGTGATCAGGACGGCGTAGTACAAGCGAGTCGGAGCGCTGGCGTCCCGCCGGCTGAACAGGGAGCGTCCCGCTCCCGTCCCAGGACCGCGGCGAGACGCCGCCCGCTCAGCCGGCGAGACGCCGGCGTTCCGTTTCATTCCGCAGACACCAGATTCACGAACGCTTTGATCGCGCCGGGCACGCCCGCCGGCAGTTGCCGCCACCACGCCAGCCCGGTGTAGATGAACGCCCCTTTGCCGTGTTTCGCGTGCAACTGCGCGCCGGTTTTCTCCGGCTCGTTCGGATCGTTCATCGCGAAAAGCGGCGTGTACTTCGCGTCCCACTCGCCCGGAAAGTACAGTCCGCGCTCCTGCACCCAGCCTTCGAAATCGGCGGCCGTGATTTTGTTTGGCGCGGCGAGCAGCGGATGCGTGGCGTCGATGAACCGTACCGGCGCTTCTTCGACGGTCACACGATCGCGAGAGATCTTCATCGGATACGGACCGGGCGTGTCGACGACGAGATCGCCGAGGCCGTTCGCGGTGTTGTACTGCACGACCAGCGTGCCGCCGTTCTCGACGTACTGCATCAGCCGCGCGTGCGCAGACTTGAGGCGCTTGCGCGTGTTGTACGCGCGGATGCCGGTCACGATCGCGTCGTAGTTCGCGAAGTCGCCGCGATCGAGATCGGTGTCGCTGAGCAACACCACGTCGTAGCCGACCTGACGAAGGATGTTCGCGACGTCGTCGCCGGAGCCCATCACATAACCGATGCGCGAGCCGCGGCGTTTGATGTCGGCGCGCACGCCCATCGCGTTCGCATCGCCGAGGATGCGTTGCGCCGGAATGTGCGGGTAATCGATTTCCGCCACTCCCTCGGTCACCGTCATCCCCGCGACCTTCACCTCGGCGCGCATCATCGCCGTCGATTCACCGGCAGGCGGCGTCACGTTGAACATCGCCGAACCTTCGGCGCCTTTGCCCGTGAACGTCATCGGCACAGACGCCGGCTCCGACTTCCATCCCTGCGGCAGCGCGAGCGACACCGTCGTGTCGAGTTTCGAGTCGGCGCCGCCGAGGCTGCGAATGGAGACTGTCACCGGCCGCGGCTTCGCGTCCGGAAAAATATAAACGTTCGAGCCGAGGCGCACATCGACTGGCGGCAGTGCATCGACTTCGCGCACCTGCTCGCCCTGCACCGGATCGGTCCAGCGGAATACCGTCGGCACCGTGAAGATCAACGTGTTCATCGACGGATCGTCGAGCGACACGCGGATCGGAATCTCGATCGGATTGTCGGGACGGCCGACGAGCTCCTGCTGCGTGACGGTGTACAACCCGCGCGACGGCGGCTGCGCGAGCCAGTACGGCTGGGTACGGATCGTCGCGTCGGGAAGCTCGAGCACGATGTCGGTCTTGATGGGCTTGTTGTTCTCCAGCTTCACACCGGGCGCCTTGCTCGGATTGGCGAACAGCGACGCGACCATGGAGAGGCGGAACGGATAGTCGGAGCGATTCACGACCGTGACGCTCACCGGTAGTTTCTGTCCCGGCGCGATCATCGAGTCGGCCGCGGCGACGTCGATGGCGATGCCGGCGCATTCGCGGATCGCCTCGAGCAGCTCGCGTTGCTTCTGTTCGAGCCACGGCTTGCGCGCGAGCGACCACTCGGGATTCGCGCGAAGCTGCAGGAACGCGTTGTGCGCCTGCAGCAGCAGCGGCAAAGACGCCTGCGGATCCTTGACGTCGAACGTGTCCGCCGCGCGCTGCAGGATCTCGCCGATCTTCTCGCCGCCGGGGTAACGCGACCAGCGGCTGTCGACGCCTTCGAAGAGATCTTTCTGCGCGGGCTCGCCTGCGCGCAGGTCGAAGTAGTTGAGGATCGAGCCCCGGCGTTCGGCGGAACCGAAGCCCTGGCTCTTGTGCTCACTGCGGCTTTCGGCGGCGATCTCGGTGTACGCGCGGCCGAGGAGCGGATTGAAGGTGCCGAGGTCGACGCGCAGCGAGTTAGCGAGCGCGGGATCATTCGGATCGACGGGACGGAACGAGAAGCGGTTCCAGAAGATCCGTTTGGCCTGCCATGGCGAGACCCACTTCAGTTGCTCGGGGAACTTGGTCGGATCGGCGGCGGCGACGAATGCTTCTTCGGCGAGCATGGCCGAGGCGGTGTGGTGTCCGTGGCCGCCTTCGCCGTTGGTGGGGAAGCGTGTGACGATCACGTCCGGCTGAAACTTGCGGATCGCCCATACCACGTCGGCGAGCACCGCCTCGCGACCCCAGATCGCCAACGTCTCCGCCGGCGTCTTCGAGTAGCCGAAGTCGATGGCGCGCGTGAACATCTGTTCCGCACCGTCGATGCGCCGCGCGGCGAGCAGCTCCTGAGTCCGGATGACGCCGAGGAGCGGACCCTTCTCGTCGCCGATGAGATTCTGGCCGCCGTCGCCGCGCGTCACGGAGAGATACGCGGTGCGATAGCCACGCTCGTTCGCCGACCACGCCAGGAAGGCGGTGTTCTCGTCATCGGGATGCGCGGCGACGTAGAGAGCACCGCCGACGTTGGCGAGTTTGCGAAGCGCGATCTGGAGCTGCGCGGCGTCGCGAGCGAATGAGGATGTGGCAATGACGAGCGTGGTCAGCAGGAGAAGCGGGCGGCGCATAGGACGCGGAGGATAGTCGCAGAGTTCGGGCGGATCAAAGCCCGAAAACGAGTCCGTTGTGTTACTTCTCTGCGACTGTGTACGACATCGCCATCATCGGCGGCGGCGCTGCGGGACTGACCGCGGCGATCTTCGCACGACGCACGGCGCCGGACGCGAAGATCGTGCTGCTCGACGGCGCGAAGAAGCTCGGCGCGAAGATCCTCATCTCCGGCGGCGGCCGCTGCAACATCACGCACGACGTGGTCACGCCCGGCGACTTCAACGGCAACCGCAACGCGATTGCGAAAGTGCTGCGCACGTTTACGGTTGAGCAGACCATCGCGTGGTTCGCCGCGATGGGCGTGACGATGAAGTGCGAGGAAACCGGGAAGCTGTTTCCGACCAGCGATCGCGCAAAGACGGTGCTCGACGCGCTGGTGGGGGCGGCCGATGTGGAGCTGCGCACGGGCGTGAAGGTCACGGAGATTGGAACGGCGGCGTCCCGCCGGCTGAGCAGGGAGCGTCCCGCTCCCGTTCTCGGGGACGGCGGCGAGGACGCCGCCCGCTCAGCCGGCGAGACGCCGGCGTTCCGGATCGACGATTCGATCGACGCCCGCGTCCTCATCCTCGCCACCGGCGGCCGCAGCATCCCGAAAACCGGCAGCGACGGCACCGGCTACGCGCTCGCGCGCTCCCTCGGCCACACGGTCGGCGAGGTCTTCCCGGCGCTGGTGCCGCTCGTGCTCGAAGACGGCCACTGGATGGCGAACCTCAGCGGCACGAGTCTCGACGCCGAACTGTCGGTACGCGCCGATACCGGCCGCGTGCTGGTGCGTCAACGCGGCTCCATGCTCTTCACGCACTTCGGGCTGAGCGGTCCGGTCGTGCTCGACATCTCGCGCCACTGGATCGCGACGCGCGGTCAGCTCTTCGCGAACTTCCTCCCCGGCGAGACGTTCGAATCCGTCGAGTCACTCCTGATGCGCGGCAATCCGCGCGCAACTGTCGCCGGCGTCATGCGCGGACGTGTTCCGGAGCGCCTCCTCGCAATTCTCGCCGGTGACGCCGTACCGCTTGGCCAGCTCACGAAAGACGAGCGGCGCAAGATCGTGCGCGCTTTCGTCGAGATGCCGATGCCGGTCGTGCGCGACCGTGGTTTCGATTTTGCGGAGGTGACGGCGGACGGAGTGCCGCTCGCGGAGATCGATCTCGCGACGATGGCATCGCGAAAACGCGCAGGGTTGTATCTCTGCGGCGAGATCCTCGACGTCGACGGCCGCATCGGTGGTTACAACTTTCAGTGGGCGTGGGCCAGCGGCCGCCTGGCCGGGATTCACGCGGCGCGGGAAGCGTCGAGGTCGCCGGAGCGTTCCGACCGCGCATGAAACTGACGCGCACCCTTCTCGTCCTCACGTTCGCGGCGCTGCCGCTCTTCGCTCAGACCGCCACAGAGACGTTCGTCGTCGACCGCAATCACTCGACCGCGACGTTCAAGGTCCGTCACATGATGGCCAACGTGGTCGGTCAGTTCCGTGACTTCACCGCCGACGTCAACATCGATCGTGCCGATCCGGCGAAGTCGTCGGTCGATTTCACGATCCAGGCGACCAGCATCGACACCGGCAACGCGAACCGCGACAACCACCTCCGCAGCGCCGACTTCTTCGACGTGGCGAAGTTTCCGACCATCACGTTCAAGAGCACGAGCGTAACCCCGAAGTCGAAGAACGAGTTCGACGTCACGGGCGATCTCACGATGCACGGCGTCACCAAGCGCGTCACGCTTCCCGTCACATTCCTCGGCTTCGGCAAAACCGCAAAGGGCGAGAAAGCGGGCTTCGAGATCGAAACGACCATCGACCGCAAAGACTACGGCGTGGTCTGGAACCGCACCCTCGACGAAGGCGGCGTCCTCCTCGGCGACAACGTGAAGGTCTCGATCAATCTCGAGATGGACAAGAAAGTCGCGGCTGCACCCGCCGCGGCTGCGAAGTAACCCTCGCGCCGTGACCTTCTCCCCTCGGCGAGGGGAGAAGGTGCCCGGCGGGCGGATGAGGGGTTGCTTACTTCACCACTCCCAACGCCTTCTCCGTCGCGTGCAACAGCGCCTCGGCTCCCACCGGCGCGCCGGTCGCGTGTTTCATCCACTGATCCGGCGGCAGACTTCCATATCGGGCCATGCGCTCGAACTCCGCGCCAAGGTTGCCGGTCTTCTCGATCTGCTCTTCGATCTGGAACGCGATCAGATGTCCGATCGGATAGTTCGGCAGGTAGAGGAAGTTGTTGACCATGTGCGCGTAGACGCCGAGGAGCGTGACGTCGCGCTTGTTGAAGACGGGTGCGTAGTATTTGTTCCAGATGTCCTTGGAGATCTGCACCACGGCGTTCTTGAGCTGCTCCGGCGTCGCGCCGGGATGGTCGTACATCCAGTGCCACATGGCCATGTCGACGAGCGCGACGCCCGCGATCTCGTAGGTGCCCCAGAAATCGTTCAGCGTCTGCAGCGCGCGTGATTCCGCGGTCGCACTGGCCAGGCCGAGCAACTCGAGGTCTTTGGCCTGGAACACGAACGCCAGTGCTTCCGTGAACGCGGTGTTGGGCACACCCTGCAGCGAGTAGTAGTCGATGTTCTTCAGCGAGAAGACCTGCTCGACGTTGTGCCCCATCTCGTGTACCGCGATGTTGAAGCCCTTGTAGTCCATCCCCTCCTTGCCGACGCGCGTGCGCAGGCGAGGGTTGTCGCCGCGCCGCGCGGAGCCCATCGCGTGTCCGGAGCCGCGCGCCGGATCGACCTCGATGTTCGCTGCGAGATACTCGGCACGCTCCTTCGTGAAGCCGAGCTTCACGAGCAGGTTGGCCATGTCTTTCTTGTAGGCCTCGGCGTTCGGATAGCGCTTGCGCGTGATCGCGTCGAGCTCCGCCTCGGAGTATTTGCCGCGCGGACGGAAACCGTTGTACCAGATGTCGAACGGCTCGAGCTTGCGGCCGAGGCGCTGCTCGATGAGCTTCGCGATACGGGGCACGAGCGGCGAGGAGACGACCTCTTCGAGCATCGCCTGCACGCGCGATTCGAGCATCTGCCGGCCTTCTTCAAACGAGCGGCGGATGTGTGTGGGTGCGGTCGGCGAGTACGGATCGACGAGCTTCGACGCGCGGAACGTGTCGAGGATGCGCGCGTAGCGCGTGTCGGGTTCGCGCGCGTTCGTGATCTTCGCGGGTGCGGCACGACCTTCACCGTCGTCGGCATCATCGACCGCGGCGGGCTTCACTTCGTTCGTGACCGGATTCCAGTCGACGTTCGGATTGTCGATCACGGCCTCGGGGATCGACTGATCGACGATCCGCTCCATCACGCGCTGGATCATCCGCTGCTTCGGCAGCCGCGATATCACATCCTCCGCGCTGTAGTTCGCCTTGATCTCGTCGCGCAGGTTCCAGTGCTCGAGCAGGCGCATCTTCGCGGGGAAGAGCCGCGCGCCTTTGTCGTCGACCAAGTGATGCATCCAGATGTTGTACGTGGCCACGTACTGCGATGAATCCGCGGATGCTTTCGCGATGGCCAGGCTGACCTCGGACGGAATGCGCTTCGAGAACGCGAGTCCGAGTGCGGCTTCGGCCCATTCGCGACGCGACCACTTCTCGCCCTCGGTGAGCCGCTGCTCGAGCGTCGTAATCGGGAAGTTGAGCAGCACCACGAACGCCATCTTGTTCTTGAAGAAGTCGTCGTTGATGTGCGCGGACGGCTCGTAGCCGGCGAGGATCTCGTCGAACGGCAGCACCGGTCCGATGTCGAGATCGGACTGCCAACGGAGATCGCGTCCGATCTCCTGCATGTGTCCGTAGATCGACTCGAACACGAAGTGCAGGCGATTGAAGAGCGCGTCGAGCGTGACTTGATCGCCCGCGAAATGCGTGCGGATCAGCTCTTCGAACGCGGCCTGATCGCCATCCTCCGCGCGCCAGAACTGCGCGACCTGTTTGATGCCGCGTTGGATGCGCGGGCGCTGCGCCTCTCCGTATTTTGCGACGAGCTCCGTTTCGAGTTTTTGCATGGACTCCTGTGACTGTGCGAGCGCGGGCGTGGTCAGCGTGAGCAGCAGCGCCGCGGCGGCAAGGATTCGAGACAAGGGCAGTCTCCTTTCGCAGCGCATTCTATTTTCGTTTCGTCCGATGCGTCGCTGCCGCGGTCCACGGATCCTCCGGCCACGGATGTTTCGGATAGCGCGCGCGCAGTTCCTTGCGCACCTCCTGATACGCGCCGTTCCAGAAGCTGCGCAGATCGCGCGTGACTTGCACGGGCCGTCCGGCAGGGGAGAGCAAAGCGAACGTGATCGGCGTCTGTTTCGGCCCGATGCGCGGCGTATCGGCGAGGCCAAAGAGCTCCTGCAGTTTCACGGATGCAACCACCGATCCGTCCTCTTTGTATTCGAGCTTCGCCGTCCGGCCGCTCGGCAGGTCGATGCGTTCCGGCGCGAGTTGATGCACGCGGCGCTCGTCCCCCCCGCTGAATGCAATGCGTCGCGCGAGCTCCGGATCGACATTCGCGCGCTGCCACTCCTCGGTCAGGCGATGCGCTTCGAGCGGATCGGGCGCGACGTTGATCTCACGCAGCAGCAGTTCGTCGTACCAGACGCGCTTCGTCGCGCGCACTTTGCCGTCGCCTTTAATCGTGTGAATGATGTCTTCACGCGTCGGCGTGAGCCAGTCGCGCTCGACGACGCTGGCGATGCGCACGAGCGCCTCCGCGCCACCGCTGACATCGAGCGCGACGAGAAACTCGCCGTCGTGCATGCCGCTCTCCCGCGTCAACGCCGCGCCGGTGCCACTCGATAAGAGAAGTCGCAGCGAACCGGGCTCGCGCCGCATGGCGACGCGGTCGGGATAGCCGGCGAGTAACGCGCGCCGAGTCTGGAGCGACGGGCTTTCCGCCCGTCGAATGCTGCCGACGGGCTGAGAGCCCGTCGTTCCAGAATTCACATCTCGCGCGAGCTCGCGCGCGGCGAAATCGAGACGTGGCGAATCGGCGAGCGTGAGCGCGTCGCCGCTGCCGATGTTCCGCACATCCTCGGACAACAACGCGCAGACGCGCACCGCCGCCTGACCACCATTGCGCAGCACGCGCGCGAGACGCGGATGCAGCGGAATGAGTCTTAGTTCCGCTGCGCTGCGCGAGTCAGTGACTCCCAGGCGACGCAGAAGCTCGAGCGCGGCGTCGATGCGATAGTCGGGCGGACGCTCGAACCATTCGAACGTCCTCGGATCGCCACCCCACGCGATGATGTCGAGGACGGCCGAGGCGAGATCCACGCGGCGAACTTCGGGCTCGCGTTGCGGGCGGAGAATCATCCGCTCGTCCCACAATCGCAACGCGCGGCCCGGAGCAGTGCGGCCCGCGCGGCCGGCGCGTTGATCGGCGGAGTCGAGCGAGATCTGCTCGAGCACGAGATGATCGACGGCCGTGTTCGGATCGAAACGAAGCGTGCGATGCGTGCCGGAGTCGATGACGTCCGTGACGCCTTCCACTGTCAGCGACGTCTCGGCGACGTTCGTCGCGAGAATGATCTTGCGTTCGCGCGACGGCGCGAGCGCCTGCTCCTGCTGCTCGACCGGAAGCGAGCCGTGCAGCGGAAGCGCGTGTGGAATCGCGCGGCGGACGTCTTCGATCTCACGCGCACCAGGGAGAAAGCAGAGGATGTGCCCCTTCGCATCGCGCGCGACCTGTTCGATCGCGCGGATCATTGGCAAATTGGCGTAGCGGATGTCGATCGGATGACGCCGTGCGTCGATCTCCAACACCTGCGCGCCAAGGAAGTGGGCGACAGGTGCTGCGTCGATGGTGGCGGACATCACCACGACCGCGAGATCGTCACGCGTGTCGGCGGCCTGCTTCACGAGTGCCAGCGCGAGGTCGGCGTGGATGCTCCGCTCGTGGAACTCGTCGAGGATGACCACGTTGAAATCGCTCAGCAGCGGATCGGATTGCAGGCGGGCGGTGAGGATCCCTTCGGTGGCGACGAGCAACTTCGTGCGATCGGTGAAGCGGCGCTCGAAGCGGATCTGCCAGCCGATCTCCTCGCCAATGTTCCACCCGCGCTCGAATGCGATGCGGCGCGCGAGCGTGCGTGCGGCCACGCGGCGCGGTTGCAGGAGGATCGTGCGTCCGAGCGCGGTGAGCGCGGGCGGAATGCGCGTCGTCTTTCCGGCGCCGGGCGGAGCGACGATGACCGCGCGCCGCTCCGTGCGCACGAGGGAGACGACGCGATCGATGAGCCCGTCGACCGGGAGCGGCGTTTGCACTGTCGAGCTGCATTATGGCCACTGATCGCGACAACGACATCGACTACACCGCGGAAGGCG
>DASPNA010000168.1:0-4903 GCA_035626775.1 Thermoanaerobaculia bacterium
CGAGCGGCATCGGCCGCGCCACCGCGCTGGAGATGGCGCGTCGCGGCGCGCACGTGGTTCTGGCCGCGCGCCGCGCCGAATTGCTCGAGCAACTGGCCGCCGAATGCCGCGCCCTCGGCGTCCGCGCAATGCCGGTCGCAACCGATGTTACGAAGCCCGAACAATGCGCGAATCTGGCCGAAAAAGCGGGCGCCGTGGACGTGCTCGTCAACAACGCCGGGTTCGCCATTTTCGACTCTACGGACGAGGCGAACATCGACGAATGGCGCTCGATGATGGAGACGAACTACTTCGGCACCGTCCACTGCACGAAGGCGTTTCTGCCGGCGATGCTCCAGCGCGGCAACGGCACGATCGTCAACATCGCGTCGATCACCGGAATCATGGGCTTCGCGCGCATGACCGGGTACTGCGCGACGAAGTTCGCCGTGATCGGGTTCACGGAAGCGTTGCGCGATGAAGTGCTCGGTCGCGGTGTGCGCGTCGCGTTGGTGTGCCCCGGAACGACCGACAGCGAGTTTTTCGAGACCGCCGACCGCGCGAAGATGCCCGGCGCGTCGAAGCTGATGATCCCCGTCAAGGCCGCGCGCGTCGCGCGCGCTGTTTGCAATGCGGCCGAGGACGGCGGCTATCGGCGCATCCTGCCGGTGCTGGCCGCGGTGTTCATGCGACTCAAAGAGATCTCCCCGCGCTTCGCTCACCTGCTCATGCGGCGCGTCTCCGCGCTGCTGGAGCGTCGATGACCGAACGGCAGCCGTACACACCGGCAACACATTTGATCTTCGGCGCCATCATCGCGGGATTCGTCATCGAGATCCGCACGGGGGCGTGGCGCAACCCGGAAATCCTCGCCGAGCTCGGCGCCATCATCGCGTCGCGGGTTTTCGAAGACGGCCAATACTGGCGGTTGATTTCCGCGATGTTCCTCCACGGCGACGGCACCATTCGCGGCGATCTCCTCCACCTCGGCTTCAATCTGTTCGCGCTGTGGCAGCTCGGACGCCTCTTCGAAATGATGTTCGGCACGCGCCGCTTCGTGCTGATCTACTTCGTCACCGGCATCGTGGCGTCGATCACCAGCCTGCTGCACAACGCAGGGCCATCGGTCGGCGCCAGCGGCGCGATCTTCGGAATCCTCGGCGCGTTCATCTTCTCGATCCGCCGCTCGCCGCGTTTTCGGCACGAACGCTGGGCGCGGGGCATCGTGCAGCAGTTGCTGTTCTGGATCGTGGCGAACATCGCCATCGGATTCACGATGCCGCAGATCGACATGGCCGCGCACTTCGGCGGTTTGATCGCCGGTCTGATTCTCGGAGCGACCTTGCCGCAGAAGTCGCAGGCAGTCATCGACGTTCGCGCTCTCGATTAAGACCTGCGAAGATCTGGAGCGACGGGCTCTCAGCCCGTCGTTGCTCAATTTCGACGGGCTGAGAGCCCGTCGCTCCAGAACGCTACTTGCGCAGAATGAGCCGCAGGTCTTGCGGCGCGAAAAACCGATCGTTGATCGCGTGAATCACGCGCTGGAGCTCCGGCGCATCGTCCGCGTGAATCGGGATGCGCGTTCCTTCCGGCACTTCGTGCACGGCACGAATCTCTTCAATGGCGAATCCATGTTCGCGCGCCAGCACCGTCAGCGCGGCGGGATGTCGCGGCGCGCGGTGCGTCGGATCGCGCCAGAAATCCCCGGCCGTCATGGCCATCGATTCCGCGTTCGGCGTTTCGATCATGAGCAATCCGCCGGCGCGCAGCACGCGCGCCGATTCGCGGAACAACGCGAACAACGCCTCGACCGGCAAATGTTCGACGACATGCATCGCCAGCACGGAGGCGAGCGAGCCATCGGCGAGATCCGAGAAACACTCCGGAATCTCCGCGACGGTCACGTTCAAGCCGCGTTGACGCAGATCGCTGACCGAGCGCTCGTTGACGTCGACGCCGCGCGCCTTGATGCCGCGTTCGTGACATGCGATGAGAAACTCTCCGCGTCCGCAGCCGACGTCGAGCACCGGCTGGTGATTCGACGCGAGCTCGACGTAGGGCTGCACGTCCTCGCGCACGTGTGCTTCGCTGCCGCGTAGCGCGTCTTCGAGCCGTCGATACAAAACGTCGGACGCGGTCGCAGGAACGATGGGATTGACCGCGTCGCGAACGCGCACGGCCACACTCTCGATCTTCTGATCGAGTGCGGCGATCAGTGAATCGTTGCGCTTCGCGGCGACGACCACGAGCTCGCGCAGCTTCGCGCTTTCAACGCCGATCGCGGCCGCGAGATCGCGTTGCACCGTTTCGAGATCGGCGCGAAAGTCGCGGCGCGCGCCCGCAATGTCGTCACGTACGTCGCTCAAGAGATCGAGCAGCGCGACGTTGAAGTTCTTCTGCCGCTCCGAATCGGGCTCACCCGCGCGGCGCACGAGGCGGCGCACGATGCGCAGCAGCCATTCGAAACGCGACGGCTGCGGACGGTAGCGCCGGTCGCTCAGCCAGGTCTCGCGCCAGCCATCCGCACCGGCGGGAGCCGCGTCGACGTAGTTTTCGTCAGCCATCGCACAAAGACTCCCCCTCACCCAGCCTTCTCCCCACTGGGGAGAGGGTTAGGGTGAGGGGGAGTGACGCATTGTAATTGGCGTTACTCTGCCGACGCTTCGGTGGCCGCAGGCTCTTCGAGCTTCTCCACGCCGAGCGCAACGACCTCGACCTGGATCTTGGCGGTGACGTCGCGGTGCAGGCGCACATCCACGTCGTGCACGCCGAGGTTCTTGATCGGCTGATCGAGCTCGATGCGGCGTTTGTCGACTTCGATGCCTTTGGCCATCAGGCCGTCGGCGATCTCGTTGGCGGTGACGGAGCCGAACAGATGTCCGTGCTCGCCGACGCGCTTCTCGATCGTGATCTTCACGCCCTTGACCTTGTCGGCGGCCTTCTGCGCGGCGTCCTTCTCCTGCGATGCGAGCAGCGCCCACTTGCGGCGCTCGTGCTCGATCTGCTTGAGATTTCCCGCCGACGCTTCGCGCGCGAGATTTTTGGGAAGGAGAAAGTTCCGTGCGTAACCGTCTTTCACGGTCACGACGTCGCCGCGCGTGCCGAGGCCGCGGATCTCCTCAGTCAGAATGACTTTCATGAGAGTCGTCCTTTCGTTTCTTGAAACGTCGAAAATCGAAGAATGGATCGAAGAGTCCCGCCAGTCCGAGCAGCAGCGGCCCCACGCCGGTCAGCGTGAGGAACGCCAGCAGCAGCCAGCCGAGCATCGTGCCGGCGAAGCCCGCGCCCATCGCCACGAGGAGGAAGCGAAAGATCGCCAGCCCCTGCAGGACGTACAGGAACGCCACCACGGCCAGCGTGTTCGCAGCCACTTTCTGCAGCATCCCTGAAGCGAGCGGCGTCAGTCCGCCGATGATGAAGGCGAACAGCAGCCAGTCCGGCAGCGAGAAGTTGCGGAACAGGTACGCGCCGAGCGTTTCGTTGTCGCCGCGCGCGGCCGCAAGCTCGCGCCACACTTTCAGCCGGCCGAGCATCAGCAGGCTGAGGATGAACACGAAGCTGAGCATGAGCAGCAGAAAAGCGGGCAGCAGGAAGGTGTTGAATGACGCCCACCGCTCGATCATGCGCAGGTTTTCGGGCGTGACGCCGTTCGTGCGATAGAACTGCACGAACTGCACGTTGCTCCGTTGCACCTCGGCCACCTGCGCGGCAAACGGCGAAAACGCGAGCAACGCGCGTGAGGCGAGCTCCGTCACCGCCAGTCCCACCGCACTGCCGAGAAGCAACGCGACGAGAACGCGGCCGAACTTCTCCGCGCGCTCGACGAGCGGCAGCACCGCCAGCGAAGGCAGGATCACTGACAGCGAGACGCCGGCCAGGCTGGACCAGGCCATGTTCCGCACGGCCGCCGGATCGGGCACGGCCACGATGTACAACGCACCGATGCCGATCGCGAACAAAGCCGTCGCCCATGCGGCGCGCCGTCCGTTGCGGATCGCGCAATGGAACAGCACCGCCGGCACGAATACCAGCAACGGCGTGATGATCATCAGCGCCGCGAGCAGCGAGTACACGGCCACGCTGCGCGACTGCCGGCCCGGGGACCGGTGCCGAAGCGCGACGGACTCGCTCTGCTGGAGAGACATTTCGATCATGGAAATCAGTCAGCGGTGAACGGCAGCAGCGCCGCGATGCGCGCGCGCTTGATCGCGTTCTGCAGCTTGCGCTGGTGCAGCGCGCAGGTGCCGGAAATGCGGCGCGGCAGGATCTTTCCGCGCTCGGGGATGAACTGCTGGAGCGTCTTCACGTCCTTGAAGTCGATGTACTCGATCTTCTCGACGCAGAACTTGCAGACGCGCTTGCGGCGATAGAAGAACTTCTTCTTGCCGCCCTGCTGGCCACCCGGACCGCCGCCGCGGCGATCGTCGCCGCCGGGACCGCTGGCCGGACCTCTACCTCTCGGTGCCATCGTTGCCATCGTCGTCTCTCCTTACGCCTGCGGCGCCGCTTCGTCGGCCGCAGCCAGCATCGCGCTCTCCGGAGCCACCTCTGCAGCCTGTGTGGGAGCAGAAGCGGCGGACGGACGGAGGCGCTCCTTCTTCGGGTTGCGCTTGGCGAGCTTGTCGGCCCGCTTCTGCTCGAGGTCGGTCCGCACGATGACGTGCCGCAGGACGCGGTCGACGTTCTTCATGCGCCGGTCGAGCTCGGAAAGCGAGTTTTCGCTCTCGAGCACGAAGAGGTGGTAGATGCCCTCGTTGAACTTCTGGATGGGGTATGCAAGACGGCGGCGGCCCCAGGCATCTTCGCTCTTCAGAGTCGCACCGGTTCCGGTTGCGATCGTCTTGAAGTCGTTGATGAGGGTCGTCGCCTCTTCCTCCGTCACTTGCGGAGAAAGGATGAACAGGACTTCATAAGTCCTCATGAA